>OZ244191.1:0-1107491 GCA_965216745.1 Anaplasmataceae bacterium | reverse complement strand
TGATGCAGGTCCTATTTTGTTATATTGCTGTGGAAGCGAAAGGCTATTATGTACTCCTTTTTTGAATATTTCTTGAGTTATATCTTTTGAAGAGTTTATTGTTTGTGCATTTATTAAAATTTGTTGATTGAATTGTTTATTAGAACTAGTGGTTAATAGAGATGGATTGTTGGTTGTTTCCGATTGTGCTAGCATTATTGTTAGCGCAAGGAATGCTTCTTTTTGTTTGTCTTTTGTTTTTTTTTGTTTTAATAAAAGCAGTTTACTATAAGCGCTACTGCTCCCAAGACCAGTAGTCAAAAGCTCTGACTTGATATCTTTGTCTGAAAATATGTTAAATGATATTAGTATGTTTTTGAGTATCTGTCTAATTGCTGATTTTAATAATTTGATCCCAAATCCATATTTTATTTTTGAATACTTCCTCTCTCCTTTGTCTTTTTTTGGTGGATCTTTGTACCTATCATCTTCTTCTGATTCATTTTTTTCTGTTTGAGTTTTTTTTTCAGAGGAGTTGTCTTTCTTTTGTTTGGAGTTAAGTTTCGACTGATATGCTGATTGTTGTTCTTCTGTTAATTTTCCTTCGAACATAGAACCATTGCTTGTGTTATCTTTTTTTTCCTTTCTTAAATGCTGGTTTTCTGTTGCATCTTCGTTGTTGTTTTGATAGTTGTTTGTATCTGAAGTTTGTGTCATTTAATGCATCTTATGTATTTTGGTGGATTACATAAGTATTTATCACTGTAATGTATGTGTCAAAATAAATATCATTGGATTGTTAACTATTAGAATATTTTGTGTTGATATTACATCTCTTATGTTAGAGAATTTAGTGTAATTGAGAATATTTTATTCTAAAGATTACAATGATAGGAATTGATATTGTGAAGATAAATCGCATCACAAGAATTTTAGAAAAGCATGGTGATGCTTTTTTAAAGAAAATCTTTTCTAAAAGAGAAATAGAAGAGGGTGATAGTCGCAACCATTTGAAATCTAATTTTTTAGCCAAAAGATTTGCTGCAAAGGAAGCTTATATAAAAGCGTGTTCTTCTCCGGTAAAAATGCGGGAAATAGAAATCAGAAATGATCCTAGTGGTCAGCCTATTCTTTTCATTGGAGATTCTAAAATAGATTCTGTTTTTGTCTCTTTGACAGATGATGGAGATTATGCAATAGCAGTTGTGATTATACTAAATGTTTTGCATTCTAAATTTTGAGATTTGCTTGAATATATTTTTAACTTAATCTTTTCTTTGTCTACAAATTAATATAAAAGATCGCTTTTTTATGTGTTTTTATTCTAAATCTGATGTTTTAGTACGTATTGATTGTTAGTTTGTATTGCTATGTGTTCTGATATTATGATATTTATATATAAATGAGTAACAATTATGACACTGAAAATGTTTTTGGTGAAAACATAAGATATGGTTTTGAAGCTCCATCTAATCAAAATGAGTTTGGTGCGGACTTGATTGCTAGAACATCTAATGTTTTGGGTTATCCAATTGTTGTTCCTGATAATTGTCATGGTACCAATGTTATCGAAATCTTTGGCTTTGAATTAGGAAGTAAACTATTAGCTGATTCTATTTTTACTAGTGTTGAAAATATTCCTATTGGCATTTTGAGCGCAGACTGTGTTCCTTTGTTAATATATTCTCCTCAGACTTTTTGTGTTGCCATTTGTCATGTTGGTTGGAGAGGGGCAATCAATGGATTATTGAATAACGTTATTAATAAATTGAGAAGGAGTAATAATGATCAAAATAGCAATGAAATTGTTCTTATAGGCCCTTGTATACGTCAAAGTTCATACGAGATAGATTCTGATTTTTACGATAAGTTTGTTGCAAATGATTCTGAATGTTCTTCCGATTTTATACCTTATAAGGGTGGGAAATATCATTTTGATTTACCTAAATACTTAAAACGCCAGCTTTCAAGAATGGATTGTTATCAAGTTTATGATTGTGGGATTGATACTTTTGATCTTTGCAATGATTTTTCAAGTTATAGAAGGCATTGCAAGATTCGTGGTAAAAATAAAAAACTTCCATGTAACTTATCATGGATTATGCTTGATAATTGTGATTGGTCTAAAGCTATGAATGATGTTTCTCCTGTCTCACAGAGATATGTTGGTGTATTTCATGGTTCTAGTCCTGATAGATTATCTTTGACGGCGCGCAAGAGTATAGCATATAACTGCTGTGTTTCTAGAAATGAAAACGTTTTAGATCTGCATGGATTCTCTTTGTCTGAATCTTATGTGGAATTGGAGAAATTTCTGTTATTTCATTTTGAATTAAGATCAAAAAAAGTTTGTGTAATAACAGGTAAGGGTGAAGTTTTACGTAAAGAGATTTCAAGAATTTTGATGTTTTCTGATTTAAATAAATATGTAAAAAAAACCAACAATGCATTGCCTCGTCATGGTGGTGATGGAGCTTTATATGTTTGGATTAAATGATTCATAAAATAGTATTATTTTTTTTCTAGAATATTGCCCACAACGTTTTTCTTGTTGTTGTGGATATTGTCTTTGTTGAGTAATTTTATTTGTATCCTTCTATTTCTATAAGATTTGGGGTTTTTAATATCTATATGTTGAAAATCAGCTTTCCCCATAAGTTGAGCTATTTTTTCATCGGGAATGCCGTTTTGAATTAATGCTTTGCGAGCTGCATTTGATCTTTCTAGTGATATTTTCCATTTTGCATCTTTGGTATATTTGTCTATTTCAGATGAGTCTATATGCCCAGAAATAGACAAGTAATAAGGGAGGGGCTTGATTAGTTGAGCTATGTCATTTAGTTTTTCTTGCCCATTTGGTGATAATATGTATTTTTTATCTTCGAATAGTTTTTCTTTTGCTGTGCTTTCAATGATGATTATTATCCCATCACTATCTTGAGCTATCTTGATAATGTTTCCGTATTTATCATTTAGCGTTTTAGATATTTTGTTTTCTATTATTGATTCTAGATCCTGATTGGATATTTCCATTTCTTCAATGAGCTGGCTTTTCATCGCAATTGCAAGATTCTCATCGGAAGATGAAGCTGATTTTTCTGTTGCCTCAGTAGGCTTAAAGAAGTCACCTAGCCCATCTAGAGTTTCTTGCGGCACAGACGCTAATAGCCACAAAAGCAGGAAAAACACCATCATTGCGGTTACAAAGTCTGCGTATGCAACTTTCCATGCACCCCCATGATGACCATGTCCTCCTTTTTTTATTCTTTTTATTATTATTGTATTTTCGCTCATTTTTTGCTCATTGAAAAAAAATTGGTTTTATAATTAATTGTGATTGTGTTTTGTGTCATTGCATTGAGATTGTTTTCAAATAATTTAGTGTAACAACAAATATTCAAAAGTGATGCTGATGAATCAAATGATTTAGTAATAAACTTTGATGTGTTTTCAGATAATAGTGTGATTGTTTTGTTTATATTCAATGCTCGAACAAGAATGTTGAAAATATATAAATGTTTTGTCAGATTTTTTTGAATTTTATTTTTAATGCTACAAATAAGAGCTACTAAAAAGTTGTTTATTTTTAGTAGCTGGATAGATTCATTTCTCATTTTTTCGACTTTCATGCTTTTAAGCGTTTGTGTTTTCATTCATTTTCTCTTCTAATTCTAGGAATGTAGGTCTCAAATGATCGGGGACTGATTTTCTTGCAAATTCAACAGAAATTGAAGGAGCATTTCCTTGCAAATAGGATATTATTGCAGCCTTTATACACAATATGTATGATCCTTTAGCTTCTGAATATTTATGCAAGAACGCGTAAATTGGGCCAACCATGCAATATGAGAGAAATATTCCTAAAAAAGTCCCAACCAGTGCTCCACCAATCAATGCTCCTAATATTTCTGGGGGTTCATTTATACTTGCCATGGTTTTAATCACACCAAGTACTGCTGCCACAATTCCTATCGCGGGGAATGCATCAGAGAGTGTTTGAATTGATCCATTTACCATTTCTTCTTCTTGATGATGTAAGTCAAGTTCTTGTATCATTTGATCGTCTATTTGGTAATGACTGTCTACTCCCATACTTATTAATCTCATGTAATCACAGAAAAAGTCCAATGCGTGATGGTTTGACAGTAACGTAGGGTATTTTGTGAATAATTCGCTGTTTTTTGGCTCGTCTATTTGGCTTTCTATAGCAAGAAGTCCTTTTGTTCTGATCAATGTGAGGGCATTAAAAAGAAAAGAGAGTAGTTCTATGTAAGCTGATTTGTCAAAAGGCATTCCTTTGAAGACTGTTTTAAGAGACTTCATTGATGACAAGAGTACAAATCTAGGGTTTGCTATAACAAAGGCTCCTACTCCAGCTCCTCCTATTATACCAAGTTCTCCTGGTTGATATAGTGCGATCAAACTACCTCCCATTAAATGGAAACAACCTAACACAGAGGCAAAGACAATTATAATTCCTATTGTAAAGCGCATTTTTAAAACCAATTATTGTATGTGTTCTTGTACAGTACAGGCTTTTAGTTAATTTATACTTTCTCTATACAACCCTTGGTAGATTTTTGGTCTTTATGCTTGTATGATTTTTCCTTTTGCATAGAAAATCAAAGATTCAATGTTTTTGCGATTATCTGTTTATAGTTAATTAATACTAATTGTTTATTGTATGCCTACAAAGTTTCTTAATTAAATTGTATATTTTATTTTACGACCTCAAATTTAGTTTTCTTATTGTGTTTTTTATGCTAGCATTTTTCCTATATATTTTTGTTTATTGACTTTTATGTTTACAATTTAATACTGTTTAGTTTTTATGTTTTTTGCTTGTACTTTTTGTCAAAAGTTCTTATTGTTCAAATTATCGTTCTTGAGCCCTTTTTGAGCTATTTATTGTTTGCTTTTTGATTTTTGGCTTTTGAGCTTTTTACATTAGATTGTTGCAAGTGTTTTCAATTTTAAGATCTTTCTCATTTATGTTTGTTTCACATAGTGTAATGTCGTTTGATGAGCATTTAATTTGATTTTCGTCTTAACTCATAAGAAATTTTTTTTGACTATAGTTCTAGATATGAATAGACTACAGCTAGTACACTTTGTGTGTTTTATCTTGAGTCATGTCAGAATCTAGGAGAGATTATGTTTATTAAAAAAATTAGAAAATTTGTTATGGGCAGTGCCCTGGCCCTAACAGCACTTTATGTGTCTGATGTGAGCGCTTCAATGTATCCTTCATCTATTCAAGATGATGGTAGTTTTTATATTTCAGGTTATTATTCTGCGAATATGCCTCGTTCAAGCAAGTATGCTGATTTGTTTGAACTCAATTTTATTAATGCTAAGAAAATTCCCACAACTGATAATGATAAAGTTGAATACAAAACTGGTCATTCTGGTGGTTTAGAGCTTGGTTATGCTTACTCAGGTAACCCGAGGGTTGCTGTTGAAATGGGTTTCATTGATGCTAAGTTTAAGTCATTGTCAAGAGTAGTAAAAGATTCGGCTGATGTAGATGTTTTGAATTTAAAAGACTCTACAGCTCTTTACGGTATGTTGAATTTTTATTATGATCTTGTTGCTGAAATGCCTTTTTGTCCTTACATTGGAGGAGGAATTGGTCTTGCAAGGCATAAATTATCTAGTGCTGAGCCAAAATACTCACTTTCTTATCAGGCTAAAGCAGGTGTAACAGTTCCTTTGAGCCCTGGTTTTAGAGTTTATGGTGGTTACAAATACATTGGAATTACCCAAGGTGACGGATTTAGTGTTTTAGATGTGTCTAGCCAAACAGTTTCCTTGAAGTTGCCTTATAGATCACACTCTTTTGAATTAGGTGTTATAGCTTCTATGTAAGTAGCATCACTATTCTTATCTTTGTATCTCTCCTGTGTTTGTCCTCGTCCCACTGGGACGAGGGAAAACAAAGACACTAGAAGAAGAAAGTATCCTTCTCCAAATGATTGTATGTTATTACACCCATTGCTAGTGCTCTCAGGTCGAGTTTTTTTTATGATGAGTTGCTCTGTGTTTATATTTGTTGCTATTCTTTATTGCTATAGCTTCTGTTTTTAACATTTGGGCAACCTTTGTTATTCTTTGAAAATTTTTGTTTTCTCAAATTCAATTTACTTGTATTTCTTGAAATTGTTATTTTTTGTCTATGCAGAATTTATTTAGATTTTGTGGTATTCTTTGTGTATTCACTTGTATATTCAGTTATATATTTCTACGCATATTTTCTGATCAAACTGTATAATATTTATTATAATATATATATCTTTCGATCATATTTTTCTCTTACATCAATTTTTATACTTCAATGACATTAACAATTCTAAGATATTTTTCTTTGATATTGGATGTATGTGCGCTGGGCATAAATCGCATAAAGGCCTAAGAACAAATTCTCTTTTATGTAATTCGGGGTGTGGTATTATCAAATTAGGTTCATTGATGATTTTTTCTCCATAAAACAATATATCTATATCCATTGTTCTTGGAGCCCAGTGCTGATCACTTACAGATCTACCAAACTTTATTTCTAATGACTGTGTAATTTTTAATAATTCATATGGTTTGTACTTAGTGTTGCATGTTAATGCAACATTGATGAATTTTCTGTCCCAGGACTTTGGGGCATTAGGTGGAAGAACGGCAGCATTTGGATAAAATTGTGATAAATTTATTTCATGAAAATATTTGTTTAATTCAATAATTGTTGCGTTAATTATTTTTTCCCGATTATTTAAATTTGAACCCAATCCAAGAGCTAAAAACATTTTACTTAATTTAGATTAAGCTATGAAAATGTCAAGGAGAGCAATGTTAATCTCTTATATTAATTTCTCCATTGTCAAGTTTGTATTTCACTGTTGTGTATAATTATTGTTATATATTAATAATATGAAATGTAGTTTTGTTTTTGTGTTATGATTACTTTTTGTGACGTTGGTTTGGAATCAATCTGTGAATAAGGGTAGAGTTGTAATTATTGGTAGGCCAAATGTTGGCAAGTCTACCTTGTTTAATAAACTAATAAGAAGGCGTAAATCGATAACTTTAGATGTTCCAGGTGTTACTCGTGATGTCATAGAGCATGAATGCGATGGTTTTATTTTGTTAGATACTGCTGGATTAGATTCCAAGATGTCTTCTCTTTCTGATCCAAGTGTTACTTTTAAAATGAAGTCGCTAATTGATTCATCTGATCAAATAATTTTTGTAGTTGAGCCGGAGGTAATATATACAGATATTGAAGTTGCAAATTGGATTAGACGTAATGCTAAAGTCCCTATATTACTTGTAGTAAACAAATCTGATAGAAAAGACCAGTTTGATTATTCTATTACTGATTTCGATGATACTGTTTTCGTTTCAGCTGAACATAGCATTGGATTAGAGCAAATAAAAGATTTTATGTATAAGCATGAGCTAAAAGAAGGTAGTGATCTACAGCATGCAAAATATATGAATATTGTTATATGTGGTCAACCTAATGTAGGTAAGTCGACAATAATGAATTATCTTTTACAAGAAGAAAGATTAATAACTAATGATTCACCTGGTACTACTAGAGATAGTGTCACAGTTAAGTCTAAGAGGCATAAAAACATTACATTGACTGATACAGCTGGATTGAGAAAAAGGTCGAAAGTACAAGGTAAAATTGAATATCTTTCTTCAAATAGTGCTCTTTATTCTATAAAATATGCAGATGTGATTCTTCTGGTTATAGATGCGACTTGTTGTATGGAACGTCAAGATGCTGTAATTATAGACAGCGCCCAAGAGCATTTAAAGCCTATAGTTTTCTTGATAAATAAATGTGATTTGATTGACAATGACGATGTTTTTAAGCGTATAAGATATCAATCTAGTAGAGTTTTGCCGTTTGGTTTTAAAGCGCTCAAGATTTCTGCATTGAGTGGGATGAATTGCGGTAAAATAATTGAGTGCTGTAGAGAAGTTTTTGAAGCTTCCAATACAAGGTTGCCTTCTTCTAAATTGAATCGATGGATGAATCTTGCTGTACTAAAACATTCTCCGCCAATGTCACATAGAAAAACTCCAATAAGGCTCAAATTTGTTTTTCAATCGCGTTCTTCTCCAATAATACTTAAAATATCTGCAAATATACCTGAAGATCTACCAGGGCACTATATATCATATTTGAAGAAAGATTTTGTAGAATATTTCGGTCTGTTTGGTGTTCCAATAGGAATTGATCTTATTAAATCTAGAAATCCTTATGTTGAATGAGCTTGGTGATTTAGCAAACTAATGTAGTTTAGATTATATTTGTTTTTGTCTATGTTGCGGTTTATTATTAGCATGTGGTAAAATTCTAATTTTATTGATAAAAGGTTTATGGCTGATCTTGTTGATTTTAGGCGAATTATTTCCGACCTTCGGTGTGGTTTGCCTATAATCTTGGGATTTGAGGATTCTTTTAGATTGGTATTTGCATCTGAATCTTTAGACACACTTCCTAGTTTTGATTATATTTTAATTTCATCTCCCAGATCTAAATTTCTTGGATATTGTGATAATGATATAAGAGTTGCATCCAATGAGGTTGGATCAGCTGCAGAGCTGATTGAATTGATCAGTAGTCCAGATATAGTTTATGATAAATATGTTAAAGCTGACGAGATTGATTCATATATAATCAAGATTATGAAATTGGCACAATTACTTCCTTCTGCTATTGTGCTTGAAGCTGATAAAAAAAATATTTCTAAATATGTCGGTATAAATATATCTATTGAGATGGTCAGGAATTATTTCAATGCATCAATCAAGGTTAAAAAAATATCTCAAGGTCCTATTACATTAAGGCGCAAGCATGATTCTGAAATGTTTGTGTTTAGATCGGAGGGTATAGACCATCATTGTATTGTGATACGAGGGATTCGAGCCAATCCTTTGGTCAGGCTCCATTCTTCTTGTTATACTGGGGATATACTGGGTGTGTTGACATGTGACTGTGGGGATCAGCTTAGATATTCCATTAATCACATGTTGGATAATTCAGGTGGTATTATTTTATATTTAAACCAAGAAGGAAGAGGAATTGGTTTGGCAAATAAAATACGTGCTTATGATCTGCAGAGTAGCTTTGGATTAGATACTGTTGAAGCAAACAATGTTCTTGGCTTTGAGGATGATGAAAGAGATTTTGAAATTGCAGCTGAAATTTTAAAAAATATGGGTATTAGGGTTCTTCGTCTTTTGACATCTAATCCAATCAAGCTTGAGTTTTTGAAATCTAGGGGTATTGTTGTCACAGAATGTGAGAATATTTTTGTGCCGCATAATACATATAATGCTAGATATATGAACACTAAGATAAATAAAATGGGCCATTCTAAAAAATCAACCGATATATAAAGTTTGATAGGTATAGTTATATTTTTTTGTTCAATTAATTTGAATCATTCAACTGTTACAGATTTTGCTAAATTTCTTGGTTTGTCCGCATCAATTCCCTGAAATATGGCTGCTTTATAAGCTATAAGTTGTAATGGTATTGTTGTTAGGAAAGCAGACAACATAGTGTTAGAGCATGGCACCTCAATTATCGAATGACATATCTTTTCCAAATGTGGAGTGCCGATTTTATCAGTGACTGCAATTATCTTTGCTCCTCTAGCGTAGGCTTCTTGTATATTTGATAAAGTTTTTATGAAAAGTTTGTCGCTTGGAATAATAGCAATAATTGGTACATTTTCATCTACTAGTGCTAATGTTCCATGTTTTAATTCACCTGCTGCAATGCTTATTGCGTTCAAATAAGCAAGCTCTTTTAGCTTTAAAGCACCTTCCATGGCGACGCAATACGATTCACCTCTGCCTATAAATAAAACAGCTTTGCTGTTTATGACAGCCTCTGTTGCTTTGTCAATGTTTCTGATTGTTGTATCTATTGTTGTTTTTAATTTGTCTGGAAGCGCTAATAGTTCTTGTACCATATTGGTTTTTCCAGCTAGATAAATCGTCAAGCATTGAAGAACTGTTAATTGAGATGTAAATGTTTTAGTGGCTGCAACGCTTATTTCTGTCCCAGCAACAGTATCAAGCGATATGTCGGATAGCCTTGATATTGAATTGTACATAGAATTTGTTATGCCTATTATTTTATTACCATGTTTTTTAACATGTTTTAACGATTCTAATGTGTCAGCTGTTTCTCCGGATTGAGAGATAAATATGAAAGTAGTATTTTTATCTATAAGTCCGCTATACCTGAATTCTGATGCTATGCTTACTCCCGTTGGTATTCCTGTGCTTGCTTCAATCCAATATTTACCTAACATTCCCGCATAGTAAGAAGAGCCACATGCCACTATTGATATTTGCTTTATGCTATCAAGTTTTATAGGTAGTTGTATTTTTCCATTTTTTATAAATTGGTTGGCAGTTTTATTTACAGCAATTGGTTGATGATATATTTCTTGTAGTATGAAGCTAATTTGATTATTGGTATTAGATAAAGAAATTGTTGTTTCTATCATTTTTCTTTTTCTATACACTTCTGTTGCATTGTTATATATTGATTTCCCATAATTATCTATTATAGCATAATCTCCATCTTCTAAGAAAGTTACTTTGTTAGAAAAGTGTGATATTGTTAGTACATCTGATGTAATTATTGTATCTCCATTATCACACTCTCCTATAACCATTGGGGTGCCATTTTTCAATGCTAAGATGAGATCAGGATATAATTTTGATATAATCAAAGCAGACCAATGTCCTTTCAAGCATCTTGCTGTTGCTTCCAAAGCTTCTCTAAGATTCGTTTTTTTTTCCAGATTTATTGCGAACATATGAGCTATCGCTTCGCTATCTGTTTCTCCAATATATTGTTTGTTATTTTTTTTTATTTCTTCTTTTAATTCAATATAATTTTCAATTATGCCATTGTGTACGATTGCAACATTATTAGACGAAAGATGTGGGTGTGCATTTCTTAGTTCGATTTTTCCATGAGTTGCCCATCTAGTATGTCCTATAGCCAGATATTTAATCTGTTTTTTTTGTCTAAGCATCTGATCTTCTAATAAATTTACAGTTCCACATACTTTTAAGCATTCAATGGATTTGCTTTCCTTGTCAATTGTTGCTATCCCAGTGGAATCATATCCTCTGTGTTCTAAAGCTTTTATACCTTTAATGATCTTTCCCGATATATCTGAATCGGATTTAGATAGTATTCCAAATATTCCACACATAAATTACACTTGACCTCTTGATCGGCATAAAATACCATGTTTAGGCACTTTAAGCCATATTTTACCAGAATATATCATATTGAGTCTATCCATGAAATTATTTCTTTCTACCTACATCAATAAAGTAGATAAAAATGGCAGGGTGTCTGTTCCAGCTCAATTTAGGTCTGCTCTGAAAGATCAAGAATTTTTTGGTGTGGTTGCTTATTTATCTTTTACTCATAAATGTATAGAGGCCTGTAGTATGAATAGAATGGAAGAAATCAGTGAAAGCATTGATTCTATGGAAATTTTTTCTGAAGAACGAGATGCTTTTGCTATAGCTTTACTAGGTGGCAGCCAGCAACTGCAATTTGACACAGATGGTAGAGTAACTTTATGCCCATCTCTTCTGTCAAAGGTAGGTATATCTAATAAAGCTGCTTTTGTTGGTAAGGGTGTTACTTTTGAAATATGGAATCCTGATGATTTGAATGTTTGCATTAATAAATCTCGAGAAATTGCTAGAGATAATCGTTCTTTACTTAGAACAAGGAATAAGGTTATAAAAAATGACTGAACATGTTCCTGTAATGATTAATGAGGTTTTAGAATTGATTTGTCCTAAGGATAACGAAATTTACCTGGATTGCACTTTTGGTGCTGGGGGATACACAATTGCTATGCTCAAGTCATCATTATGCACTGTGTATGGAATTGATAGAGATTTAGCTGTGAAAAAATTCGCAAATGAGGTTAAAAATGTTTTTGGAAATAGATTTTTTTTTACTTCATCTAGATTTAGCTTGATTTTACAGGTTATTAAATCTTACGATATTGATAATATCGATGGAATAGTATTTGATCTTGGTATGTCATCAATGCAAATAAATGATTTAGAAAGGGGTTTTTCTTTTACGTCGAATGCTCCATTAGACATGAGAATGGGTAATTCTGATTATACAGCATATGATTTTGTCAATGGATTAACGGAATTGGAAATTACTAAACAGCTATATAACAATAGTGGTGAAAGATATGCGCGTAAAATTGCCAAAGCAATTGTTAATTACCGTAATAAGAAAATGATTGAAACAACTGATGAGCTTGTTGAGATAGTGCACTCAGTTGTGCCAAAATCTGGTAAAATTGATTCTGCTACTAGATCATTTCAATCTATAAGAATATGGGTTAATCAAGAATTAGAGGAATTAGAAACAGCTCTTTTAGATGCAGCGTCCGTATTGAGTCTAGGAGGTAAATTGTTGGTGGTTTCATTTCATTCTTTGGAAGATCGAATAGTAAAAAAAAAGTTTGATGCTTTGTGCGGTAAAATTCCTGGTGCTAATAGAAATAGTCCAGGCATTCTAAGTGAGCCCAATTGCGTTTCTGCTAAATTCATGTCAATGACTAGTGGTGTTGTTAAGCCTACTAAGCTGGAAATCAATGCAAATTGCAGATCTCGCTCTGCTAAGCTTAGGTGTATAAAAAGAATATCTAATTAAAAAAGGAGTAAAATGAATAAATTTTCTTTAATGTCAAGTGCTGTGTTTCTGTTGATAAGCATGTTTGGTCTTTTTCAAGTTAAGTATTATGTAGAGAATTTAACTAAAGAGTTGAATCAAATTTCTAAAAACGTTGAATCTACATATAATTCCATCCATACTTTAGAAGCTGAATGGAGTTACTTGAACAACCCGATGAGATTAGAAAAAATGGGTCTCAAATATTTGCAAATGCAGCCCATACAAGTTAGTCAAGTTAAAAAAGAAATAGGTCAATCACATAGTGTTCTTGCGAATAAATCTGATAATTGAATCTTGTTTGGTTTTTTATTTAACAAAATCACAATGATTGTTTTTTTATCTAATGTGTGAGATCCATACTTTTCATTTCTATTTCTTTTAGATTATGATTTGATCTTGTTTTGGGTTTCATGTCGAGCCTCTTTAATAAGAATAATGATCATTTAACAGATTATAAATATCAGTTGTCTGAAGTTAAGATGCTATATATAGTATATTAACAAAGTCTTAATGTTGGATGCATTGTTAGTATTATTTTTGTGAATTTTTAATTCAACTTTAGGTGTAGATTAATGTTTAATTCTCTTACTAGTTGATATAGTGTTTAAATATTACTTTTTATTTTATTGTAATACCCCTACAATATATAATTGGATTAGGGTATAATGGTTATATGTTAATTGATGTTTACTAATGTTTTATTTGAGATTTTCACCCAAGCTAAGATATATTTTTATATTCGTTGTAGTTTCAAGCCTGTTCTTTGGTTTTTTTTCTTGGCAATCTTATCAGAATAGAATTGAGCTGAATAATGCCTTCGGATCATTGTATAGGAAAGGCTTCATTGAGCGTGATTATAGCAAGGAATTTTTAGAACTTTCAACCAGGGAAGATTTTATTGGATGTATGGCTGATTTCTATTTATGGGTAAACAACAATTCTGACATCAAACAATTATCTACAATTACTGCTAATAAAGATTGTCCAATTTTTATTACCGACTTGATTGATAGTTTGGTTAACGTATATTCCGACTCGGAAATAGAGCTAGATTTGTCGTCTAAAAACATATATAAGACTTCACTATTGATTTCTAAATCAATTCAGCTATTTGAGCAGAAAAAATATTCGGAAGCTGAATTTTATCTTGATTATGTTATTTCAGATGCTATGACTTCAGATGTTTCGAGAGAATTATCAAAAGCTGTTAAAAATATCATACCCAAATAATTGATTTTTGTTGCTATGTGCTCTAGTCTGATCTCATTACATATTTAACAATATTTTGTATGCCATCTTTTATGCCTTATTGGCCAAAAAATTTTGGAGCTAAATCTCTTAGGCATATGTCACACAGATCAGATGCTTTTAAAGATCTCTTGGAAAAAATTGGTAATCCTCAATTAAATTTATCGCCTGTAATTCATGTTGCGGGCACCAATGGCAAAGGTTCAACGATTGCTTTTTTGCGAAGAATTTTAGAATGTTCGGGATATAAAGTTAACGTATATACTTCTCCTCATTTGAGATATTTTAATGAGAGGATTGTGGTTGGTGGTGAACAAATAAGTGATTCTCAATTGCGTGCTGTGTTAGAAGAATGCAGAATACATGTATCTGAACATGAATTGAGTTTTTTTGAAATCACAACATGTGCTGCTTTTTTGGCATTTGCAGGCTCAAAATCAGATTTCACATTGGTTGAAACTGGTATTGGTGGAAGGATTGACGCTACTAACTGTATTCAAGATGCTTTAATCAATGTTATTACTTCTATTTCTAAGGACCATACTGAATATTTGGGTGACACAATAGAAGATATAGCATTTGAAAAAGCTGGTATTATAAAAGGTAATAATGACAGAGTTGCTATTGTATCAAAACAAAATTACATTGAAGCTAATAAGGTGATTGAGCATAGAGCTATAACAGAAAGGGTTCCTGTATATAGATTTGGTTATGAGTGGAGCTGTAATTTGAATAACAATGGTTCCATGTTTTTTCAATCTTCTGGTGAAGAGGTGGAATTTCCTTCCCCAAGTTTGTTAGGGGAACATCAGATATATAATGCTGGTAATGCAATTGCTGCTGCTACTATTTTATCTAAAAAATATGGTTATGTTTCAATAGATCATGATGTTATATCAAATGCTTTAAAGAGTACTTATTGGCCTGCTCGTTTGGAGCTAGTAACCAGTAATTTTGATGTCCCTAACAATTTCCAAATTTTTCTTGATGGAGCCCATAACGTTGATGCTGCTAGGACTTTATCCAAATGGATGCTTGGCAAGCATGTTTATTTAATAATTGGTATCACCATAGGTAGAAATCCGGAAGAGTTTATATCTGAACTGGCTCCTAATGCACAATCTCTATTTGGTGTTTGTGTTCAATCCGAGCCTAATAGTTATGTTGGAGAAAGGATAAAGCTTGCTGGTGAAAATTGTGGATTACAATCCTATGCTGTTGATACAGTGGGTCAAGCAATAAAAATGATTGCTGAAAATAACAGTGAATATGATGGTGAATTGATTATATTAATATGTGGTTCACTGTATTTAGCGGGTGATGTGAAGTCGAATTGTTAAGCTAATTATTTTTTGTAGCTAAAGTGGATCTATAATACATAACTTGTTTCAATTTATATAGTTCCTTAGAGATAGTTGTAATTGATTGTTGTTGATCTGAACTATAAATTCTTTTATTATGCTCATTCCCAAAACTGATTGTGATGTGCTAGTATTTATTACGTTTGCTTCAATGTTTTCAATTACAAAGTTATCAAATTTGAGTTTTGATATTATTATCGGTGCAGCCCAGATACTCCCGTTCCCAGTATGGTATTGCTTGTTATAGACTAATTTGTTTGGCTCTACGCCAAGCTTTTGTGCATCTGATAATGATATGATCAAATCTGTTGCTCCTGTGTCAAGTAAGAAAGTTATAGTATTGGTGGAATTTTGTTTTTTATACTGTGCATTTATATAGAAATGTCCATCTCTTTCTCTCTTATATTTGTTTTCATATCCATTGACTGCAGTGACTATATTGTATTTTGGCAATGTTTGAGCATTGGATGATTGATTCGTAAAGCTTATTAAGCATAATGATATTAATAAAAACAAACCAATTAGATTGAAAATTTTTGCACTTTTACCCATTATATATGTTCCTTAGAGATCTTTCGTGAAATAATACATATATATAATATATATATTAGGTTTCTTGATATTAGATTAATTTTTAGATCTAGAATTTATAGCGTTAATAATATTAGTTGAACGCATCTGAGTTGCTATTTTTAAAGGCGTGAGTCCTTTATGATCTTTTGCGTTAGGGTCGGCTCCTCTAGCAATCAAAAATTTTACTGATTCTAGTTTGTTTGAACGTACTGCAATCAATAAAGGTGTAGCTCCATCTGAGTTTCTTATGTCTACTTCTTCTACAATATCTAATAAGCTGGCTAATGCCGCTATATTACCTTCACTGGCTGTTTTGAAGACTAATTCTTCATAATCCGATATAAATAAAATTTTTGGAGCATTTGAATTCAAATTTGAAGTGGTGGCTTTTAAAGCTTCTAAATAATTGGAATTAATTTCTTGAGTTTTTTTAAGATCTTTTGATTTGTCTTCAGGTTGTTTATTAGATTTGTTTTTTATGGGTTTTTTCCCCCAATGAGTTATGTACTTTAAGTCGTTTTTTGTTTTTTGATCTTTTATATCTGATGTTTGTTCATTATGTTTTTCTGAATTATTTGTAATATTGTTTTTATGATTATCTTGATCTTCAATTTTATTTTCTGGAATCACTTTCTGCAAGGATTGGTTTTGTTCGTTTTTTTTATCATTTGATGATTTCTGATTTTGTTTTGTGCTTTGCGGTGCTTTTGTTTCTTTTAAATCTTGATTTTTTTTTGTTTTTATATTCTCTTTTTTGGATTTGGACCTAATAGGTGAAAAAGAAGATGTAGGAGGTGCGTTGTTTGATTGGTTATTTATGCTAACGTAGGCATCTTTGTTTGTTTCTGTAGTTTTGTTGTAATTTTTTTCTAAATCCTGAGGCTTGGAAATATTAGTTGTGTCCTGAGCCTTGGAAATATTAGTTGTGCCACATAAAATTAGTAAAATTAACAACTTTATCAACTGCTTACCTTTTGACATATAATTAGTATTACATATCAGATTTGATGCAATAAATAAATGCCTACTTAATTCTTGGTTTGAAATAAATGATTAACAACCAGGTGATCGTAGTAAATAATATTTTTTCATGTGAATAATGTTGATTATTCCTTTTCAAGTCTTTGTTTGATTCTTTTGTTTGCTTCCTTTAAGTGATATAGAGCTTCTTCTATTTTTTCTTGTGGTGTACCAATTCTTTTGATTTTTTGGTCCATAAGGTACTGTTTTGCACCTTCTATGGTGTACTTTTTGACATGAAGAAGATTTTTAATTGTTTGTAGTTTCTGAATGTCTGAATCCCTATAAATTCTTCGTCCATTTTTTTTCAATGGGCGTATTTGTTTGAATTGTGTTTCCCAGAATCTCAAAACGTATTGAGGAACTTCTAATTTTTCTGATGCTTCTTTTATTCCTATCATTTTATAGTAGTGATTGGTTTTTTACCATATAATCAATGAATTCATTTTCGCTGTTTTCTGCTTTATAAACAAATTATTTTTAATATAAATGCATTGCTGAAAAGTTTTTGTTTGTGAGAAAAACATTGACAATTTCTCTACGAACAATAGGATATGCTTTAATTTAATTTTTTTTTGTGTGATTCGTAGTGGCTATTTTTAAAATTGAAGTTCCTAATCTTAGTGAGTCTATATCTGAAGCTGAAGTTTCTGATATAAAAAAATCAAAGGGAGATTTTGTTCAGAAGGATGAAGTTGTTTTCGAGCTTGAAACAGATAAAGCAGCTCTTGAAGTTGTTGCTCCATGTTCTGGAGTTTTAGTTTCTATGGATTGCAGTGTTGATGATCTTGTTTCTGCTGGTCAAATTATTGCTTCTATTGATTCTGATGCTGATTCAACTTCTGAAAATTCAATCCAATCCGAAAAACCCAAAAATGTTGAAATTAATTACCATCATGAAGATAAAAAAATTATCCCTAAAAAACCGTCTCCTTCTATTGTGAAAT
This sequence comes from Anaplasmataceae bacterium, assembly GCA_965216745.1. GTDB lineage: Bacteria > Pseudomonadota > Alphaproteobacteria > Rickettsiales > Anaplasmataceae. Next base: position 1,089,609 of record OZ244191.1, on the reverse strand, counting down.
CTTCTTCTATTGTATCTAATCAGCCAGAAGTTTCTCAACCACAAGTTCAGCCTATTCATAATGTTTGCACTATTAATGAAAATTCTTCAGTTGCGTCTTCTGACGCAAGACCTCAAAGAGTAGTCAAGATGAGCAGAATGAGATCTAAAATAGCTCAGAGACTTAAGGATTCTCAAAATACAGCTGCTATACTTAGCACATTCAATGAAGTGGATATGACCAATGTCATTAATCTCAGATCTTCTTATAAAGAGAAATTTGAAAAAATTCATGGAGTCAAGCTAGGATTTATGTCTTTTTTCCTTAAAGCTGCTGTTCATGCTTTGCTTGAAATACAAGATATTAATGCTGAGATTAGGGGAAATGATATTATTTATAAAGATTATTGTGATATCGGTGTAGCAGTAGGAACTGAGAATGGCCTTGTGGTTCCTGTTGTACGCAATGCCCAAAAACTTTCTTTTCATGAAATTGAACTCGAAATATTGAGACTTGCCAAGAAAGCTAGAGATAATAAGTTAACAGTAGATGATATGTCTGGAGGCACATTTACCATTTCTAATGCCGGCATTTACGGTTCTCTTCTTTCTACTCCTATTATCAATCCTCCTCAATCTGGAATATTGGGTATGCATACAATACAAAAAAGGCCAGTTGCTGTGTCTGGCCAAGTTGAAATTAGAGATATGATGTATCTTGCTCTTTCTTATGATCATAGGATAGTTGATGGAAAAGGTGCAGTTACTTTTCTAGTGCGAATAAAGCAATTAATAGAAGATCCTAGCAGAATGCTCTTGAAGATATAATTGTTATGTCCAAGGACTATAAAGAGCTTAAGGATTTTATTCCTCAAGCTTCATTTGAATCTTTTTGCAGGGGTTGTGATTTTGAAGAAATTCAAAGAATAAGATCACTTCCTGACCTAAAGAGTAGGATAATAGAACTCCTGAAGCATTTCTATGATCCTGAATTGAGTACAAACATTGTTGATCTAGGACTTGTCTACGAAGTCAAGATTTCTTCTTATGATTATGTTTCTATAGATATGACTTTAACTTCCCCTACTTGTCCTGTAGCTGAAAGTATGCCTAAAGCTGTTCAATCTTTTGTCAAGGAATCTCTGGATTTGTCTGATGTTGTTGTTAATATAGTTTGGCAACCCAAGTGGAACAAAGATATGATGTCTGATGAAGCTAAGCTTGACAACCACATGTTTTAAAGTTATATCCAGTATCTCTTTGTAACTATTGCTGAGATATAACAAATCTATTGAGTTTTTGACAACCTGAGTGAAACATTTATATCATTTGTTTTTATTCAGGTATTGTGCTAAGTATTTACTTGTAAGACTTTTATTGCTACATTGTTCAACTATCTCCTCTGGTGTGCCGACTCCAATAAGTTCTCCGCCATTATTCCCGCTTCCTGGGCCTATATCAATTATATAGTCTGCTGTTTTGATGACATCTAGATTATGCTCTATAACTATTACTGTATTTCCTTTATCTACTAGTTTCCTTAATACTGATAATAGATTGTTTATGTCTTCAAAATGTAACCCAGTTGTGGGTTCGTCCAGTATATATATAGAGTCTCCGGAAGATCTTTTTGAAAGTTCCTTGGACAGTTTAACTCTTTGTGCTTCACCTCCAGAAAGAGTTGTTGAGCATTGACCTATTTTCAAATAACCTAGCCCAACTTGTTGTAGTTTGTGTGCTTTATCATATATCAATGGATGATTTGCAAAAAAATCAACGACTTGATCGCATGTCATATCAAGAATATCAGATATATTTTTACTGTTATATGTGATTTCTAATGTTTCTCTGTTATATCTTTTTCCATTACAGTGTTCGCATGTAACATAAACATCTGGTAGAAAGTGCATTTCTATTTTTATCAGTCCACCTCCCGAGCATGCTTCACATCTCCCACCTTTGGCATTGAAAGAAAATCTACCAACTTTATATCCACGCGCCCTGGACTCTGGTAGAAGAGCAAAAACATCTCTCACATGATTGAATATTCCGGTGTATGTTGCTGGATTAGACAAAGGTGTTCGACCTATTGGGGATTGATTTACGTGAACTACTCTGCTTATATATTCTAATCCCGTTATAGATGTATATTTCCCAGTATCATAACTGGTTTTGTTAATAGCGTTGTGTATTGCTTTATATAAGGTGTTCATTATTAGAGTAGACTTTCCCCCGCCGGAAACACCTGTTACGCATACAAAGATACCTAATGGGAAATCTACATCAAGATTTTTAAGATTATTTGATGAAGCTCCTTTTAATGATATTTTTTTATCAAATTTCTTCCGCTCATTTGGTATGAAAATTTGCTTTTTCCCTGAAATATATAAACCTGTAATGCTTGCTTTATTTTCTTTCAATTCCTGTGCTGTGCCTTCAGCTATTATCTTACCTCCGTATACACCAGCTCCTGGGCCTACGTCTATAACGTAATCAGCAGATTCTATTGTTTCTTGATCATGTTCAACAACTATTACCGTGTTTCCTAAATCTCTTAGATTTTTCAGAGTGTTGAGCAGCATTGTGTTGTCGTGCTGATGTAGACCAATCGACGGTTCGTCCAAGACATAAGTAACTCCAGTCAAAGAAGAGCCTAATTGCGATGAAAGCCTTATCCTTTGGCTTTCACCGCCAGATAATGTGCCAGACTCTCGCCCTAATACTAGATAACCAAGCCCAACAGAGATCAAGAAGTTAAGTCTTTTAATTATTTCCTCCAAAACTTTTTGAGCTATTTTGAATTCTTGATCAGAGATTTTAGTTTTTAGATTATTGAAATACTCTATTGCATCTTCAACAGTCATATTTGTTACTTCACTTATGTTTAAGTTAGTAATTTTTACGCACAAAGATTGTTGGTTCAATCTTTTCCCTTTGCAGCTTGTGCATTTCGCATTAGACATATATTTCTGTAATTCTGAAGCAGAGAATATTGATTGCAGTACGTTTACAACTCCTTTGAATGCCATGTATTCTTTACATCCAAAGATTATTTTATTGCGTATTTCATTTTTAATGTTTCTCCACGGATCTGTTAAAGAGAAATTATATTTTTGAGCAAAGCGTTGAAGGGAATTTATAAAATTTTTTTTCTGTAACCCCACAAGATTATGAATTGGATCTATTGCACCTTCAGTTATTGATTTTCTGTGATCAGATACCAGATATTTTGGATCTATTACACTTTTTGTTCCAATTCCATTGCAATCTTTGCAAGCTCCTCTGGGACTATTAAAAGAAAACATATTAGGTTCAGGCTTTGGGATGGAAAAGCCCGATTCTAGACACACGTAATGTTCGGAAAACATGAAGATTTTACCCTCTTTAACATTTTCTTCTTCTGTGTCTATAGAGTTTATTTCTATATATACGAATCCATCAGCCAACTTCATAGCAGTTTCAACGCTATTTGCCAAACGATTGCCTATAGGTTCTCCAACAACTATCCTGTCTACTATTACAGATATATCATGGTTTACTTTATGATCTAATTTGGGTATTTCTTCTATTGATTGATATAATATCTGGTCCACTTTGATTCGTGTGTATTGTTTTTGTTTTAAAGTAGCAAAAGTTTTGACATGAGATCCTGGATCTGAACGCACTACAGGTGAAACGATGTGAATTTTTGTTTTTTTAGGTAAGTTGCAAATAAAATCTACTATCTGAGAGACGGTATGTTTTGTAATAGGAGAATTAGTTGATGGTGAGTGCGGTACTCCTATCCTAGAGTATAGCAATCTGATGTAGTCATATATTTCTGTTACAGTTGCAACTGTAGATCTGGGATTTTTTGTGTTTGTTTTTTGATTTATAGCTATTGTTGGTGATAGTCCAGATATAGACTCTACGTCTGGTTTGTCATGTAATTGCAAAAATTGTCTGGCATAAGATGTCAAGCTATTCATATATCTAGCATGACCTTCTGCATAAATTGTATCAAATGCAAGACTTGACTTTCCAGATCCACTCACGCCTGTTATAACTGTGAGTGAGTTTTTAGGTATTTTGACGGAGACGTTTTGAAGATTATTCTCTTTTCCCCCTACCAGTGATATATACTCCATGATAAACCTGAACGCACAATGTTTATAAATACAGTATCATTTTGTAGTAATAATTAAATATATATTATTCATTTTCTCGGAAATTTGTTGTAAGAATGTAATGTTACAGATATAATCAATTATAATTGATTATATGTTATGATTGATTCAGAGTTTTATACTAGTGACATATCTTCTGATATTGTTTGTTGTATATTTATACCAATACATTTCTCTATCTTTTTTATATCATTTAAAATCTTTTCTGGTTCTTCAAGGTCTTTTTTATTTTCAGTTTTTTCTTCAAGTTCTTTTATTTTTTCTACGATTGATGAATTTATAAAAAAATTTATAAAAAAGCCTAAGGTTGTTGGTATAATTACAAGTATGATTAATGCAATTGGGATGGTGATTTTTGGTAACATATTTATGAATTGTAATGTTTGAAATTCATTGATAATTAATAAAACTAATTCTAATAAACACAAAATAGCACTTATTATTCCTAAAGCTATTATGAAATCAAATCTTTTAATAGATTTTAAAAGCTCTTTTGTTTTTTTCTTCTGACGGATAATTTCATCATTAGCTTTTTTATATCCTTTATTATGTGCAATTTTAATATCTTGAAGTGCGCTCTTATATCCACTATATGATTTCTCAATCTTCTCAGCATGAGAATTTATTTCCGCTTTAAGCTTTTTCTTTTCTGCTTTTACTCCAATATTTATTTTTTGATGAAATTTAATTATATTATCACAGAATGTCTTGATCTCTAAAATTAATACTTCGCAATTCTGCGCTAGAGATGCTTCTTGTTTTTTCTTGTGCTGGCTTCCAGTGATTTTGCTTATCAGTTTTGCAGGTGTTTTTTTGATAGTGCTTCCAATATTCTTGACTCGTTTGAAAACACTTTTTGCTAATCCTTGGTTTTTTGAATGTGATATTTTTATTTGATCTATGAAGCTATTCATAGATTGGTTGGATTTTTCAATTTCTTCTATAGGTAGGTAGAATTGTTTCTTGATAGTTAAGATGCACATTTCGCATAATCCTTTCAGCATTAATATTTGTTCTAATGGGAATTCTTTACTGCTTTTTCGCAATTGACTGAATTCTGTTTTAAATTCTTTAAATGCTTTGTTTGTTTTAGAGAGATTATTTAATGTTGCATCTGCCTTATATTTGTTTTCACTATTCCACTCTAAAAGAGTTATTGCTATATCTTTGGCGTTAATGCATTTTTTGGCAATAATATTTTTCTTTGATTCTAATTCATCATTTTTTTCTTTTATATTGAGCAAGTGTTTTATTTTTAGACCAATACTTGCTGCTACAAGGATTCCAACTAAGCTGATTGTAATAATATGTGTTATTGTTTTTTCTGCTAAATTTTGTATTGGTATGAGGGATAAAGAGTTTAAAAATAAAACATAAACAGCGCTGAATGTGATTGCCATTAAAACAGTTATATATGCAAAAAACTTCGACCAGCCTATTTCATTTTTTATTTTTTTGCGTAAATATATTGTTGAAGATAGTATTGCTATCCCACCTGACAATGAGGCGATTATTAAAATTATACCTTTTATTCCGCCTAGGCCTATTATTATAGTAAATGGATCCATGATGTTATACTGATTTAATTGAAGTTACGACATTGATAACAACAAACAATTAATTAGAGATTGTTTATTGAATTTTCAATGAATCAAATTATTTTATGACTTATAAAATTATGGAAGCTTATTTTTCAAATTATGCAGATAGTTTTTTCTTTATCAGGCATGCAATGTCTAACATTCTGCATGAGAAAGCCCACTCATTATCGTACCAGGATGCGACTTTACAAAATCTACCATCTATTACATTAGTCTGAGTTAAATCTAATATGCTGCTATATTTGTTATGATTAAAATCTATTGATACTAGTTTTTTATCTGAGGTATCGAATATATTTTTCATGTATGTTTGTGATGCATTTTTCATGGTTTCATTAATATCTGTTACTGAAGTTTCATTAGATATTAAGAATGAAAAATCTATTATTGAAACATTTGGTGTTGGTACTCTTAAAGTGGAAACAGATATTTTATCTTTCATTTCTGGTATGATCTCGCTAATAGATTTTGCTGCACCGGAAGATGTTGGGATTATGGATAGATTGCAAGCACGAGATCTTCTAGGGTCTTTATGATTGCCATCTAGTATTTTCTGATCATTGGTGTAAGAATGTATTGTGGTTGCAGAACCATACAATAAACCAATCTCTTGTGCTAATATTTTAATAATCGGAGCTAAGGCATTGGTAGTACAGGAAGATGCTGATATAATTTGATGATTCTTAACGTCCAATATATGTTCATTTACGCCATATACAATAGTAGCATCAGCGTGTTTGCAGGGTGAAGAAATTATGACTTTTTTTGCTTTTCCTTTTTCTATATGCTGAAGTGCATCAGATTTTTCCTTTAAAGAGCCAGTGCAGTCCATAACAACATCCACCCCACAATCAGACCAATTTATTTCAGCTGGAGATCTTGTTTTGAAAATTTTGATCTCGTCTGAATAGTTGTCGCTGTTGATTTTTAGGTGCTGATTTTCTTCACTAAATTCCAAATCAGATGTGCCGTGTATAGAATCATATTTAAGGCAATAGGAGAGATCATTAGCTGTGCTGTTTATTGCTTTTATTTGTATTGTGTCGCGATAATTTAACTCATAGAGCGCGCGTATAATACATTTTCCGATTCTTCCTGAACCATTGATTCCAATATTGATGGGAGAATTCATGGCAGCAAATTAACCAAACTATGAATAAGATATTATTATAATTACAAAGATTATTTAAAACAACAGTTTTGATGCAAAGTATATATCAAGAGCTTAGAGTTTATCTTGAATTTAATGTATAAATTACGCTGATATTGAGTAAAAAACAATGTTTCTGAATAAAATTATAATAGATGTGTTTTTCATTCAAAAGACACATCCTCAATTCTATATACTTTTTCTCCAGATGGAAGTGATACAGATATATAGCTTCCTTTTTTTTGGTTCATTAACGCTAACCCAATTGGGGATGTGCATGACAACAACCCTTTGTCAATATCAGACTCTGTTTCTCCTACGATTTGAAAAGATTTTCGTTCACCATTTTGATCTGATAAAATTATTTTAGCTCCAAATCTTACTGTGTCACCAGAAATCTGAGAAGTGTCTATAATTTCTGCTGAAGCTATTTTAGATCTTACATCTGCCATGCGAGCATTGTTGAAATCTTGATTTTGTCTTGCAGATTGATACTCTGCATTTTCAGATAAATCTCCATGTCTAAGAGCATCTTCAATAGCTTTTGTTATTTCTAAACTTTTGTTTTCTAGTTCTTGTAAATATGTTTTAAGTCTTTCAAATCCACTTTTAGTCATCGGAATTGATTTGGTTGACTCATTGGTTTTATTGGACATAAAGGCATCCTATAATAGTGAAACAAATTTTTGTTTCATGTTTTACCAAAAAATAATGATTGTCAATCATTATTCAAATTGTATTAGATCAATGATTTGCTTTTAGTGATAAAAACTATTAGTTAGAATGATCATTGTTAGTTTTAGTGACCACAAAATTAATTTATAGAAGGTGGTTTACTGAATTATATTGAGCCTTATCTTTAACTACATAAAATAAAACCAATAATCAAATTAACAACTACAGGGGATGAAAATGAGTTTATGGTAAAAGCGTAACAAAGAAACTCAAGAATCATTTTCAATTAATTTGACTCTATAAGAAATCATTCATTACAGAATTTAAAATTCCACCTTTTGAAAAATACTCAAGTTCGTTGAATGTATCTATACAGCACTTTAATTTAATTGATAAACATGTTTCATCTGGAAACAACACTTTGCAATCTGCATCTGCATTTGGTTCTAAGGATGGAATTATAATAGATAAGACTTCATTTCCTTTGAAATTCATTCTTGAAGATTCGAATTTTAATGGCAGCACTCCCATGCCAATAAGGTTGGATTTATGTATTCTTTCGAAGCTTTCTGCTATTACAGCTTTTACACCTAAAAGCATAGTTCCTTTGGCGGCCCAATCTCTACTAGAACCCATACCATAATCCTTTCCACCTATTACTATTAGATCTGTATTGGTTTCTTTGTATTTCATAGCTGCGTCAAAAATAAACATTTCCTCTCCTGAGGGTTGATGCATTGTATATCCACCTTCTTTGCCATTTGTCATGAGATTTTTTATTCTTGTGTTTGCAAATGTTCCTCTTACCATAACTTCATGATTCCCCCTTCGCGATCCATACGAATTGAAATTTTGGTGTTCAATGTTACTTTCTGACAAATAAATAGCAGCAGGACTGTTTTTATTGATTGCTCCAGCTGGAGATATATGATCAGTTGTAATGGAATCTCCAAAAACACAAAGAATTCTTGAGTTGTTAATGGAAAATTTGCTACCTTGTTTTATTTTGTTTTTTTGGATGATATCAAAGTAAGGAGCTTTTACTATATAAGAGCTATTTTCTTTCCATTGATATGTTGTTTTTGTGTTTTTCGACCCTAATGATTCCCATTCCTTGCCACCTTCAGAAATTTTGGCATATCTTTCTATGAATAAATTTCTGTTCAAGCTGTTGTTTACAATGTTTTGAATTTCTTCGTCAGATGGCCATATGTCTTTTAGGTAAATTGGTGAGTCATTATATCCGATTCCTAGAGGTTCTTTTTCTATATCAATAGTTACTGAGCCAGCAATTGCGTAAGCTACAACCAGAGGAGGTGAGGCCAAATAATTAAACTTCACATGAGGATGTACTCTACCTTCGAAATTACGATTACCTGATAATACAGAGGCAAATTTGAAATTGGATGCTTCTTCTTCTGCTTCATGATGTAATGGTCCTGAATTTCCTATACAAGTTGTACATCCATACCCAACAAGATTGAATCCCAATTGATCTAGATATTGTTTTAGATTTGCGTTGATGAGGTACTGTGTTACTATCTGCGATCCAGGAGCGAATGACGTTTTTGTCCATTTCTTCACTTTTAATCCTTTGTTGATTGCATTTTTTGCCAATAAACCTGCTGATATCATAACCGAAGGATTGGAGGTGTTTGTACAGCTTGTTATTGCAGCTATTACTACTGATCCATCATGTAATTTATCAGTATGTTTTTCTCTTTTGCTATCAATTTTCTCCGATATTGTGTAAGGAACATTTTTTAGTAACAACATATCTTGAGGTCTTTTTGGCCCTGCGACAGTAGGGTTAATTGAACTTAAATCTATTTCTATTGAGTCACTGAATTTAATATATTTGTTCTGAGACCAAAGACCTTGTATTTTTGCGTATTCTTCCACAAATCGTATTTGTTCTTCTGAACGTCCAGTATTATGTAAATATTTTATAGTCTGTTCGTCTATTGGAAATATAGATACAGTAGATCCACATTCCGGAGCCATATTTGAAATTGTGCCTCTATCCTCTAAGGACAAGTTTTGCAGCCCAGGGCCATAAAATTCTACGAATTTTTGCACAACTTTTTTTTCTCTAAGTAATTTAGTTATATTTAAAACTAAGTCTGTTGCTGTAACACCCTCCCGTAATTTGTTTACTAATCTTACTCCTATTACTTCAGGTATAAGCATGGATATAGATCTACCAAGCATGACTGACTCAGCCTCTATTCCTCCAACACCCCAACCAAGAACACACAGACAGTTTACCATTGTAGTATGGCTGTCAGTTCCTACAAGTGTATCTGGATATGCAATAATTTCATTATTATCTTTATTTTTGGCAATTACTTTAGATAAGAATTCTATGTTAACTTGATGACATATTCCTTTTCCAGGGGGGATAATTCTGAGATTTGTGAATGCATCTTGGCTCCATTTCAGAAATTCATATCTTTCCATATTTCTTTGCATCTCGAGATTCATATTGTGTATTATTGATTTATCTGATCCAAAATCATCTACTTGTATTGAATGATCTATTATTAAATCTACAGGAACTTTTGGATTAACTTTTGTAGAATCTCCATCTCTTAGATGTACAGCATCCCGCATTGAAGCTAGATCTACTAGTGCTGGAACCCCAGTGAAATCCTGCATTAGCACTCTAGAAGGTTTGAACTGAATTTCTTTTTCATTAGAGTTTTTTTGCCAATTTAATAGGTCTTTAATGTATTCCTCCTTATTTGAGAAATTGCGTATAACATTTTCGAGCAATATTTTGATGGATATGGGTAATTTGTATGTATCGCAGCCAAACTTTTTAGCTGCTTCATTTATTGAATAATATGAAAATTGATTAGTTCTTTTTAGATATAGCACTTTGATGTTCGCATGAAATAATTTGTTATCAATGATAACAATTTAACTTTAACATTCAATGAATATTGGCTTTATGTTTATACAAATCATTTTTTATATGATAGTGAAAATATTTCATGCATGCTGGTAGCGTTCATGGATTGAAATTGATTTATTTTCAATAATTTATACTCCAAAATTATTTATGTTGGATTGATAATTGAGTGTATAGGTGTGCTTCATAAATTATATGATTGCAAATTCAATCAATGTTAATCAACAAAATAAGCATAATGTGTTTATATATGCATTGCTGCCAAGATATTTTGATATATCATGTCTTTATGATGTAAGTTGTTAGGGATTAAAATGACTGAGGCGGTTTTCTTTAAAAATGTTTATAGAGATGATATGAATTGTAATGTATCTTCTGAATTTATAGGCAAGAAAGTAATTTTGTCTGGATGGGTTGGCAAAAAACGCAATCATGGTGGTATTTTGTTTGTAGATTTGAGAGATGCTTCTGGATTATTGCAGATTGTATTTCACGATAAAACTCAAGATTTTGACCAAGCTTCACAAATAAATTTAGAAAGCGTAATCAGAATTGAAGGAAATATAGTAAAGAGATCTGAATCAACAATAAATCCCAAAATTGAAAATGGAGATGTTGAAGTTTGTGTAAATAAATGGAGTCTTATTTCTGAATGTAATACTCTTCCATTCCCAATATCTGATGATACTTTTTACCCAGAAGATATATTGTCAAGATATCGTTTTTTAGATTTACGCCGACAAAGGAATCGTAGAAATATTATTTTCAGGTCCAAGATAATTAATCACATGAGAAATTTAATGATTTCTAGTGGATTTTATGAGTTTAACACCCCAATACTTACTGCTTCATCTCCAGAAGGTGCAAGGGATTATTTGGTTCCAAGTAGGGTACATAACGGCAAGTTCTACGCTTTGCCTCAGGCTCCTCAGATATTCAAACAATTACTTATGGTTGCAGGTTTTGAGCGTTATTTTCAAATAGCACCTTGTTTTCGTGATGAAGATGCGCGAGCAGACCGTTCCCCTGCTGAATTTTATCAGTTGGATATAGAGATGTCTTTTGTTGAGCAAGAGGATGTCTTGAGGGTTGCTGAGGAAGTCATAATAGATGTGTTTGAAAAATATTCTAATTCTTCTTTGATGCACTCGAAGATGCCTAGAATTCCTTATAAGGAGTGTATGTTGAAGTATGGCACTGATAAGCCTGATTTGCGTAATCCAATCACAATACACGATGCAACTGATATTTTTAAGTCTTCGGGTATAGAAGTATATGTCAAGGGGATAAAACAAGGTATGGTTGTTCGTGCTGTTCCTGTTCCCCAAGGTGCTAGTATGTCTAGAAAATTTTTTGATCATAAAATTGATTTTGTAAAGGAATATGGAGGTTCTGGGCTAGGTTATTTGATTTTTGATGACAATGTTTCAGTTCGTGGATCACTTGCTAAGTTTTTTGATGATTTCTCTGAAATAAAAACATCTTTTAATTTAAATCAGGGAGATGCAGTAATGTTTTACTGTGATTATGTTCAAAAAGCAGCTATGGTTTCCGGGAAATTGAGAAATATTGTTGGTCAAGAAATGAACTTGATCGACGATAATTTGTTTTCATTATGTTGGGTGTTAGATTTTCCTTATTTTGCTTTTGGTGCTGAAGGTGAAATAGATTTTTCTCATAATCCTTTTTCTATGCCCCAAAGCTCATTAGATGGTGAAATAAGCAACATATTGGCTTACCAATTCGATGTTGTTTGTAATGGAGTTGAAATTGCTAGTGGTGCTATAAGGAATCATAAAGTAGATATAATGAAACAAGCTTTTCAAATAGTGGGCTATGACGAATCCCATATACAACAAACTTTTGGTGGGTTGTTAAGAGCTTTTGAATTTGGAGCACCTCCACATGGTGGTCTTGCATTTGGAATCGAAAGAATAATAATGCTTCTGCGTGGCGAAGAAAATATAAGAAGTGTATTGTGTTTCCCAATGAATCAAAGTTCTCAAGATTTACTTTTAGGTGCTCCTTCTGAAGTTTCTGATGACACTCTTGAAGAGTTAGGAATACAAATCAAGTCTAAAAAATAAAACAAAAAATCCAGATTTATATATTTTGAGCTTTATTTTGAATTTTTGTTTAATTTTTTTGATTGTCTCAATGTGTATATTTTTTTAAATAATTGTTATATATGTGAATTGTCTTTGAATGCTTGTTCTATTTTATACAACACTGAATTATCAGTTTTTTTTGCTGATAACATAGGCAACATACTCTACAACTATGTTGCAAGGTATGTTGATTTTATTCTATGCAGTTTGCCTTGATATTTCTTCCAACATTTTATCGCTAGTATTTAATGCTTTTATATTAGATTGCATTTTATGTTTGTACTCGATCATTTTGAATAGTGCTGAATAGACATCTGTATTAGATTGTTCTAAAGCAGCGGGTCTTATTTTACCTACTTGTCCTTGCCCTGGGCCTTGCAATATGAAGTCACCAGATTCACTTGTTTGAGAATATGCATTAGAAGTTTCTGCTTTTAATCCATTCATGTTAGGAAATTCTGCTATAGGAATCTTATAAAATTGTCTGCTGGTGCCGTTAGAAAAGTTTGCTACTATGAATCCGTCTTTATCAATGTCTATTCTTCTAACGTTACCCACCGGTGTTCCATTTTGTTCGAAAGAATCTATATTATATTCTGCACTAAATTGTCTCAATCCTTGCGTATATGCGAAATCGGAAATCTGATTTCTAGGGTCTGTTTCTCCCAGATCAAATGCTATTTTTGATGATTCTGCTCCATTTTTCCAGTTAATTTTGATGTCTGTAGGAGATTCATTGGATCTTGACAATGATATGAAATTGTTTTTATGTAGAGTCCCGTCTCCATTAAACTCTAATTCTGCAAAACCTAGTAATCCGTCATTTCTGTCAGTGATAATTTCATCTTTGTTTAGAGCATAAATTTCCATCACCCATTGATTTTGGTCTAGTTTGATAAATCCACTTTGTAAGTTATGAGAGGATCCTAAGCTGTCGTATATTAATAAGTTGTGTGAGAAATTAGGTTCTATTGAATTAGATGAAATATTTTTTGTGCTATCTTCAGGTGAATATCTTGGGCTTATTATAGAATTATCCCCTAATCCCAAAGTTTTGAGTAAGTTGTTTTTTCCTGAATTATGATTGGCGTTAGTAAATTGAATGTTTTCCGCTATGCTGTCTGCAAAAACTTCTATTGACGATTCATTTTTTATTTCTGCAGATACACCTTCGCTTGCGTTTATAAGCCTTGCTAGCTCTCTTGTATTGGCAAAGCTATTTTCTGATACTGAATTATCTGTATAAAGACCTATAGATTTAACAATATCTGATTGTCTGAAACCAAGTTCTGTGGCTATATTGGAATTTCCGGTATTATTTATATCTGAAATAAATTTGAAATTAGCACCGTTATTGGTTTTTATATGCATTTCTTTGCCACTTTCACTGATACTTGATTTAAGTCCTGATTTTTCATTCAGAGATGAATTTAATGTTAAAATATCATTGAATTCTCCTATTGTAGTGTTGGGATTGTTTGCTACATATCTAAACTCCATTTCTTCTGAAAAAACGTTCATTCCTAAGTATTCTGCAATATTTCCGCTTGCAGATTTGATTGATGTAGGTGATTTTATCCCAGGTTGTATATTGAAATTTTCGTTCTTTATAGATGAATCTAAGCTTCCTAAAGTGATTTCGTTTATTGCTTCGATTAGTCCATTTATACTGTTGAATTCTCCCATATGTGAACGAGGAACATTGTCTCCTGTAAACATGAATACATGTTGTCGACCATTGTCTAATGCTAAATCTAAAGTGTCTCCTTTTTTAGGAGGTTGATTTAATGCGATTCCTAGTTTTTCTGCAATTTGGCTTTTGCCTTCTCCATAACTAGAAATTGATTTTATGAATTTTGAATTGTTTGATGTTGAAATTTCAATTTTCCGTGATTCTATTATTTTGCTTGTTACTGAAGTGGATTGATTTATTGCTTTGTTTAAAGTTTCAAGAGAGTTGAATTGGCCTATAGATGTATTTGGTGAGTATTTTACGTATTGAAGATTTAATGGTTCTTTTTCTCCATCTATGTTTATTTGTATTCCATCATTATTCTCAACATTTTCAAATATATCGGAAGTTCTATAGATGTTGAAATTCTCATTTTTGATCAAGTCTTCAGATCTAATTTGAGAAATTTTATTCAAATTGTCTGATGAATTAATTGATAACTTTGATGATAGATTGTCATAGCTTCCAATTGAAATTTTCATTGAATCACCTTCTTTTATACCTTCTTTAAATGATGAATCGATATTTATTCCTAGTTTGTCTGCAGTATTAGAATTATTAATATTTTCTATAGACATTATATGATTTTTCACAGCACCTATTCTGAGCTGATTGTCGTTTAATATGTTTGAGTTGAGTGAATTTATTGAACTTATAGACTTGCTGAGACTGGCTAGGGAATTAAATTCATTGGCTCCATCTTTTGGAGTTTCATTATAAGTGAAAATGTGTTTCTCTCCATTGGTCAAACTTATGGCTATACCATCTCCATACCCTATACCTGTTGTGAATTTCTCATTAGCGCTACCAGATCCGTATAAAGGAGTTGTGACTCCTGTTATTACAGAATAAACTTCACTTTTGGGAGTATCTTTGCCAAAAACATTGCTAATGTCATTGCTTTTTCCCATGTTTTCAGTGCTATGTGAATTCGAAAAGGTTATTTTCTCGCTTGCGTGCTGAGCGGAGATATATAATTGTCCATTTGATACTTTAGATATAAGGCCAGGGCTAGCGTCAATAGCTGATGCAAGGTTGTTAAGTGTATTGAAATACCCTAACCCTGTGCTGGGTGAGTGTTTTGAATATTGAAACGCAACTGTGCCAGATGATGGAGTATGTATGGTGAACGCATCCCCATCTTTCAGTGCTGCAAAATCTTGTGATATTTGATTAGCTCCTAATATTGTATTGAAGCCAAAATCTTGCATTTGTGAGCTGGAATGTACACCTCCATATGTGAAATCATGTGTGGTACCGTTGGAGAGTGATATTTTTATGCTATCACCTGCTGACATTTGATCAGGAAGTATTAATTCGTCAAGTTCTAGTTTTTTTCCTTCCTCATTTTTAATGTGTAATTCTTGTTTCATTCCTTTTTGTATGTTTTCGTCTGCATTCAGATTCATGTTCATCAATACTTGCGTTGTTGGTATTGCGCTTACGCCAATTCCTTTCAAATTGACAGTTTCAAGTTGTCCTAGTGTTACTTCTTGATTTTCATTTTGTGTATCATTTAATGCCCAAGCTTTTAAAAACATCCCATCATTATTTATTAGGTTCCCGTTTTTATCTTCTGCAAAAGATCCAGACCTGGTGAATAAGAAATTGTCATTTTCGTTAGGGCTTTGGCTGACTACAAGCATTCCGTCTCCTTCTATGGCTATGTGAGTGCTTATATCGGATTGCTTTACTGGCCCTTGCAAGTTCAAGGTTTGGATATCATATGCTTTTGTTCCTCCGTTATATTCTCCGCCTATAACTATCCATTCAAATCCAGTTTTTTTGCCTTTAAAGCCGTCTGTACTGGCATTTGCGAGGTCATTGGAAACATTTCCCATTGCATGTGAGTGGGCTCTTATTCCTTCAACGCTGATTCCTAAAGAATTATACATGCTCATTTTTGACTCCTATTATAATAAAAAATATTTAACTGATCTAAGATTTTCTTTTGTGAGATACTTTTAATATTTGGTCGATAGAGACCAATGCACCATCAATTTCTAGGTATGGTTTTGATTCAAACATTTGTATTGATTGAACTTGACCTTCTATATTGGATTCCAAATTTAATCCATTTTTATCTGCAACTTTCAGATAAAATTCTCCATCACCCAAATATCTTCCGCTTTCGTCTCTTCCATCCCATTCCAAGTTATTAATGCCATTATTTTGACTATATACGAGTCTATTCATGACTTCTTCACCTTTCTTGTTGTAAATTGAAAGATATACAGGTTCACCTTTATCTTTTGTTTTGAAATAGCATGTTGCAGATCCATTAGATAAGTTGGTTTTGCTGGTATCGGCGACTACTTCTTTATCTATGTATGACATGTAATTTATCATGTTTTGGCTCTCTTTACAATTAGAGCCTGATTCAGCTATCTTTTCAAGATGAGAGTTTGCTTTAGAAGATTGAGCCACCATAACAAGCGAGGATAGTTGTTGCGTGAAATCTTTTGCATCAACAGGATCAGTAGGGTCCTGCCATTTTATTTCTGCTGAAAGTAATTTAAGAAAGTTTTCTTGCAAATTCATTGGGTCGTCTGAAAACATAAGTGGATCTGACATATACACCTTATTAAAAATTGATAAAATCTAGATTATGCAAATCTAGCATATTATTTTCGAGGCGCAACATTTATGTTTTATAAGTTTTTATCACAATGATTTTAATGTGAAAAATTGTTGAATTAGAAAGAAATCATTTTTAAATGAGTTGTTTATTGTTTAATTATCCACTAGTGTTGATTTTAGATTGTTTAAATAAAAAAAAGTCTTTCTTAATCATGATTTGAATATATTTTTATTATTTTATGCGTGATGATTTTGTAATTTTTTTTTATAAAAAACCTAATGATTGTTTTAATGGCTAGTTAATATTATATATATATATTCTTATATGAGTGAATTAATAGATGGAAAAACCGAAGCGTCACGATTGAGAGCATTGATGCGAGAGAAGATAGATGAATTGCAAATAAAGCCAGGTCTTGCAGTAATTCTTGTTGGCGATAACAAAGCAAGTACGTTGTATGTACGGAACAAAAACAAGATGGCTTCTGAGGCTGGAATGTTTTCAAAAGTGATAACATTTCCTAAAGATGTAGATAATTTGTCTATCTTGCTTGCTATTGAAGAATTAAATAATAATTCTTCAATACACGGAATACTAGTCCAATTACCTCTTCCTTCACATATAAAAAAATATGAAGTGATTTCAGCTATAGATCCAAAGAAAGATGTAGATTGTTTTCATCCATACAATGTTGGTAGATTGTTCTTAAACCTTCCCACTCTCATGCCATGTACTCCACTGGCTTGTGTGCATCTTATAAAACGCTTTTACTCTAGAAATTTATCTGGGAAAAATGCTGTTGTTATAGGTAGATCGGATATTGTTGGTAAGCCAGTTGCATTCCTATTGCTTGCAGAAAATTGTACTGTCAAGATTGTGCATTCTAGGACAATAGATATGCATAATCATTTGTTGGAAGCAGATATAATAGTTTCTGCTACAGGCATTCCTGGTCTGGTGCAAAAAGTAAAAGATGGTGCTGTTGTTATAGATGTTGGCATCAACCATGTTGATGGCAAATTAGTGGGAGACGTTGAATTTGATAAAGTTATAGGCTCTTCTTCTTTCATAACTCCAGTTCCTGGAGGAGTTGGCCCAATGACCATAGCCTATTTGCTTGTTAACACCTTTCTTGCTTGTGCAAGACAAAAGTCTTTGGATTTTGGTTATCAGGATTTTATTTAGAACATTTATCTGTAATAAGTTTTATGTTATGTGTTGATATGGTTCTGAGATTTGTAATGTTTTGTATTTTGTTTTTATGTGTTACTAAGCAAAAGAACTGTTCTAATAAAGTTATGTAATTTTGATCAAAATTATTGTTGAATTTCAGTATGTTCTCTAAACAAAAGATATGAACATTAATGATTCTATATTTTTGATAAAAAATATTTTTAAAACTGATTGGTGTTTATTTAAAATTCTACCAATTGTGATTGAAATTTTCAAAAAATGATCCCGGTGAGATTCGAACTCACGACCCACTGATTAAGAGTCAGTTGCTCTACCAACTGAGCTACAGGATCATCTAATTGATTTTGTAAACATATATATGAATTGTCAATATCAAAAATTAACTGCGATATTTGTTATGCTTACAATTTATTTATATTTTTTATAATGTTCAAATTCTTTTTAAGGAATATTGCTTATGTTGTGATATGATATTAGTCTGAAAGTTTTATATATTGATTTGAGCATGAAATTTACTTTTTCTTGGTTAAAAGAGCATATTGATTTAAATAAAAATATTAGCGTTAATGAAGTAGTGTCTAAGCTGATATCTATTGGAATAGAAGTAGAGAATATTTCTGAGCTTTATGATGGATTTATAGTTGCTCAAATAGTTGAATGTGCTCAACATCCCAATGCTGACAAATTAAAAGTATGTAAGGTCAATGATGGTAAATCTGTTAGAAATATAGTTTGTGGTGCTAGCAATGTTTCTGTTGGTCTTAGAACTGTGCTGGCCTCTTCAGGTTGTATAATTCCTTTGACAGGTAAATCATTGGAGCCAAGTAAAATAAGAGGAGTGGCAAGTCAAGGCATGATGTGTTCTGCTATAGAGTTGTGCGTTGAGGGTGCAAAAGATGATGGAACCATTCTTGAATTAGATCAAAAATCTGTGATTGGCAACAATTATCCGGTTGGTGATCCGGTTATAGATATTACAGTTACTCCTAATAGGGGTGATTTGCTAAGTGTTAGGGGAATTGCTCGTGATCTTGCTGCAAGTGGTTTAGGTACATTGAAGATGACCCACGAAAAATATACTAAACTCATTTATCAAAATGATACTGATTTTGAATTAGA
The DNA here is from genome assembly GCA_965216745.1 of Anaplasmataceae bacterium. Taxonomy (GTDB): domain Bacteria; phylum Pseudomonadota; class Alphaproteobacteria; order Rickettsiales; family Anaplasmataceae. The sequence goes on along the minus strand of OZ244191.1, from coordinate 1,070,391 downwards.
AATTAATGATGATTCTGCGATGTTGATATCTAGTATATCTGGTGTAGACAATCAAATTGAATCCCCTAAGTGGCTTATGCAGCGTTTAAATTCTATAGGTATGAAAACAATATCCCCACTGGTAGATATAACCAATTATCTTACAGTTGATATTGGGCATCCTATGCATGTTTATGATGCAGATAAATTACATGGTTCTAAGATTTCAGTTTGCAATGATTTTGAATGTGAATTTTTGGCTCTTGATGGTAATTCATACAATATCAAAAAAGGTATGAAGGTGGTTGTTGATGCTGAGGGTCCTCAGTCTATTGCTGGTATCATTGGTGGTTTGACTTCATCATGCTCTTTGGATACAAAAAATGTTTTGTTAGAGATTGGTTTTTTTGATCCGGTATCAATTTGTAAGACAGGTCGTGAATTGTCTATTTTTACAGAATCACGATATAGAGGTGAAAGGGGAATAGACTACGGATTTATGGAGAGTGCTTTATACATAGCTCTTGGAATGATAATAAATATATGTAGTGGTGTTGGTAAAAAGCCACAAATAATTCTTCCTCACAAGCCATTGCAGGAAATAAGAATGAGTAAAGATTATGTATTCAAAATATCAGGGATGTCTCTGAATCAAGATTACATTGATGGAATACTATCAAGTTTAGGGTTCGACTGTAGAGAGCGAAATTATTCTATTCCAACCTGGAGACATGATATTCAAGGCTCTGCAGATCTTGTTGAAGAAGTGCTTAGAATACATGGCTATGATAAAATCCCAGAGGAAGTTTTAGTATCTGAGCCTATATTGAAAAAAGCAGATGTTATAGATCAGGTTAAAGAGATAATGATGAGGAGGGGCATTTATGAAGTAATTACTTGGTCTTTCATGAGTTCTGATCGTTGTTTTAATTCTCCAAATCAGAATATGTTCTTAGTTAATCCTGTTAACAAAGATTTAGATGTGATGAGAACATCTTTGATACCTAACTTATTGGATATAGTACAAAAAAATCGAGACAGATCTCAGCAGGATATATCTATATTCGAACTCGGTGACGAATATCATGATGCAAATGATGTTCGTAGAGTCATAGCTGGAATTAGGGCAGGCATGATGATTGATCGCAATATACATTGCAATCATCGATTTTGTGATGTTTATGATATAAAAGCTGATTTAATGTCTATAATTGAGGTTTGCTATAATCTTGAAAGATCAGTTTCAATATTGCAGGGTGTAGCTCCTGATTATTACCATCCAGGCCGATCTGCTGCAGTCAAGCTTGGTAAGAATGTATTAGGATATTTTGGTCAGATACATCCTTCTCAAGCAAATGATGTGTTCGGATTTGAGTTGTTTTTAGACAAGATACCGAAAACTAAGAAAAAATTCAAAGAAGTGCCTTTATCTGTATATCAGCCAGTACGTCGTGATTTTGCTTTTATTATAGATAAAAATATACCTTCGGATGAATTGATTAAAGCTGTATATTTATCAAACAAGAATATTATTGAATCTGTGGAAATTTTTGATGTATATGTTGGTAAAGACATAGGTGACAACAAGAAATCAATAGCTTTTTCTGTGGTTATTCAGTCTTACAATAAATCTTTAACAAAGAACGAAATAGATGAGATTTCAAATAGTTTATGCATATCTGTTAATAACAGAGTTGGAGGCAACTTAAGGGATGGTTCTTGTATTTGATTTGTTATGATAGCAAAACTTAAAGGGGTTGTAGAGCACATATTTGATTCTTTTTTGATACTTGATGTTAACGGTGTGGGTTATAAAATCTATGTTCTTAAAAGTGTTTTATCTTCAGCGAAGGTTGGCTCCGAAATTTCTTTTTTCATAGAATATGTTTTGCGCGAGAATGACGTTAAACTTTATGGTATGTGTTTGTTGGAAGAAATTGATTGCCTTAAGTCTCTTGCAAGCATTAGTGGTATTAGTTATAAAACTGGAATTTCTGTGCTTAACAAGTTGGGTTGTCAAGGTTTTTGGGATGCTATTGAATCTAAGAATCATAGTTCATTCAAAGGAACTGGTGTTGGCAAAAAAATGTTTTCAAGGATATTAACTGACATGGGTTCTAACCTTAAATCAAATTTGAATCAAGATGCCATTTCTGCTCTTACTAATCTTGGTTATGAACATAGTTTAGTTTATAAGATTGTTAGAGATATAACTCTAGAAGAGAACAATGCTGATACTGAAGTAATAATAAGAAAATCTTTAAACAAACTTGCCTTAAATAATTGAGATATTGTTTAATCACACTCTTCTTTTTTTGGTGCATAGATCTGATCATGTTTAATAAACAGTTTTTCTGATATAAATAAAGTTCCTTCTGTGTTCATATTACCTCTTGCAACGATTGTGGTATTTGTCCCGAATAAAGCTGGTAATATTCCGTTATATAATACATTTATCTGCTTTACGCCATCTGAGATTTCAAACGTTATGGATTGATTTTCCAAATGCTTTACTGACCCCTTGACAATATGCCCTCCTAAGTTTATTAGGTGTTGATTATCTGTAAATTTTTCTATTTCGCTGGGATAGCAAAAAAATTCCATTTTGTCTTGAGCTTTGTATAGTATGATATAGCATGAAATTGGTATTATTAATACAAGTATTGTTAGAATGAGTTTGTTGTTCACATTTTGTATAGTACATTGTATCAGACTAATAAATCAAGTTTTTGGTTTGATGGATTTTTATGTTTTTGGTCTCATGATTTGTATATGAAGATAAAATTTTTTTTTCTACTTCTTCTTATTTCTTTTTATCCATTGCAAGCAAGTAAGCACATACCGCATATAAGCTCTACTTCATCTTATAAAGTTAAGCCTGTAGATCCAGGTGGAAGAAAAATAGAGTATATAGATAAAAAAGTTTACGATTGTATTTCTAGGTAGATTCTTCTATAACACTTGCAATTCCTTTTTGAGTTTCCACACTTGATGCATTTACTTCACTAATATTAGTGCATACTGCATTATTCTCTTCATTCATTGTGACAAATGATAGATCTTCAAATGATTTGTAGCTATTCATCAGATTTGGTATGGAAATTAATAATATCATTGCAGTAGAAGTTAAAACTTTAATTGCGTTGGAAATGGGAAAACCTCCAGGAAATGTATTTGAGAACAATGAAATCACGCCTTTAGACTCTAAAATTGAAGTCACAAACAATGATGTTACTATTAATGTGTTGATTAAAGATATGAATCCATATTCTTTAGCAGAATCAAATTTGCTTTTTTTGTTATCTTTTTCTTCTTTATTGATGTTTGTGTTATCTATGTTGTGATTGGTTGTATTTGGTTCAGTATTTACTGTATTTTGTTTTTTGTTTTGTAATTTTATATATACTGTAGTAATACACAACACTATTCCTATTGATATAAAAATAAGATCTACAAAATCTTCTAATTTTAATTTTCCAATATTGATTTTAAGTATTTTATAAGGGTCATATATGGCCAATACAGCAAAGCTAAAGCTTGTGACTAGTGTTGTCAAAGTTATTACTAATCCAATTAGTTCAATTTTATTTAATTTATTTTTATTTTTAGATATATGAGATAATATTTTTGACTCTAGAGATTTAGTCTTGTTTTTTAAATTTTGAAATCTGTGTAGTAAATATTGATAACCACTTTTTTCAACTTTGAGCGATTCTTTAGTAAATAGTTTGTTTATTTTATTTTTTTCTTGAGCTGTGTGGTCTTCTTTCAAGAAGTAATTTATTCGTTTTTGTATTTCTTTTTGTTTTGCTATTTCTATAATGTAAAGTTTCAAAAAATCATTTTCTATATTTTTAGATTGAGAATTTTGTATATTCAGATAAGAAACTGTTAAAACTAAGATGATTGTTGTGATTGATAAAATGTTCATTATTAGTTTTGATAAAACTATATTTGGAGAATTACTACCAATATCGCTAATTTTCATAATAAGAAGCATTACCATCCTCATTAATGAGATTATTGATGCTATTATTGATAGGGATGATGCTATGGTATAATTTTTTTTAATACTTTTCTGCAGGAATTCCATTCTGGTTTGAACGTTTAGCATGTCTAAATTCAAATATTTTTCTATCATGTGTTTGTTTTTTTTGTTAATGCCATTTGCTGACATTTTTTTTATATTTTGTTTCGCTGCCTCCAAAAACTCAGGCTTTATTTTATATGAATACATATGTTGTTGTTCTAATTTATCCTTTGAACTGCTTTGATCATAATTGTCTGTGTTATTAGGTAGAGTATGATAATAATCTATAGGAATTTTTAAATCACAAAGCTTTCTTATTATTTTTGCGAGTTCAATGAAATCTTGGTCAGAGAATTTATTATTTATTTTTGCCTTCATAGTTTAGTACCATTAAAATAAAATCATATTTATTTCTTATGTGTTTTTCTGCAGTTATGAATATACCAAGTATAACTTTTTTGAGATATTTGAATTGCTTTTACAGATTTTTATGGTTATTAAATTAACGCATATTACTAAATTAACATAAAGCTTTTAACTTAGTCTTAATAATACTATTATTTCTCTGTTGTAGGCAAAATAAGTGAATTGTTTAATTGAGTGTTTGTTTGATTTTTTATATATTAAATATAAATCAATATTAGGTTTGAATACAATTGTTGTTTTATCAGAATATATTGTCATCAAATAGACAAATTACTAATTTAATGACTTGGGAGTTAAAATGTAAATATCTTGGAATTAAATGAGATTTATTTGTATGAATTAGGTGTAAAGCACATCATTAAGAGATGTTGTGATTTAAAAATAAATATTTATATAGCAATAATATAAATAAAAATAATTAGGATTTCATGAGAATATTTTTTTTACCTTATCTAAAAAGCTATCTGATTTAGGGCTATTACCTGAACATTCCTTTTCAAATTCTTCTAATATTTCTTTTTGTTTTTTTGTGAGTCGTACAGGAGTTTCAACGTTAATGTTTACATACATGTCTCCGTAGCTTGAGGAATTGATTTTTTTCATTCCTTTCCCTCTTAATCTTAGCTTATCACCGGTTTGTGTTCCTTGAGGTATTTTTGTTCTTACAACTCCAGTGATTGTTGGGACCTCTACTTCTCCTCCTAATGCAGCCAATGACATTCTCACTGGTACCTCGCAACTTAAATCTGCCCCTTCAACAGAAAATAAAGCATGTTTTTTGATTCGAACTACTACATATAGATCTCCAGTTCCTCCACCCCTGAGTCCAGCTTCACCTTTTCCTGATACTCTTACTCTGAATCCATCTTCGATTCCTGCTGGTATTTTTACAGATACATTTATTTCTTCTTTTTTACGTCCTTCTCCTCTACAAGATTTACATGGATTTTGAATAGTTTGTCCTTCACCAAAGCATGTAGTACAAGTCCTTTCCATTGTAAAAAAACCTTGCTGAGTTCTCACATAACCAGCACCTCTACAAGAAGGACATTGTATTGGCTGTTGAGCCCCTTCGCTGCCAGTGCCATTGCATTTATTACATTTTGAATTTGTTACATAAGATATAGGTACGTTTTCTCCTTTGTAAGCTTGCAAAAGAGATAGCTCGATGTCATACCTTAGATCGGAACCGCGTGAATGTTTTGATTTTGCTCCTCCTGGAGACCCTCCGAATCCTCCGAAGAGATCATTGAATACATCTGAGAAATCCCCTGAGAATCCACTTCCTGCACCATGTCCTCCAGATGATTGGCTACTTGCTGTTTCGGGATCATCTGTTCCATATTTGTCATAAAAGCTTCTTTTTTTCTGATCTTTGAGGGTTTCGTATGCTTGGTTTAATTGTTTGAATTTCTCTGAAGCAGATTTATCTCCAGGGTTGCGGTCTGGGTGATGTTTTAATGCGAGCTTTCTGTAGGCTTTTTTGATATCACTTTCATTTGCGTCTCTAGATACCCCCAATATCTTATAATAATCTTCTTTGGACATTTGTGCTCCTATTCTTTATAGACTCATATTAAGATATAGGTACAAAGATTATGAATACAAGTCTTGAACATGTTTGTTGGTAATTAAATTGTATTAATTTATAGTTTGGCAGTGATTATTGATTTTTTAACTCTACGATTTTATGAGTTTGTTAATTAAATCGTGATATAAAATGGCATATATGTCTTTTATTTTATCAATAATGGGCATATTCTATTTGAAAAATAAGGAGAACAAATGAGTGAAGTTAATAAAATGAATGATTTTAGTAAAGAGGATATTGAGAGCTTTATAGATTATGCTATATCTGCTTCAGGAAATAGTATTCCAGAATCTGAAAAATTGGATAATGACCAGAAAAAGCAGTTAAAAAAAAATCTATCAAAACAGTTAATCCAGAACATCGATTCAATTCAAAATTCAATTCAAGAATCTTATAAAGGATTTGAAAAAACAGGTGACCAGTCTGCTTTCATAGAACAATTTATGTCTTCGATTATGCCTATAATATCAACTATGAACCAAAATCTTTTAAATGATATATCAGAAAAATCAGAAAATTAGTTTTCATTATGTTTGCTTTTGATAAAGATTCATAAATCTGCATAGTTATATATTTCAGGCAAATAAATATACTCTTTTTATTTGTTGGGGGAGATTTAAATTAAATTGAAAGATTCTCCAGTAGATATGTATTAATATCAATCAATGTTTTTTTTAAAGATTGTAATCTCCGTGACTTTAAAGCCCTGGTTTCTTGGAAGTCACGGTTTAAAAATATCTTTTTTTATTTCTTTTGTTTTATTTCTTTTGTTTTGTTAATGCTATTATTTGTTATATTCAGTTATCTACATTGAATATTTTCATTAAATATTATCAATTTTTATTGATTATTCTGATTCGCAATAACATTTTTTTAGATCAATTGAAGGATTATTTTCTGATTGTGATAATTTTCTGTGCCTATCTATTAACACTAATAATACTTTCTCTAATTCTTGTATTGTTTTATCCAATTAATTTATTGTTTCATTTGATTTGTATTTTGTGGTTACATCTTCCTTGGGCTGCTGTTGTTCTAATTTTTGCTTCATTTTATGATTTATATTGATCTCGTATCTTAATTCTTTCATGTTTTATATTGTTTCTTTTGTTATATTTACTTCTTTTTCATTTAGTTATATCAACACATTTTTATTTATAAAATCATCAGTTGTCTGAATTGAAAGATTATATTTTAAGTCTAATATTTTTTTTCGGCTGACAATAACTTTTCATATACTGAGAGTGACTTCGTCATAGTATGTTGTAATTTTGGTATTGTTTTTTTTTATTTACGCTCTGCATCTTCTAAAACTGTTTTTTTTATTCAAATGAATTAGATTTATCTTTTGAGCTGAAATCTTGGGTGTGTGGTCAAGCAATGATTGGAGCTCCTTTTTTGTTGTTGTTTTTTGTAGCGAAAGTTTCAATTTTGTTTTCTGAAGTGTTTTTTGTTTTTACCTGCCTGATGAGTTTTCTATTTTGATTTTTTCTGTTTTTATTTTATAGATTATTTTATCTAAGTCAGAAATCGTTAAATCTGTGATTTCTATATTTATTTCTTGGATTAGTTGTTTTGTTGTATTAACCTTATTTATCTCTTCAATTAATTGATTTGCTTCCTCTATCAATACACTCACTTCTTTTATTGAATTTGACAACTATTCTTTTGCCTGTGTATGTTCACTGAGTATATTCATTTTTTCTAGCTTTTTATTTATTTCTATTTTTAACTCCTTCGATTTTTCGTCAATCTGTTGTCATTGGACTACTTTTATATATGATTTCACTTTTTTGATTTTTGTCTTTTGTGTTCATGTTTTAATCTTAGTATTGTTATGATTTTATACTTTTGATCATATATATTATATGATTGACTGAAAGCCGATGGTTTAATATATGTTATTTGGTTAAAAAGTCAATGATTGTCTTGTTGGTGTGATTTTTATTGCTATTCCTACTAATTTTAGTGGATTATTGATTAACAATAAAGATAAACATTCAAACTAACTTTCTGTTTTTTAGGAGGTTATGTGTTTTTATTTCTTGGGCTATGTCAATTATGTGTAACGAGATAGTGGATGTGGTGTTAAAAAGTAGTGATTTGCTCAGTTGTACTATTCAAGAGTTGATCATGGATAGGTTGTAAGGAAGTGTTTATATTCAATACTGATTTATGTGATTTAATTTTGTTACTCTAAGGGTAAATTTTTGAGAGATTTTGTCGCTCTTTTGAATAGGATATCTTGATTGTTTAGATTTAAGTAAATGGAAGTTAAACATAAATCTTTAATAAGACTGCTAAGGTCATCTGTAAAAGAATCACTGATGAGACTTTTTTCCTCATTTTTATCTTGATTAGTTGTAGTTTATTGGATGTTTTGTTTTTTCCTTCTCAAGGCTCCCTTTGGTAAGATTTTGTTCTTCACAAAGACGGCTTGTGATTATTATTTCTTTGCCTTTTTATTATTGTTTTTTTATAACTTCAAATACTTCTTTATTTGTTGCAACCCTGTAATGTCATACCTTGACACCAATTCTTTGGCTTTTAATAAAAACATGTTTTTATTAAATCGTCCTTGCTTGCATGTTGATCAAGTCCCAATTTGTCTAGTAATGTTTGAGGTTTGTCATAAATACACGTAATGAATATAAATAAACTCAGGTAATATATGAAAGAATTTTATCAAAAAATCAAGTTTGCGTCATCGTTTTTTGGTCGATTTAATCTTATTTTTAATATAGTTTTTGTTGTTAAATTAAATAAGTCTTGTTCTTTAAGTCGGTTGATGATACAGAAAATATTCTGTGAAATGGGAATTTTTAGTGATTTTATGCTAAGTAAGAATGTTTATTCTGGATGATTATTATTCGAAAAAATTATTTATGGTTTTTTTAGTATAAAGGCTATAAAAGTAACAAAACAAGTATGTTTTGGTTTCAAATAATTTATAAAGATGGTAAGTTGTTACTCCGGTATATGTTTTATGATGCAGTTGTGAATATATATTCTTTTTTTATTATGCATGATTTTATTGTTTCTGATTATTGATTGTAAATTAATTCATCTATAACACTAAATTTTATTATTATATAGTGGATAACTTTCTAAATTCCTTACTGTGTTTTTGGGTGTATTTTATGATTAATTCAATGTTTGCTTAGGTAAATTTTTGTACTCTAGGTTTTAGTAATTTAAATCAACTAATTAGAATATTTGATTGCATATGAAATATATGTGCAATATCTGAATATGTTTTCTAGTTCTGTGATTTGAAATTATTCTAATATAATAGTATAAATAGAGCCAGTAGGGGGTGGGTAAAGGTTTTATTGTTTGGTTTTCTATGATAGATATTAGTTTGACATGGATAATTAGTGGCTCTCTCAATAGCTGATTTTTTAAAATTAATATAATATTGATTGAAAGCCACTAAAAGCAAAATTTCGGATCTTTGAGATATTCAAAAATCACAATCAAGTGAACAAGAAGAACGATTAGGATTAATATTTGAGGATATGCTTGCACCAGTTGTTTGGATTTTAGTCTGTGGTGATGATTGTATTTCATTCTCTGGCTTGTCCTGGAATTTTTCTTGAGTCGATGTAGTTTCTTGACAAATATCAGATGATTGTATTTCATGCTCTTGCTTCTCCTCGAATTTTTTTTGATTCGATATAACTTCTTGACAAATATCAGATGATTTACTTAATACTTCATATAAGTTTTTAACAAGGTCATTAAGATGCTGTTTCTCTTGTTCGTTTTTTGAGATTAATTTTTTTGTTTTTTGTGGAATATGTATTTTATCCTGTAACTCCTCGAATTTTTTTTGATTCGATGTAACTTCTTCATGAACAATGAGAAATTGAGACACTACTTCATTAAATTTTGGAATTTCTTCTGAAATTGTAATAGTTTCAATCATTGTAATATCTTGAATTTGTTTTTCAAGCTTTTTTAATTGGTGTGGCTGAAGCGGGGAAAGTGATTCCGGTGATTTTTGTTTTGGTGGTGACTTAGTCTTAAGAGTCGCTTGGTGAGTGTTCACTTTAATACTTTGAATTTGTTTTTCAAACTTTTCTAATTGGTCTGCATGACGCAAGGAACTTGATTCCAGTGATTTTTTTTCTGCTTCCATACGATAAAATTCCTGAATACATATACCTATAAACTCAAGATTTTCGTTAATGTCTTGAAACCTCGTCTTAATTCTATTAATATTTTTATGCTCTTCAAGGGTTGGAATCAGATCTTTATTTGTGTTTTTTGCTTTTTGTTCACTGAAACTTTTATTCAGGTATTTAATTTGTTTTATAATGTATTTTAAATTTTCTAAATTTTCGTTGATATATTTGTCTACTTTTTTTAACATAGTACTTAAATGTGCATCTGGATATATTTTGTTTATTTCAAGTAAGATTTTAGAATAAAGTTCATTTTTTGCTTTACAAGATTCCAGATTGTTTTTTAATTCTGTTGCTTCTTGTGGGCTTAACAACATTTTAAACTCCAATATTTACAATTATTTTTTTAAATTAACATGGATGGATTAGTTCGTCAATTGTTTTTTGAGACTTTTATCAAGGTAGATGGTCAGTGGCTCTCTCAATAGCTGATTTTTTAAATTAATATACTATTGATTGAAAGCCACTAGAGGTAAATTTCTGCAGTTTTATGGTGTTGATAAATTATAATTCAGGTGAAGAATTTTTAGGAATCTGTGAGGAAGCGCTTGCTGAAGTTGTTTGTGTTTTGGGATTTTTTTCATTCGAGGACAACAATAATAACATGGCTTTTGTCATTGTTATTTCTTTTATAATTGTTTGTGTGTTAAATTGTTTGATAAAAGTGCTTTCTATTACTTTTCTTTCAATCAAGTTTTCTTCTAAACATTTTTTCTGTTTTTCATGGCTTTGTATATTTTGTTGTACTTTTTGCAAATCATTTTCAAATGTTTGTATATCATTTAAGTCGAAATCTAGTTTTGAATCTGAGTATAAGTTTTCTGAGAAACTCCTTACCCTTTTCAAGGATCTATAAAGTGATTCATATATTGTTTTAACAATTTTATTATTATTTTCTTGGATCTTCATGTTTTCTAAGATTAATTCTTTTGTTTCTTTAAGAATATGGTTGGGGCCAAATGAATTGTCTAGTGCTTTAATAAGACTTCGATAATGTGTTTCAGTTCTATTATAAAAATTTGTTAATGTTGAGGGGAATGTTTGTTCTCGGAAACTTTCTGCAATCATGGATTCGGGGCGTTGTAAAATTTTTCCTAAGTGGAAAATAATTTTAGAAATCGTAGTTGAATTTTCCTCAGTTTTCTCTTCCTGGATATTAAAAGTTTCATTTTCTATGTTATCAATAGCAGATTGGAGGTATGATTGTATTCTGGAGTTGAACTCAATTAATTCTTTTTTGTGTTTATAACAACTTGGTAATAAATCTAGATAGTATCCTGCTGAATTAAGATCAGTGATGACTTCTTTTAAACTGTTAAAGATAGGAGTAACTTCTTTTGTTGGAAGTCTAATATCACTAAAATTACTATTTAATATTCGTTTTGAATAGTTGATTGCATTTATGACATTATTTTCATAAAGAGTTTTCTCATTCTTAGGCATGGATGAATAGTTACGATATTTCATTTTTAAATCATTTTCTAATTCTAAAAAAGTACGATATATATGAGATTCTATTGTTATTTTGTCTATAATTGGGCGATCCTTGTAGTTAAAATAATCTTCCGATTCAACTTCCGCTAACTCCTTTAAACGATGATGTAATTCTGAATAAGGTTTTGATCTCTGAGATATACAAGTTGATAACAAAATGTCTTTTGGATTTTTCGTATTCTTATTCTCAATTTCTATTATTTTCTTCTGGAGATTCCAAATGTCATCATTAAAATCAATCAAAATTTCATTATTAGTAATATTACGAAAATTATTAATGATTTGTGAGTTTTGTATGATTGCAAGAATTACACTATGTAATATACTATCAGATTCTCTAAGCGAATCATCACAGGAACCTTCTCTAAACTTGTCAGAATCAAACATCGGACAATGATCTTTTATGTATTCTCTTACAAGTTCTTTTGCCATTTCCACAACATTATTGATGTGAGATTTTTCTTCTTCTGTAATATTCGAATAGATTTGAGGATTATATTCATAACCTACTAAATTGTATCTTTTCAATAAATTATCAGAAAGATGCTTCAAAACATCGCAGCGACTACTTAAAAGAGTTTCTTTTTTTGAGTTTTTTAATGATAATGCTTCTATTATTTTCTTCTGGAGATTCCAAATGTCATCATTAAAATCAATCATAATTTCATTATTAGTAATATTACGAAAATTATTAATGATTTGTGAGTTTTGTATGATTGCAAGAATTACACTATGGAAAGACTTGTCAGAATCAAACATCGGACAATGATCTTTTATGTATTCTCTTACAAGTTCTTTTGCCATTTCCACAACATTATTGATGTGAGATTTTTCTTCTTCTGTAATATTCGAATAGATTTGAGAATTATATTCATAACCTACTAAATTGTATCTTTTTAATAAATTATCAGAAAGATGCTTCAAAACATCGCAGCGACTACTTAAAAGAGTTTCTTTTTTTAATTTTTTTAATGATAATGCATCAAATTTTAAATAAGTTTCCAATTTCTTTTTTTTTGAAAATGTTTTTTTCGATCTTTCGGAATCATCCTTCATAATTGTTTTCAACTCACTCCCGAGTGAACTTATTCCATACAGGATATTTTCTATTTCCTCTGATTTTTCTACTTCAGGTTTAAAAACAATAGATGAAATTTCTTTTGATTTTTCTATGATTTGAAGAATGGTTTGAAGAATGTCTTTATGAGATTGATATGAAATAATAGATATATCAAGGTATTTCTTTTGAGATAATTGTGATTCTATTAAATTTCGAAAGATTTGCGTTGAAATTCTATATATTTCTGACAAAAGATTCTTTATGTGAGATTCTCTTTCTTTTTTGTTTTCAGCTGAGTTGAAATCAGTGGAATGATCATTTTTTATGATATTCTCTAAGATCTCCTTCGTACAAAATCCTAAAAGATCAACTCGATTAGAAGTAAGTACTTCTTTGTTGAATGGAATAGAATCTGCTCCCTTCGCAAATACTGCAATCCTCTCAACAGCAGATACTGCAATCCTCTCAACACTTTCATTCAGATATCTAGTTTTTCTCACCATACTATTCTCTACTTGGGTTGTTATATGAATAGTATCGAATAATTTAAGCAAATGTTCAGTTTGGTTTTTGTATTCTTCTAATATGAATTGTATTGTTTCAAGATCTTCATGTCTAATTCCTATAGTATGTTCAAAGTCTCCTTTCGATAATCCTAGTTTTTTGTAATCTTCTACATCATAGAGACATTTTTTCAATTTTTCTTTTATTTTGTTTAATAATCTAATTTCATCTCTTCTTGATGTCCAAAATCCTTCTAATCCTGTTAAATCTGATCTTTCTAACATTTTCCCTTTAAACTTTGTTAAGTAATTATTGATTGTAAAGCTAAAAAATTAGGATTGCAACTACTTTGTGAATTTGCATTAATTTAAATATCTATGAATCTCTCGATATTTAATTTTTATTATTAATAAAAAGACATTAAAGGTGAGTTTTTGAAGTTTGAAAGTGTAGAAAAGTTATAATTGATCCTAATATATAATTCATTATCTCTTTGTCTTAGCAATAAATCTTCAGGATCAATGATATTAAGGTGTGTTGTTTTTCTTTAATAAACTTCAAATGTTCTTCTAAAGCTTTTTTCATTGATATTATAGCGAGAGTTGTTTTTGGGAGCTTGACAATCAATGATTGGATTATCAATGGATTTCCTAATGCTTTCAAAAATTGTTAATTGCAATTTTTTTTTGTGACATTTTTTTATTCATTTCAAATGCTCATTTTGGTTCTTGCTAATCTAAGTAAATCATTTAAAGTTTATTCATTATATTTCAAATATTGTAACATTAAAGATTAGATTTTGAATTGTTTTCTAAGATTTCTTTTATCTTAGATACTTAGTGGCTCTCTCAATAGCTGATTTTTTAAATTAATATACTATTGATTGAAAGCCACTAGAGGTAAATTTCTGCAGTTTTATGTTGTTGATAAATTATAATTCAGGTGAAGAATTTTCAGGAATCTGTGAGGAAGCGCTTGCTGAAGTTGTTGCTTGGATTGTCAAGAAAATTGAGGAGAATTTGAACTGAACACAAAAAGAAAGAAATAGATTCTACAATTAACATTGTTTCTTTATTGATATTTGCGTCTTCTTTGCTTGTTTTTGTGTTAGGTGAATTATCAGTTGCATCTAAGGGAGGTAAAGATCTTCCAGAAGTTTTTGAGTAAATTTTAGTTTCAACTAATAAAGTTTTGTTAAATATTCTGGTGTAAATTTTATCAAAAAACTCATTAAGAAATTCATATTTTTTTTCTACACATTCAATCAATTCTGGTGGTAGGAGAGAATATAAAGGTGTTTTTTGTTGGAGTTTTATTAATAGATCATTCCTTTTTATCAATTTTTCTCTGAATTCAGGGTGATTTTTAAACCTTTCCAAAATCGGACCAGCATCAAAATTTAATGGGAGAATTCTTTCTTGGAATTATTTATAAGTGATATTTTGATGTAAATTAAGAAAATATTGAATAATATTCTTTTGGCTTTCATGGATATCCAAAATATACGGTTTTGAAGGATATGGATGAAGAGATAGATTAGGAAAAAAAGCAATATACTCAGCATATGTTGTAATAAGAAAATCAAAAAGTTTGGTGCCTTTATCAAGTTGTCTAAACAAAAATTTCAGGTCTGAACGACGTTCACGCTCCACTAGATCATTTTTCATTAAATAATCTACAATAGATAAAGTCTCATACGCTGTTATAAAAAGATCAAAAATTTTGGTTTTTTCAAGAAGTTCTGAGAGTTGTTCGAAAGCTTGTATGTGCTGTTCAAGAATTTTTATTTCAGATTTATAATCATAACCTTTTGAAGTTGCACGAATAAAATTATTAAAATTAGATATTGGTTCCAAAGTTGGTAATTTTGATTCAAATCTACTATATCTTTTCCGTATTTAAAGTAGGGTATTACTTTGCCGTCTTTAAAGGAGAAGAATAGTTTGTTTAATTATTTCACTTGTTTGAGCATTTGGTTCTTCTGATTCGTTTAGTAGGGTAGCTATTTCTCTTTGTTTAGCATTTCGTTTTTCTGGTGCTGTCATTATGATAGTTAGTATGCTCCTAACTATTAGACTGTCTCGTTCTTCTGAATTTTCTGATTCTTCTTCGTCGTTCTCTAGAGTATCTTGTGTTTCCATTTTCAAAATCCCATGTAAATATTAACTTTTTAAGCACAAACTTGAATGTTTGCTACGTCAAGAGGTCTTATGATTTTTATATTCGAAGAACACAGGTGTAAGTCTTATAAAGCGCTATCTTGATTGGTTTGTGAAAAACATTAAGTATTTTGAATGTAATTATGAGAATTAAGTTTTTATTTGTAATTGTGCTATTTTGAATGTAAAAGTATTACAAGTAATTCAATAAGAAATTTGTATTGCTTTACATTTTATTATGTAATTTTTTTAATATAAAGACAACATGAAAGATTCACAAATTCTTGAAAAAATGTCCAGCGCAATAAGAGTTTTGTCTGCTGCCGCTGTTACAAAAGCAAAATCTGGTCATGCGGGCATGCCATTAGGTATGGCTGATGTTGCTACAGTTTTGTATTCTAAGTTTCTAAAATTTAATCCAAAACATCCTAATTGGTATGATAGAGATAGGTTCCTGCTTTCTGCCGGTCACGGATCTATGCTTCTTTATTCTATTTTATATCTTTGTGGATATCCAGGAATATCAATAGAAGATTTGAAAAATTTTAGACAATTAAATTCTATTTCTGCCGGACATCCTGAATATGGAAATATTGCTGGTATTGAAAATACTTCCGGCCCACTGGGCCAGGGAGTAAGCAACGCTGTAGGTATGGCTATAGCGGAAAGGTTCATGAATAATAGGTACGGTGATGAGATAGTGAATCACCATACATATGTTTTAGCTGGCGATGGATGTTTGATGGAAGGTGTAAGCCATGAAGCTTGTTCTCTTGCTGGACATTTAAAACTTAAGAATCTTATTGTTTTATTTGATGATAATTTAGTATCAATTGATGGCCCAACTTCATTGACTGTTTCAGATGACACTGCATTGCGTTTCAAGTCATATGGGTGGGAGACTTTAGAAATAAATGCTCACTCTTATTATGAGATATATCGAGCAATAAACATAGCTCGTAATTCAGACAAGCCATCTTTAATATTATGCCGTTCCGTGATAGGTAAATATATTAAAGGTCGAGAAGGGACAAGCTCTACTCATAGTGGACCTCTAAGCCCTAAGGAGCTTTCGGCACTTGCTTTGCAACTTTCCTGGAATAGTGATGATTATTTCGATGTTCCTAATGATGTTTTAAATCTCTGGCGTTCTATTTTCAAAGAATCTACTTATGATTCTTGGAAAGATAGATTGAAGCGTAATAATTTAAACGAACAAAATTTAATGAAATTTGTTTTTGATCCAAATGTTCTTCATGACTTGAAAATTGAATCTTATAATAAAACAGAAGCCACTCGCTCTGCTTCAGGTAAAGCTTTATCACTTATTAGTGATTCCATTTCTAATCTAATTGGTGGTTCATCTGATTTAACTACTTCAAATAAAACCAAAACTTCGTCTATGAAGCCTATAACACATGATGATTTTAGCGGTAATTATATTTATTATGGAGTACGCGAACATTGCATGGCTGGATGTATGAATGGTATAGCCTTGCACGGTGGTGTATTAACTTATGGTGGTACTTTTTTTGTTTTCACAGATTATTGTCGTCCAGCAATCCGTCTTTCTGCTTTGATGTCTCTTGGAGTTGTTTACGTAATGACCCATGATTCCATTGGTGTAGGTGAAGATGGTCCAACGCATCAACCAATAGAGCATCTTTCATCACTTAGAGCAATGCCTAATATTGCAGTTTTTCGTCCAGCTGATTCTGTTGAATGCGTTGAGAGTTGGTCGGTTGCTTTGTCTTTTGCTAATCGTCCTTCGGTGATTGTACTATCTAGGCAAAATCTAAAGCCTGTACGAGAGTTAAAAGATGATGATTTAACAGAGAATAAAGTTGCTTTGGGTGCATATCTTATTAGGAATTGTTCTAAAGAAGTTGCTGATTTTACCATTTTTGCCACAGGTTCTGAGGTTTCTATTGCTATTGATGTTAGAAGTAATCTTGAAT
The DNA here is from genome assembly GCA_965216745.1 of Anaplasmataceae bacterium. Classification (GTDB taxonomy): domain Bacteria; phylum Pseudomonadota; class Alphaproteobacteria; order Rickettsiales; family Anaplasmataceae. The sequence goes on along the minus strand of OZ244191.1, from coordinate 1,053,003 downwards.
CTAAAGGTTATGGTGTTAATGTTGTTTCGATACCCTGTTGGGAATGTTTTTGGAAACAAGAAGATGACTATAAGAATATAATTCTCGGTTTAGGTGGAGTGAAAGTTGCAATAGAAGCTGCTTCAGGATTTGGTTGGGAGAAGTTCATTGGCATTGATGGAATTTTTATAGGTATGGATGAGAAATTTGGTTTATCTGCTCCGTATCAGGAACTATATAAGAAATTTGGAATCACCTGTGAATACATATGTTCAAGATTGGTAAATCATATTAATATAAACTGAATTTCTTAGAGTTGTTGATATTATATTTATATAATCAAATCATAGCCATTTCTTCTTCTTCTTCATTTTCTGATTTCGATTTGTTAAGTTTGGTAGGTATTTTTTCTTGTTTATATGTGTTAGATTCATAAAATACAACACCCAACGAAACTATAAATACAACTAAGCTCAATACACATAGTGCTGTTGTGACTATAAAAGTTGGACTTTGAATTGAAGGCTTGTTAAAGTTTTTAAGGATTTGATGGGTGAATATAGATATAGCAATTGTAAATATTGGCCCTGAAGCTATGTTAATTAATATTATTGGATTTTTGAGTACATTCGAAATCTTATGAGTTAATTTTTGTAACTCGTTTTTATTTTTTAGATCAATAATGTTTTTTTTGTATTTCGTTTCATCTTCGTCTTCATCTTCATCTTCATATTTTTCTTGAACATCTTCCTCATATTCGGTACCCCCCATTTCATTTTTTTTATTGATTTTGTTTTTTTCCAATATCTCTAAACTACATAGTTTGCCTCGACTACGATAAATCAAGTAACAGGATAATACAAACAATAATATTGCTATAATAGATAATGTAATTAATCCAAGGAATATTATTAGTTTTGGTTGTTTTATTATTTCAATGATTTGTTCTTCATGTTTATAGAACATAAATATTATTAAGATTGATGAAATTAAAGAGCTTACAGATATAACTAATAAAGAAGCGCAAAGGATTAAAAGTTTTTGTCTTAATTCTAAGTTACTGTTTATTTTATCAATACATTGTTTGATATTTTTATTTGTATTTGTTTTCTTTATAGTCCTAATTTCTTCTGCAGTCGAATCTCTATTAGGAACACCAATTCTTACTCTCTTTTCTTTATTTTTAGAATCCTTCGAAAAAATATCGCTATCTTCGTCGTTATAATTGCTATTATTAGAGTTTGTTTCGATTTTTTCTCTTTTAAGCCCTCCCTTAGCTGATATGATATAACATTCCTGCGTATTCTTGGCTTTTTTGAAGAAATTCTTAAATTTTCGAATTCCTAGCTTCATTTTTGATCCATATCTTAGATCATAATATTCTTTATTATCTCTTAATGCTTCTCCAAACAAATAAGCTTCATCACTTGTATTTGATTTTATGCTTTTAAGCTCGCTTTTTCTTTCTTTTGTGGAAATTCTATTAATGATTATTTTCAATATATTGGGATCTTGATCATAATCCTCCCCATAATTATTTTCGCTAATTTCATCTAGAGTTAATTTGAGTGCATTGCCATCTTTTCCGTAATACTCAATATGATTATTTTCGCTAAATTGAGCTAGTTTTGGGTTTTTTTCTTTGTCAGTTAAATTGTCTCTAATTTGAATCCAAAAACCTACTTCTTCGGATACAATTTCTATTGCTGAATAACGCTTAGCTTCTTTTATCTTTTTTTCTAATATGGAACCAGGATTTTTCTTGTTTATGAAAACTAGAACCAAATTATATTTTTTTCCGTTTTCCGATGGATATTTTTTGGCGAAGAGAATAGCGCTTGGTATATTTTTTTCTGTTTTTTTAGAAAGTGAACGGTAAAATATTGGCATCCATTTGTTATTCGCATCATTTTTCCAGTCAATGTATGTGTGCATAACTACTCTTGATGTGATTTCAATTAATATTTTTGGTTTGAATGTCATCAGTATTATCCCTCATATTATTATAGTTATGTATTGTTTTTAGTATGTGAAAATGCATCATAATACAGATATAAAATATTCTGATCGTATGTATTAAGGTTAATATTTTGTATCGCGTTACGATTTAATGCGATTTTTTTTTATAAAAGTGATCTAAGAGTTTAGTAATATCTTATTACTAACTCTATTTGAAATTAACTTTGAGTGTATTATTAGAGGTTGTTTTTGCTTCTGATACTTTAGTACCATTTTTATTATTAATTCCTTCTTGTTCTGATAAAGTATTGGTATTTTCATGTCTTTTGAGTTGATCTTCCGGTGTAACATGTTTGTTTTTAGGTGTATTATTTTCATTGGATTCATGATTGTCTGCATTCATACTATCTTCATTGGGTTTATTATTGCTTTTATGTATATTATTTTCATCTGTTTCTTCTTTGTTTTTATCAGTTTTTTTCTCATTTTCTTTACTTTGAATATTGTTTTGATTTTTTTTATTTTTGATGATCAAGGCAATAAATGCTATTCCCAATATAACAGCTATTGCAAAAGATACTATTGATATCAAAGCAAATGTCATAGATGGTTTGTAATTTTTGACTATATTGATAAATGTTAATATTTTGACTTTTGCGGTAATTTCTGCATCTGATTGCTCTAATCCCTTAATAATCTTTATCGATATAGTTGTTGAAATTATTCCAAATAAAATGGATTTGCTCAAAAATATAAAAGATACACCAGCAATTATTTTTTCCCTTATTGTTATCACGCTATGGGATTCTTTTTGTTTGTTAGTGAATTTATAATTGACATTGTTTTTTTTCTTTCGTGTATCTTGAATACTTTCTTCTTCTTCTTCTTCTTCTTCTTCTTCGTCATGATTTTGTGCTACATCATTTTCCGTTTCTGATACTAATGTTTCTGGTACATTTGATATTCGAGTGTGATGAGCATTTGTACTATTGACTGTGTCACTAATTATGCCTTGGTTTAATGTGTCACTTCCTTGCATATTATGCTTTGATTTTGAGCTATGATCACCATCATCGTCATCATCATCGTCATCATCATCGCAATCATAATCGCAATCACCATCAGTAGCATTTAGTCTGTTTTCGGATTTTCGATTTTTATTCAGTATGCAACTAGTTTTGTGTTCAATCATATTGTTTTTATAAAAATTCTTTATGGTATCAAATTGGTATAAATTATTTATAAAAACATATATTTCATAAACATTTTTATCACTTTCCGCTATTCCAATTGTTGCATAATCTTTATTGACCATAGTTCTAAATAAGCAAGCAAATTTCACATTTTTAGGTATAGTGAAAAAATGATTGCTAAATAATTTCTTAAGAATAGGTACATTTTTATGTTTAGGCTTTGCTTTGGACTTCCAAGTATTAGCGAATGAGAATCTACGAATAGAAGATGTAGTAATTGGTGGAGAACGACCTAATCCAGCAGTTATTGAAAGGTGATGTGAATCTCCATAAGGATTTAATGTATCATTGTATTGAAAATCTGATTTGAGAGCTTTGTCAGACATTACAATTGCAATATTTGTATTATTGAAGCATTGACATTGAAGATCTTTGTTTAACTTTTTATAATCCGAGCGTTCTAAAACGTGTAAATTATTGTTTGCTGTGTCTATGCAAATATAAAAATTCTCTTGTTTGTTTAAGATTATATATTTTTCAGAATCCTTTTGTATTCCGTAATATACTAAGTACTTGTTCTGATCTTTATGTTTGCTTACAGTGAAAGCTGGTGTAGGTTTGCTACTTTTTTTATACTTTATTATTTTATTTGGTTTTGGTCCTTCGTTAGAATTATTTTGATTATGATCTTCGCTTTGATCCCACTCTTCATCCGAATTTTCATTTTCACATTCTTGATCTTGCTCTTGATTTGATTTTGAGTGTTTGGGCATTATACAATTAAATATCTATGTTTTATTATGTTAGTTATAATCATATTATTATATTTTAGTTAATTAGTTGTGTCATTTCTATGTTATCCTAAAGCTTTGGGATTTTGAATTTAAATCCTGTGATGAATTCATGCAAGCAGTTTTTAGATTTGTTGTTTTTTGTTTTGTATCTAATAACAAAAAACTCAATATAATTTAGATATTTGGGTTGCTAGTATTTTAATCGAAGTGTACTATTGCTTGACAAAAATCATTGGCTATATGTTAAATATACACTCTGAATATGATGCCTCGGTATTATTGGAAGATGGTAAAATATTTTTCTGTAATTTTTGCGGTACTCAAGGTGTTGCAAATGGAGAAATATGCTTTACAACTTCTATGACAGGTTATCAACACACTATTACTGATCCTTCTTACGCAGGTCAAATAATCACATTTTCATTTCCTCATATTGGTAATATTGGTATTAATGAACTTGATAATGAATCTCACAAAATTCACGCACGTGCTTTAGTTATGCGTGAAAGACCTATCTCATCTTACCACTATCAATCACGTTTTGACTTTATAGATTGGATGAATAAAAAAAATATTATAGGGGTATATGGTGTAGATACCAGATCTTTAATTCGCCATATAAGAAAATATGGTGCTCAGAATGCTTGTATTTTCCCTTCTAATATGGAACCAACCAGTGTTAGGAAATTGATAGAGAATTGTGAGGATATATCTAGTTTTGATATATTTGATTCTGTTGTTCCCAATCAGATTTCAAGGATAAAAAGCAGCACAGAAAAATCAAAAGGTAAAATAGTTGTTGTAGATTTTGGGGTAAAAAAATCTATTTTAGATGCTTTCAGTGATTTTGAAGTGATAATTGTTCCTGGTATAAAAGGTTTTTCTGCTAAAATTATTGAGATTAATCCATGTGGTGTCATTTTTTCGAATGGTCCTGGTGATCCTAAAATGTCAGTGTCTTGCATTAAGGATGATATGCTTCAAATTATTAAGAACCCTAAATTCCCGATTTTGGCAATATGTCTTGGTCATCAATTGAGTGCTTTGTCACTTGGGTTTAAAACATCAAAAATGAAAGTAGGGCATAGAGGTAGCAATCATCCTGTTTATTCTGTGCGTGATGATATTTTCGTGATTTCAAGCCAAAATCATGGCTTTGTTGTTGATGAAGATTCTTTGAGTGATGAGTTTATTGTTACACACAGATCTCTTTTTGATGAGACTATAGAAGGATTTGAATTTCCAAATGGCCAACTATATTCATTCCAGCATCACCCAGAGGCATCTCCGGGTACCAATGATTGTGGTTATATTTTTGAAAATTTTAAAAATGTTATTAGAGATTCAAAATCTTAGATGTCTTTCTGGGATAGGGAAACATGAATGGGAAAAATCTGTATTACAAACTTTAGTTATAAGTATAAAAATAGATCATTACTCTTTCTTGGATTATAGCAATGTTCGTGAAAAAATAAAAGATTTTTGCTTGTGTAATAGATTTGATTATATAGAAGAACTTGCATCTTCTATAATGAAGCTTATAAAGTCTTTTTTTGATATAAATCATTGCAGGATTTCAATTTCAAAGCCTTCTGCATTTGGTTATCTTACTTCGGATTGTCCTTCTGTAGAAGTTTGTTGTTGAACTTGATTGTTTTTGATTTTTTTTATATGAGCAGAAATAGGCTTTTGTTTTTTGTTTTTATGACTGTTGCTTGTTTTTCTGTCTTGTGCTTTAGGATTTGTGTTTTATCTTTTGGGGATTCTCGCAAGAATTCCAATTTTGTAGATAATGCTTACAATATCAATAGTGCAAATATTAAAAGGCCGGATATATTAGATAGAAACGGGATGGTTTTGGCCACTAATCTTGTCACTCATTCTTTATACGCAAATCCCAAGAAGATTGTAAATGTTGAAAAAGCTGCCACACAGATAGTTGAAGTTTTTCGTGATATAGATGTACAGAAAATTTCAAAGATATTAAAAAGTGATCGTAGTTTTGTATGGATAAGAAAACATCTTACTCCCAAAGAGCAAATACAGATTAATAATCTTGGAATACCTGGATTATATTTTATACGTGATAACAAAAGGATATACCCACATGAAGAATTATTTTCTCATGTTGTTGGTTATGTTGGGGTCGATCAAGAGCCTCTTGCTGGTATGGAGTTATATTTGGGTAAAGGTAAGGATATTGGGGAGAATCTGGTTCTTTCTTTGGAGACTAAAGTTCAAAGTGTTATAAGGAACAAACTCAATCAAATGCTTCAGCAATACAATGCAAAGGGTGCTTCTGGAGTGGTGATGAATGTAAAGGACGGACAAGTCATTTCTTTGGTAAGCGTTCCGGATTTTAATCCAAATGTTTTAAGCAAAACTGATGATAATAGCAGGTTTAATAGAGCAACGCTTGGAGTTTATGAAATGGGCTCTACCTTTAAAATTTTTACCATGGCTGCTGCTTTGGATTCTGGCGTTATTAGTATAACTGATGCATTTAATGTTTCTGAATCTATAATGATTTCTGGTTATAAGATAAAGGACCTTTACCCAACTAGTGAGAAAATCACAACAATCTCCAATGTTTTTGGTCGTTCTTCCAACATCGGAATGTCTAAAATAGCATTGAAGCTGGGTTCAGATTTGCAAAGAGAATATATGAATAAATTCGGTCTAACTTCTGCTCTTAGAGTTGAAGTTCCTGAGAAATCTTCCCCAGTACTTCCAAGAGTATGGAAAAGTGATATTGCTGTTGCAACTCTATCTTATGGTTATGGTATTGCTGTTACTTTGTTGCACACTGTTCAAGCTGCGGCTGCTACAATCAATGGCGGATTAATGTGTTATGCTACTTATTTAAAGGATATAGATAAATCTAATTGTTCAAGGGTTATTTCGGAAGATACATCTGGTAAAATGCGTCACCTAATGGAATTTGTTGTGAAAAACGGAACTGGTAAAAGGGCTGATGCTCCTGGTTATAATGTAGGAGGCAAGACTGGTTCTGCTGAAAAATCTATTGATGGTGGATATAGAGATAAAAAAAATATAGTTTCATTTATAGCGGCTTTTCCAATACAGGACCCTAAGTATATTATAGGTATTATGGTAGATGAGCCAGTGGCTCCGGAAGAATCTAACACTAAAGCAGTTACTGCAGGAATTGTTGTTGCTCCAGCAATTAAAGAAATAATTTCTAGAATAGGTCCAATATTAAATATAAGTCCAGAGATTTTATAGATTTAATGCTTTAGTTGATTTGCTTCTTTTATGTTTAAATTTTGTCTTTCTCTAAAATAGTTCACGAATAATGCTAATCCAATTGCTGCTTCTGCTGCTGATACTGATAAAACTATCATTGCAATCGCATGACCTGAAGAATTCTTTCCTGCCGAAGCAAAGGATACAAAATTAACGTTGGCTGCAAGAAGCATTATCTCTATTGATAACAGGGTGAATATAAAATTTGTTCTATTTACTACTATCCCAGAAATTCCTATGACGAAAAGTATTGCAGAAAGCAAGAAACAACATTGATAAGGATCATAAGTCATAATTAATTATTCCTTTAGTTTAGATGATCTTGATATTACTTGAGAAAAGTATACTTGTTTTTTTATTTTCTTTGTTCTTTTTGACAAAGTAAGTGGGATTGCTCCTATCATTGCTATTATAAGTATTAGTCCTACAAGCTGAAAAGCGTAAATGTAATCTGTATATAAAATATTTCCTATTCTTTCGGCATTGCTGAGCTGATCATCCCAATTTTCGACATAATTAAAGCTATGTTTAGAAGAGATTGAATATATATCAAATATGAATATTGAGGCAGCAAAACATATTGGTAATATATTTTGACGTACTCTTTGTTTTATTTTTGATAGATCAAACATCATAACGACGAATAGAAAGAATATAGATACTGCTCCAGCATATACTATAATCAATACCATTGCTATGAATTCTGCTTCTATTGCAATAAATATTGAAGCAGAGAACAAGAAAGTACATATCAAGGATATAACAGCTTTCACTGGGTCCTTTGTAAGTATGACTTGAATAGAAGAAATGATTGCCAAGAAAGCGAAAAAATATAACACTTATTCACTGAGTTTGATAAATACAAGGTCTTTTATAACATACAAAACAATTTTCTACAATTCATTATGTCTTTTGTTTTGAAGTTTCATGAGGTTTACGTGAATTACTATCCGTTTTTGATCATCATACATAAATGAATTTTTGAGAGAATTTTATATTTGAATATGATATGTAATTTTATATTTGAATATGATATGTAATTTGTGCGTTAAATTAATTTCATGTTGATAGATGTTGAGATTTGATGTATAGTGATTCTTATTTAAACTTTTTGTGTTTTTTTATGATGAAGTTTCTTCTTTTTTTAGCTTTTTTTGTTTTTAGTTCACCCTCTTATTCTGGGACTTTGCCTCCATACAAATATATTTACGGTATAGTTGATTTTGATCATGTTATGAATTCATCTGAATCCATGATCAAGCTTAATGAAAAATTTCAATCTGAAAAAGAGGCATTGAAATCTAAAATAATAAGCAGCAACCAAGATCTTGAGAAAATGGATAAAGATCTATCAAGTCAGAAAGCTATTCTTTCTGAAGAAGCTTTTAATCAGAAATATTTGGAATTCAACCATTTAGTAGAGTCTAGTAGAGAAGAGTATAAGCAAAGTATAATGTCTATAGAACAACGATATTCTGACAGTTTTGCATACTTATCTTCTAAGATCAAAGATGTTGTTAAAGGACAGGCTGAATTGCTTGGATTGAAAATGGTGTTTTCTAGTGGTGCTGTAGTGTTTTTTAGTCAGGATGAATCTAATGGCCAAGCTATTGATATATCTGATTACGTGTTGAAAGAATTAAATTCTCAAGTTTCTGAAATTGATAGCTTTGATAAAAAGCATGATCAAATCATTGATTATGAAGGCAAAAGAAGAATTCGTGAATCAAGATAATTTTTGATTATGACAGATGATATAGTTTCTATTTCCGATATTTTGCCTCATAGATACCCGTTCATCATGATTGATAGGGTTGTTTATGTTGAGCAGGGCATTATTTCTCGTTCCATAAAAAATCTTACTTACAATGAGACTTTTTTTCAGGGTCATTTCCCTTCCAATCCCGTCATGCCTGGAGTTCTGATTCTTGAAGCTATGGCTCAAAATTGTATAGTTTGTGTTACTGGAGGGAAGCCAAATAATGTTAATGCATATCTAACTTCTATTGATAAAGCTAGATTCAGATCATCTGTTATTCCTGGAGACTGTTTGAATTTGGAGTCGAAGTTTTTAAAGTCAAAAGGTAATTTGTTTTTTTTTGAATGTACTGCTACAATTGAAGAAAAAATAGTAGCAAATGCTACTGTTGGTGCATCTGTTCCCTAATAAATTTCTTCCAATTTGTTGTGTTGTTTTATAATATAATCATTTCTCCTGTATTCTCAGATTCCAATATTTGTTTTAATTTCATTTTTAGTAATTTTTTTTTGCTTACGTTCATGAATTTTGTTTTTGTTGGCAAAAAATGTTTTCCAGGGCATATCCCATTAATTATAAGTCTTGAATCTAATATATTAGAGAGATATTGCGTCATGAATCTCAATGATTGCTTAGATATGCAGTATGCCAAATATGAATAATAAATTTCTATTGCATCTATCATGTTTATTACGTATCCTTTTTCAGCAGATAACTTCATGGAGAATTTCTGTAAAAAAAAAATGGGGCTTTTACATGTAAGTTCATATTTTCATCAAATTCCTCAAAAGATATTTGGCCAAATTTTTTGGGTTTAAATATAGATGCATTGTTCACTAAAACAGTGCAATTTTCAGCTTTATGAAAACATTCATCAATTGTTTCACCCAATGATGAATTAAAATCACCTTGTACTAAATGGCATTTTTGATTGTAAGAATTTTGAATAAACTTTTGAGCTGCGAATGCTTCTTCTTGGGACTTGTTGTAGTGTAAAACTATATCGTATCCCAAGGAAGCTAAGGATTCAGCAATTGCATTGCCAAACCTCGTTGCAGATCCAGTTATTATTGCAGATTGTGTATAGCTGTTCATAATTAATATGTGTTTCGGTTAACTTTTTTTTGTTCTATTCGAAAATTGCATTAACAGTATTAATAAACAAGAAATTGCTAGCATGATAGGTATTATTACAATTCCAGACTCTAAATCCTTTGATGAAAACAATATATTACCTGATTGATCAAAAGATCCATCCCAAGAATTGTCTATAGCTTTACCTATAAACATGTGATAAAAGAAGCCAAATATCATAATGATCATATTAGATGATGCCCCAACAAACGCACTTAAATCAGGAGTAAAGAAGCTACAAGATTTTCCTATTACTATTATTTGATATGACAGACAGAAACCAATACAAAACATTATTAATACTATTCCATAGATTTGGATTTGAGCAAACAACAAAAGTGCAACGAAGCAGAGCAACATTCCTAGGCTGATTAAGTTTAGAGCAACATAGGAGTATTTAAAAAATCTGTCTACTATTTGACCCATGAATGGAGTGCCAATCGCCATTCCTATGAATATCAATGAACTAGCGAAACCAGCATTAGATTGACTTAATCCATGATTTGTTGTTAGAAATAAAGTTGACCATGCATCTGCGAACCCTTCCATAGGAGCTACCATTATTCCTCCAATTATTGATATGTATAGCCATGTTCTGTTTTTGAGAACTTTTTTTACATTTTCGAGAAAATTATATTCTGATTGAGATTTGTCTGAAGGGCAAAAAGCAAATGCAAGAAAAGCTATACTAAACCCAAAAGAAGCAAGTATTAATATTGATTTTTCTATTCCTAAATTAGAAAACATAATGTTTAATGGCTGGCCACCATAAGCAGCACCTAAAAGAGCGAAAGTAGCTGAGAATCCAAAAAAAGTTCCGAACTTGTTTTGTGGGAAATATATCATTACAGTTTTTATTGCACCAAGTACACCAACTGATGAGGCTGCACCAATTAATATTCTGGATGTGACAGCAAGCCAGTAAGGTGTGGAATTGCTGGCTAGTGGTATAATACAAATTGCGCATACCAGGCTAGAGATTGTTATTAATATTCTAGGTCCAAAGTAATCAATTAATACCCCGATTGGTATATGAGATGCTGTATAAGACACATAATAAACTGCCATAAACATACCAAAGTCTGAAGCTGTCATGTTCAAAGAAGACATTAATTCTGGTGCTATGACATTAGGCATTACTCTTATTAAGAACTGATAGAAAAAGAACATAGAAGCTATGCTCCAACCTATCCAAATTTTGGTTTTACTTATTTTTTTTTTTCTATCTGACATTACTTACCTTAATACAATTGTAATTTTCGTATTGCTCATTTTAAACATTTTACTTACTTTATCAATATGTAATTTTTTCATATACTGATTATGAATTCAATTTAGTAAAGATTGTGTTAAGTTTTAGTTGTGTATTATGTTATAATTGCTATATAATTCAATTAGTTTGTTTATGTATAGATTACAATGAAAAAAAGATCGATGAAAACAATTTATTTGAGATTTATATGGTCTATATTATTTTTCATTACACTAAACGCTTGTGGTCTGGGTGCTATTGTTGGTGTAACGGCTACTACAGCAGCTGTAAGTGCATTGCAGGACAAAACATTATCACAATCCATGAGTGATACTCATATATGGTATAACATTAACAAATCTTTGTTGTCCATAGGAAGCTTTTCGGATGTACGAGTAACTGTAGATTCTGGAAAAGTTCTTTTATTAGGTAATGTGTATTCCACTAGAGAAAGATTAAATCTTACTAAGCTTGTATGGGAGCAAAATGGAGTTGTTGAAGTAATTAATGATGTGGAGATAAATCAACGTGAAGAGTCTTTTATTAAATCAACATGGCTGACCACACAAGTAAAAAGTAAACTTATTATGAGTGTTGGCGTTCGATCTGTGAATTACAGTGTGGAAACTATGAATGGTGTTGTTTATATTATGGGGATTGCAAAAAACAAACGCGAGCTTGAAAAAGCCCTAGATGCTGTAAGTAATGTCAATGGAGTTGTAAACGTTGTAAGTTATGTAAGAACTAAGGATAGCAATTAATTTAAATTTAAATGTATATTCATATATGATTTTCTAATCATTGTTTGTGATGTGGTATGAATTTTAATTCTCTCGTTGCGCTCAATATATGCTATCTAAGCAACTAAGGTTTGATTTATTGTGAATCGAATGATATATATCTGAATTGATATGAATCCTGTAGATGTATTAGAAATCAGCAAGTCAGCTTTGTTCACATTATTGAAATCGGGCGCTCCAGTTATGCTTGTTGGTATGACAATAGGTTTGATTGTTTCTCTATTCCAAGCTTTGACGCAAATACAAGAAATGACTTTAACTTTTGTACCTAAAATTCTTTCTATATTTCTAGCTCTGATAGCATTCAGTGCTTATATGAGTTCAGTTTTATTTTCATTTTTTGAGCAAGTTGTTGATCTCATGATAAATGGTATAGGTTGATTGGATTAAAAACTGTTAGTTAGAGTTTTAATATAGATACCATTGCAGGCACATAAATCAAACCAAGTATTGTACTCAGTATTACGGTTATTTCTATTTTTTCTGCTGGGTATTTCAATATAGAAGCTACAACTATTGTACTAACCGACATTGGGAGAATTGATAATATAAATAATGCTTTATGCTCAGTATCTCCATAAAAATTTAGAAATTGTAAGTCTATGAAAATTATAGAAAACATTAAGGCTGGCCATATGAAGTATCTTGTGAAAAACACATAACCAATACACTTCCAATCAAAGGAAATTTTACCTAACTGACCCATACCAATACCGATGAGTAACATTCCAAGAAATATATAACTAGATCTTATATTATCGAAAAATGTTTTAAGAAAAGCATATGATGAACTGGTGTCAAAATGGCTCAATGTCATGGCGAAAATAGCGCCATACAGCGATGGTAGTTTTAACATTTTTTTTAAACAATAAATGCGTGAGTGCAAACCTTTTGCCGCTATGTAAAATCCATAAGTGTTTTCGAAAATTATTACTCCAACAAGTGCGACCATGTAAACACCAACAGTTTCCTCGTCAAGAATGGCTAACGCTACTGTTAAGCCAAAATGCCCAGTATTTGAGCTCCCAGAGCTGAAAGCTAGTATGTTACGAAGGTTTGTGATTGCGAACAAAGAAGCTAATTTCTGTACTATTACACACATTAAGCAGCTGATTATAAAAACTAAGAAAGGTAGCAATGTTAGGCTGGGGTCAAATTTTACATTTAATATACCGCTAAATGTCACTATTGGTGTTATTATATAAAAAAGAATTTCTGTTATTGTTTGTTTTTCTATTTTCAGTGATTTCCCTGCAATATAACCTAAAAAGATTATTAAATACAAAGGGATTATAGAATTGAATATTTGAAAGAACATGCGGGATAGTTTTAATATATTGCTTTAATACTATAAATATTTTCTGTTATCAAATGTTATAATGCTTTGCAAAGTGTAAAAAATGTATATCACATACTATTTATAATATTTCGTTGTCAATAATATATTAAGCTTAAAATAAGTGGAGCTATATAGCTTTTATGAAAGTAGGTAAAGTGTTTTATATCAGTCAAAAACGTTAGGCAATTTTTTGCTTTTTTGCTGGTAGGATAGTCTGAATTTATTGCTATACATGTAAGATGTTTGTCATGAATGATTCACCGCAAGATCTAAGATTTCAGCTTATTCTAGGCGCAGAAAATATCAAAGAAAATTCACTTCTGTCTTCAGATGAAATAGGTGAATTGTTTTGCATTCATGAAATTGGTTTTTAACATTTAAAGTTTATAGAAAATGGGTGTGAATCTTGAAGATAGAGATGGATGGTTAGATAAAACACAGGATATAGAGAGTGCTTTACGGCTTATATTTATTCAAATTAGAAAGTGAAAGCAATTATTAGTGGTAAAATCAAACGAGAAAATATATTTTTTATTATTAATGCTTGAATATCTAAAGAAGTGAGTGATCAAGGATTCTTAATAAGGTTGATAAGAATTAAAGAAGGTATACGCTTTATACGCCATTCCAATGTCGGTGAAAGAATTTTAAACATTATGAGTGAAGCGTACAAAGGCATTAGATGACAAAGATTCATATAGCACACACGATTCATTAGGTTGTTTGGATCTATATCAGAAATTAAAGAAGCTATATAGGAAGTTTTCCAAAAAATGAATGGTTTGTAACAAAAACAAAATCATGTTTCAATGGGAAATGCACCTGAATCAATCTATTCTCAACATTCTTCCGATCAATTAGGTTTATCAATCAAATTATCCAAGAAGTAAATCAAAATCACATGGAATAGGTCAGGTTGATGATGAAAAAGAAATTGCTTATGGCGAAATATTCTACAAATCCGTGCAAGTGTTAAGTAATGATCAAATCACTCCTGTTTTGTATGAAATTCTTTCTGATGAACTAAAAAAAGGAGGTTGAATTGTAATTACATTTTCATAAAAAATTGTCTCAAGACTAAAAGTTAGTCCAAATATGATTTTTGGACTAACTTTTAGTTTTACTCCTGATGTTGAAATATGTGAATCTCTAACATATTATGCGTCTGCTTAATTTTAGAAGGTGGTGAAAGTATAAGCACTATATAGAAGAAAATTTAACATGTAACATTTTGTGATTTCTTATAAAAGATAATCGGAAATATGTTAAACAATTATATATCTATTAAATAGAAATATTGAATATGTAGCTGTTTTTGGTTAATTGGATTGTTTGTTAACGCCAAAAACTTATGATATTTATCAATAAATATTACTTTCTTATGGAATTTTGCTTGGTTTTTGTTGGATTGTATTGTAAAAATGGATTGGTGTAAATAAATTAACCATTGCTGATCAATGCAGTTTTGGTTTTTATTTATCAAATATGAAATTATTTTTTTATTTAAGGTATGTTGAAATGAAAGGTGAAACAAATAAACTACAAGGTGGATCTGCTTATGTTGCTATTGCCGATCTAACAAAGACTCATTCAGAAGGTTATAGATTAGAGTCAAATGATGGTATGCGATATTATGTTGCACCTACAAACATTTTTAAAAAAAATAATTATAAAGTTACTGGAGTTCATAAAAAATCTCATCCTTCTGAACCAGTTCCTCACTTATCAGATGGTATGTTTGTATTTGATCAAAAGGGATTGAAACATAAACTTGGAATGGTCCAGGATAGAAATGAGGAACATGCACAGACTAAAGATACAATACTTACGAAGTATCAAAGTGCTATTAAAAAACTCACCAAAGATAGACCCATTGATCTTAAAACAGTAGGTATTGTAGATAAACCCACACAAGAAGATGTAAGAAATGAACGAAATGTTTCCGCGATGTTAGCTTTTCAACCCGGAAGAAGCCGTGACGTTTAAAAAATAGCTCTTGTATTTGCATTGTATTTTCAAATAGAAAACTATGTAATCAAAAATGTAGATAAAGTTTTTTTGTTAAAAGTGACAAATGAATTCTTGCCTTTTCATGAAAAATCTTTTCAAGAATAAAAGTTGGTTCAAATATGATTTTTGGACTAACTTTTTCAGTCTTACTACTTAAATAATAAATCATTATAATGAATTTTTATACACTTTATTTTGAATAGGTGATTTTCTGCTTTTGCTTTATTTTAATGTCATTTTTTTTTGTCATTGAAAAAGTGATGTCCTATTATTGTCTTATTCTATTATTTAGTTTATCGTTGATTATGATTGATATACTTTCTTTTCTTTTGGTTTTTGTAGTCACGATGTCAAGTTTTTATCTTTTGATTCGTGCAAAATGTCTTTCTATCAGGAAATTTTATCTTGCTTTCTTATATATCATGAAAAGCGTAAGAAATTCTAAAGGGATTTCTTCTTTTGGAGCAATGTCTGCAGTTTTGGGTGGTAATTTGGGTACTGGGAACATATCAGGAATAGCTGTTGCTTTAACAAGCGGTGGTCCTGGATCATTGGTATGGATTTTTGCTGCTATTGTTTTATCTTCATCTTTGAAGTATTTTGGTTGTTTTACAGGTGTTGTCTCGGCCATTGAATCAAATCATGGCTCACTTATAGGTGGGCCTATGTATTATTTCAAAAAATCTTTTAAATCTATATACTTTTCTAAATCTATTACAACATTATATGTAATTGCTTTGCTTTTATGTTCTTTGACTATTGGTAATTTTGCTCAGGTCAATTCAGTTGCAGTATCTTTGTATACCGTTGATCTTCCTCCAATAGTAATAGGAATAGTTATGGCTTTTGTGGTTGTATTGGTTCTTGTTGGTGAGATTAAAGGTTTTGAAAAAGCTATTGTTTCTATTGTGCCTTTGATGTCATTTTTATATATATCTACTTGCGTTTATATAATTGTTGTTTTCAAAGATAATTTATATTCTGCAATTATGCTTATTTTGTCCACATGCACTGGAGCTGAATCATTAGGTGGAGCTTTTATGGGAATAAGTACTTGGCATGTGATTAAGACTGGTTTCTTCCGAGGAGTTTTTGCTGCTGATAGTGGTTTGGGTTTAGAGTCCATATTACATTCTACAGTTCAAAAGCCAAAAGACGAATCTCTTGAATTCTTTGCTTTGAATCAGGGTTTGATTTCTGTTTTTTCTTCTATAATAGTTGCTATTGTTTGTATGTGTACTGGATTGGTCCTTATTGTGACGGGTGTATGGGATTCTGGTTTATTCAGCACTGCAATTTGTTTTGATGCATTCTCCAAGTCACTTCCTGGAGAATGGGGTGGCTATATAGTAAGCTTGGTTCTTTTCTTTTTTGCCTTTACTACTATAATTTCTTGGAATTTTTGTGCTGAAAGAGCTATAGAAAGTGGGTTAGTTGTATCTCCTGTTTTTAAAAAATATTGGAGAGTCATTTTTATTTCTATGATCCCATTAGGTGCTTTGTTTAGTCCTGAATTTGTGTGGTATTTCTCGGATATTTTAATACCGTTTCTTTTGATACCTAATGTCATTTCTGTGGTAATGCTTTCTCATTCTCCTGCGAATTACACTATTAATCATTTTTCTAAAACAAAGAGCTAATGCTTTTGATATTGATTCTTTTGGGTTTTTATGTCTAATATTGTTACGACTCTTAAATTAGAAGCTACTAACTGGTTTTGCTCTTTGCGTGATAAAATATGCTCCGAATTTATAAAAATTGAAGATAATGGATATTATTTCAAGCAGATTGATTGGAATAGAGAAGGGGGTGGAGGAGGTAAAATAAGTGTAATGAATGGAAATGTATTTGAAAAAGTTGCTGTTAATGTATCTACTGTTCATGGTAAACTCTCAAAGAAATTTGCCAATGAAATACCTGGATGCGAAGAATCACTTGATTTCTGGGCCAGCGGTATATCTTTGATAGCTCATATGTCATCCCCTTTGATTCCTGCTGTACATATGAATACCAGGCTTATTGTTACAAGCAAGGCTTGGTTTGGTGGTGGAATGGATCTTACTCCTATATATTACAATAAATCAGACAGTGATTTTTTTCATTCCAGTATTAAAAAATTTTGTGATAAGTTTGATGCAAGATATTATGAAGATTTTAGCAAAAAAGCCGATGATTATTTTTATATAAAACATAGAAATGAGCCTAGGGGTATAGGTGGAATATTTTACGACAACCTCAATTCAGGCGATCTTTATAGAGATTTTGAATTCACAAAAGAAGTTGGTAAATCTTTTTTAGAAATATATCCATCTATTGTACTCAAGCATATAGGAACAAAATATTCTGTCGAACAGCGTGAATATCAACTTTTCAAGAGAGGTAGGTATGTTGAATTTAATTTATTATACGATAGGGGTACAAGATTCGGTTTAATGACAGGTGGAAACATTGATGCAATCATGATGTCTATGCCCCCTTCAGTGAAATGGGGTCTGTTTTAGTATTATCAAATCTCTATATTTTGTTTTTTGGTTATGCTATTTAGTGATATTGCTAGAGCTTTATCATTGCATAGAGATTTTGTGGCTCCTAATATAGCTTGTGCAGCGTTTATAGTTAATGCACATGGTATTTTTCTTATAAGAGATGCTCTACGTATTGTGACACTATCTTGTATTGACCTAGCTCCTTCAGTTGTATTTACTATAAATGTAACATTTGGTGTATTGTATATATATTTGACAATATGTTCCCCTCCCTCTCTGACTTTATTTACAACTTTTGCATGTATTCCGTATTTTTGCAAATATTCAGCTGTGCCTTTTGTGGCTACTATACAAAAACCCATCTCTATTAGCTGTGTTGCAATGTTTTTGATTTTATTTTTATCCCTATCTTTTATAGAAAGTATTGCTGTCCCGACTGAAGGTAAACCTCCACTACTTGATGACATTTGGGCCTTAGCAAATGCTTTTGGGAAATCAATATCAATTCCCATTACTTCCCCAGTCGATTTCATTTCTGGGCCTAATATTGTATCCACATTAGCAAAGCTTGCAAATGAAAAAACAGGGCATTTGACAGCAACAATACCAGGGATTTGGCAATCAGATGGAAGATTGAATTGATTCAATTTCTTTCCCAAAATTATTTGTGTTGCAATATCTGGAACTGGTATACCAGTGGCTTTTGATACAAAAGGCAATGTTCTGCTTGCTCTGGGATTTACTTCGAGTATGTATACTTCGTCATTTTGAATTGCAAACTGTATATTGATCATTCCTAATATTTTCAATTGAATGCAAATATTTGTTGTGTGTTTTTTTATTATATCGATATTTTTTTGTGATACATTTTGCACTGGAATAACAGTAGCAGAATCACCTGAATGTATTCCTGCTTCTTCAATATGTTCTATTATTCCAGCTATGTAAACATCATTTCTATCGCATATTGCGTCGACATCTATTTCAATAGCATCAGTCAAGTACTCATCAATTAGTATTGATGATAATGGCTCAAATTTGTTGTATTCAATATATTTTTTCAGCTCATCTTGTGAATGTATTATTGCCATGTTTTTCCCTCCTAACACATAAGATGGTCTGATCACAATAGGGAAAAAATTATCATTTCTGTTCATTATATCTTGTGCTTCATAATATATTTGTGCCTTTGGTTGTTTTATGTTTAGTTCTTTCATCAAGGAATTGAACCTTTTTCTATCTTCTGCAATATCTATTGAATCAAAGGAAGTGCCTAGAATATTTATTCCGCTTTTTGTTAATTCTTTAGCAAGTTTTATGGGTGTTTGACCACCAAGCTGTATTAAAACTCCTATTAGATTGTTTTCTGAGTTTTCTAGTTCTAATATATCAAGTACATGTTCGTGTGTTAGTGGAGAAAAATATAAACGATTTGAAGAATCATAATCAGTTGAAACAGTTTCAGGGTTGCAATTTATCATTATTGATTCATATCCCATTTTTTGTATTGTAGACAATGCATGAACGCAGGCCCAGTCAAATTCTATGCCTTGTCCTATTCTGTTTGGTCCGCTACCTATTACTGCAACTTTTTTCTTCAATGTCACTCCTGATTCACATTCTGGATAATTGATTCCATCTCCTTCGTAGGATTGATACATATAAGAATTTTTAGTAGGAAATTCAGCTGCGCATGTGTCGATTTTTTTAAATACTGGTTTTATCATTAACTGCTTTCTTAATTTTCTGATTTTCTCTTCTGTTGAATTTGTTAAGAATGCGATTCGTGAATCTGAAAATCCCATTTTTTTGATTTTAAGTATTTTTATTGGATCGTTCGGAAAACCTAATTGAATCAATTCGTGTTCTTGAGCTATTATTTCCTTTATGCACTCTATGAACCAAGGATTATGTTGAGTGATTTTTGTGATTTCTTCTACAGAAAACCCATATCTGAGTGCATCAGCTATAATCAATATTTTTTCTGGGCTGTTTTTTTTTAGTTCTTCAAGCACCTTGTCTGGTTCAATGTTAGTGGATTTGAATCCATTCTTTTCTTCTTCTAATGAACACAATGCTTTTTGAATTGATTCGTGGAAAGACCTTCCTATTGACATTATTTCTCCCACAGACTGCATAGCACTTGTAAGCTGTGGTTTTTTTATATGAAATTTATTAAAATCAAATCTGGGTATTTTGGTTGTAATATAATCTATTGAGGGTTCAAATCCTGCAGTAATGTTAAATGCGCAATCATTTTTCAATTCATTTAATGTATATCCCATTGATAATTTAGCTGATATTTTAGCAATAGGGTAACCAGTTGCTTTTGATGCTAAAGCTGAAGATCTAGACACTCTGGGGTTCATCTCTATTACAAGCATTTCGCTGTTTTTTACAGCGAATTGAACATTGGCTCCACCTCCGAGCAATCCTATTTCTTTTACTATCAAGAATGCTGCATCTCGCATTTTTTGGTATTCTTGATCTCTCAATGTTATTGTTGGTGCAATTGTTATGCTATCACCTGTGTGTATGCCCATTGGATCAAAATTTTCAATTGCACAAACTACAATGCAATTTCCTTTAATATCCTTTATGACTTCAAGTTCATATTCTTTCCATCCAATAACAGATCTTGTGATTTCAATTTGTTTAATTGGAGATATTCTGAGTCCTTCAGAGGCTATTTCAACAAATTCTTCTTTTGTATGTGCTATACCTCCTCCAAGGCCACCAAGGGTGAAAGATGGCCTTATAATTGCTGGCAAACCGACATAGTCTAATTTATTGATGCCGTCTTCTAGATTAGTCACCACAGCATTTTCTGGAGATGACAACCCTATTTGTGAAATTATTCGTGAGAATTGTTGTCGATCTTCTGATTTTTGTATAGCCTCTGTAGTTACTCCTATAATTTCAACTCCATATTTTTCAAGTATACCTTTTTCAACTAGAGACATTAAGCAATTTAAAGCAGTTTGACCACCCACTGTAGGTAATACTGCATCTGGTTTTTCTTTTTTGATGATTTGCTCTAAAGAAGAGTAATGTAATGGTTCTAAATAAACTACATCTGCTAGATCTGGATCTGTCATTATTGTTGCTGGGTTTGGGTTAACAAGAATGACTTTAAGACCAATCTCTTTTAGACCTTTTATGGCTTGTGTTCCAGAGTAATCGAACTCTCCACCTTGTCCTACTATTATAGCCCCTGAACCTAAGACTAAAATATTTTTGATTTTGTGATCTGACAAGTTACACCTCTATAATCTTTTATTTATAATAATACACAACCATTGTATTGTCGTCAGAAATAAATTTATTTTTACTGTTTTTTTATTTTAATTCTGTAGGTCGATCTTTTGGATTTTATTTTTAATAGAGATTAGTAGTAATTTTGTGCTGAGTCTTTGTTATTTGTTTTGAAGCTAATTTTTGTTTCAGAGATACAATGCGATAAAATTATAATTATAATTCAAATAAATGTAATAAAATTTTATGCAAATTATATTAATTTTCCCAAGATAAAATATTAATGTCTCGATCAGTATTGATTGAAATAATTTTTCATGATAATTAAAAATGGAACGGAGGTGTTAAAAATGTCTAAACATGATGGTTATGATCCTAATGATAGGGTAGGTGCTAATGATTCTACAGATGAATTAGTGTCTGACTCTGGAAATGTTGTAGATTCTCAATCTGATGCAAACACAAAAGATGATGATCTACAATCAGAGATATTAAAGCTGGTTGCTGAGACTGTTACTTTGAGCGACGAAGAGGTCCAGAAAGTCACTTTGGAATCAAAGTTAAGCGAAGATTTGAAATTAGATAGTTTATCTAATGTGGATATTATTATAGCTTTAGAAGAGAAGTATGATATAGAAATACCAGATGAAGATGCTGAGAAAATCATGACTTTTGGGGATGTGTTTAATTATGTCAAGAATGCAATTGATAAAAAATCTTGAATTTTTATTTATCGCGATTTATTGTTGATGTATACCGTTATGGTGTTTGTTTTCTGATTTATTTTTTGATGTAGTTTATGCACAGAAGAGTAGTAATAACTGGCATGGGCTTAGTGACCCCACTTGGATGTGGTGTTAAAAAAGTTTGGTCTAATCTTGTCAAAGGAGTATCTGGTATAACTAGTGTGTCCCGCTTTGATGCTTCAGCTTTTAAGTCTAGGATTGCCGGACAAGTGTCAAGTGAAGAGCTTTCTGATTATATGCCTGATATACGCAAGTATTCTAAAATGGATACATTTGTACAATATGGAGTTGCAGCCGCTGATGAAGCAGTAATGGATTCATTTATATTCCAAAAATCTATTGATCGTTCTAGGTGTGGAGTTGTTGTGGGCTCTGGTATTGGTGGTTTGCCAAGTATAGAAAAAAATTCCATTGATTTACATAATAAAGTTCGTAAAAGTGTTGGCCCCTTTTTTATTCCTGGTAGTTTGATTAATCTTGTTGCTGGCCAAATTTCTATTCGTCATAATATCACTGGTCCTGTTGAATCTATGGTTTCTGCGTGTGCTACTGGTGCTAATTGTATAGCTCAGGGTGTTAGAATTATAAAAAACGATGAAGCTGATGCTGTTATTGTTGGTGGCTCTGAATCCGCTATGTCTAAAGTAGGTTTTTCTGGTTTTACAGCTATGAGGGCTTTGTCTACTAATTACAATCATGCTCCAGAGATGGCGTCTCGTCCTTGGGATAAAGATAGAGATGGATTTGTTATTTCCGAAGGTGCTGGTGTAATGGTAATTGAAGAATATGATCATGCAGTAAAACGTGGTGCAAACATATACGGAGAGATTTTAGGATATGGAATATCTGGTGATGCCTATCATATTGCTTCTCCTGAACCTGGCGGCAAAGGTGCAATTTCAGCAATGTCTCAAGCAATTAAAAGCTCTGGTTTATCTTTATCTGATATTTCTTATATAAATGCACACGGTACTTCTACTCCTCTAGGAGATAAGATAGAGATTGATGCAATTAAGTTTTTGTTTGGGTCTGAAGTGAGTGGTATTAGAGTTTCTTCTACTAAATCCTCTTGTGGCCATATGCTTGGTGCTGCTGGCAGTTGTGAAGCTATATTTACTGTTTTGGCAATTAAAAATAAAATCATTCCTCCTACTTTGAATCTTGACAATGTCGATCCCGAGTGTGAGGATATTAATTTAGTTCCTCATCAATCTCAAGATCATGCCAAAATAAAATCTGGTATTACTAATTCATTTGGCTTTGGTGGAACTAATGTGGTTTTGGTTATTTCAGGTATATAGAATCTTTGTGTTATCTGCATTTCTTGAGCATTGTGATCGTTTTTGATAATTTTATTATATTTGTTTTTTTATAGTTTGAGTGATGTTGTAATTTATATATAATTTTTCATTATTGTTATCAATAATGAGGGGCTTAGAGAGCCCCCCATATTTTCATTACATGTGTTGTAATTGGTTATTTTACCAAACCAACTGCTTGATTAACCCCTTGAGCACCATTTACACTTGTAGATGGTGGTTGTTTATTTTGTCCTGCTTGTTTATCGATTACTTCTCCGTTTTCTATATTAATGTTTTTGATTTCTGTTTCAGCATTTTTAATCTCTTGTGTACGTACAGTGGATTCTTGTATAGTATTGATTCTTTGTTGAATCTCGACTTGAGGCGCTAGTGTTTCTAATTTTATTGTATTCAAACAATTCTTAACCAAATCACCTGCAACATTTTGAGCATCAGTTGGGAATTTACCTTCACCTTGCTTTTTCATTTTTTCGAGTATTGAATTCAGATTATCTTTCAATAAAACTGTTTTTGTTATAATATTATCGTTCACATTTTTAAGATTTTTTTCAGCTTTAAGTATTTCTTCTATTTTCTCTTGCTCAGGATTATCTACACATTTATCTAACAATTCTGTTAATGCAATTTTTTGTTTTTCTTGTTCAATGATAAGATTTAAAAGAGCATCTTTTGGTTTATCTATTTCTTTCTTAGTAATTAATTTGTGACCTGTAGTATTTTGATTATATTTATCTTTGATGTTATCTTTTGAAAGAACAAGTGTTGTTAATTCTGAAATCAAAAATATTGACAAACATGCAGAAGAAATTGCAAGAAATATTGGCAATATTGGTGAAGCTAACGATAAACTTGTAAATGATACAGATGCAACAGCCGATAAAGTTGTTAATGCATGTCCAATAGCAATACTTACTCCTGTTCCAGTACCTAATGATACAAATAGTGCCGTCAAACTAATAATAGGGCCATAAAATCTCATGATATGTGTTAATTGTTGAGCTTTAGTATTATCCTTGTCTCCTAGTCCTGATACAAACAACTTTTTAAGTGCTTCTTTTGTACTATTTTCTTTAACACCATCTGTCACTGTTTCTTTGTTTAACAAGCTTTTGAAAACTTGCCCCACTTGATTCAATTTGTTGAAATTCAAATCTACAAACTCTGATCCAACCGCTTTTATAGACTCAAGTATTTTTTTGAAAATACTTACAGATGACTCTAGATTATTTTCCTTTAGTGCATTGACGAATTCATTCAATGCTTCTTCCAAATCTGTTCTTGAACTTATTTCAGCTTTTTTTTCTGTTTCTGTTTTTTGTTTTCCCCCTTTTTCTTTTTCTTTTTGTGGTTCTACCTTGTTTGTGCTATCAGCAAACGGAGATAAAGAGATATTACCTTTTTCAAGTAAATTGTTAACAAGTGAGGTAACGATATTTTTTTGGATATCAGTTTTAATTAATTCTTTATCTGCTTCCGTTGTAACTGATTCAGAAAGCAACCTTTGTCCTCTTATTGCTTCCCAAGCATTTGTACAAATTTCGAAATCTTTGTTGGAAATCTTTTGCCTATTAGTATCATAGTTTGCCATGTTTAATTTATATAAGAAATCCTCTGATGATGATAACCTACCTATGATTTCGGAAATTTTTTCGAATGATGTTACTTGATTGTCAGAATTATTTATTTGATGTACATATATACTATTGTACTTTTCTTGATCTACGTTTTGCAACAAAGGATGATAAATGCTGTCTGCATCATTATCATTTGTTCTTGTAAAGATGTGTATAATGCTATTATCAGGATCAGCAATCACACAGGAATAAACATCAGAATCAGGTTCTTTTGTAACAATGAAGGATTTTTTTGTTTTATCGTTTAGTAGTGACCCTGCTTCTTCTGCTTTTGTTTGAATTTCTGGACATTCAAATTCATCTTTATCAATCAATAATAATTTTTGTTTTAATTGATCATCCATATCTTGAGAATCAGAAGATGATATGCCATTTAATTTAGAAAGAACGTGTTCCAGAGTATTAATATTGATTGAATGATTATCCATTTTTTTGATAATTCTATTACATAGTTCAAGAAATGAGATTTTATTGTGATTTTGGTTTTGAGAGTTTGATTTTGCTTGATCAAACATGGATTCCATTAATATTACTGCTATATCTATTTTTTGTTCTACTGACTGGATTGCGTCATTGTCGAATAATGATGATACTTTACCTACTATGTTCTCAGCCAATATTTTATCTTCTTTTTTTGCTCCACTTCCAGATAATGCTTTATAAAACTCAGAATCTTTTAATTTTATAGATGCTTTTCTGAGAACATCTATTTTATTTTCAGAATCTAATTGACAACTATAATCAAATATACTTCTTGCATGATTTGTTTGTTTTTTAGCCATATCAATCACAGCTCTATGAAAATCCTCTTTTGTGGTCTTTGCTTGATTTTCTATATGATCTGAGAAGGATATCAGACATTCTTTCTTTTTTTCTGTCAATTTTATGGCTGTATTTTGATTAAAATCTTCTAATATTAAATAATCGTTTGCACCAGTTCTTGTTAATAATTCTTTGAAACCTGCTGTTCCATTAAAAAGGATAACACGTGTTATATTGTTAATATCATTGCTATTTACTTCTTGTTGTGCGTTTAAACTATAATCAACAGTTCTGAAAATACTAGAATACTTATGATAAGTACCGGTAAGTTCATCTAATTTTTCAGATAAATTTTTAAATGACTCATTTAAAAATGGTGAATCTTCAAAGTTTTGTTCAAATTCTTGTCTAAAAGCTTCAAGAGCATTAGTTGCAATTTGGAAATAATTATCAATCTTAGTCTTTGAGCTTCCATTTGTGAAGCTTTCTCCAAAATTCTGGATTTTTGTGAATAAATTTTTGTGCTTTGTGTGTAAGGTTTTATTAAAAATATTAGATTCATTTGTTTTCCTAATTTTACCTGCACGAGCTGCTGTTCTCAAATTTTCTTTTATACAGAACGAATAAAATTGATTTGGATTGTTAACAGTATTAGTAAATTCTGTGATTATTGCTGCTCTTTCATTTCTTGCCTGTTCCTGATCAATAATACCATCAGATCGTTTTTGACAAATGTTCTCAAGATTTTGAAATATTGAACGTTCTTCTGGACTCATATTTCTTGAATGAGTATTCTTTTCTTGTTCTAATTCTTCAAGTCTTTGATGCAATTGAACTAATTCGGCTTCTGCTGCAGCAATTGCATCATTCTTATCATCTACGAGTTGATTAAAAGGATCACCTTGTATTTGATTTTGAGGAGCACCTTGTATTTGATTTTGAGGATTAGAGTAACTTAGTTGAACGCTTTGGTAATTTTTAATCTTGTTTTCTACACGCTTTATTGCTGTTTCAATCCGATTTCTCTGATTCTCATGATCTGCTATATACTCTATTAAGTTTGCATTTCTTAGTGATCCTCTATTAATACTATTTCTAAATTCTTCATGGTCCATAGCATCAAGACTTTCTTCAGTATCAATTGCAGCTTCATAGATATTTATAAAAGCAGTTTGTATAAGATTTATACTCCGTTGTTGTCCTTCGTCTATATTAACATTATCACTGTAATTAATTAAGTCTAAGCCTTGCAAAAGAATCGTAAAATTACTTTTACTACGACTATCTTGTTCTCTACCTCTATCCTCTAAAGAATCTAAAAGCTGTATCGCTATATTTCCAATATCATTAGTATTATCATTTTGAAAATTAACAAGTTGATCAGCAAGATTATGTGTTGCACATAATTCTTCAATGTTTTGTTGATTTAATTCGCCCTCTGGTGGTGCTGCTGCTAAACGTAATCTTTCTAGCGTTACTGGAGTTCTGGTATTAAGTCCACAAATATCATTATATAGTTGAATCTCTTTTGCAAGTTTTATAATTTCAGTTTTCTCAGCTCCATCTAATTGGCTAAGAATTTTTGTAGAATCTTTTTTGGAATGTGCTTCTTCTTTAACAATACCATCACATGCTTTGACGAAGTCATCTATTATTTTTGCATCGCTTGAAGGTTTGTAAGAGAAAATAGTTTTCAAAGGGTTTTCATCTGGTTTTTGAACTTCTCTTGTTCCATTTAAGATTTTAGAGAAATTTGTAGATCTTTCTTTATCAGTTTCAGAAAAATTTATAATTGAAGATTTTATGGTTGCACGTAAATCTGTTCTCTTTTTTGAATCTTGATTCCTTTTTTGCGCCATTTGTTGGAGGCTTGCTTTTTGTTCTTGGATATTTGTTTTAAAAAATTGTTCTACTTCTTCTCGATTGACTTTAATTGGTGTTTCATTCATAACATTATTATGTGGCTTAAATTTTTCTTTTGCCTTATTAGTAACATCAAGCAGAATTTTGTTAAACTCATCTTTAGTTATTTTATTTTTATTGTTTTGTTGCGATCCTTGTGGCACGGTATTTAATCTGCTTAAAAGACTAGAAGCAATAGCCTCTTCTCCGATTAGTGATCCATTTAATGAAATAACTCCTTCATTTTGAGTTAATTCTGAATTAATAACATTAATCGCATCATTAAACTCTGATTCGCTTCCTCCTTCGACCATTTTCATAAAAATATTGACAACTGTTTCAATGCATTTTTCTTGGTTTCCGCAATTTTTACGGATCTCTTTATACTGATCTACTTTTTGATTCTGAATAGCTATCTTTGACATAGCTAGTTGTAGTTCTTGTTCTTGTTTTTTTCGCTCTTGTTCTGGTGGCATTTTTTTCTCCTTAATTATTTATTTAGAATCAATTACTGAGATCATAATGGTTGGAAAAAGATGTTTGATGATTGTTAAAGTACAAACATGAAAGATTCACCATATTTGATCTAAGTCTTGAAATAAAAATTTGGATCGCTAGTTTTTTAGAAACGTTAATAATAGCAATTGAATTTAAAAGATTCTATCTTGTTCAATTAATTGTTATATATAATCGAACTAACAGAAGTTTTAAAATATTCACATACTTATCTCAAGTGTTATAATCAACAATGAAACTTGCTTGGTTGCGAATAAGTATAAAAAAGTTTCAGTATTAGCTGAACGATCCAGCATCAACGATGCTCAGTATTAATAATATCACTTATGTGGTAAATTATATATTAATGTATGAAGCTATGAGTGATGATGTTAATTTTAAAGATTAAATTAGTTGCAGTTTCTTGACCTGGCGTTAAATTATTTGCTAAATACGTTATATGTGTATTTGTTTAGACAGAAGTAAACTTTTTTATTTTTTTGCTGAGAAATGATTCATTTTTCAACAACTATTGTTCCAGGGTATAATTTATTGTCAAAGCCATCTTGATCTTCAGGGGGTAACATTTTTACATGTTCGGATTTCGTGATTCCTTGCCCATTTATATATTTTCAGGATCTTTAGTTTTTCTAATTGTATACGTTTGTCAATAAAAGCACGATGCTATAGTATTTTTTTTGTGATTATTCTATTATCTGTCACTAATCATCTTATATGGAATTATTTTTTTATATCTATTTTTAATTATATGATGTCTTTATGCCAAAAAATCTTGTTGTTTTTTTATAGTTTGAGTGATGTTGTAATTTATATATAATTTTTCATTATTGTTATCAATAATGAGGGGCTTAGAGAGCCCCCCATATTTTCATTACATGTGTTGTAATTGGTTATTTTACCAAACCAACTGCTTGATTAACCCCTTGAGCACCATTTACACTTGTAGATGGTGGTTGTTTATTTTCTCCTGCTTGTTCATCGATTACTTCTCCGTTTTCTATATTAATGTTTTTGATTTCTGTTTCAGCATTTTTAATCTCTTGTGTACGTACAGTGGATTCTTGTATAGTATTGATTCTTTGTTGAATCTCGACTTGAGGCGCTAGTGTTTCTAATTTTATTGTATTCAAACAATTCTTAACCAAATCACCTGCACCATTTTGAGCATCAGTTGGGAATTTACCTTCACCTTGCTTTTTCATTTTTTCGAGTATTGAATTCAGATTATCTTTCAATAAAACTGTTTTTGTTATAATATTATCGTTCACATTTTTAAGATTTTTTTCAGCTTTAAGTATTTCTTCTATTTTATCTTGCTCAGGATTATCTACACATTTATCTAACAATTCTGTTAATGCAATTTTTTGTTTTTCTTGTTCAATGATAAGATTTAAAAGAGCATCTTTTGGTTTATCTATTTCTTTCTTAGTAATTAATTTGTGACCTGTAGTATTTTGATTATATTTATCTTTGATGTTATCTTTTGAAAGAACAAGTGTTGTTAATTCTGAAATCAAAAATATTGACAAACATGCAGAAGAAATTGCAAGAAATATTGGCAATATTGGTGAAGCTAACGATAAACTTGTAAATGATACAGATGCAACAGCCGATAAAGTTGTTAATGCATGTCCAATAGCAATACTTGCTGTTGTTCCAGTACCTAATGATACAAATAGTGCCGTCAAACTAATAATAGGGCCATAAAATCTCATGATATGTGTTAATTGTTGAGCTTTAGTATTATCCTTGTCTCCTAGTCCTGATACAAACAACTTTTCAAGTGCTTCTTTTGTACTATTTTCTTTAACACCATCTTTCACTGTTTCTTTGTTTAACAAGCTTTTGAAAACTTGCCCCACTTGATTCAATTTGTTGAAATTCAAATCTACAAACTCTGATCCAACAGCTTTTATAGACTCAAGTATTTTTTTGAAAATACTTACAGATGACTCTAGATTATTTTCCTTTAGTGCATTGACGAATTCATTCAATGCTTTTTCCAAATCTGTTCTTGAACTTATTTCAGCTTTTTTTTCTGTTTCTGTTTTTTGTTTTCCCCCTTTTTCTTTTTCTTTTTGTGGTTCTACCTTGTTTGTGCTATCAGCAAACGGAGATAAAGAGATATTACCTTTTTCAAGTAAATTGTTAACAAGTGAGGTAACGATATTTTTTTGGATATCAGTTTTAATTAATTCTTTATCTGCTTCCGTTGTAACTGATTCAGAAAGCAACCTTTGTCCTCTTATTGCTTCCCAAGCATTTGTACAAATTTCGAAATCTTTGTTGGAAATCTTTTGCCTATTAGTATCATATTCTGCCATGTCTAATTTATCTAAGAAATCCTCTGATGATGATAACCTACCTATGATTTCGGAAATTTTTTCGAATGATGTTACTTGATTGTCAGAATTATTTATTTGATGTACATGTATATTATTGTACTTTTCTTGATCTACGTTTTGCAACAAAGGATGATAAATGCTGTCTGCATCATTATCATTTGTTCTTGTAAAGATGTGTATAATGCTATTATCAGGATCAGCAATCACACAGGAATAAACATCAGAATCAGGTTCTTTTGTAACAATGAAGGATTTTTTTGTTTTATCGTTTAGTAGTGACCCTGCTTCTTCTGCTTTTGTTTGAATTTCTGGACATTCAAATTCATCTTTATCAATCAATAATAATTTTTGTTTTAATTGATCATCCATATCTTGAGAATCAGAAGATGATATGCCATTTAATTTAGAAAGAACGTGTTCCAGAGTATTAATATTGATTGAATGATTATCCATTTTTTTGATAATTCTATTACATAGTTCAAGAAATGAGATTTTATTGTGATTTTGGTTTTGAGAGTTTGATTTTGCTTGATCAAACATGGATTCCATTAATATTACTGCTATATCTATTTTTTGTTCTACTGACTGGATTGCGTCATTGTCGAATAATGATGATACTTTACCTACTATGTTCTCAGCCAATATTTTATCTTCTTTTTTTGCTCCACTTCCAGATAATGCTTTATAAAACTCAGAATCTTTTAATTTTATAGATGCTTTTCTGAGAACATCTATTTTATTTTCAGAATCTAATTGACAACTATAATCAAATATACTTCTTGCATGATTTGTTTGTTTTTTAGCCATATCAATCACAGCTCTATGAAAATCCTCTTTTGTGGTCTTTGCGTTATTTTCTATATGATCTGAGAAGGATATCAGACATTCTTTCTTTTTTTCTGTCAATTTTATGGCTGTATTTTGATTAAAACCTTCTAATATTAAATTATCGTTTACTTCAGTTCTTGTTAATAATTCTTTGAAACCTGCTGTTCCATTAAAAAGGATAACACGTGTTATATTGTTAATATCATTGCTATTTACTTCTTGTTGTGCGTTTAAACTATAATCAACAGTTCTGAAAATACTAGAATACTTATGATAAGTACCGGTAAGTTCATCTAATTTTTCAGATAAATTTTTAAATGACTCATTTAAAAATGGTGAATCTTCAAAGTTTTGTTCAAATTCTTGTCTAAAAGCTTCAAGAGCATTAGTTGCAATTTGGAAATAATTATCAATCTTAGTCTTTGAGCTTCCATTTGTGAAGCTTTCTCCAAAATTCTGGATTTTTGTGAATAAATTTTTGTGCTTTGTGTGTAAGGTTTTATTAAAAAAATTAGTTCCAGTTCCTGTCCCAATTTCACCTGCACGAGCTGCTGTTCTCAAATTTTCTTTCATACAAAACGAATAAAATTGATTTGGATTGTTAACATTATAAATAAATTCTCCGAGCATGGTTGCTTTTACATCTCTTGCCTGTTCCTGATCAATAATACCATCAGATCGTTTTTGACAAATGTTATCAAGATTTTGAAATATTGAACGTTGTGCTGCATTCATATTTCTTGAATGAGTATTCTTTGCTTGTTCTAATTCTTCAAGTCTTTGATGAAATTGAACTAATTCGGCTTCTGCTGCAGCAATTGAATTAATCTTATCATTTACTATGTCCGCAGTAGGATTACCAAGATCGAGCGTTAAGTTATTTGATTCTCTTCCTTGATTACGGTTTAACACAATATTCCTAAAAAATGTGTTGTTACCATCATTATATGGTGTAATATCATCCAGTGAGTCAAGAGAATTATCTGAGGCATCTGAGCTTTCTGAGGAATCTGAGCTTTCTGAGGAATCTGAGCTTTCTGAGCTTTCTGAGGCATCTGAGCTTTCTTCTGTTTCATTAGCTATGGACTGAGGTCTCTCTTCTGGATCAAAATAAAAAACACTTTCTGCATCAAAATACAAATCACTTGTATCAGAATAAATACTATTTAAATCAATATCATTCTCTAGATTTTCTTCTAATCCAATGTTTGTACTGTGTTGAATTATTTTAATACGCCTTAACTCTGTAATCTTTTTTTGTACATTCTCTATGTCTTTTTTAATGTTATTTCTAACAAACTCATAATTTGCTATATAGTTTACTAATTCTATATATTGTAGTGGTCCTCGCTCAATATTAAGGCCATTTTCTAGTCTTTCGTTTCTTCTAGTATCATCCTTCATTGCTCTAAAATCTGCATCGTTCATAACATCAAGACTTTGTTCAGAATCAATGGCAGCGTTTTTTAGATTAATAAGAGCATTTAATATAAGATTTATACTCTGTTGTTGTCCTTCGTTTATATTATTATTAGAGAGATTAAATGAGTGTATGAGATTAAAAATTTCATCAAAATCATTTTTAGTAAAACCTGGTTGTATACCACCAAATGCAAACCCTAAACTATTTACAAACTCTACCGCTATATTTCTAATATCATTAATATTATTATTTTGAAAATTAACAAGTTGATCAGCAAGATCATGTGTTTCACATATGTCTGCAATTTGTTGTTGAGAGAACAGATACTGTGGTGCTGCTACTAAATTTAATGTTTCTCTCCTTACTGGAGTTATGGTATTAAGTCCATAAATATCATTATATAGTTGAATATCTTTTGCAAGTTTTATAATTTCAGTTTTCTCAGCTCCATCTAATTGGCTAAGAATTTTTGTAGAATCTTTTTTGGAATGTGCTTCTTCTTTAACAATACCATTACATGCTTTGACGAAGTCATCTATTGTTTTTGTATCGCTTGAAGGTTTGTAAGAGAAAATAGTTTTCAAAGGGTTTTTATCTGGTTTTTGAACTTCTCTTGTTCCATTTAAGATTTTAGAGAAATTTGTAGATCTTTCTTTATCAGTTTCAGAATATTGTATAATTGAAGATTTTATGGTTGCACGTA
Source organism: Anaplasmataceae bacterium (assembly GCA_965216745.1). Taxonomy (GTDB): domain Bacteria; phylum Pseudomonadota; class Alphaproteobacteria; order Rickettsiales; family Anaplasmataceae. The sequence continues at coordinate 1,019,595 of OZ244191.1, read as the reverse complement.
AATCTGTTCTCTTTTTTGAATCTTGATTCCTTTTTTGCGCCATTTGTTGGAGGCTTGCTTTTTTTTCTTGGATATTTGTTTTAAAAAATTGTTCTACTTCTTCTCGATTGACTTCAATTGGTGTTTCATTCATAACATTATTATGTGGCTTAAATTTTTCTTTTGCCTTATTAGTAACATCAAGCAGAATTTTGTTAAACTCATCTTTAGTTATTTTATTTTTATTGTTTTGTTGCGATCCTTGTGGCACGGTATTTAATCTGCTTAAAAGACTAGAAGCAATAGCCTCTTCTCCGATTAGTGATCCATTTAATAAAATAACTCCTTTATTTTGAGTTAATTCTGAATTAATAACATTAATCGCATCATTAAACTCTGATTCGCTTCCTCCTTCGACCATTTTCATAAAAATATTGACAACTGTTTCAATGCATTTTTCTTGGTTTCCGCAATTTTTACGGATCTCTTCAGACTGATCTACTTTTTGATTCTGACTAGCTATCTTTGACATAGCTAGTTGTAGTTCTTGTTCTTGTTTTTTTCGCTCTTGTTCTGGTGACATTTTTTTCTCCTTAATTATTTATTTACAATCAATTACTGAGATCATAATGGTTGGAAAAAGATGTTTGATGATTGTTAAAGTACAAACATGAAAGATTCACCATATTTGATCTAAGTCTTGAAATAAAAATTTGGATCGCTAGTTTTTCAGAAACGTTAATAATAGCAATTGAATTAAAAGATTCTATCTTATTCAATTAATTGTTATATATAATCGAACTAACAGAAGTTTTAAAATGTTCACATACTTATCTTATTATCTCAATTGTCATCATTAACAATGAAACTTGCTTGGTTGCGAAAAAGTATAGCAAAGTTTCAGTATTAGCTGAACGATCCAGCATCAACGATGCTTATTATTAATAATATCACTTATGTGGTAAATTATATATTAATGTATGAAGCTATGAGTGATGATGTTAATTTTAAAGATTAAATTAGTTGCAGTTTCTTGACCTGGCGTTAAATTTTTTGCTAAATACGTTATATGTGTATTTGTTTAGACAGAAGTAAACTTTTTTATTTTTTTGCTGAGAAATGATTCATTTTTCAACAACTATTGTTCCAGGGTATAATTTATTGTCAAAGCCATCTTGATCTTCAGGGGGTAACATTTTTACATGTTCGGATTTCGTGATTCCTTGCCCATTTATATATTTTCAGGATCTTTAGTTTTTCTAATTGTATACGTTTGTCAATAAAAGCACGATGCTATAGTATTTTTTTTGTGATTATTCTATTATCTGTCACTAATCATCTTATATGGAATTATTTTTTTATATCTATTTTTAATTATATGATGTCTTTATGCCAAAAAATCTTGTTGTTTTTTTATAGTTTGAGTGATGTTGTAATTTATATATAATTTTTCATTATTGTTATCAATAATGAGGGGCTTAGAGAGCCCCCCATATTTTCATTACATGTGTTGTAATTGGTTATTTTGCCATATTATTAGGTGCTTGATTAACCTTTTTGCATATTATTAGGTGCTTGATTAACCCCTTGAGCACCATTTACACTTGTAGATGGTGGTTGTTTATTTTGTCCTGCTTGTTCATCGATTACTTCTCCGTTTTCTATATTAATGTTTTTGATTTCTGTTTCAGCATTTTTAATCTCTTGTGTACGTACAGTGGATTCTTGTATAGTATTGATTCTTTGTTGAATCTCGACTTGAGGCGCTAGTGTTTCTAATTTTATTGTATTCAAACAATTCTTAACCAAATCACCTGCACCATTTTGAGCATCAGTTGGGAATTTACCTTCACCTTGCTTTTTCATTTTTTCGAGTATTGAATTCAGATTATCTTTCAATAAAACTGTTTTTGTTATAATATTATCGTTCACATTTTTAAGATTTTTTTCAGCTTTAAGTATTTCTTCTATTTTCTCTTGCTCAGGATTATCTACACATTTATCTAACAATTCTGTTAATGCAATTTTTTGTTTTTCTTGTTCAATGATAAGATTTAAAAGAGCATCTTTTGGTTTATCTATTTCTTTCTTAGTAATTAATTTGTGACCTGTAGTATTTTGATTATATTTATCTTTGATGTTATCTTTTGAAAGAACAAGTGTTGTTAATTCTGAAATCAAAAATATTGACAAACATGCAGAAGAAATTGCAAGAAATATTGGCAATATTGGTGAAGCTAACGATAAACTTGTAAATGATACAGATGCAACAGCCGATAAAGTTGTTAATGCATGTCCAATAGCAATACTTACTCCTGTTCCAGTACCTAATGATACAAATAGTGCCGTCAAACTAATAATAGGGCCATAAAATCTCATGATATGTGTTAATTGTTGAGCTTTAGTATTATCCTTGTCTCCTAGTCCTGATACAAACAACTTTTCAAGTGCTTCTTTTGTACTATTTTCTTTAACACCATCTTTCACTGTTTCTTTGTTTAACAAGCTTTTGAAAACTTGCCCCACTTGATTCAATTTGTTGAAATTCAAATCTACAAACTCTGATCCAACAGCTTTTATAGACTCAAGTATTTTTTTGAAAATACTTACAGATGACTCTAGATTATTTTCCTTTAGTGCATTGACGAATTCATTCAATGCTTCTTCCAAATCTGTTCTTGAACTTATTTCAGCTTTTTTTTCTGTTTCTGTTTTTTGTTTTCCCCCTTTTTCTTTTTCTTTTTGTGGTTCTACCTTGTTTGTGCTATCAGCAAACGGAGATAAAGAGATATTACCTTTTTCAAGTAAATTGTTAACAAGTGAGGTAACGATATTTTTTTGGATATCAGTTTTAATTAATTCTTTATCTGCTTCCGTTGTAACTGATTCAGAAAGCAACCTTTGTCCTCTTATTGCTTCCCAAGCATTTGTACAAATTTCGAAATCTTTGTTGGAAATCTTTTGCCTATTAGTATCATATTCTGCCATGTCTAATTTATCTAAGAAATCCTCTGATGATGATAACCTACCTATGATTTCGGAAATTTTTTCGAATGATGTTACTTGATTGTCAGAATTATTTATTTGATGTACATGTATATTATTGTACTTTTCTTGATCTACGTTTTGCAACAAAGGATGATAAATGCTGTCTGCATCATTATCATTTGTTCTTGTAAAGATGTGTATAATGCTATTATCAGGATCAGCAATCACACAGGAATAAACATCAGAATCAGGTTCTTTTGTAACAATGAAGGATTTTTTTGTTTTATCGTTTAGTAGTGACCCTGCTTCTTCTGCTTTTGTTTGAATTTCTGGACATTCAAATTCATCTTTATCAATCAATAATAATTTTTGTTTTAATTGATCATCCATATCTTGAGAATCAGAAGATGATATGCCATTTAATTTAGAAAGAACGTGTTCCAGAGTATTAATATTGATTGAATGATTATCCATTTTTTTGATAATTCTATTACATAGTTCAAGAAATGAGATTTTATTGTGATTTTGGTTTTGAGAGTTTGATTTTGCTTGATCAAACATGGATTCCATTAATATTACTGCTATATCTATTTTTTGTTCTACTGACTGGATTGCGTCATTGTCGAATAATGATGATACTTTACCTACTATGTTCTCAGCCAATATTTTATCTTCTTTTTTTGCTCCACTTCCAGATAATGCTTTATAAAACTCAGAATCTTTTAATTTTATAGATGCTTTTCTGAGAACATCTATTTTATTTTCAGAATCTAATTGACAACTATAATCAAATATACTTCTTGCATGATTTGTTTGTTTTTTAGCCATATCAATCACAGCTCTATGAAAATCCTCTTTTGTGGTCTTTGCTTGATTTTCTATATGATCTGAGAAGGATATCAGACATTCTTTCTTTTTTTCTGTCAATTTTATGGCTGTATTTTGATTAAAATCTTCTAATATTAAATAATCGTTTGCACCAGTTCTTGTTAATAATTCTTTGAAACCTGCTGTTCCATTAAAAAGGATAACACGTGTTATATTGTTAATATCATTGCTATTTACTTCTTGTTGTGCGTTTAAACTATAATCAACAGTTCTGAAAATACTAGAATACTTATGATAAGTACCGGTAAGTTCATCTAATTTTTCAGATAAATTTTTAAATGACTCATTTAAAAATGGTGAATCTTCAAAGTTTTGTTCAAATTCTTGTCTAAAAGCTTCAAGAGCATTAGTTGCAATTTGGAAATAATTATCAATCTTAGTCTTTGAGCTTCCATTTGTGAAGCTTTCTCCAAAATTCTGGATTTTTGTGAATAAATTTTTGTGCTTTGTGTGTAAGGTTTTATTAAAAAAATTAGTTCCAGTTCCTGTCCCAATTTCACCTGCACGAGCTGCTGTTTCCAAATTTTCTTTCATACAAAACGAATAAAATTGATTTGGATTGTTAACACTATTAGTAAATTCTCCGAGCATGGTTGCTTTTACATCTCTTGCCTGTTCCTGATCAATAATAGTATCAGATCGTTTTTGACAAATGTTCTCAAGATTTCGAAATATTAAACGTTGTTCTGGACTCATATTTGTTAAATGAGTATTCTTTTCTTGTTCTAATCTTTCAAGGCTTTGATGCAATTCAACTAATGCGGCTTCTTCTCTAGCAATTGCATTATTCTTATTATCTACGAGTTGATTAAAAGGATCACCTTGCACTTGATTTTGAAAATTAAGATTAGAGTAACTTAGTTGAACGTTTTTGTACTCTTTAATCTTGTCTTCTGCACGCCTTATGTTTGTTTCAATCCGATTTCTCTGATTCTCATGATCTGCTATATACTGTACTAAGTCTGGAATTAGTAGTGGTCCTCGATTTAGTTCTTCTCGATCATTATTTTCTTCTTCGGTGTCTGTAATCTCCTCCTTCATTATTAGAAAGTCTGCATCGTTCATAACATCAAGACTTTGTTCAGAATCAATGGCAGCGTTTTTTAGATTAATAAGAGCATTTAATATAAGATTTATACTCCGTTGTTGTTCTTCGTTTATATTATTATTAGATAGATTAAATGATTGTATGCGATTAAAAATTTCATTAAAACTATTTTTAGTAGGCGAATTATTAATACCAAATGCATTTTGTAAACCATTTACAAAATCTACCGCTACATTTCCAAGATTATCAATATTATTATTTTGAAAATTAACAAGTTGATCAGCAAGATTATTTGTTGCACATATTGCTGCAATTTGTATTTCAGTTAATATGTTCTCTGGTTGTGCTAAAGGTAATGTTTCTCTCCTTACTGGAGTTATGGTATTAAGTCCATAAATATCATTATATAGTTGAATATCTTTTGCAAGTTTTATAATTCCAGTTTTCTCAGCTCCATCTAATTGGCTAAGAATTTTTGTAGAATCTTTTTTGGAATGTGCTTCTTCTTTAACAATACCATTACATGCTTTGACGAAGTCATCTATTGTTTTTGTATCGCTTGAAGGTTTGTAAGAGAAAATAGTTTTCAAAGGGTTTTTATCTGGTTTTTGAACTTCTCTTGTTCCATTTAAGATTTTAGAGAAATTTGTAGATCTTTCTTTATCAGTTTCAGAATATTGTATAATTGAAGATTTTATGGTTGCACGTAAATCTGTTCTCTTTTTTGAATCTTGATTCCTTTTTTGCGCCATTTGTTGGAGGCTTGCTTTTTGTTCTTGGATATTTGTTTTAAAAAATTGTTCTACTTCTTCTCGATTGACTTTAATTGGTGTTTCATTCATAACATTATTATGTGGCTTAAATTTTTCTTTTGCCTTATTAGTAACATCAAGCAGAATTTTGTTAAACTCATCTTTAGTTATTTTATTTTTATTGTTTTGTTGCGATCCTTGTGGCACGGTATTTAATCTGCTTAAAAGACTAGAAGCAATAGCCTCTTCTCCGATTAGTGATCCATTTAATGAAATAACTCCTTTATTTTGAGTTAATTCTGAATTAATAACATTAATCGCATCATTAAACTCTGATTCGCTTCCTCCTTCGACCATTTTCATAAAAATATTGACAACTGTTTCAATGCATTTTTCTTGGTTTCCGCAATTTTCACGGATCTCTTTATACTGATCTACTTTTTGATTCTGACTAGCTATCATTGACATAGCTAGTTGTAGTTCTTGTTCTTGTTTTTTTCGCTCTTGTCCTGTTGGCATTTTTTTCTCCTTAATTATTTATTTAGAATCAATTACTGAGATCATAATGGTTGGAAAAAGATGTTTGATGATTGTTAAAGTACAAACATGAAAGATTCACCATATTTGATCTAAGTCTTGAAATAAAAATTTGGATCGCTAGTTTTTTAGAAACGTTAATAATAGCAATTGAATTTAAAAGATTCTATCTTGTTCAATTAATTGTTATATATAATCGAACTAACAGAAGTTTTAAAATATTCACATACTTATCTCAAGTGTTATAATCAACAATGAAACTTGCTTGGTTGCGAATAAGTATAAAAAAGTTTCAGTATTAGCTGAACGATCCAGCATCAACGATGCTCAGTATTAATAATATCACTTATGTGGTAAATTATATATTAATGTATGAAGCTATGAGTGATGATGTTAATTTTAAAGATTAAATTAGTTGCAGTTTCTTGACCTGGCGTTAAATTTTTTGCTAAATACGTTATATGTGTATTTGTTGAGACAGAAGTAAACTTTTTTATTTTTTTGCTGAGAAATGATTCATTGCGTTTATTTTTGTACTTCAATCAATTAGATCATTTGATGAAGTATGTTAAATATTTATATCAATTATTCTGTGGTTATATCTTTGAAAATACTTTATAGATCAAAAATCGTGGTATTTGTAGAAATAACAATAATATTCAAATTTTTTATATGCACTAGATTCAGTGTATTAGTTTTATATCATTTGGCTTTTATGTATAAGACAAACCGTTCAACAAGTTATGACTCTGTACTCATAAATTCTATACACTGTCAGCTATTTTTATTTTGCTGAAAGCGGTGTTGATGTTATGTGTGAACCATGGCTTTTTATCAAAGTTCTACTTTACATTAATTGTAGAGCGTATAAGTTAATTAGACTCTACAGCAATGCAAAGTTGAGTATAAATTCAAATTCCTTTTTCTGTTGATCCATTTATATTATTAACAACAATTGCTTTCATAGAGCTTAGATTGGTTTTAACAACTTCGTTTGTCAGTAAATCTTCATTTTGATCAACTGATTCTTTCCTCGCATCATCATGATTGTTCTCGGCGTTAGTATCTTTTAGTAGAGGATTGTCATTGATTTCAACTGATTCTTTCCTCGCATCATCATGATTGTTCTCGGCGTTAGTATCTTTTAGTAGAGGATTGTCATTGATTTCAACTGATTCTTTCCTCGCATCATCATGATTGTTCTCGGCGTTAGTATCTTTTAGTAGAGGATTGTCATTGATTTCAACTGATTCTTTCCTCGCATCATCACGATTGTTCTCGGCGTTAGTATCTGTTAATCTTTGATGGTCTATGTTTTCTTTGTCATATTTTTGTTTGTAACATACAATAAATTTCAATATGAAGCTTATTGACAATGAGGCTAGGATAATAAAAGCAATACTAACAAGAAATGTAAATTTACATAACACAAATAATGAGCACGATACAGTAAGAATATATGTTATGAATGGGTATAAGACTGAATAAATATCTAATTTGTGGTTTAAATGTTTTTTTTCTTCCAATAATGGTTGAGCTTTAACTTCTGGACCTTGTTCTAACTGAAAATACTCATTTTCTGATGAATGAGATTGAATTTTATTATTCTTACCAAATGAATCATCTGTAGTGCTATTAAGATCGGATTGATCTTGATTTGCAATATTGACATCATTCTGATGTTCTTGTGATATTTTTTGTTCTGAGTGTTCTTCTCTTTTTATGTCAGTTTGATTGCTTGAATATGTTTTGACTGGAGGTGTTCTAATGTGTTGATATTGATTTGCATGAAAAACAATTCTATGAAAATTATCTGATGATAAAGGCAAATCAAATACATTTTTTTTGTTTTGTTTGTTTTGAGAGATGGGGTTCTCATTAATGTGCTCTTCTTCATCTGATTTATAACAAATAGAAGAATTTCCCGCAATAACTGTACATTCATGGGGATGAATTTGCGTAGGGATGAGAGTTGTTGTATTGGTAGCATTTTCTGTATTTTGGGGTTCAAAATCTTCAGTTTTTTCCAAGACTAATGAATTTGTATTTTTTTCAGTTTTTTCTGCTCTTCCAATAATAGTAGAGCCTTCATTTATCAAGACATGCAGCTGTTCAGGGGAATGAATTTGCGTAGGGATGAGAGTTGTTGTACTGGTAGCATTTGTTTTTTTTGGGGGTTCAAAATCTTCAGTTTTTTCCAAGACTAATGAATTTGTATTTCTTTCAGTTTTTTTTGCTCTTCCAATAATAGTAGAGCCTGGATTTATCAAGACATGCAGCTGTTCAGGGGGATGAATTTGCGTAGGGATGAGAGTTGTTGTATTGGCAGCATTTTGTGTGTCTTGGGGTTCAAAATCTTCAGTTTTTTCCAAGACTAATGAATTTGTATTTCTTTCAGTTTTTTTTGCTCTTCCAATAATAGTAGAGCCTGGATTTATCAAGACATGCAGCTGTTCAGGGGGATGAATTTGCGTAGGGATGAGAGTTGTTGTACTGGTATCATTTTCTTTGTCTTGGGGTTCAAAATCTTCAGTTTCTTCTTCTTCTTCTTCTTCAAGAATACTACTATTAATTTGGTTAGTAAATTCCATTTCATCAGTATCTAATTTATTCAATTCAGGGTTATAAATTTCTGTACTGGCAGCATTTTGTGTGTCTTGGGGTTCAAAATCTTCAGTTTTTTCTTCTTCTTCTTCTTCTTCAAGAATACTACTATTAATTTGGTTAGTAAATTCCATTTCATCAGTATCTAATTTATTCAATTCAGGGTTATAAATTTCTGTACTGGTAGCATTTGTTATTTTTGGGGGTTCAAATTTTTCAGTTTCTTCCAAGAGTAAATTTATACTTTCTTCAACTTCTTCTGTTTTTGTTATTATGGGAGACACATTGTCAGTGGAATGATTTATCGACAAAGAGTTTGATGAAATTTGCCTAGGGTTAAAAATTCCTGTATTGGCAGCATTTTGTGTGTCTTGGGGTTCAAAATCTTCAGTTTCTTCTTCTTCTTCTTCTTCTTCAAGAATACTACTATTAATTTGGTTAGTAAATTCCATTTCATCAGTATCTAATTTATTCAATTCAGGGTTATAAATTTCTGTACTGGTAGCATTTGTTATTTTTGGGGGTTCAAATTTTTCAGTTTCTTCCAAGAGTAAATTTATACTTTCTTCAACTTCTTCTGTTTTTGTTATTATGGGAGACACATTGTCAGTGGAATGATTTATCGACAAAGAGTTTGATGAAATTTGCCTAGGGTTAAAAATTCCTGTATTGGCAGCATTTTGTGTGTCTTGGGGTTCAAAATCTTCAGTTTCTTCTTCTCCAAAAATATATAATTTTCTAGGTAATTTTTTCAATCTATACTTCTTTTTAGATTTTCTCAAGCTATTCTTCTTTTTAGGGGTAGAAGTTTCTGCATTTTTGGATCGGGTGCTTGCTTGTATATCTCTTCCAACAGTTTCTTCTGTTTTTGTTGTTATGGTAGACACATTGTCAGTGGAATGATTTATCGACAAAGAGTTTGATGAAATTTGCGTAGGGATGAGAGTTGTTGTATTGGTATCATTTGGTGTGTCTTGGGGTTCAAAATCTTGAGTTTCTTCTTCTTCAATAATAGATAATTTTCTAGGTAATTTTTTCAATTTATACTTATTTTTAGATTTTCTCAAGCTATTCTTCTTTTCAGGGGTAGAAGTTTCTGCATTTTTGGATCGGGTGCTTGCTTGTATATCTCTTCCAACAGTTTCTTCTGTTTTTGTTGTTATGGTAGACACATTGTCAGTGGAAGAATTTGTCGGCAAAGAGTTTGATAAATTATAAACATCTTTTTCAGCTGATTCTGCTGCAACTGATTCTGCTGCAACTATACATTCACCAGAAACTGGATTATTTTCTGGATGTACATTTTGTGAATTATAAGTTGAGAGATTGTTAGGAAATCCTTTAGTTGAATTTGATAAATCTGTATATTTAGAAGAAACTTCAATGGCCAATTCTATGTTTTTTTTAATTTCTTCTAGTAATTCTTCTTCTTCATGTCCTTGTGTTTCTAAAAATCTACTGTTATGATTTTGTGAATCCAGAACTGGTCTTGTTTCTTTTTCTGAGATTTCTATAGAAAGCATTTCTTCTAAATTTGATCTTAGCTTAATGATTTCTTCCTGTGTTCTTGAAATCTCCTTCTGTGTTGATTTATTATCTTGTATGATTTTTTTCAAAATATTATCTTGTGTGTTTTTTTGGCAAAATTTTTTATATTCTTTTTTTGATTTTTCATCAATATGATTTTTTGAATTCTCGAGATATTGCTTTAATGTTTCCGCTTTTGTATAAATTTTTTCTTTTTTAATTCGAATCTTAAAACATTCATTTATTAGTTCGAGTTTTTTTTCTGCATGATTTATAATTTCTCTTATATTTTGTACTTTATTAATTTTTTCTTCAAACTCATTTGATGAGGAGTTTTTAGCAAATGGTAAGAAATTTGAATTTAATGTTGAGGTAATCTTTTGCTTTTTAAGCGATTTTAGCAATTTTGCTTCTTCTTCGAGCTTATTCAATCGTTCTTCATTATAATCCTCCTGTGTTTTTAGATCATTTATACTATCGTTGATTTCTTCATATAATGCATTAATATACGATGTATCTTTTTGAGCATTATCTGATTCATTTTTGGAGTTTTCAGTATCTTTATCCTGATTCATATTTGATTTATGATGAGCTATATTCAGAGCCTGTCTTTTATCTTCTTTTGTTTTTTTTATTTCACGTTCTATTGAGTCTATGATTTCAATAGATTGAGCACCTATATTTTTTGATGTAATAAATCTCATCAAAAAAATCATTTTGAAAAAATCAGAATTTTTGGAAACATCACATTTTTTTTGTTTATATGCTTTTTTTATTGCAATTGCAAAATCTACAGAGAGCTCGCAATTTTCTCGATCCCATTTTCCATCTACTGAAACCATTGTGTCTAGAGCTTTTGCTTCTACGTCCGATGAATTTTCGGATATTTTTTTTTCTATTGATTTATACAATGCATTTTGTAATAAGATCTCTTGTTCTGTGAGTGCTTCTTCATTTAAAATGACTTCTCTGCTCGAATTTTTATAATCATATATTACTTTAGCTTTCTTGATGTTTATTACAGGGATATGAAACTTTCCATTTCTAGGTTTATTTTTTATGTGTGGAATAATGAAGAAAGAATCTTCGGAGTTTTTATTTTGTATTTTGACCATTGTAGGTTTCAAAGGTTCATTAATGTTTATTGGGATTGGAAATTTTAACTCAGATTCATCTTTTTCATGATTAATTGTCACATATTGAAGATTAGAAATGCTTGCCCAAAAGTGTCCTGCTTTTACACGCATATCATCGTCTTCTTCCATTAAAGTGCAGCAATCACTTATAAATTTCTCTGAGTCTTCGGACATATGTCCGTAACTCTGGTTCATTGTTCCATCATCTATCATCTTGAGGATTCTCCTTATTAGTCTCTCTATAGTTTATTGATTGAAGAAGTTTTTTACCTATAATGTAGACTATAATCATGATATGTAGACTATAATCACGATTTTGATATTAAATTCACTTCATAATTAAATGTAAATAGACAAAGTTATTTAACCAAAGTCTTATTAAGTAAGTGTTATTGAGCTAATGTTGATGATATAATTAAAAGATACTAATGTCTTTTAGGTGGTTCTATTAATAAACACAGAAACTGATCAAAAAACATCATTATCTAGTGTCTTAATTCTAGGTCCCGCAATATATCATGTCTCAACTCAGCCAATTCCTTTGCTATATAAACGAATAATTATTAATCAATATTTCCAAACTCATTTGTTTGGTGATGATTGTTAATCATTCCTTCAATTGTAAACGAAAATTATTAATTAATCAATACTTCAGAGCTTATTTTGTTTATTTATTAGTCATTTCTTTAATTATAAGCAAAGATTGTTAATTGATTGATAATAACGGATTGTTCGTGGTTGTTTTGAATGTGATCTATATCATATAATGAAAGTATGTTTGTTACACTAAAATTGACTGAATTATTTTACAATTGATCTCATAGCTTTAATATGATACTATACAGAAGAAATATTATTTACTGTAGATAATCAATGGCAAAAAAGGGTCAAGGCTTGACTATTTTCAAGCTTGTTAGTACAGCTGGGACTGGTTTTTTTTATGTTGTAAAACGTAATACAAAGAAGTTTAAAACAAAGCTTGCTTTCCGCAAGTATGACCCAAAAGTAAGAAAGCATGTGATGTTTAAAGAAGAAAAGCTCAATAATTAGTTTTGTATTTTTCTGTTTTTTGTGAATCTTTATTGTGAAAACTAATAGAAAGTTATTAGTATCCCTTGCGCTAGCCTCTTTATCTATGCTGGCACTTTCTTATGCTTCTGTACCTATATATAGCTTGTTTTGCAAAGTAACGGGTTATGGTGGGACTGTTAAGCGTGTTCAAGTTGATCCAAATGCTACATTAGGATCTAAAAAAATCAAGGTTAGATTTAATGCTGATGTTTCACCAGGTCTTCCAATGCGTTTTCAAATTAATCAAAAACCAATTTTAGTTGCCACTGGTGAGCCTTCTTTGGTTTTCTACAAGGCCATAAACACTTCAGATGAACCTATAGAAGTTATGGCCATCTATAATGTTGCACCACACAAAGCAGGTAAATATTTCAACAAAGTATCCTGTTTTTGTTTTTCGAGACAGACTTTGATGCCAAATGTTGAGGTTGTAATGCCTGTGTCTTTTTTTATTGACAAAGAAATAGAGAATGATTCAGATGCTGAAGATGTAGGTACTATAACTCTTTCTTATACATTTTTTCCGTATAGCAAATAGTTTAAATACGTTTTTATTTGATTGTTATATATATATTCATCTTTTTCACATTATCTTTATTTGCTATCAATATTATTATACACTTATGAGGTATTATGCTAACTAGATTTGCTCCAAGCCCAACTGGATTTATTCATCCAGGCAATGTCAGGACTGCCTTAGTTGCATTTTTATATTCCAAAAGTTGCGAAGGTGAGTTTATTCTCCGAATTGACGATACTGATGTCAATAGATCTCAAAACAAATATGTTGATGCAATAAAAGACGATTTAAGTTGGCTTGGGATTCACTTTGACCATTCATTTAATCAATCTTCACGTCTTGATCGATATAATGAAATTATCAACAAACTCAAGAGGGATGGTCGTATATATGCATGCTATGAATCTCCTGAGGAATTGGAAGCGAAAAGAAAGATCATGCGTATGCGTGGTAAAGCACCAGTTTATCGTTATAGTGATTCAAGAATCAAAGACTCTTCTAGGCAGCCACATTATAGATTTAGGTTAATAGAAAGAAAAATATCTTGGAAAGATGATTCAAGGGGTGTTATAGAAGTTTCTACCAATCACACTAGTGATCCTATAGTAATACGAGCAGATGGTACTTATACTTACCTTATGCCTTCTGTTATTGATGATATTGATTTCAAGATAACGCATATAATACGAGGGGAAGATCATATTTCTAATACCGCAGTTCAGATTGATATGATTGATGCTATTGGCAATAAAATTCCTAATTTTGCTCATATTTCTTTATTGCATGCAAAAGATGGAAAATTTTCCAAAAGAAGTGGTAATTTATCTATTAGAGAAATACGTGACATGAATATCGAATCAATGACTTTATGTAGTTATCTTGCGAGGCTTGGAACTTCAAATCCGATAGAGGTTTTCACTGAAATGAAAGATTTAGTGCGTTCTTTTGATATCAACGCTTTTTCTGCATCTCAAGCTTCTTTTGATATAAATGTTTTGAAAGATTTAAATGCTAAGCTTATGCAAAAGCTTGATTCAGACTATTTCGATCTAGATCCTGATTTCTGGAATGTGATCTCTAGTAACATAAATAATAGAAACGAAATAATGGAATGGCATGAAATATGTTATTCTGATATCAAAACTGTCATTGTTGATAATGAATTGGTAAGTTTGTTTAGAGAAGCTATATGTTCTGAAAAATGGGATAAGAATATTTGGTTTAAATCAATTGAAGCTGTAAAAAACAAGACTCAATTGCGTGGTAAAAATTTGTTTTTACCTATAAGACAAGCTCTTACAGGTAAGAAAGATGGTCCTGAAATGCATAAACTATTGTATCTAATAGGAAAGGAGAGAGCCTTGAAAAGATTGTCATAATTGTTTTAAAAAACACACTATGAAAATATTTTAGGTTATTTGTTGAAACATATTTTTTGTCCGTAACATATGTAATTTACTGATATATCTTTTTTGTTTAAATGCCATTTACCTATTAATGGGTTGAATGTCATTCCTGTTATTTCTCTTAAAACGATGTTGTTTTTTAACATATGAGATTCAGTTTCAGATGGTTTTACCATTTTCCCCCATTCATGAGTGCCTTTTGGTAGTAATTTTAGTATATATTCACCACAAATTATTGCTTTCACAAAAGATGATATTGTTCTGTTAATAGTTGAAATAAACAACAAGCCATTTGGTTTGATACACTTAGCAAGTTGTTCTACAAAAATGGGGATAGAAGACACATGTTCTATTACTTCCAAAGATATGACAACATCAAACTTTTTTTCTTGAAAACATTCTATATTACAATTTATATATTCAATTTCAGAATTATGAGCCTTTGCTGCTTCTATATTAGGTCCAGAAGGGTCAATGCCTATTACTTTGTAGCCATATTTATGAAGCGACTCTGTTAATATGCCTCCACCACATCCTACGTCAAGGATATCCACATTATTTCCTTCAAAATAACTTTCAATCTTGTTGGTTATGAAAGAAAACCTTAAATCATTTATTTGATGTAAGGTTTTGAACTTTCCGTTCAAATTCCACCAATGATGAGAATTGTTTGAAAATTTTTTTATTTCTTTTTGATCTACACTATCCTTGTTCATAACTTCAGATAACAACATAAGAATATTGGTATGTCAACATCATATTAAATTTAGATTATTGCTTGTCTGTCTCCTTTGTTTTTGTTACTTTTCTTTTTTGAGGTTTGTTGATAATTTCCATAGCATCTTTTATGGTGATATCAAAAATTTTATTCAAAGGTTTTACGGAATGATATTTTTTTTCATGCAATACATATGCACCGTAAGGACCAATTCCTCTTTTTATTTCTGAACTTGTTTCGGGATTTTGTCCTAATACATTAGGCAAAGACATAATTTGTTTTGCTAATTTTTCATCAATATCTTTTATTTCCTCAGGTACTGACCATTTTTTTTCGTTTGCTTCTATATAAGGACCATAAGGGCCATTTTTGAGCAGAATTTGTTCTTGATTATCGGTATATCCTATAATTTTCTTATCCGATCTATATCCACATTCTGTGCATTTCCACAAAACGCCAAACTTGGAAACATAAGGTAGAATATCTTGTTTTTGGCAATCAGGGCATAACAATGATTCATCTTTGTGTATCAAATAATCTTTAATATATTTAGTTATATTTTCTATTACATCTTTTGTTTGTATTTTATTGGTTTCTTCTATTTTATCTATAAATTCAGACCAAAAATTTTTCAGAAAAAACTTCCAGTTCATATTACCTAAAGCTATCGCATCCAATTGTTTTTCTAGATCAGCTGTAAAACTATATTCTATATATTTAGGGAAAAAATTAGTTAAGAATATATTTACTATTACTCCTTTATCTTGCGTCCAAAACCTTTTGTTTTCTAATTTCACATATTCGCGAGTTTGTATTACAGAAATAATTGTAGAATATGTAGAAGGACGACCAATTCCCAACTCTTCCATTTTTTTGACAAGTGTTGCTTCTGTATATCTAGGTGGAGGTTGAGTAAAATGTTGTTTGGGATTAACCTTTTTAAGGATTATTATACTGTTTTCTTCCATTTTAGGCAATAATTTGTCTTTTGCTGGACTACCTGCGATTCTATAAAAGCCATCAAATGATAGCACAGACCCTGTACTACGGAATGTTGGATTAGCGCTAGAGTTTTTTGCTTTAATGTCTATTGTGACTTGATCTAATACTGCATTTTTCATTTGACTGGCTAGCATGCGATTCCATATAAGCTGATATAGCTGTAATTGTTCTTGAGTGAGATAGCTTTTTAAGATTTCTGGAGTCCTTTCGGAAGAAGTTGGCCTTATAGCTTCATGGGCTTCTTGCGCATTTTTTACTTTATTGGTATATTTGATGATTTTATCGGCAACATACTTTTTGCCAAAAAGATTTTCTATTGTTTCTCTTGTTTCTTTTATAGCACTGTCTGAAACATAAAGCCCATCAGTTCTCATGTATGTAATAAGACCTACTACTTCGCTTTTAATATCAATACCTTCATATAATTTTTGTGCTATTGACATAGTTTTTTTTGTAGAAAAACCCAACTTATTAGAAGCTTCTTGCTGAATAGTAGAGGTTATAAAAGGTGGAGGAGGGTTTCTTTTTATTTGTTTCTTTGTTATTGATTCAACGTTATATTCTAAATCAAACAACTCATCGTGTATTTCTTGCGCAGATTTCTTGTTCTTTATTTCCAATTTTGTTATTTTTTTGCCTTTAAAATGTGTGAGCTGAGCCTCCATTTCTTCATTTTCTGATTCAAACAAACCTTCTATTGACCAATATTCTTGTGATGTAAATTTTTTTATCTCATACTCACGTTCACAAATCAAACGCAGAGCTACAGATTGAACTCTTCCAGCAGATTTGCTACCTGGGACTTTGCGCCATAATATTGGTGAAAGAGTGAAACCAACTAAATAGTCTAGATTTTGACGAGCTTGTTGTGCAGTTACTAGGTTTAAATCTATTTCTCTTGGTGAATTGATAGCATTGATTACAGCTTGTTTTGTGATTTCATTGAAAGTGATTCTATGTATTACTGCGTTGGTTTTATCTTTGATTACTTCTGAAATATGCCATGCTATTGCTTCTCCCTCTCTATCTGGATCTGGTGCTAAATATATTTTATCAGCTTTAGAAGAAGCTTTAATTAATGCTTCTGAATGTTTTGGAGATATAATTTCATATTTTGTTTCAAAGTCTTTTTCAGGTATTACAGATCCAGATTTAGAAGGCAATGATCTTACATGACCAAATGACGAAGTAACATTAAAGTCTTTACCAAGATATTTTGCTAAAGTCTTGGATTTAGCGGGAGATTCAACAATAACCAAATAAGACATAATTAGAACACATTACCTAAAGAAATATTTAAAGATTTAGCTTGATCATCTTTATTTTTTACTATAGGAAATCCAAAGTCCAGTCTAACTGGTCCTAGAGGGGAATACCATAATACACCAAATCCAGCAGAAATTCTTAATTTATTTTCATCAATCACTTCATTTGGATTGTAATCAGAGCCAAATAAGTTTGCAGCATCCACAAACAAGGAACCCATTATACCAATTTTTTTTGGGAATCCTATGGGGAAATTTGTTTGTAATCCACTTGCTATCATAAATTTACCGCCAAGTTTATCTTTTGTTATAGCGTCTATAGGACCTATTTTACTATTTTCAAAGCCACGTATGTATTTTTCTTGTAGAGTGAAATGTTCAATCACCTTTAGAGTATAATTATCATAGCTTGAAATACCACCAGCTTTTAATCTGAATATCAATGTTATATCTTTGCTTATATTACTTAATATAGGTTTAAAATAATCAGCTGAAAAATAAGATTTAACATATCGACTTTTTCCAAACAAAGTTGCAACATTTTGACTAAAAACTGATTGTATTCCTGATGTTGGTCTGATCTTATTGTCAAGACTGGAATAGTTAAACAAACAACCTAAAGTAAAAGAATCGAATTTTCCATTTTGATTTTTTATTATTTCCGAAATACTTTCTGAGAGATTATATAAATCAAAATATTTATAGCTAATCACTAATCCTAAATTCATATTATTCAATAGAGGTTTGAATGCTTTAAATGAATATCCAATAGTAGACAAATCGTAAGATGAGTCATTGTTATTTTTACTATGTTTTTGAATATCAAACAAACCACCTAACGATATGTCTCTGTCCATGAAATTATTGTAAATAAAATCTAGGGATGCATTGAACCCAGAAAAATTTCGACTTGCCTCTGCAGATAAAGTGTTTCCAGTGCCTGCAAAGTTATTTTCAGTAAGAGAAAACTCACCCATAATCCCGTTATCGGATGTATAGCTTCCACCCAATTTGATGAATCCAGTTTCAGAATTTTCGTTTACGATCACATTTACATCTAATAAATCATGATCAGTTTTGGATGGTTTGCTTGTGATATTTACGTCTGTGAAAAATCCCAGAGATAAGATGTTTTTTTGTGATTGTTGTATTTCTTCATCTGAATATTGATCTGATTCTGCAAAAGTGATTTGTTGTAATATAACATTACTGTTAGTTCTTGAATTGCCGAATATATTAATTTTATTTATGTATTTTTTTGGTTCTTCTTGTATAGTAAATTTAACGTTTACTTGTCCTGAACTATTATTTTCATAATCAACTTTCACAGAATATTTTTTGTTAGGAAATTCATGCTTCAGTTGGTTTGCAATTAATGAAGAATCATCTCTAAGAGATTGAATATTAAATACATCACCTTTCTTGGTGGAGAGTTTTATTTTCTGTGATAAGTTGAAATTTTCAATCGAAATGTCTGCTATCTTGAGAATATCATTTTCAATTATACGATATGTTATAGATGCAAGATTGTTTTTGTGTAATTCTATAATTGGATCTAATACTCTAATATTTACAAACCCATGATTCATATAGAAATTTTTGATTGATATCATGTCCATGTCTATTTTAGTAGGGTTATATTTATCAACTCCGGAAATAAAAGAACTTATATTACGTTCTGTTGAGAAAAGATATTGTTTGAGTATATTACTAGAAAAAGACTCATTTCCCACGAAATTAATATTAGAGATTTTAGTCTTGCCATTTTCTTTTATCATAATTGATAAATTTATTTTATTGTCAGGTAAAGATTCTTGATAAACATTTATCCTTGCATTTAAACGCCCTTTTTCTTTATATTCCAACAAAATTTTTTTTAATCCATTTTCTAATTTACTGTTGTTCAAGCGTTGATTTTCTTGTAGATCAATTTTTTTCAATATATCATCTTTAGATATAGTTTTATTACCTTTTATATATATTTTGTTTAAAATTGGGCTTTCTTTTACATCTATTATGTAATTGTTTTGTTGATCATTATCAACTGATATATAAGAAAAGACACCCATACTAAAAATTTCTTTGATTGAACTATTTATATTATTTTTATCAAATCTTTTTAGTATGTGTTCTTTACTTACAGTGCTATTCCCAACTACTGACACCTGTGAGGAAGATGCGGAGTTTGAGCATATATAAGCAATTAAAATGTATATTAGTAATCTCACTGTAGTAAATCTTTAATGTCGTTAAATGTGAATATTATAAACATACCTAACAATAAAGCCATACCAAATTTAAAACTATAATTTTGATATTTGTATGATATAGGCCTTCCCATTATTGCTTCTATCCCATACATAAATATATGTCCTCCATCTAGAGATGGAATAGGAAGAAGGTTGACAAAAGCTAAATTTATAGATAAAACAGCTATAAGCCAAGTTAGATGAAGAAAACCTTTCTGTAGAGACTGGCCAGAATATTTCATTATTTTTATCGGTCCACCAACGTCCTCCATACCTCTATTCCCAAATGCAATCTGACTTAAAACCTTAGCTGTCATTTCAATCATTCTAAAAGATTCTAATATTGCTTCATTCATTGCACCTAATATAGATAATTTTTGATGAATTAAGCTACCAGAAGCTCCTATTTGAAGCATTTTGATATTGTTTCCTAATTCATCTTTTGTCTCGATTAGTTGCGGTTTTATTGTTGTTGAAAAAATTTGTCCATCTCTTGAATATTTTATTAATATTTGATCCTCAGGGTTAAGTAGAGATATATTTCTTCTTATATCTTCGAAGCTACTTATTTTATTTTGATCAATATAATGTATTATATCGCCTGATTTTATGCCAGCTTGATACGCTGGGCTATTTTCTAAAACTACTGCAACAACGGGTTCAGATGTTACTTTACCATTAAAAAAATATATAGAAGACATTATTATGATTGCTGATATAAAATTAAATAAAGGACCACCGAACGCTATCAGTGATTTTTGATATATTGGCTTTGAATGTAGAGACTTTTCGAAAGATTCTTTGTCTGCTTGTGCAAGTTTTGATTGGTCTGGCATGCTGGCCTCATTTGCATCTCCAAACATTACAACAGAACCACCGGCTGGTATAGCTTTAAAGCTCCATCTAGTTTTATGTTTATCAGTATAACCAAAAAGTTCAGGTCCAAATCCTACAGAAAAAGATTCAACTTTTACTCCGAACATCCTTGCAAACAAATAATGCCCATATTCATGTATTATAACCACCAAGGACATGACTAAAATGAAAGACAATAGATATGACATAAGCAATACAGATAAAGTTAATACGATGTGAAAATGAATCCTAAAGCCTTTCTAGGATGAAAGCAAGTAATCTGGTTAATGACTGTCTAAAAACTTACTTCAATATACTAATTTTGCTAAATTCTAATAATTTTGAGGACAATTTTAGATTGCACTTAACAATTGATATAATTCTTTTACTTTGATTCCATCTAATATTAGTTTAAAACTTATAATGAGTATCAAATATTTTATGTTTTTTTCTAGAAATTTATATTTACTCATAATTGCTAGAAATTGAGTAGCGAATAAACACATTGCAGCTGTGCTAATAACAAAAGCTAACAATATGATTTTAATGTTCAAGGTTACGCTAATAGCTGCTATTACTGAATCTAAAGAAAATATTATATCAGCTAATATTATATTAATAGTAGAAACTATGTCTTTGTTTTTGTTTTTGTTTATTTCCATTTTATTTTGTATTTTTTTATTATTTTGATGTAAGAAAATTATTATTAAAAATATCCCTCCTGCGAACAAACAAATATCTTTCATAGAATATATATTCATAAAAACAATTTCGTCTATTTCTACAATAAAGCTTAGACATTGAAGAATTATAGCTTTAATGCCTAAAGAACCTATGATTCCGCATATTGTGACTATTTTAGGATTATTGCATTTTCTAGCAAGTATAACTATAATAGCCAAATTATCTGTTTCTAATATAAATTCTAGTATTACTGTAAGTAAGAAGCTTGATAAATCTGAATACATTGTCATAATATATTACATCTAGGTTGGGTTTATGGCTAGTACCAAACAAATATTGACGCGAATAAAGAGTGTGAAATCAACAAAAAAAATCACTGAGGTGATGAAAATGATTGCTGCTTCTAGTCTTAAATCTTCGCAAAAGCGTTCTGCATCTGTTGGGGATTCATCAGAATCTCTTTATTATGATTTGTCTTCTATAATTTCTGGTTATAAGGGAGATCTTCCCAGTCGAATTGTTGGATCACATAATTCGAACAATAATAAGATAGTAATATTATTTACTTCAGACAAAGGATTATGTGGTGGTTTTAACAATAAGATTATACGTAGTTTTTCTGACAAGAATAAATCTTGGAATGAAGAGGGTTTTAATACAAGCTTTGTAAGTGTAGGTTTCAAAGGTAATAAATTCATCTCTCGATCTAGTTCTGATGTGATTGCTAGTTTTTCATCTTCTGAGTTTTCTTATAATGATTCTATCAAATTAGTAGATCAAATTCTAGCAGACCATGATTTTAACTCTTGTTCTATTTGTTACACCAAATTTGTGAGTTCTGTTGTCCAAGAAGCTGTTATTTTGGATTTATTTCCTTTATGCTTTGAATCTACTGAATTCGTTGAATATAATTGTGATGGCAATATCGTAGAAATAATAACTAATATGTTTAGACTCAATTTGGCTATGCAAATATATTCCGCTGCCTGTCATAGTTTGGCGAGTGAGCATATGTCTAGAATGATTGCAATGGAGAATGCATCTAAAAACGCCAATGAAGTGATAGATAGACTTACCTTACTATACAACAGAACAAGACAAGCTTTGATCACTAGAGATTTAATAGAGATTATAAGCGGCGCAGAGGCTATGTAATGAGCATTTCCCCACCATCTGACAATGAAATGTTAGAAGCTGTGAAAACTATGTTTCGGTGGATTGTTAGATCTCCTAAAGAATATTATACTCTTTCAAGTAGTTTGTTAGATGGTTATAGAAATTGTTTTAGGGGATATTTAGAGGATCCCAGACTTGTTTTAAAACCTATAGAGAATAAAAGATATAACTCTGGTCAGCTTATTTTATTTCATGATATACCCTTTATATCTTTTTGTGAACATCACTTTATGCCATTTGATGGACATGTTAACATTGGTTATATACCCAATGATAAAATCTTTGGTGTTGGAAATGTTGTTCGTTTTGTTGAATTGATATCATCTCGTCTTTATTTGCAAGAAGATATGACTAACGACATTGCATATAACATAAAAGATATAATATCTCCTGCTGGAGTTGCGGTTTTGATTAAAGCAAAACATACTTGTGTGATGTGTTCTAAATCTAGAAGCTATAGCGCTCAAATGAGCACAAGTTGCATATTAGGTTCTTTTATGTCTGATGAAAACAGGGCAAAAGAGTTTTTTTATAGATCACGTGTCTAATTCTAATTTTTATATAATTTTTGACTGTGTATACTCGTCTTTCATTCTTCTGATTGTTTCGAATATTGATAAATTGTTTTCATTTTTTCTTCTTAATTTCTCTTTTATTATCTCGAGTCTAAAATAAGGATTGATCAATTTTTCTTTTTCTATTGTAGAAGGAACAGTGATGATTGGATTTGCTTTTAAATCTTTTAGCATATTATATGCATATAGATTATCTGGCTCAACCTTTAAAGCAAATTCTAAATTTGCTAATGTGTATTCATGACCACAATAAATCTTTGTTTTATCATCTAATTTTTGAAGTTTTTGTATACTATTATACATATCACCCATTCGATTATTCATTACTTTTCCACAACCACCAACAAAAAGAACATCGCCACAAAAAAGGCAGTCACCAAATAAAAAAGCAACATGGTTTTCTGTGTGTCCTGGGAGAGATAAGATATTACATTTTGTTTTTCCTAGTGATAATTTTGATGATTCTGATATTATAAAGTCTATTCCAGGTATACCTTTATCAGGTCCCATTACTTTGGATCCAGTTGTTTTTTTTAATTCAATATTCCCACTAGTATGATCCCAATGATTATGTGTACTTAATATATAATCAAGGGATAGTTTGTTGTTTGATAAATAATGTAACACAGGAGATGAGTCTCCTACATCTATAGCTGCTGTAATATCAGAATATAAATCCTTTACAATATAAGAGTAATTATTTTTTATTATGGGTATGATTGTTACAGCTATATGCTCCACAGTTATAAGGATATAGCTGTAAATATATTTATGCCAGATCTATTGATCCAAAGCAGAATACTATTGGACCCTTTCTTTTTTTCTGATTCTACTACAGATTTTAATTTTTTTACGCTATCTATCTCGGAATTAGCAGCATTGAAAATTATATCACCACGTTTTAGGAACTTGGAATTTGGAGCAGATTGCACCAGAACACCTTTAGTATCATTGATATTTAATTTATGACGAAGATTTTCTGATATGTCTATAACCTCAATTCCATTTAGATCATATACTTCATGTGAGTATTGATCTAAATCATCTCTTACAGATTTTTGATCTATTGTGAGAGAAATATTTTTCTTAGTTCCATTACGTAAGATTGTTAATTTGATTTTATCCCCTACATTCATTTTATATACGAGCTTTTGAACATGTCGTGGATTTTCTATAGTTATATCATTGATTTTAAGTATTACATCTCCAATTTTTAATCCAGCTTTCTCTGCAGGACTTCCTTTAATTGTTTGGGATACTATTATTCCAAAAGGACGTTCTTGATCAAGAGATTTGGATATCTCTTCAGTTACTTCCTGCATAGTGATTCCAAGCCAACCGTGCATTACTTTTCCATCACGAATCAGCATTTCTATTATTGGTTTAGAAATATCAATTGGAATTGCAAATCCTATGCCAAGGTTTCCTCCAGTGATTGTATATATAGAACTATTAGTTCCTATAACCTCACCATTTTTGTTGAATAGAGGTCCTCCAGAATTGCCCTGATTTATAGCAGCATCGGTTTGTATGAATTCAACTCTACTGGAGTTTATATCCCTATTTGTTGCAGATATAACTCCTAAAGTCACAGTGCTACCTAATCCAAAGGGATTCCCTATGGCAATAGTTGTCTGAGCTACTCTTAAATCATCCGAAGATCCCATGTTTGCATATGGAAGAGGTGTGTCAGAATTTATTTTCAATACGGCAACATCTGTTTCTGCATCTAGACCAACCACTTCAGCTGCATATTTCTTACCATCTAATGTTGTTATGTTTATTTCCTGGTAGTTACCAATCAAATGAGCAGAAGTCAGTATTACACCTGAGCTGTTTATTATTACACCAGAACCCAAAGAAGAAGATGGAGATTTGTTCTGTTTCCCACCACCGAATGGATCAGAGCGCTCAAAAAAGTCTCTAAATTCTTTCAATATATCGCCACCGGGAAAATAATATAAATTAGAAGAGCTAGAATCGTTGTTGGGTTTGTGTAGTATAGATATATTTACTACAGTTGGCAACAAAGATTCAACCAAATCAGGTAACCATTCATCGGTAGTACTAAAATGTTTTTGATTTTTAACTTCAAGTGTTTGATATTCGTTTGTTAGAACTGTATTGGCACAAGATTGGTGAGAATGCAAAAAAAACAGTAAAAAAGACAATGTAAGGAAGATTTTTGTTTGGATTTTCATTTTTTTTCATCCTTTAAAAATTTATTGAAATAGTCGTGATCGATTGAGATTACCATTTTTGTGTTGTTAGTGTTGAACGAGCTTTTATAAGATTGCAAAGACCTATAAAACTCAAAAAATTCAGGGTCCTTGGAAAAAGCATCATTTAAAGTTGATGCAGATAAAGAATCTCCTTCGGCCTTAAGTATATTAGCTTTTTTATTTGCATCGGCCAATAGCATAACCCTTTCTTTATCAGCAAGGGACCGAACATATTGAGCTTCTTCGAAACCAGTTGCTCTTATCTCCCTGGCTTCTTTTTCTCGTTCTGTCTGCATTCTTTTGAAGATTGCTTCGCTATTTTCTTCAGGTAAATCAGTTCTTTTCACTCTTACATCTATTATGGAGACTCCAAAACTTTTAGATTGGAGATCGGACTGATGTTTTATATTCCCCATTATAGATGACCTTGCTTCAGTTAATAAAGCGGTCAATGGAACTCTACCAACTTCTTCACGAACTTGTGATTCAACTATAGATCTTAACCTGTTTTCAAGAATTGTTTCGTTTCTTGCAGATTTATAAAATAGAATTGGATCAATTATCTTATATTTTGCATAATAATTAACAACTATTCGTTTTTGATCTGATGCTATTATTTCGCTGGAATCTGATTCTATATCAAGAGTTCTACTGTCTATAAGAACCACCTTATCTATAAATGGCCACTTGAAATGCAATCCAGGGCTTAGGGGAGTTAAAGTTTTTACTTCACCTAGCTGAACTAATATTGCTTTATGTCCTTCTTCTACCATGAAAATAACAGACGTAGATACAGATATTAGAAGAGCAAATAATATAGCTAATATTTTACTTACCATACTTGTTTACCGATGAATCATAAACTGGAAAATGGCCTAAGAGGTTGCCATTATTGTTATCAAAAATAATCTTATCCATAGGAGCTAAAATTTCTTCCATATGCTCTAAATACATCTTTTTCTTCATTAGTGATGGAGCTTTTTTGTATTGTTCTAATATATAGATAAATCTACTAGAATCTCCAATTGCTTTTTCTAGAACTTGATGCTTATAAGCTTCAGCTTCCCTTAATATTTTTTGAGCCTCACCCCTGGCTCTTGGCATTATATCATTTTGATATGATTGAGCTTTGTTTATCTCAACCTCTCTATCAGCTCGTGCGCTTTGGACGTCTCGAAACGAAGATATAACCTTTTCTGGAGGGTCTATCTTTTTGAGTTGTATTGAAACAACTTTTACACCCATGTCATATGAATCTAAAGTGTGTTGGAGTAAGTCAAATATTTCACTGGATATTTTAGACCTTCCGTTTCCGCTGAGTATGAAACCAATTGAATTTAAACCTATGCTTTCTCTTGCTGCACTTTCTGCTGCACTTTTTATTGTTTTTCCTTTTCTATCTTCCCTTACGCTGTAAAGATATTTATATGGGTCATATATTTTCCACATGACTTCGAAATTAACGTTAATTATATTTTCGTCTCCTGTCAGTATTACCCCTTCACTTTTTTCTGTGGAATTTTGGTTTTTTCTTTGACTTCTTCCATTTGAATCTAGCTTTAAACCAATTTCTTCTTTGTTTATAGAAGTTACATTCAGTTTATTAACTTCACCTACCGGGTAGGGCAAATTATAGTTAAGACCCGAATCAGTTATTTGTGTGTATTTACCAAATATAAGTTCAACTCCTTGCTGTTCTGGATTCACCATATAAAATCCTGATAACATCCAAGCGCAAAAAAATATTACGGGAATAATGAAAAAAACTTTTGGGTTTCCGCCTTTTAAGATTTTCTTTAAAAGGTTTTTTAAAGACTCAAAATCATGATTTGGTCCGTTACCATTGTTTGAATTAAATCCTTTACCCCAAGGGTCATTAAAATTGGTCATAATTCATACGTCCAGGATTTTATCATTTGAATATATTCTTTACAAGTAAAATCATTATTGACCATATTATTGATTATGTTAAAAGTCAACAAGTGTTGATTTTTTGTTTTAATAATCTATTTTTTTATTTTGATATATAATATATTTGCATTGTATTATAATGATGTTTTTTTATGTTTTTGTGTGTTTTGATTTTAGATCAATTGTTTTATAATTGTTGTTTAAGTTATAGTTTGTGTTCACGCATTTCTACTATCAATGATTTCCATATCGCATTTAATAGAGTGTTGTTATATAGTTTTATTGATTTGCAAGAACGAAAGTTAAGAAATTATGAAAAATTTCCATGTATATGATGTGGTGATAATAGGCGGTGGTCATGCTGGATGTGAAGCCGCGCAATCTGCTTCTAGTTTGGGAGCTAAAGTGGCTATTGTCACACCAGATCAAAAAAATATAGGCATAATGTCATGTAACCCCGCAATAGGAGGGATTGCAAAAGGAACTGTTGTTCGAGAAATAGATGCACTTGGGGGTCTAATGGGCGCTTCCGCTGATTCATCTACAATTCACAGCAAAATGCTTAACTCCAGCAAAGGTGCTGCAGTTTGGGGACCTAGAGCTCAAATAGATAGGGACTTGTATAGATTTTCCATGTTGTCTCTTATAAAAAAATCTACAAACATTACCATTTTTCAAAATAAAGTGATCAGTCTATTGATTTCTCAAGCAACTATCAATGGAGTGATATTATTAAACAATGAAGTCATCAAATGTAAAAGCGTTGTATTGACAACTGGTACTTTTTTGAATGGTAAAATCCATATAGGATCGAAGTCTCTATCAGGAGGTAGATTTGGAGAAAATAGTAGTGTAGGTATTTCGGAATTTTTACAAAATCATGGCATATTAACTGGAAGATTAAAAACTGGAACTCCTCCTAGACTAGATATTAATTCTATTGATTTTTCGAAAACCGAAAAACAGATGGGAGATGATGTACCACGAAGGTTTTCATACTTGAATGAATCTGTAAATATAAAACAAGTACCATGCTATGTAACTAGAACAACTAAAGAGACGCACGATATTATATCAAGTAATATGATGAATTCTGCAATGTCTTTTATTCAAAGTAAAGGTCCAAGGTATTGTCCTTCTATAGAAGATAAAGTTATTAAATTTCCCGAAAAAGACAGTCATCAAATATTTCTTGAACCCGAAGGAATTAATAGCAATTTGGTTTATCCTAATGGTATATCTACATCCATGAGCTATAAAGTACAAGATTGTTTTGTTAGATCAATACCCGGTTTAGAAAATTCCAAGATAGTGCAATATGGTTATGCTGTGGAGTATGACTATGTAGATCCAGTACAGTTATATCCAACATTAGAAACAAAAAAAATAAAAGGTTTGTATTTAGCTGGGCAAATCAATGGCACAACCGGATATGAAGAGGCTGCAGGTCAGGGTCTTGTTGCTGGTGTTAATGCTGCAGATCCAAATTTGGATTTTACTTTAGATCGTTCAACTTCCTATATAGGAGTGATGATTGATGATTTAGTGCACTCTGGAAATTCAGGCGAGCCTTACAGGCTTTTTACTTCTAGATCTGAATATCGTCTTAGTATTAGGTCTGATAATGCAGATAGAAGATTAACAGAAATAGGATATAAATTAGGTTTGGTGTCAAAGTCCAGAATTGATATTTTTCGTAAAAAAAATAATGAAATAAGTATTTTAAACAAGAAATTGAGTCAATCCTACATATATCCAAGAGAGCTTAAGTCTTACGGTATTAATATCGCACAAGACGGAGTAAAGCGAAGTGCAATTGATTTAATTTCTAACCCTGAAATAAATATTGATCTTATATCTAAGATATTCCCAGATATACCCAATTTCAATTCGGATGTGTGGGAACAGGTTGCTATAGATGCCAAATATAAACCTTATTTAGTGCGTCAAAACGAAGACATTAAAATGTTTAAAAAAGAAGAATCAATGAAGATACCAAAAAGCATTGATTATTTAACAATTCCTGGTTTATCCAATGAAACTAAAGAAAAATTATCTTTAGTTCAACCTATTACTATAGGTGCTGCAAGAAGAATTCCTGGCATTACACCAGCGGCAATTATATGTGTTATGATATACATAAGATCTTCTAGTTGATCTATCTATGTTTTGAATAAATCATGTTCCCAATAAGATATAGACAACTTGTTTCTTAGATGTTCTTATAGTATGTTTATCTTTATTCTTTATATTTTTTGTGAGCTATTTATATGATTCTAAGAATAGACGCTAGTTCTAATACTCAAAAATCGGTTTCTAAAGAGGTGTCTAATAAGCTTTCACATTCTATGAGTAGAGCTGGTTTTGGTGATGTTATAGATCGTATTTTAATTGATACTAAAATTTCGTTCATGAACCAAAAAATAATTGAAAGTATATTTTCTTCTGAAGAATCAAGAACTGTAGATCAAAAAAAATTATTGCAAATATCTGATCAACTAATAAAAGAGCTTTTTGATGCTGATTACTATGTTATAGCTTTTCCAATTTATAATTTTGGAGTACCAGCTATTCTGAAAGCTTGGGCGGATTTTGTTGCTCGCGCAAGAATTACTTTTAAATATACAGATTCTGGCCCTGTTGGATTACTGAAGAATAAAAAGGCTTATTTAGTAGTATCATCGGGAGGCATAAAGATTGGTGATAAAAATGATTTTGCCACATCATGGATGATATATTTTCTTAATTTTTTAGGCGTTAAAGACGTTGAGATCATAGATTTGGGTCAGATTAATTTTAATAAAGAAGAAAAAATATCTTCTGCTTATCATCAAATTGACAAAATATGCTCTTCTTTTAATAATAAGATTTGACTTATCTGGATAAATTTCCACTTTTATTACTGTCTTTACTTCATGCCTTTGTGCTTATTGTTATAATTGATCTTATATAAAGATCTCCTCTTTTGGATCTACTTTTTCTGAAACGTTTTTTTCCATCGCCGTTTCTGGTGTTCTATATGCATTTACATATTCATCTTGATTATCTTCTTTGTTTTCTTTATGATTAATGACTATAAGATCCAAAGCTGAAGTTAATATATTCAATAGACAAAATGTGACAGTTATAAATATTCCAACAAAAGGTTTAATTATAGTTGGTTCGAAGTTTTTGAAGATAATAGTAATGATTGGAATGACAATGTTGGGATTTATAAGAAGTGATACAAAACTTACCGTTATACCTACGCAATGAATACTTATTCGTATAGAATTTTGTTTCTTTGTTTTATCTTTTTGTGTTTCTATGGATTCATTTGTGATCAGTTTTTCTTCATTTGTATTATCTGATATGTATGATTCATCTGGAGAGTTTTTTTTCAAAGTCCAGATATTTGCTATTGATATCGCTATATTGGTTATAACTAATGCAACAGTGATTGCTATTGCTGTTTTTGATTCAATCAATAATAACAGTGGGGCTTTTTTTGTTAAATTTGCAATAATTTTGATTAGAACAAACGCTGCAAGAATGACAAGGTTGGCAACTATTCTAGCTATAAGCAACTTTCTATAAGATGAATATTTACTTGAAGATTGCGTTGTTTCTTTATTTTGAATAGTTGTTTCTTTATTTTGAATAGTTGT
Source organism: Anaplasmataceae bacterium (assembly GCA_965216745.1). Classification (GTDB taxonomy): domain Bacteria; phylum Pseudomonadota; class Alphaproteobacteria; order Rickettsiales; family Anaplasmataceae. The sequence goes on along the minus strand of OZ244191.1, from coordinate 988,835 downwards.
TTCTTTATTTTGAACAGTTGTTTCTTTATTTTGAATAGTTGTTTCTTTATTTTGAACAGTTGATCCTTTATTTTGAATAGTTGATCCTTTATTTTGAATAGTTGATCCTTTATTTTGAATAGTTGATCCTTTATTTTGAACACTTGATCCTTTATTTTGAACACTTGATCCTTTATTTTGAACACTTGATCCTTTATTTTGAACACTTGATCCTTTATTTTGAACACTTGATCCTTTATTTTGAACAGTTGATCCTAATTGTGTCAATGATGATAAATCACTTCTATGTGTTTTTGTCATAGCTATATTTTTATTAGGTTCACTATTAGTTTTTTTTTGTTGAGATGTTTGATTTCTTCTAAAATCTTCTTCTGGAATTAATTTTATATCTTCAATTATTGATTCTTGTTCTTTTGATGAATCACTTTCATCCTCATGTTTTTTTTGTGTATTTTTTCGCGAAATTGGTGTTTGCTCAAATTCATGGTTGTTTTTTGCTTCTTCAGAACAATACAATTTTTTAGGAAATTGAACTCTTGACCCTGTATGTTCCTCTATTTGATTAATTTGTAATTCTGAAGTTTGTGTATTTTTTCTATTTGTTCGATGTATTGTATCTTCATTTACTCCTGATATATCAGTAGTAATTGGTTTTTTTTGTATTTGAATAGGAGATTGAATTATTGTTGGTTTACTTTCAACAGAAGTGAATATTTGTGGTGAGTGTGATCGAAAATCAATTTCTGATACGCTTGCATGAGAAATTAATTCTGAAGTACTTTCAAAAGTACTTGTCTTTTGTTCAACTGCTTCTTTAGAAAATGATTGTTGAATTCTAGGGGGAATTATTTTTGATTTTTCATCAACTTTTCCTACATCTCTATGAATATCTGACAAAGGTGTTTTTTTTTGTTCTTCTTGCATTGCAAAGTTTACAAAATTTCGAAAAGGATCTATTTTAGTTGTATTTTTCAACATATTTTTGCGCAAATTCATCCAATTAAATAGTATTTTCGTTGCATCTATAACATCTTTATCATTATCAACATATTTTTTTGTTCTATAATTAATTTTGATTTTATTTTTATCATATAAATATATACTTTTGTCTATTTCTTTTATATAGGTATATAAAGTGTATCTGTTTGAAGAATTTTTAGTGAGTCTGAATAGATCTACATCTCCATCATACTCTTTATAGAGTAAAAGGTAATGATTATTTGAGCCTGTCTTTATCTCTATATTGAATTTCTCTTCATTATTTTGTATCTTTTTTATTTCAAAAGTATTAGGGGCAAGCTCAGAGTTTAAAAGAGTAGAAATCAAAGTCAATTTTTCGTGTGTTCCAATTTCCTTTTGTTCATCATGATTTGAACTTTCATGATATTTTTCATAATTTCTGATTATAATATCTTGTGGATTTTTATTTTTAGTTTCATCACCCTTTCCACTACTATTTAGTGAAGAAAGACTACTTCTAAATGTCTTAATTGTTTTAATTGTTTTAATCATTTCATCTCCGGTTGTTTTTTCTTGATTTTCATGATCATCATCATTTGATTTTTCTATCTTTGATAAAGAATCAGATGATGATTCACTTTTTATACTAGATTTATTTCTTTTTTCTGTGAATGATGTTTCATATCCATTCATATCAATGTATTTGCTTTCTTCTATGTTATGGTGGTCCATATAATCTTGTTCTATATTTAAACCCAAATTACCTTGTGTGGTATCAAAATTTGTTACTGTATTGGAATTAAAAATATTCTCTCTAACAATTTCATTTTCTTCTTGCTCAATTTTTTGAAAACCATTTGATTTTTGATTTGAAGATATATAATTGTCATCTTTTTTTCCCCCTTCTTGAGAGCTTTTTATGTTCGTTGCATAATTAGATAATTGAGTAGAATCAGTTTCATCATCAATTACAGATCCATATACATCAATTTCTTCATATTCATTCGTTTTTTCATATTCACACGAGCTTACTTTTAGATTAACTGCATGTGTTGATTGATTTGTTTGTTCTCCTGATTTTACAAATTGTGTGTTATGAACTTCTTTTTCTATTAAATTTTTGCTACATTCTGGATTATCATTTAGTTTAACATACAATTTTGTTTTTTCTATTTCTTCATTGACAACTTGATAAACGTTATCTTTATTGATAGATTCAGAAGTGCCATATTCAGTTGTTTTATTTTCATTACCATAAGTTGTTTGTTTGTTTTCATTACCATAAGTTGTTTGTTTGTTTTCATAAACAGTTTTTGATATTTTATTAACATGTTTTGACCTTCGTATAGAAGGTTTAAAATTTTCTTCTTTCTTTGAGCTTGTGATACATTTTGTAATATCAGATGGTTCAACATAATGTGCTTTATTTTCTGTGCTTTCATTGATATATCTAAAGTTGTTATTTTCGTTTTCTGAAGAGGTTTTTTTTGTGAATTCTGTGTTGATTCTATGTGCAAAATTTAGTACTAAATCTTGGATTTCTGAATCTTCTGAAAATAATGCGTCATGGTTTTTTGAAGGTTTGCTTTCTAACTTTAATAAGTTTGCTATTGCTCTTACAATATTTGGATTTTCTTTTCCAATTTCAAACCATTGAGATTGATCATATTTTTGTCTTGTTTGAGATTTCTGGATATAAAGAAATGTAAGTGTATTTTCCTTGTATATACAGAATTTTTTCATAACTTGAATTTTATCTTTCATGGCACAAGCAACAAAGGATCGAATTTTCTTATCTTGATCTTTTGTGGCAGAAGCAGCTTTTTGGTTATTTTTAGAAATTTCATGATCATCTTTAGGACGTATTATTGATATTTTATATACACCTTGAAAATTATCATCAATAAAGTAGAAAATATATGGTATTCCGTCTGCAAGCTTTTTTTCAGGAATAATATGTTTTTTAGAGTATTTTTCTCCTAAAAGATGAAAACAAAAATCATCTGCTAATTCTGATCCTAAAATGTTTAGAACAAAAATCACTGTTTCGGAGAAATCATTTTCAGGTTTAATTAATTCTGCTATTGTTTCTGAACTAATTGATTTAATTCTAGGAATTAATTTAGTTATGAAATTTGTTTTATCAATATTGTTTTCACTACTATGATCATTAGCTGGGTTATGTTGTCTGTCAGGAAAGAACTTACGTCCACGATTCGATCTTGAGGAACGATCACTAAATATAGATTTATTGTGAATTGAATCATTAATGCTACTATTGGAGTTAGCATTTGAAATTGGTTTTTTACTACTACTTGTAAATATACTGCGAACAGATGATATACTGCGAACAGATGATCCATCAGAAATTTTTCTATTTCTTTGCTTTTTCTTGGATTTTTTATGTTTTGTTGTTACAGAAGTACTTCTATTTCTTTCACTTTCACTTTCACTTTTTACAGGAGTGTCATCTTGTATGGGATTGTAGCTATTATTTTTTCTTTTAAACATTTATATTTACCAATTAATATCATGTGTACTTATTATTGATTTGGTGGATTTTATCATAATTATTTTTATCTGTTTAATAATACCGTCTAATCATTTTTTGTACAAAAAGTTTAATTTAGTCTATATATAAAATACTATTTCTATGGATTTTGCTTGCTTAATCTTAAAATAGCTTTTTTGCTTCATACATTTGTTGGTTTTATACTATTATAGTTATACATGTAAGTGATATTTTAGGTTATGTTGCTTGGGGTGGTTATTTTTTTATAAAATTATTTTTACTTAAATTAATTATGTATTGGTTTTATATCAAAAATGAATCATTCGATTTTTTCGTTTTGCTTTTGAAGTAAATAAAGTTGCATATATTTGAATTTGATTTACTACTATACTTATTAAATACGTATTAAATCAGAAATTTTTGTATATGGCTTAATATACTTAAACAACTCTTTGTTGTAATATTTACTTTGGTTTTATTGAGAATATTATTTTCTTTTGATTTTTTTTGTTGAGTTGCGAGACTCTGTATCAACTTTTTACAAAAATTATTAGGGCGGCATTTTTTCTGCTTCTATGGTTTCTTGTTTCATTTCGTAAGCGTCGTATAGATATTTTTCTATTCCACCTTCTATATCTTTTTGATGCATAATTATTGATGCATACTCATTTTCTAAATTCTATTTGTATAAAAATTCATTTCCTACGTAAAGGTCAATTAAAGAAGATAAATGCTCGAGGTTTTTTCTGGTTGGTACCCTTAGAATATCTTGGTGTGGATATATTTTTGTGAATTATATTATATATTTCTGACACAATTTCTTTGAGTGCTAAATATACCAACTCAAGAATAGAAAAAGCAATCAAGCCAAGAAAAATAAAAGACTCATTAATTGACAAAATCACAAAGACCAACAATACGATTTACCCTGATTCATTGCTGCAAATAAACTCACCAAAATTACAATGCAAGCCTATAAAAATGATTAACATTAAGAATGAGGATAAAGTTTTAATTAAATAGAAAAGAATTTTAACTGCTTGTTTGATAGTTATTTTCCCTGAAATTATTTTTCGTAACTTAGTATTTGGTGCCATTGATATTCTTAAAAGTGGGTTTTCGTCTGTTAATTTATAATACTTTGAAGATATCTTTTTGAGCTCTTCTTTTGTTAGATTGCTTTTTTCGATATGTCCTAGAATTACATATCTATCTTTCATATATGCTATTTTCAGTAGTGATGAGAATAGATAAAAAGATGATTCGTCAGGTATTTCAAGACATTCCAGATAATTTATTATTTCACTCAATTCTTTGGTGTTTTTTATATTTTTCTTATCTAATTTATTTGTGTTTTCATCATATGGTGCCTTATTGCTGTTATTATTGTTTATTTTTGCAAGATTTTATTTATTTGTTTCGATTAATGCATAATTTAAGTCTGATGAAACCCAATAATTTTCTTTAGAGAGGTTTTCTAGCAAAAGCTTTTTTTGTGTTTGTATCATGTGTTTTTGAATTTTATTTTTAGAATTATTTTGCTTGATTGAGCAGCTTATGTAATTAAATAGTTGATACATAAGCACATCCCTACGGCATTGCAGATTCATTCTATCAATCCTATTAGAGAGCAAATCTATTCATTTACAACATTAGTTTGTTTCTATTAGTGAACAATGATGTTTTCTCAATAGATTTTGAATCTCTTGATTTGGTCTCTTTGCTTTTTTTTATATATTCTGGATTTGCTGATCTAATTCATTGATTTTGTTAGATTTTGATCTAGATAACTGCTCTATGTTTTTTTTAAGATGTGAGAAATGATATTGAATCATAAATTGATAAGGCTTTGAATTTTAATCCATCTTTTGTGTCATCTAAATGTTCTTCACTGAAATTCATGTGATCGTAATAGATTTGAATGTTATTTATGTCAGGATATTCAATTTTTGAAACATAATCTTTTGAAGTCAATTGTAGGTGATTTTTTTATTACTTATCAAAGTATATTTTGAATACATATTTCAATAATGATTTTTATATTTTTTCACTAACAGTGATTTGATTTATTTTCAATGATTTCAAAAATAAGCTTATGCTTCTTCTTTTGCAACTGTGTTTAAGGAATATATATATATATTGTTTTGCTTTTTATATAATTTAGCTTGTTTTTATTTGATAATATGTTGTGATTTTATTTTCTATATTTTATGATTAGTATCAGTTTTTACAATCCGTTTTTGATTTGAGTTTTGTTCTTATTTTTCAACAATTCTGTTTTATTGTGTGATTATGGTGGTTAATAAGTGTATTGGTTATTGTTATTTTTATTTTGTATCATTTTGTCGTTTTTTGTTTTTACTATGTATATAAACCATGTTGCATACGATAATTCTAGATCTTCAAAAAATTTCTCTAAAGGTAAGTTTTGGAATCAAAGTGGTGCAAACAATGATATGAGTTTGTCTAGAGGAATTGATTTTGTAAGGTTTGTGATTGATAATGGATTAGGTGAATGGCCTGATTGGATAAACAATAATACCGTACCTTTATTAAGAAAAGAAAACCAGCAAAATATTGTTGTAACTTTTATTAATCATTCTACCTTTCTTGTTGAAGCTAGGAACTATAATTTAATTTTCGATCCAATATTTTCTCGTACTGCTGGTCCATTTAGTGGTATTGGTGTCAATAGACGCAGAGAGCCAGGATTAGAGCTTGCGAAAACTCCTAAGATAGATTATATATTTATTTCTCATAATCATTATGATCACTTAGACTTACATGCATTGCGTTTTTTTAATAAAAGAGATAATCCCATAATATTTGTTCCTCTAGGAAATAAAAAGTGGTTAACTGCTAAAGGGATAAGTAATGTATACGAAATGGATTGGTGGTCCAATTATGAAGCCGATGATGGTTCATTATTCACTTTTGTCCCAGCTCAACATTTTTCTGGAAGAACTTTATTTGATAGAAATAAAACTTTGTGGGGAGGATTTGTTATAGAAACTCTTGATATGAATATTTTTCATGCTGGTGATACTGGTTATGCTGATCATTTCAAACAAATATCCAGCAAATTTGAAATTGATCTAGCTATGTTGCCAATAGGAGATTATTACCCAGAGAAACTATTAAATCATGTTCATATGGGTCCTGTAGATGCAATAAAAGCACATTTAGACTTAAAGTCCAAATGTTCTTTTGTGATGCATTGCGAAACTTTCAAGCTTACACCTGGACATTATATGAAGCCTCAAAATAAATTAAAAGATTTGTTGCAAACCATGAGCGAGGTTAAGAATTTCGAGATTTTAGAGGTGGGTGAAAGCAGGAAATTTCCATTTAAGAAAAATGAGTCATAACTTTATAAGTTTTTTATGAATTTTTCTGCAACTTTTTCAAGTTCTATATCTCTTTGTATTGCCTCTAATACCATTTCTCCTACTTTATGATGAGCCTCTCTGAAAGGTAAACCTTTCAGTACAAGTTTTTCTAATATTGCTGTTGCTCCCATATATCCAGATTTTGTTCTTTGTTTCATTAAATCAGTCTTAAAATTTACTGATTCCATGAAAGGAGACATGACTTCCAAACAATTCAATAAAGTCTTAGCGGAATCAAACATACATTCTTTATCTTCCTGCATGTCTTTGTTATAAGCTAGAGGCAATCCCTTCATTACTGTAAGTATTGAAATCAGGTTGCCGAAAACTCTTCCCGTTTTGCCTCTAATGAGTTCAATAACATCTGGGTTTTTTTTATTAGGCATCAATGAAGATCCTGTGGAAAACGCGTCATCAAGTTCTATAAATCCAAATTCTGTTGTTGCCCAGATAATCAAATCTTCTGACAATCTAGATAAATGCATCATACATATTGATATAACTGAATTCAGTTCTATAATAAAATCCCTGTCGCTTACTGCATCTATTGTATTTTTTATTACACCTGTGAATTTCAATTCTTTTGCAACAAATTCTCTATCTAATGGTAGCGAACTACCAGCAAATGATCCCGCTCCTAATGGAGAGAAGTTCATCAGATTATGCCAATTTTCTAATCTAATTAAATCTCTTTGAAGCATTGCGTGATATGCTCCAATGTGATCACCTAAGCTGATAGGTTGAGCCTGCTGTAAGTGTGTATAACCAGGCATTATGTCGTTTTTGTGTTTTTCTGATAATCTTGATAAAGTGTGGGCTAATTGTTCAAGCTTGTTCTTTATGCTATTTGCTTTGTTTCTGGCGTAAAGCCTCAGATCAAGGGCAACTTGATCATTTCTACTTCTTCCTGTGTGTAATTTTTTACCTATTTCTCCTATTTTTTTGATTAATAAACTTTCTATAAGCATATGTATATCTTCATGCTCTGAGCTTATTTCTACGTTATTATTTTCAAAATCTTGTTTTATTTCATCCAATGTTTCTACAATCAAATTACAGTCTTCTGCAGAAATCAGATTCTGCTTAGCTAGCATTTTTGCATGTATTTGGCTGCCTAAAATATCTTCTCGGTATAGTTTGATATCAAAAGTGATTGATGAATTAAATTCATTAACCAATGAATTGGTTCTTTTTGTAAATCTTCCTTGCCAAGCTTTTTTTATGTCCATGTTTCCTTTTTTTTGATAAATAATTTTCTTGAGTTATGTTTTTATTTTTTTTTGTTTACTATTCCATTGATGAATAAAGTTATTGGTTCTAATGGCTCATCATTTACTTTTATAGGTATTCCTTTCAAGAACTCGATTTTAACTATTTGTGCTTTTTCTGGTGCAAATTCTACATGTTTGCTATTGATTGTTAGGTTCTTTGGATAGGGATTATTGATGTTTTCTAACACACCCCCTTCATGAGATGTATACCAAATATTTTGATCGCGTGAATATGGTGAATCAGGGGTAACAGGAATTTCAATATTATGTTTTTTTGCAAATTCTATTGCTTGAGACCTAGACTTTATGTCCCAAATCCTCCAAGGGCATATTATTTTGATATTTGGTGATAGGGCGTTAATTGTATATTCAAATCGCACTTGATCATTTCCTTTCCCAGTTGATCCATGGGCTATATATTCTGCATTAGTTTTATTTGCTATATTTACTAGTGATTTTGCAATCAATGGACGTGATATTGTGCCTAAAATATATTGTCCTTCATATAAGCTTCCTGATTTTATTAGGGGATAAAGATATTCTTCTATAAAGACGTTTTTTGCATCAATTACTAATGCTTCTGATGCTCCGCTTTTTATTGCTTTATTTTTCACATTAGACAAGTCTTCTTTTTGACCTATATCGACAGTTACAGCAATAACAGAATATTCTGGGTATTTTTTTTTGAGCCAAGCAATCATGATTGATGTATCCAAGCCTCCAGAATATGCAAGCACAATAGTTTTCATTTATCTTACCTTGATTATTGATTGTCATCATTATAGCATTTGTGTTGATCATATTACAGCCATGTTTTTATTTTAACTCCTGATTATTTAGATTTGTTTTTATAGTTGTGATTCTTAGTTTGGGTTTTGGCTGTTATTATTGAAATAATGCTGTTTTTCTTGAAAAACAACTTGAGTAAGATTTACGTTTGATGTAGATATAATATATCTTCACAGAAGCCGGCTTAGCTCAATTGGTAGAGCAGTTGATTTGTAATCATCAGGTTGTCAGTTCGATTCCGACAGCCGGCATTTTCCCCTTTTCTTGTATTTCTTATTTCCTTTCAATAAATTCTCATATTTCTTTATCTTCATAAAAAGAAAATGCAGCTTTTGGAATAAGGTGACTAGGTATTTCTTGCTCTATTACTTTGTTTATTTCTGATAATGTATGTATTATCACGTTTTGTGTGGATTTTATTCCTACGTGTTCTAATCTGTTTTTTATTGAAAAAACAATCAAATCTCCAGGCTCAGAAATTTCTATTTTTTTTTCATATAGTCCTGCAGATATTTTTTCTGAAAGTATGCTTTTTTTTGGTACTTTGCCATAGCTTTTATAATCTAGTTCGTGAACTTTAACAGGAAAACCGTTCTGTTTTAATATTTTGGAGTCTAAAGATAATTCTTTGGCTACCCCTATTATCAGTCCTATACAATCGCATCCTCCGTCATGCTCTTGAGATTTTTTCAATCTTCCTTGATGCTTAAATTGTGTTCCTACCCATGAACGTGCACAGCATATTATTGAGTTTTTTCTTGGATTCATATTTCAAAATATAACTAATTGTATTTTAGCACTATACGTATTTTAAGTTTTGTCTGTAAGCTAATTGTTCGTTTAAAAATAATTTGTCATGTTTGGCTAAATATTAGTTATTTAAGACTTTTTGGTTAGTTTTTTGCTACATTTAAAATATATTTTTATGTATGGTGGTGCATTTTTTCTTTGTATTTTTTTGGTATAAAAAGTTCCAAATCCCCTTAATGAAACTTTAGTCCCAAGGCTGAGAGAATATGATATATAATCAAAAATAGCTCTTGCAGATTGTGTTAGTTTTATTTTATGGATTTTATCATTATTGCGTAATATATTGTCAATTATAGACTTCATGTTAATATATTATATATTTCCATGGATGTAATCCTGTGCATGCTGAGAATTAGGATTCTCTAGAATTTGCGATGGTTTTCCACATTCTATTAGTGAGCCATTGTGAAAAAAGGCCACCATATCTGATATTTTGCTTGCTTGATTGATTGAATGGGTTACGACTATTATTGTAAATTTTTTCTTCAACTCTTGTATCAATGACTCAATTGCATTTGTAGATTTTGGATCAAGAGCAGAGCAGGGCTCATCCATCAGAAGCAGTGATGGCTTTACTGCTATAGCCCTTGCGATACATAGTCTCTGCTGTTGTCCACCTGAAAGAGTAAGTGCGCTATCTTTCAATCTATCTTTTGATTCATTCCATAAATTCACTCTTTGTAAACTTTTTTCTACTATTGCATCTAATTCTCCAGATTTGTTGTTTATTCCATGTAATTTAGGTCCGTAAGCGACATTATCGTATATAGATTTTGGGAAAGGGTTTGGTTTCTGAAAAACCATCCCAACCCGTGCTCTAAGAGAAACCACGTCAACTTTTGGATTGCATATATTATAACCATCAAGCTCTATTTTTCCCTCTACTTTGCATGATTCTATTTCATCGTTCATTCTGTTGAAACATCTCAAGAATGTTGTTTTTCCGCAACCAGATGGGCCAATAAGAGAAGTGACAGATCTGATAGGTATTTCAAGATTTATGTTGAATAATGATTGCTTGATGCCATAAAAGACATTTAAGTTTGTGACGGTGATTTTTTGGCAGCTTTTCATGTTTTGTATGAATCAAAAATAATTAAAAGTGGAGTCTTGGATAGAAATAGTGATATAAATGAAATTTATAAGAGCAGTAAAAGCTTGATATTAATTTGATGAATATCTGAATGAACATTGAAATAATTGAAGCTCTTAAAACTAGAATATCTATATCATAATTGAAAATGATATTACACATATGTTTCCAAATATTATATAATACATTACTTTTCTCATTCTATATTAGATTTTTTGGTTGTACAATATCTTTGATAGATATCAATTATATTGAATGAAATATTTACTCATGTGAAATTTTTAAATTGATAAAATAGAATCTATCATGTTATATTACTTCACGCGTGCTTCAGATTTATCATATATAGTTATATGTATTTTTCTGATAACTCAGTTTTTTAATTTTAGATTTTTTATGGATTTTATATGAATCAAGTCTGGAAGTTATTAGACAAACAATATTCTGAAAGAATTGCATACATTAATGCTAGAGTTCTGGATCCTAAAAGCAACACAGATATTATTAACTGTAGCTTGATAACAGAAGGTGATAAAATTGTGAATTTTGGACCTTCTGTACTTCAAGGTTTGGATTTGGATTCAGCTTTTGATAAAGTAATAGATTGCAAAGGATTAGTATTGATTCCAGGCTTGTTGGATATACATGTTCACTTTCGTGAGCCTGGATATGAATATAAGGAAACTATAGAAACTGGTAGTAAATCTGCTGCTGCTGGTGGAGTGACAACTGTAGTATGTCAGCCAAATACTTCGCCAAATATAAATGATGTCAAAGTTGTGCGATATATCAAAAGTCGTCCTCATTATGTCAGAATAGAGTGTTATGCATCTGTAACTCATTCAGAAACCAAAAATTTGACGGATATGATGTCTCTTGCGCAAGAAGGAGTTGTTGGTTTCACTGATGACGGTTTGCCTGTACAAGATAGCTCTTTAATGAGGTCTGCATTGGAATATTCTAAAATACTTGATTTGCCAATTGCACAACATGCTGAAGATGTTTCATTATCTTGTTGCGGGTCTATTAATGAAGGTGTAATGTCTGACAAGCTTTCTATTAGTGGTGCAAATAAAATGTCTGAAGCGATAATGGTTGCAAGAGATTTGTTGCTACTTAAAATCACAGGTGGATATTATCATATCTTACATGTGTCGGCAAAAGAAACACTTGAGCTAATAACACAATATAAAGAAAAGGGATACAATGTGACATGCGAAGTTGCTCCGCATCATTTTTCATTGAATCACTCTGAAGTTGATGGACATAATTGTTTTGCAAAAGTTAATCCACCTCTAAGATCTGAAGATGATAGAATTTCTATGATTGAAGGTCTGCGTTCTGGAGTTATAGACTGTATAGCTTCAGATCATGCTCCTCATGAAACACAGTCTAAAACTTTAGGTTTAGAAAAATCTGCATTTGGTATGGTTGGTCTCGAAACAATTCTCCCACTTTCATTGGATCTATATCATTCAGGCGAAATGTCATTGATGGATGTATTAAGCAAGTTGACTTATAAGCCAGCACAAATAATAAGAAAGGAACATCTTGGTATTATCAAATGTGGTGGTATTGCTGATTTTTGTCTATTGGATCTCGACAAAGAATGGTTTATTGATTCAAGCAAATTTTCCAGCAAATCTCATAACTCTCCTTTCGATCGAAGAAAAGTTAAAGGATTAGTTGTGAGAACTGTGGTTGGTGGTCAGTCGGTGTATATCATGGAGAATTGAAACATAGTGTGTTGATGTTTTTTCTTATCTAAGCTGCTTGGTTCTTATGTTATGTATTGCTTTGAAACCAAAAAATGATGTTATTTTTTCTATAATTTGTTGGGACATATGAGTTACTATCAATACTTGGCTACTGTTTTGTACCATCAAGTGAAGAGTCCGTTTTTCATTTTCATATGTGAACTTGCATGGTTCTGAATTCTTTGCTATTTCCTCTCCTACAATATCTCTCCAATGCATAATCATTAGTGATTCTACTTTGCCAAATTTTTGCGATATTGGCAGAATTGTTTGATCGATTACATCTTCTATTTTTTTGAAAAACATTTCTTTAAATCATATATAGGCTTTGAACATACTTTCAAATTCCCTTATCACTTCAACATATATATCTCTTTTTATTTGAATTACATTGTTCGGTATTTCCTTCATTTCAGACCATCGCCAATTTTCAAATTCAGGTTTGTTGGACATGGCAACAGTTATTTCTTCATCTCGACCCAAAAACCTACATAAAAACCACTTTTGCCGTTGAATTTTGTTTGATTTTGACTTGTGTTGCATCCATTTTGTATGAGTGGCAAGTAACTCAACTGGTGCAAGACTCACTTCTTCGCATAATTCCCTATTAGCCGCATCCCATGGCAACTCACCATATTCTATGCTTCCTTGAGGCATTTGCCAAGAATAAACACCATACCTTTTGCCGGTGAAAACTAAGTTGTCATTGTTAACTAACATAACTCCAACACAGTTTATAGTATTTGTATGATTATAAGTGTACATTTTTATCTCCTTAAAAACACCACTATTGATTGAGTATATATATATATATTGCGTAAAATCAACTCCTATTTTAACAGATGATTCCTACATGGAGATATAAAGTTGATATGTGAGTGTTTATTTTAATTGTTTCAACTAAATCATTTGATTGAAAAATCTAATAATCATTATTACAAGTTTTGTATTTTAAAAGTTGGCATCAATTATTATAGAAGTTTTGCTTTTAGAGTTTTGGGTTTTATTGTTTTTTTTGTAATTTGTTTGATTGATAGAGAATGCTTTTTTTAATAATTCAGTATTTTTATGCATCTCCTTACTAACAATTGATTGACGCAAATTAGCACATGAAATCAATTTTCTCAATATTGATCCAAATATTTCATTATTAGAATGTTGTGGTTCTGATCTAATAGAGCTTATTAAAGATTCTTCAATTTCTTGTATAAGTGGTATTTTTTGGTATTGCAACTTCCTTACAAGCACTATTTGCAAATTTATAGCTCCTATTAGGGATAAATATTTTTTTACAATTGAATTATTCATCTTTTTATAATATTGACATTGTTTTGTCTATTGATTTTTCTTTGCAAGCACAAAACACCATACATTAATGCTTCTGCGGTTGGTGGACAACCTGGCACATATACGTCAACAGGCACTATTCTGTCACATCCACGAACCACGGAATATGAGTAATGATAATAACCACCACCATTTGCGCAGCTTCCCATAGATATTACATATCTGGGTTCCGGCATTTGATCGTAAACCCTTCTTAGCGCTGGAGCCATTTTGTTTGTTAATGTTCCCGCAACAATCATCACGTCAGATTGTCTTGGACTGGCTCTGAAAATCATACCAAACCTATCCATGTCGTATCTACTTGCTGTTATATGCATCATTTCAACAGCACAGCAAGCAAGTCCGAAAGTCATGGGCCACATAGACCCAGATCTTGCCCAGTTTACTATCTGGTCTAATTTTGTGACAATAAATCCCTGATTTTCTACATCAGAAAATACTAATTTATCTTGATCTATTGCCATTCAAGAGCTCCAGTTGACCATTCATATAAAAACCCAACAGCCAATAAAGTCAGAAAAGATAGCATGGAATAAAATCCTAACAAACCTATGCTGCTTAATACAATAGCCCATGGAAAAAGAAAGACTATTTCTAAATCTAATATCACAAAAAGTATAGCCACAAGATAAAATCTGATATGGAAAGTTTGCCTAGGATCTGATATAGGAACGAAACCACACTCATAAGGATCGACTTTAGTATCGTAAATATCAGCAGTAGCAAACAAAGTAGGTAGAGCTAATATCAAACATGCAAGGCCTGATGCTATTGCAACAAAAATTAATATTGGTATATAACTCTCGGTAATCAAATTTATCCTTTAAAAGTTGATCTCAATAATAGTATCTCAATTGTAAATCGTCAATACCAATCATATATATAATGTTTTGAGGTTGGTTTTATATATATGCGTAAAGTATTTATAAACTCTATTGATGATATTAACAGAAAGTTTGATCAAAATTGTTCCGTATTAGCATTTGGGAATTTTGATGGGTTACATTTAGGTCATAAATTAATAATGAATACAGTTTCAATTCTGGCAAAAAGTTTTGTTATTGATGCTTCAATTTTAACTTTCGATCCACATCCTGTAGAGTTCTTGGATAATAAAAAAAATTACAAGATATGTTCTATTGATCAAAAAATAGAATTAATTGAATCTCAAGGAATAGATAATCTGTATGTTATGAACTTTAACAAAAACTTTTCTATGCTTAAGCCTTCTTTTTTTATAGAAAAAATAATTTCAGATTTGTGTAAAGCTCATCACGTTGTTACTGGTAGTTCTTGTACATTTGGTGAAAAGGGTTTAGGAGATTTTACTATGCTTAATGAATTTGGTGATATATATGGTTATGGTATTACCAGATTAAAAAATCAAGATTCCATTTCATCATCAATGATACGTAGATTGATATCGCAGGGAAAAGTAGGTGATCTAAAGCATGTGTTGGGTAGGAACTACTCTATAAAAGGAAAAGTCAAAAAAGGATTTCAGTTAGGAAGAAAGATTGGTTACCCTACGATCAATATTTCGGTAGATGGATTGATATTACCTAAGTTGGGTATATATACATCCAAGGTTTTTATATTAGGTGCTTGGTATAATGGATTGTTTAGTATAGGTACGAATCCTACTTTTAATCATGGTGAGAATGTTAAAGCTGAAATGTATATATTTGATTTTGATTATTATGTCTACGGTGAGATTGTGGAAATCGAATTGTTAGATTTTATCCGTTCGGAAATTAGGTTTCTAAATCACTTTGATCTGATTGCGCAAATGAAAAAAGATGTCATATATGCTCAAAACTATTTCAAACAAATTTAAGATTGTGATTAATGAAAAACAGGATGGACTAAATGAAACATACAATTACTAATCAAACATTCTGCATTTATTCTTAAAAACAGTGTTTGTTTAAGTTGAAAATTAATTATTATTGATACTTCCATTGATCCAAATGAATTGAATTTTAACTATATATGTAATATTATAGGGAATAATTTTGTTTTATTTTTTCGTGATGAGTATAAAAAATCATCCCTATCAATTGGTTGACCCGAGTCCTTGGCCATTGTTTGTTTCTTTCGCATTATTTGTTGCTTCAATAGTAGGAGTATTGTTCATACATGAATACATTCCCACTTATGCTCTTGTTATATCTTTAGTTTTTGTTGTTGCATTAGCTTTCTTGTGGTGGTTTGATGTGATGAGGGAGCGGAAAGATCATACTCCTGAAGTCATAAAGGGAATGCAAATTGGTATGTCGATGCTCATTTTGTCGGAGATATTATTTTTTGTTGTGTTCTTTTGGTCATTTTTTGACTCATGGATTGGTTCCAAGACAGGTTTTTCTATTTTGACTTCAGATTGGGAATTATTAAAACTTACTTGGCCTCCTGGTGATGTTGCACTTATGGACCCTTGGGGTATACCATGGGTCAACACATTGATATTGCTTTTATCTGGAACCAGTGTGACTTGGGCCCATTCAGCTGTTTTGTATGGAACAAGAAAAGATGTTCTTGTTTCTTTATCCATAACCGTTGTTCTTGGAGTAATATTTACTGCAATGCAAGTTTTTGAATATAGTCATGCTACTTTTTCATTTAGAGAAGAGGGTTTTGCTTCTTTATATTCTTCTAATTTTTATATGCTTACCGGTTTTCATGGTTTTCATGTTGTTGTAGGTACAATATTTTTAATGGTTTGTTTGTATAGGTCATATATTGGATCAATAGACAAAGACAATCATCTTTCCTTAGAGCTTGCTGCTTGGTATTGGCATTTTGTTGACGTTGTGTGGCTTTTTTTGTTTGTATTTGTATATTGTTTGGCGTCTTAATTTTTTTATTTTTTCGTGATATATAATGATTGAAATATCCAAATTTTTTTTTATTATTTTTTTCTCTTTCCTTTTATTTAATGTTTTTTATAAATCATTTCAGTATTTGAATATATCAAAAAACAACATACAGCCAATCCGAGATCAAGGTCCTAAGTCTCACTTATTGACAAAAGCAAAAACTCCCACAATGGGTGGTATTCCAATATTGTTTTCCATATTATTATCTTCCTTTTTTTTTCTTAGAGAATTCCAAGAATGGATAGCCATAGCTTTAATTTCAATTTTTGGTTGTATAGGTTTTTTAGACGATTATCTAAAAATACGTCAAGGCAATAGTAATGGTTTGAAGCCAAGATATAAATTTTTATCTCAAGTGTTAGCCTCTTTTGTTGCTCTTTTTGTTTCACATTTGCATAATCCTATTTCTTTTGAGCTTGATTTTTTTATATATTCTTTCAATATAGGCTTTCTATACTTGCCTTTGGCTTCTGTTTTTATAGTGACTGGATCTTCTAATGCTGTGAATTTGACAGATGGTTTAGATGGTCTTGTTATTATTCCAGTATGTTTTTGCCTGTTATTTTTCGCCATTTCAGACTCTCAGCTTTCCAGCTTGTGTTGTATTACTATAGGAGCTTGTCTTGGTTTTTTTTGGTATAATTCCTACCCTGCATCAATTTTCATGGGTGACGTTGGTAGTCTTTCTCTAGGTGCTTTGCTTGGTTTTCTTTCTATTATGTCAAAGACAGAGATAGCTTTTTTTATAGTTGGTGGTGTTTTTGTTCTAGAGACTTTTTCAGTATTTATGCAAGTGATATACTTCAAATGGTCTGGTGGTAAGCGTTTGTTTCTTATGGCTCCCATTCATCATCATTTTGAGAAGATGGATATTCATGAGATGAAGATTGTTTCTAGGTTCTGGATTATTTCATTTTTTTTGTTTTTATTGGGTACATTTCTAAAAAATGTCTAGATATGACATACGTTCTTTGAATTTAACCAGAGAGTATTGTCATTCTATAGGTTTTTTATTTGCACAGCATAACATGTTTTATGATATTATTGTTGGGTGTGATTCTAGAGAAAGTTCTGAGAGTATAATTTCTGCTCTTTTAGATGGAATAACAGATTTTGGTTCTAATGTTATAAATATAGGGTTTTCCACCACTCCAGCTTTAACTTTTGCTGCTAATTCATCTAATTCTCCTGGCATAATGGTTACTGCTTCACACAACAATATCTTATATAATGGTTTCAAGTTTATTTACAATGGCTTACAAATAGACCCACAAACTTTCATAAATGCTACAAAAAAAAATAGCATAGGAAAAGGAAAGATTATTTATTATGATGTCTCAAACAAATATGTTGATTATATTATTAAAAACATTCAACTTAATGATAAGTTAAAAGTAGGTTTATTATTTGTTGGCCATGCTGTTAGAAATTATATAGAACGTATTAATAGTTTGAACTATAATGTTGATTTTTTGTTTTTGGAAAACGATTCAGAATTATCTTTAGATCCAAGTATTGTTGGTCATGTTTGTTTATTGTCAGATTTGATTGTAAAAAATAAATGCGATGTTGGATTTATATTTGATAGTGATGTAGATAGAATTGGAATAGTGGATAGTGATGGTAAAAATCTGACTTTAGAGCACATTTCTAGTATTATAATACAGGATTTTATTTCTAAAGGTGTTGTTGATAGTTATTTTGTTTTAGATTATAAGGCGAGTAATGTTTTGTATACCCTGATAAAAAATTCGGGAAACAATGTTGCCTTTTCTAGAACTGGTAGATATTTCATATTAAAGAATATGCATAAATTTAATGCAGTTTTTGGAAGTGAAAGTAGTCACCATATATATTTGGGTAAATATGGTGATGATGCTTTATACTGTGCATTGTTTTTTATTTCAATTTTATCACAAAATAGAGATTGTATTAATAAACATTATTTGCAAACACATATTACTCCTGAGATTAGAATAAAGGTAAAAAATAAGAATGAGATCATGAATGATTTGAATCATTTTTTGCCTAATTATATTGTTGGTGATGGTGTTAGATTTGTTGATTCTTGTAGAAACTGGTGGATGGTACGATCTTCTCAAACAGAAGATGTTATAGTTATTAGGTGTGAAGGTCGTTGTGAGCAGTCTATGAAAAAAATGAAGAATTCTTGTAAATTTTATCTGTCTTTGTGTGGGTTGAATGTTTTTATATAGCTGTCAAAGATCATGAAGATTTTTCGGTTTTGATTTGTTTAGAGTCTAGCTTTAAACTTGCTATTAAATTTGATCATTATCTACATTTCTTTGACAAAGATTTATTTTAGTTTAGAATTTTATTCTTGTTTGCAAATTTTTAATAATTTCACCAACAGATATATTTCTGTTTAAGAATTGAATTAATGTATATCGATGGTTTATATAGGAAGAATATCATTTGAATTATCAAAATTCAAATGTTCGTTTTATATAATCTGAATTATTTTTGCTTCAATTGCATAAAGGCTCTGTCAAAAACTTTGAATTTCATGTTTTGTCAAAAGTTAATGTCTAAAAAGTCATAAAACATTATTATTGTCATTATTTATTGTTTTCTATGTTGTTATAAATAATCTTTTCAGAGTCTAATCTATATGTTACAATGGAATCAGTAGGATGGGTGGTCGAGTGGTTTAAGGCACCAGTCTTGAAAACTGGCGTGCGTGTGAGCGTACCGTGGGTTCGAATCCCACCCCATCCGCCACTTTTATATAAACATTTTTCATGTTATTCCTCATAACAACTGTATTAATAGTTTTCATTATTTCAAATTTCCATCAATTTATTTTTTCAATTGTATATACTTATGTGAAGTATATATAGACAAGAATTTGTAATATTTTGTGCAACTATATTGTTCAATTTTGTTTTATACTTTTACAGACATTGAATCAGAGAGTTATAGATGAATGTTTACTTGTATTGATATTTATAAAATAAAAACCTTATTTACTTTTCATAATTGAATTTGTTGCTTCTATGAAATCTATTGTTACTTTGCGACAAACTGGGTCGGTTGCATGAAACATGTCGAAAAACATAAACTCACCTTCGTCTAAATCTTTCTGAGAGCATTCTTTTTGGAATTCAAATGGAATTTCTCCCCTAGTGCTTATGAAATGTCTCAAATCAAAGTAACCATCTAAGAAGTCAGACAAGCATCCTATATATCTATATTCTTCCTGCCATTGTTCCTGTATTCTATCGAAGATAGGTATTAGGGAGACATAAACAACCGATCCGTCGGAGAAATTTTCAGAAATGATTTTTTCTATAGAATCAGAAAAAATAACGGATAATTTATTTGCTTCGGGGTTTGGATAAAATCTGGGTGTATTGCCAATTTTAGGAGGTCCACTCACAAGAATTTTTTTTGCTCCTAATTGTTTCAGTTTTTTGATTTGTTTTATATATTCATCAACGGCCGATTTGATCAATGTTGATTTTTGATTTTCATCATAGCTCTTTATTTTGGTAATTAATGAAATGTCGTTTGCCCCTATCATAATGAAGTGTAGAGTTCTATCCCCTTCTATATTATTGTGGGGCACTCTTTTGATGTGTAAGTCAATTTGTTCGTTGAGTGTGAATCGATTTAAAAAACGTTCAAAAACAGTCTTTAATTCAAATTGGTCCGGGTAATATTTTAGCAACGATCCACCACCTACAGCGTAATTATATCCTGATTCAAGAAGTGAATCTGTTTTGGATAAATGATGTTGTATGTTTTGAATTTTTGAATAAAAATCTCGAACTGCATCAGAAGAGCTTTTGATTTTATATGTGTTAAGCAAAAGAGATATACCTTCAAGTGTTTGTTCATCTGTCAAATTGTTTCCCAATCCTTCCAGAAGAGGTTCTGGAGACCATGCAGTGAGAAGTTTTATTCCATAATGAGAAGCAAGGTATTCAACCATGAGAAAACCGTTAGTAAATCTTCTCCCGTTTCCTTTAGAACTAGTAGGGGGGGCTTGCAATCTTATGTCATGATTTCCCATGAAATGGTCTAAATAAAGCATAAGATTACCGTTATCTGATAGCGAATCTCCAAAAACATAAAGTTTATCTATTTTTGCTGCAGGAATTTCTGGGAATATATTAGAAGGTGTATTATCAGTTTTAGTATAATTCTTGTAGCAACCAGAAAGTAAAACAGCAAATAAGATGGTTAATGTATTAAGAATGGGGGGTGTGTATTTCATTTATAAAATCTATGACAAATATTTAATTACATTGATTAAATGTAAAACAAATTAATTTACTATTGCTTTAATCTAAAAAATATACTTGATTTTATATCATGTCTTTGTTTTTTGTAAAGTTTCAAAATGAAATTACTTTAATTGGCTTAGGTCTCTATACAATCTATCAAAAATATATGCACCTAGCTCAGATCTTGTTTTATAAAATATTGTTTGTTTTTGTTGTTCCAAAACTTCTCAATGATAACAAAAAAAACTCTTGTGAGTGTTTAATGTTAAGATCAAAGTGTAGTTTATAGTGTTCAATATTCTCTTTTTTGACCCACCCTCTAATCTAAATTACTTTTGCTATATCTGCAGAAACATTAGCAAATTAATTCTATTATTCCCATACATCCAATTTCTAATTTTAACTTATCAAAAGTGCATGACCAACCAAGAGCAGAGTTATAAGACCTTATTATAGTAGACATAGACATTTCATCTAGATCCTCAACTTTGCTAGAGATGGAATTTAAAAATCTTTTAAATGTTGTCCTATGGAAATAATATTCATTGAAATTTCCATATTTTCCCAAAACATTATGCAAGATATCCAATCTATCTTTTGCATTAGGTATCCGTGCAACCAGAGCGGTCATTGGACGAAGAAAGAATGCAGTAGCAAAATAAAGTTGTTCCTGTATTTTCGGAAATGTTCAATAGACATATCCCCATTTTTTAAAGATTGAAGATATGGATTTTTAAAAATGTTTGTGTTATCTAAAATCTTATTTGTATGTTCTAATATTTTTAGTGCTGTATTATTATTTTTGAACATAGATTAAATTTGAACATAGATTAAATCTCCGATATGTTGAAAAAAAACTATAAAGTAAAATGTTTGGAAAAGCATAGATATATATAGTTTCTGTTGTGATTGTATGATTTATAAAAGATAAAAAACTTTTCAAGCACGAAAACTGATTGTAATTTAATTCTCTGAACATACCATAAAAACCTCTTTTTTTCGATACATTCAATTAACTATTAATGATTGCAATTCTTGACAACGTACCGGAAAATGCAAAATATGATAAGTGAGATGAAAATATTTCTTCGTCGTTTTCTGAATATAAACGTTTTGCTTTCAGTGTATATTCAACCATACTTTATTGTTTTGGTAATGTGTTTTGTTGTTATCTATAACATTAATTTTTTTATTATCTTTTTGCGTAATTCAGTAAACAATAATTCGTATTTTCCTACATAATTGTGGTCCACTAATGCTGACATGTTCGATGGCCCCCAAATATGTCATCTGTATATTCTAGATCTTCTAAATATTTTTCAAGTACTGTCATTATTGATTCATGAGGAATATAATTGCGTGCTAACAGTTCTAATCTTGTTTTGGTATCACATTTTTTGATCATTTTTATTTTCAATTTGTACATTGCGATTTGATAGGGATTTATATCTACAATATCAATCTTGGAAATATTAGGACATGTGGCAAGAAATGCATCTGTATTGCCACCAGATTCAATTATTTTTATTGAAACATCTGTACCTAATTTTTATACTACACGTAGATCAATCAATGAATCTTCACGAACTTGCGCAAATGTGAGTGGTAAATATTTTGCTTTTTCTATTGATTATAGAATAGTAATTCTATATTATTATTTAATAATCAATTAGATGATAAATTCTAAATGTCAAAAAAAAAGATAATTGTGATTTAAGAAATTGTTTGAATCTATGATGTACTTTTGATTTCATTTGAGTCGTAATGATGGTTCTATTCTATTCCCATGAGGGTACGAATAATAAACCCCAAAAAGGTTACACATACAAGCCCACCGCACCAAAGAATTATAAACCAGGCCCATTGTTTTTGTTTATGAGAGATATATTTGTTGAATAATTTCATGAGTTTAAGGTTTTTTCAATACATAGATTCATGATCGCTTTTTCCCCGAAAAACATAATAGCAATATGACGTATAAGCTAAGATAATTGGTAGCATAATTACTGTACCTATAAGTGTTATGGATTGTGAGGTTGGAGCTGCAGCTGCCTCCCAAAGTGTAAATTCAAATGGTACAATCCAAGGATAAAGGCTTATTCCAAAACCTATATATCCAAGCAGGAACAACGATAATGAAAGTAGAAATGGTCTGACTTCACGATTTTTTTGATATAAGTCATACCATAGTGTTATAAATGCAAGTGCTGTGATTGTTGGAATTGGTGTCAAATAGTAAATATTTGGCACAGTGAACCAAAGTTTCAAAATACGATCATCAATTAATGGCATTGTTATGCTAACCACTGCCATGGCAATAGCAACAAATACTAATACATATTTTGCTGCATTGCGTGCCCATACTTGTGTTTCGTCTTCGGTTTTCATGATCAACCATGTTGCTCCAAGCAGTGCATATCCGAATACTAGTGATAACCCTGTTATAATTGCAAATCCATTTGCCCAATCTAGTGGTCCACCAGAAAAGCTTCTTCCGTCTACTTCTACTCCTTGGATGAAATTACCAAGCACAACTCCTTGCATAAAGGTAGCGAGCAAAGAGCCTCCATGGAAAGCTAGATCCCAAAGTTTTCGATCTTTTTCATCAGATTTGAACCGAAACTCGAAGGCTACTCCCCGAAAAATTAATCCCATTAACATTAGGATAATAGGTAAATAAAATGCAGGCATTAGAACTGCATAAGCAACTGGAAAGGCAACAAACAAACCTCCCCCACCAAGCACTAGCCATGTTTCGTTCCCATCCCAGAATGGGGCAATAGAATTCATTATTCTATTGCGGCATTTGTCCGAAGGAGCAAATGGAAACAAAATTCCGCATCCTAAATCAAAGCCATCAAGTGTCACGTACATAAAAACAGCCGTTGCAATTATAACCCCCCAAATCAGTGGTAGGTCTAAAAAAGTCGAAAAATCAATCATTTTGTATCTCCTGATGTGGCGGCTTTAGTTACGCTGGACTCCATACTATGATCGTAATATTCTTCATTCTCATCAATTATCTTAGGTCCCTTTTTGATGAGTTTGATAATATAGTAACTACCAGCGCCAAACACAAAAGTATAAACAACTATGAATCCAATTAATGTCAATAAAACTTGTTCTGTAACTACAGGGGAAATACTATCTGTAGTCCTAATTACTCCATAAGCTGTCCAAGGTTGTCTTCCGACTTCAGTTACAAACCAGCCTGAAAGTACCGCAATAAATCCTGTGGGTGTCATTCCCATACACCAGATTTGGAAGATACGTGTGTCGAATAAGCATTTCTTTAGATATAAGAAAAAAGCGAACAATCCTGTAAGTATCATTGCCATTCCAATACCAACCATGATTCGGAAAGACCAAAACACAATTTTAACTGGTGGACGATTTTCCTTATCTACATCTTTTAAGCCTGGTATTTCACCATCAATGTTACCAGTTAGTATCCAACTTGCACCACCTGGAATTTTAATTGAGTAATCTATAGTTTCATTTTTTTCATTTGGTAAACCAAAAAGATACAGGGGCTTATTATTTCCGCGATCCCAATTTCCTTCCATTGCTGCAATTTTTATTGGTTGATTTTGCATTGTATTTTCACCATGCATATGTCCTATGATTAATTGCAATGGTGCTACAAAAAATGCCATGAGCATGGACATCCCTACCATAACTTTAGCATGTTTGATATTGACTTTATTCCAAAGGTAATACGAACCAATACCACCGACAACGAATGCAGTAGTCAGGTATGCTGCAGTGATCATATGAAAAAAACGCACAGGGAAAGATGGATTAAATATTATCTTTATCCAGCTATTAGGGTAAAGCATTCCATCATCTGCTATTTCAAATCCTTGTGGGGTTTGCATCCAACTATTGGCCGACAAAATCCAGAATGCAGATACTATGGTTCCTATTGCCACAATACAAGTGGAAACGAAATGCATACGATTGCTTACGCGTCCCCAACCAAACATCATGATGCCCAGAAATGATGCTTCCAAAAAAAAAGCAGTTAATACCTCGTATCCAAGCAGTGGTCCTATGATATTACCGACTGTGTCAGAGAATAAGGACCAATTTGTGCCAAATTGATAGGACATAACAACACCAGAAACAACACCCATTCCGAAACAAACAGCGAAAATCTTGACCCACATTCGATAGATTTCTTGATAAACATTGTTTCCACTTTTCATCCATTTCCATTCTACAACGGCAAGCCAGCTAGCTAATCCGATAGTGAATGCAGGGAAAATAATATGAAAAGAGATTGTGAATGCAAACTGAATGCGAGCAAGTAATACAGTATCAAGTGATTCAATCATATGTTTTGTGATTTAATATTATTTTTTATTGAATCATGGAATGATGATTTATTCAATGGTTTTTTAAATCAACAGAAAATTATTTTATAGATAAAAAATCATAATTAGATTATGATTACAAGCTCAAAATCAATGTAATAGATTAATAAAACATCATTCATTCAACAAAATATTTTTTATTTAAATTATATTTTGATTTGATCTTATGGTTCTGTTTTTAAGTAATTTGCTTGACACTATGGAAAATAATATTTAATGGTATGAGTTTAAATTATATATGAAAAAAATATGCGTCAAAAATCGAATTTTATTACCCCAATGATAATTTAACATAATCTGAAAAAAAATTAGATTATGTTATCTTTTATTCAAACTAAGACAAATGGGAATGGAATTATTACTTTATTTGTTCAATGTATTCATCAAGCTTGATGTCCAAAATCGAATTTCGAGAATCAGCTAATCCATAGATAGCATGTGGTTTTTTATATACAAATGAATGTAGTTTGTCTCCATAGCTGTAATGCCACCATTCAAAGCCATAGTTAGCTAAGCCTGATTTGATGGCGGAATCAAGCAGTAATAATCTATTGGCTCTCTGAGAATCATTGGTGTTAGCCGAAAAGGTTTCTTGTTGATCATTGGGGCCAAAAATGACGTCAAACTTACCCATATTTAATAAGAACTTTTCTCCATTAATTATAGTAAACAGTGTCATATCAATTGCTGCTCCAGTACAATGAGTTGGTATATTATTTATGAATGGAGAAACATGTTTAGTGGTTTCCATGTATGCCTCTTGTCTATCAGATATATTTTCTAGAATCTCTAAAAATTTCTTGTCAAAGTATTCTTTTTGTTTTGATAATGTTCTAAAGCCTTCGAAGTATGCAATACCGACATTTTGTGGGAGTATTTCTAGCATTTTTAGTAGTTTGGTATAAAGACCAAACCTTACTTTAGACCAGCCTTCATATGTGTTTTTATATTGTTCATCAAATAAAGACAAAGGAATTATTCTAGGATTATTTATATCAAGCAAATCAACTAATTCTTCATTTGATTCTTGGATTTGAATCTCAGTGAGAAAAGAATGAGCTATAGGGTGATAAAAAATTTTGGAAGATATTTCTGAAGAAATCGACAATGAATCCCAAGGCTGAGGAGCTGTGTTAGCAAAAGACATATTAACGAAAAAGGTGAGGTGTAAAACGAAAAATATATAAAAAGTTTTCATCATTTATAAATAGTTAAATTCTATAAAAACTACCCTTTATACCACAAAAATTCACATTGTCCAATTTGATTTAATGATAAATATCAACATGATTTTTATCATTAATAAAAACATTAATCGTGTCCAAAGAATTTTGAATACATGGATTTGGAAATTGAAATTGTATGTATATAATAAAACTAATACAATAAGGTGAATTAATAGTAGTGAAACTCATGTATCTTCAAATATACAAAGAAAACAACTTAAATTTATACTTATTATAATTTGCATTATAATATTTAATTCAAGATAATGTCCTTTGAAATCAAAACAATTTTGCAATCATTTGGTATTACATTTTAGATATTGAAATATAATTTTCAATTATTTAACAACAAACAATTAAGTACAATTATTTAATAGTGATTGATTTATCGTTATATTTTATCAAATTATTTTTTGAATTATGAATCTTTTGATATATTTTATAAATCGATATTGAATAGAATAGAAAAGTAAAATTAGTTTCATGTTAAATCAAGTAACTATAATAAATTCTACCGATTGTTGTTTGTTTATAAATTTGTTTTCTAGAATGTAGTGATTTCTATGTTTATAGGAATTTTAAAGCAGATTTTTTTGATATTTTGATTTATTTGACTATATGTTTTTTTACATTTCATTTTTTTCTTCTGTGTTTTTGTTGTATAAAAGTTGTTTTGATGTGTGTTTTACTTTGTTATATTTGTGTTTGGGTGGGTGTGATTGAAAGATATCTCTATACATTGGTTTAGGCAAGATTTAAGAATAAACGATAATCCTTCTTTTGAATTGGCATGTGAGCATGAGTATGTACTTCCGATATACATATTAGATAAAAAACATGAAATGGGTTCTGCCACTAAGTGGTGGTTGTATCATTCCATTGATCAATTAGATAAGTCAATAGATGGGAATCTTGCTTTTTATTATGGTGACCCTATTGAGGTGTTAATAGATTTGATAAATTCGTATAAAATCAAAAATGTTTATTTTAGTAAGTGCTATGAGCCGTGGCAATTAGAACGTGATAATAAGATTAAAAACTACCTTGAAAGAAATGGTGTAAATGTCACAGTGAACAATTCCTATCTTCTATGGGATCCAGAAGAGATAAAAAGATCGGATGGTGGTTTTTATAAGGTTTTTACACCTTTTTATAGAAAAGGATGCCTATCTGCACCCCCTCCAAGATTACCAGTATTTAATTCTAAAAATTTTAGTTGTATTGGTGGATTGGGTATTAAATTAG
Source organism: Anaplasmataceae bacterium (assembly GCA_965216745.1). Classification (GTDB taxonomy): domain Bacteria; phylum Pseudomonadota; class Alphaproteobacteria; order Rickettsiales; family Anaplasmataceae. Next base: position 960,934 of record OZ244191.1, on the reverse strand, counting down.
AAGAGCTAGGTTTAATTGAACATAATATTACATGGCATAAAAAGTTTGAAACTATTTGGAACCCTGGAGAAAATTCAGCCATAAAAAACATGAATTTTTTTTGTAGTGATCCTATATTCAACTATAAAGATGGAAGAAATTTTCCTGCGAAATCATATGTTTCTAGATTGTCTACAAGTTTGCATTTTGGTGAAGTTAGTCCTAATCAAGTTTGGTATTCTGCGCTCAAGAATGGCACAATGAATGACAAAAATATAGATCACTTCTGTAGTGAATTGGGTTGGAGAGAATTTGCCTATAATCAATTATACTATAACCCTGAAATGCAAAATCGTAATCTTCAAAGTAAATTTAATGAATTTCCTTGGGTCGAAGATCCAGTTGCATTACAATGTTGGAAGAAGGGATTGACTGGTATCCCTATGGTGGATGCTGGAATGCGTGAATTGTGGCAAACTGGATATATACATAATCGGTCAAGAATGATAGTAGCTTCTTTTTTGACTAAAAATCTTATGATAGATTGGCGTCAAGGGGAGAGATGGTTCTGGGATTGCTTGCTGGATGCAGATTATGCAAATAATAGTGCAGGTTGGCAATGGGTTGCAGGGTCTGGTTTTGATGCTGCTCCTTATTTCAGGATTTTCAACCCTGTGTTGCAAGGAGAAAAATTTGATGCTGATGGAGAATATGTTAGGAAGTTTATACCAGAACTAGCACAACTCCCTAATAAGAATATATTCAAGCCATGGGATGCTACTGCTGAACTGTTATTAAAATATAATGTGATTTTGGGAACAACTTACCCTAATCCCATAATTGATTTGAAATTGTCTAGAGAACGTGCATTGAGTGCGTTCAAAAATTTGCAATGAGTTCGTTTTGTTTAAAAACATGATCGAATGAAAGAATTATTTTTCAAATGAGTTTTAATATTCTATTAATGAATTTCCAGTTAATTTTGAGCTGGAATAGAATAATCTCTTGTTATATCAGAGAGGTATGGAATCATTAATATTATTTTTCATGCTTTTATTTTTTATTCAGTATTGATAAAGTAATTTTTATCAATAAATTGATTTCATGTTGCCTTGAGTATTTGATGTTTTTGTTTGAATTTGATTCATACGATTGAAAATATGATTTCTTTGTGTAAAGAAACTTTATGTTTGATTTTGTTTTTATTGTTATTGATAGTGATATTCAACCCATTGATTCAAATCATAAACAGGTTTAATATTTTCTATAAGATTTTTCAAGTTTTTGGTTATGTTGTCTAAATTATATTTTCCTGTTTTGCTGATAATTATGTTTAATTTATCTCTACTAGGGTGTGTTGGGAAGGATGATGATGCTGACAAAATTATTTTTGCTGTTTCTGCTGATTACCCTCCATTCGAATATAAGGTTGGAAATGAGTTTGAGGGTTTTGACATTGATGTTGCTAAACAGATAGCTTTAAAACTTAACAAAGAAGTTGAATTTCACGATATGTCTTTTGCTTCGATATTTGCTGCAGTTGAAAGTGGAAGAGTTGATGCTGGTATATCTACTGTTACAATAACTGAAAAAAGGGAGCAAAATTTTGATTTTTCCGTTCCTTATTATAGTGAAGTTTTATCTATTTTATATTCACATCGAAATCCTATAATGAAAGCTGAGCATCTATCTGGTAAAACAGTCTCTTGTCTTTTGGGTAGTACAATGGAAATTTGGGCTAGGGAAAATTTATCTAATTCAAATATTATCACTACAGACAATAACAATCAGTCTGTGCAATTTTTAAGTTCTGGACGTGTTGATGCTGTAATAATAGATTCTGTTCTATGTGGTGATTTTTCTCGCCATAGTAATTTATTAATGTGTTCTAAGATTGGCAACACTGATTCTGCTTATGCTATTTTGCTTAAGAAAGGTTCTAAATTAAAAAGTGAAATTGACTCCATATTGCATAATTTAGAAAATGAAGGAATTTTAAATGATCTAAAAATTAAGCACAGACTTGTGAGTGGAAATTAAATATTATCTTTGATTTATTTTTGACTGTTTTAGTTTTAAAGTTCATTTTTTTTGCTTTGTGTAAAACTAGTTGATAAAGCATTTACATGTTGTACAATGTTGTTACTTGATATTTTGGTTTTTATGAAGATCTCTGGTTCCGCTTTGTCGCGTTATTATGCTAAAGCTGCTTATGAATGCTATGGTCCTGATTTAGTGCATAAGTTTGAAGCTATATTGTTTCTTCATGATGTTGATAAATCTTTTCCTTCTAATTATCCGTACTATTTGATTCCAAATATTTCTCGGATTTTAGAATCTTTTGCTATTGATATAAGCAGAATTTTTCATCTCATGGTTAAAAATAAACGATCAAATCTGTTTATTCAAGTTTGCAGGCATTTTGTTGAGATTTGTGATAAAAAAAGTGGTATTATTAGAGCTTTGGTCACCACCAAGCACCATATATCTGAACAGCAAATTAATTATATTTCTGATAAATTGAAGTATTTTTACTCTGCTGAAAAAGTGATTATATCTAATGTTATTGATCCTAAAATTTATGGTGGTGTTAGTGTCAAAGTGAATAATGATTTATTTGATTTTTCTTTAAAAAAGAAGCTTACTCTTGTAAGTAAATATTTAAAGTCTGTACTAATGGAGGTATAATATGTGTTCTCAAACTGTTGATATTAAAGCCAATGAAACTGTTGATCTTTTGAGGAAGAGCTTAGAGTCTTATGATTTGGATTTAAAATGTGAGGAAGTAGGTGAAGTTGTATCTATATCTGATGGCATTGCTGTGGTTTCCGGGATAGATTCAGTGCAACTGGGTGAATTAGTAAGCTTCGGAGAAGCTGCGAAAGTGCGTGGCATGGTTCAATTGATTGATGATGACAGTGTCAAAGTGGTAGTATTTGGAGATGATTCTCAGCTTTCTGAAGGTGTAGTAGTTAATAGGACTAATAAATTTGCTGATGCTGCTGTAGGCATGGGTGTTGTTGGACGAGTTTTGAACGCTCTTTCTGAACCTATAGACGGTCTTGGGCCTTTAAAGGATGTACATTTCACTCCTATTGAAACTTCTGCTCCTGGTGTTATAGATAGAAAGTCTGTACATGAGCCTATGCAGACTGGTATAAAAGCTATAGATTCTCTTGTTCCGATAGGTAGAGGTCAGCGTGAATTAATAATAGGAGATCGTCAAACTGGGAAGACTACTATTGCAATAGATACAATCTTGAATCAGAAGACTACAAATGATAATGCTGTGGATGATCGTCATAAGCTTTATTGTATATATGTTGCTATTGGTCAAAAACAATCTACGGTAGCTAGGATAGTTCAGACTCTTCAAGAAAACAATGCCATGCAGTACACTACTGTTGTAGTAGCAGGTGCTTCTGAACCTGCTCCTATGCAATATATAGCTCCTTATGTTGGCTGTGCTATGGGAGAATTCTTTAGAGATAACTCCATGCATTGTCTTGTAATATATGACGATTTATCCAAGCATTCTGTTTCTTATAGACAAATGTCATTATTACTTAGAAGACCACCAGGAAGGGAAGCTTTTCCTGGTGATGTTTTTTATTTGCATTCTAGACTTTTGGAGCGTGCAGCAAAAATGTCTGATGAAAAAGGAAGTGGTTCATTGACTGCATTGCCTATAATTGAGACTCAAGCTGGTGATGTGTCGGCTTATATTCCTACAAACGTGATATCTATTACTGATGGTCAAATATTCTTGGATGCAGATCTTTTTAATAGCGGATTGATGCCTGCTATCAATGTTGGTTTATCAGTTTCTAGGGTAGGTTCAGCTGCTCAATCCAAAGCAATGAAAAAAGTATCAGGCTCAATTAAACTAGAGCTCGCACAATATCGTGAAATGGAGTCTTTTGCTCAATTTGGTTCAGATCTGAATGAGTCAACTTTGGCTTTGCTGAGGCGTGGGGAAAGGTTGATACAGCTTTTGAAACAGAATCAAAATTCTCCTATGGGTTTGGATGTTCAGGTTGTATCTATTTTTGCTGCTACTAATGGTTTTTTAGATAAAATTAAATTAGACAAGGTAGATGATTGTTGCAAGTACATGTTAGACTATCTTGCTTCCAAACATGCCGATATAATGGAGTACATACTTAGTACTGGAAAATTAGAAGATGATATGCTGTCTAAACTAGAAACAGCTCTGAAAGATTTTATTGAAAATTTAGATTCTTCATTTATTAAGTGATTTATACTTTTTGATTGAGATATTTGAAAAATCTTTATTTCCTTAGCCAAATAATATAAAAACAAATTGAAATAAATTTCATAGAATGGATTTTCTCAATATCAATTTTTCAAACAAAGATATACTTTGTATTACCAATCAATTAGTAGTATCTTCTGAAAGATTTTTTAACAACACAGATATACTTTTTCTTATAAGTGGATCATTGATTCTATTAAAAGCTCTTACAAGTTCTATTATTTCCTTGTTATTTGTTTTTTTATCAAACGTTATTGAACCGTTATCTGACAACTGATCTGTGAGATTTACAGAAAAATCTTTGAGAAATGTGGATATATCCATTGCAAATACTTTGCATATATCAAACAACCTGCTGACACAGATTCTATTAGCTCCACTTTCATACTTTTGCAATTGTTGGAATGTGATTCCTATTTGCTTTGATAATTGCGCTTGAGTGAAGCCGTGAAGGACTCTCATTGCTTTTACTCTTTTACCTAGCTCTGTGTTTATACAAAATTCTGACACTTGATTACAGTAAATTATATTAATGTATAAGTCTATATTATGTTAAAAAAAGAAAAAGTCCATAAAATTATCGAAAAATTCCCAAATATCGTAAAAAGCATGTTTTATTAATGTTTATCACCTTTTTACTGTTAAATTTATGAAATTTATTGATTGAATTTGCCAAATGAATTGAGACGATATTTATAAATGATTAATATTTGTAAATATTATAAGTCAAAAAAGTTAAAAACTCTGATCAGTGTTTTTCCAATCTTGGGAAAATTTCTCCAAACCTTGTTTGGTAAGATTGTGATTAAGCAAATTATATATCACTGATGGTGGTGCAGTTATTGCGTCTACATTGAGATGAAATAGATTCAGACAGTGTACAGTACTTCTTATAGAAGCTGCCAATATTTTTGTAGAGGCGCCAATACTGGAATATATACCTGATATAGATTCAATTAAAGACAAACCATCAGATCCACCATCATCAATTCTACCAATAAAAGGAGACACATATGTTGCATTGGCTTTGGCTGCTACTACAGCTTGACATGGAGAGAAACACAGAGTTACATTGACGTCTTTCCCTTGTTTCCTCAAATAGCTACATGCAGCAATACCGTCAGAAGTCATTGGTACTTTGATAACAACATTAGGTGCAACATCAGACAATATTAAAGCTTCTTTAATCATTTCATCAAAACTTGTAGACATAACCTCTGCGCTGATGGGGCCGGAAATTTCCTTAGAAATTTGATCTATCAGAGAAACATAAGAAGATGAAGCAGAAGATTTAAATAAAGAAGGATTAGTGGTCACTCCATCTATTATGCCTAATTTATTTATTTTTTTTATTTGTTCTATATCAGCTGTATCTACAAAAAGTTCAAACATTACAATTCTCTAAAAAAATATTACAATTTTGAAAAAATCTCAAGAAACCACTTCCAGAAAATTCAATTTTAGATTTCTTATTACTTTCATAGACAATTATGAAAGGAGGGGTTAAAGAGGCAATGAGGGCTTCATGATTGGGGAGAATTTCAAGATTTCCAAATTCAAAAGTACAGACAGAGATACATGATGCACGACAAGATAAAATAGTTCCAGAAGAACAGTTTACAGTGAGATTTATTTGATTATTTAACATTTGCTTTTTTCAATGCCTCATCTATAGAACCTACCATATAAAATGCGGATTCGGGCAAATCATCAAATTCACCTTCTATTATTCTCTTAAAGCCAATCACAGTATCTTTTAGGCTAACGAATCTTCCTGGTGAACCAGTAAACACTTCTGCAACATAAAAGGGTTGTGATAGAAATTTTTGTATTTTTCTAGCTCTGTAGACTATAATTTTGTCTTCGTCAGATAATTCATCCATTCCCAAAATGGCTATTATATCTTGCAAAGATTTGTATTTTTGAAGCAATTTTTTGACTTCTGTTGCAATTTGATAATGTTCTTCACCAACTATTTCAGGCCTAAGTGAGCTTGAAATAGAGTCTAATGGATCTACTGCTGGATATATGCCAAGCTCTGCTATTTGCCTAGATAGAACTGTAGTCGCATCAAGATGTGCAAAAGATGCCGCTGGAGCAGGATCTGTAAGATCATCTGCAGGAACGTATATGGCCTGTATAGAAGTAATAGACCCATCTAATGTAGAAGTTATTCTTTCTTGCAAACTTCCCATCTCTGTTCCTAATGTGGGCTGATAACCTACAGCAGAAGGAATTCTGCCTAGAGAAGTGGAAAGTTCTGAACCTGCCTGAGTGAATCTAAATATATTGTCTACAAAAAACAAAACGTCTTGCTTGTCTTGATCCCTATAATGTTCAGCCATTGTAATACCAGTCAAAGCTGCTCTTGCTCTTGAACCAGGAGACTCATTCATTTGTCCATAAACAAGAACAGCTTTTGATTGTTCGTAATTATTTGTGTCTATTACTTTAGCTTCAATCATTTCTCTATAAAGATCGCTACCTTCTCTTGTTCTTTCTCCAACACCAGCGAATACAGAAAAACCACTGTGGTTTTTAGCTACACTATTTATGAGCTCCATAATCAATACCGTTTTTCCTACTCCAGCTCCACCGAATAAACCTACTTTGCCACCTTTAGTATAAGGAGCTAGTAAGTCTATTACTTTGATTCCAGTTTCTAGTATATCTTGACTCATTCCTTGATCGGAAAATTTTGGAGGTTTGCCATGTATAGATGAGGTTGGGACATCTTTGGAAAGAGGAGGTCCGTTATCAATTAAACGACCTGTGGGGCTAAAAATTCTACCTAGATTTTGTTTTCCGACAGGAACACTTATAGGAGAGCCTGTATCTTCCACTTCTAGATTTCTATGTATTCCATAAACCATGTCCATAGCCACGCATCGTACGGATCTATTGCCTATGTGTTGTACAACTTCAAGTATAATAGTTTTTTTTGATTCGGAATTAGAGTCAGGTATTTGACATCTAAGTTCATTCATAACAGGAGGTAATGTTCCTTTTGGAAAGCAGACATCAACTGTATCAGAAGAAGCTCTCACTACATATCCAGACATAACAATATGACCTAAAACAACCAATTTAGCAGATAATTATATTTAATCAATATATATTAACAATCAATCATATACACGTAGTCAATTTTATATATCAATATAATATATGATTGATATTCGAGAGAAAATAAATTATTGATAGAATTTTTATTTTTCCGATGGGCTTTTATCTTTAATATTTTCTTGCTCGATTTTTTCTATTATATCCGCAAGTTTTTGTATTTGTGTGCTAATTAGGTTTGATGTATTGATGCTTATTATATCGTTAAAAGCATTTTCAGATTTAGCTATCCAATCATAAGATTTTGTGTTCAAGAACCATGTTGGAACATCTTTATATTCTTCTTTATTATTGTTGATTATAAAATATGTGGATTTTATGCTGATACATATAATTAAACATATAGCCCAACCTTTGAAAGCACCCAAAAAAAATCCTAAAGATTTATCAACAACACCTAAACTAATAGGTTTTAACACGTTGCATAAAAGTGAATTTATTATAGCAAAGGTGATTGCTGAAATAGAATATATTAGCAAAGCAGATATAATATGAGATATTAACACAGGATTTATTTGCAATGAACTGACTAACAAATCATGAAAATTTATTGTTATAAAAAAGGATAAAAAGAAAAACAATAAACTAAGTGTTGATTTTATAAAACCATTTACAAAACCAAGTGCTGTGCAAACTATAATTATAGTACATAATAATAAATCAAACATCAAGTTTAGTACGTCTTTTTTGTATCAAAAACACTAATAAAACCATAGAGAAAGCAACAATTAATACTATAAATTGACTAGGTTGTGTTCTAGATATATCTATGCTTTTTATCATATAATTATTATTTATATTCCACTTTTTGTAGGCAGGTTTTGTGTAATCAATATCTGAAACTACAAGTTGGTGTTCATGGTATTTTGATGTGATACCAAAGTTGATCAAAGAATTTTCAAAAGGCTGATCTGCTTGGTTGACATATCTGACCACACGTGAATCAAATTTACCAATTGAATCATAACCTTCCACATTAAGAACAACATCTTTTCCAGATTCCAAATTCAATGTAGAGATAGATTCAATAGGTATGTTTTTGGTAGGTTTATAAGCAATGTCCATAAAAACATTAGGAAATAAAAAGCATAGACCACCAATAACAAGAATTAGAGATTCATATAATTTGCTTTTTAATATGAAATAACCTTGAGTCCCTGCAGCTATAGTTAAAATCCCTAAAAAAGAAGAAGTTATTATGGTAATGAAATCTAAATTTGTCTCAACTCCAAAAAGCAGAATAGAAGGATTGAAAACAAATACAAATGGAATAATCATTGTACGCATATTATATAGAAAAGCTTGAGCTCCTGTTTTTATAGGATTGCCTCCAGATATTGCAGCAGCCGCATAAGAGGCAAGACCTACAGGAGGTGTTACATCTGCCATTAGGCCAAAATAAAATACGAACAAATGTAAAGACAACAAAGGAATGAATAATGCATTTTTATACATTATGAACTTCAAAACAGGAACCATCAAAGTAGAAACTATTATATAACATGCAGTAGTCGGCATTCCCATTCCAAGTATTATGCACATTATCGCAGTTATCAATAATGATACTATAAGACTGCCATTTGCTATTTCGTCTATTATAGAACTTATTCCAACTCCAAGTCCTGTCAATGAAACTGAACCTACTATTATACCGGCTGTTCCAGTTGCGACTGCAACTACAGTCATATTTTTTGATCCAGAAATCATTGCTTCTAAAAATTCATCGAAACCAGCTTTGAAAGAATCGAGCAAATTAGACTCTGAGCGAAAGAAAGCCTTGATTGGCCTTTGTGTTAGCGTTGTGAATATTAGAAACATTACAGTCCAATAGCCAGATAATTGAGGGGACATTCCTTCTACTAACAAACACCAAACTAATACAACTATTGGTATTATAAAGTGTAAACCAGTTCTTAATACTTCAAAAGTGCTCACAAATTGATCATCAGAAGAATCTCTAACATCTTGAAGATCTGCAAACTTGGATTGATACCACAAAACTAAAACATATATTATTGATAAGAAGCCGAATACCACAAAGAAATTAGTGCTTTTGATAAGAGATCCAATTCCAGGAAAGAATGCAAACCCTTCGATCATAAAATAGCATAAACCACAGAATATAACAAACAAACAAGTTGATAAAAGTCCGCTTGCTATTTTAGCTATAAAGCCAATTTGTTGCCCTGTGTTTTGAGTTTTTTTCCCTATTCCCAACTTTAAAGCTTCAATATGAACTATATACAATAGACCTATGTACACTAAAATTGCTGGCAAAAATGAATGTCTTACTACTTCAGTATATGGGATTGAAAGATATTCAGCAATGATGAAAGCAGCAGCTCCCATGACGGGTGGCATTATTTGTCCATTAATACCAGCAGACACTTCTATTGCCCCAGCTTTCTCAGCGTTTAAACCCATTTTTCTCATTAATGGTACTGTGAATGTTCCAACTGTTACTGTGTTTGCAATTGATGATCCTGATACCATCCCCATTAATCCAGAAGCTACAACAGCAGCTTTTGCTGGGCCTCCAGTAAATCTGCTCAACAATGAGAATGATAAATGTATGAAAAAGTTGCCAGCGCCTGTTTTTTCCAAAAAGGAACCAAATAAAACGTAAAGAAACACAAATGATGAAGATACTCCTAAAGCAACTCCGAAAACACCTTCAGAAGATAACCATTGATGAGATGCAATTGCTGCAAAAGATGCATTTTTGTGAGATATTATGTCTGGCATTGATTCGCCAAAATGGCAAAACATAATAAATATTATACCTATAGATGCCATTGCAAGTCCAACAGATCTTCTTGCAGCCTCAAACAAAAATGCGATTCCAAAAACTGACACTAGTATATCTACATCTGAAGGTCTACCCATTCGAGACATTACAGATTCATATAAAACATAAAGATACATCACTGAACAACACATGATAATTCCTATGATCCAATCTTGAGCAGGAATTCTATTCTTAGGAGAATTTGAAAATGCTGGGAAAGTAAGAAAAATAAGAGCAGTGGCAAATGATAGATGAATATATTTCACCTGCATTTCGTTGAAAAGTAGAGCCTTAGAACTTATAAGAACGGCAAGGTCAAACTGCATTGGAGAGGCAACCCACATCTGGAAGACTGCCCAAATTATGCATAACGTTGAGATCAAAAATTTCACAGGACTTGATTCTGGCTCTCTACTGGCTCCTGATTTTGCTACTATTTCTTCTATATCTGGGGCAACTGACATAAATACTTACTTTACGATTCAATAATAATTGATTCTATTTCATTGTTATTTTTAAGTCAATAAGCTTTCAAGAAGTATACTTTAGTAAAAGCCAGTATGTGTAATTACATATGTCATACAACGAAAAAAATGGATGCGAATCTTATTACTAAACACACAAAACAGTTTGAACAAATATTTTTTTATGTTTTCTGAAATTCTTCTAAGCGTTCCGAGTCATTTTTTATAATTAGTTTTTCGACTATTTCATGTATCTGTCCATCATTGATTATACTATCTATTCTGTATGAAGTGAAATTTATTCTGTGATCTGTCACTCTTCCTTGTGGGAAATTATAAGTTCTTATTCTTTCTGATCTGTCACCAGATCCGATCATTTGTCTTCTCATGTTTGCTCTGTCACTTTCCTGTTTTTCTCTTTCAATAGAATAAAGCCTAGCTCTTAATATTTTCATTGCTTTTGCTCTGTTTTTATGTTGCGATTTTTCATCTTGCTGTATTACTACCACACCAGTGGGAATATGAGTTATTCTAACTGCACTATCTGTAGTATTTACTGATTGACCTCCTGGTCCACTTGATCTATATACGTCTATCCTTACATCAGAGTCTTGTATATTGATATCAACTTCATCTGCTTCTGGCATGACGGCAACTGTGACTGCTGAAGTGTGTAATCTACCTGATGATTCTGTTTCTGGCACTCTTTGTACTCTATGTACTCCTGCTTCAAATTTCATTTTAGAAAAAACATTCTTTCCGCTAATTGATGCTGAAGCTTCTTTGAATCCCCCAACACCTGTATGTGCAATATTCATTATTTCAAATTTCCAATCATTGTGATGAGAATAACGTTGATACATTTTATATAAATCTGAAGCAAATAAAGAAGCTTCTTCACCACCAGTACCTGATCTTATTTCAAGTATGACATTTTTATTGTCGTCATAATCTTCTGGTAGTATTGCTAATTTAACCCTACGCTCGTTAATTTCTATTGATTTTGCAACATCGCTCAGTTCTTCATTAGCAATTTGTATTACATCATTGTCAGTTTCTTGTTTAAGTAGGTTTTTTAAATAATCTTGTTCATTTAGGCTATTTTGATAATCTTCAAATATTTGAATTTTGTTCGAAACATCGTGATGCTCTTTTGAGTATTTACCTAAATCTTTAGTTGCAAGTTCACTGGGGTTATTTAACAGTGATTCTAAATATTTAAATCTATTTTTTAACGCATTTAAATGATTTTTTATATCGATCATATTTTCACCAATTTTGTATAGTAAATGATTGTAATTTGTCAGAGCGTATATTTCTATAGTATATCTAATTTTAATAAGATTAGTCTATTGAATGTACGTGTTTATTCAAGTTTATTAATTGATCTATAAGTTATTATAATGCATATAGATATATTTTTTATTTTGTGCCAGATTAAATATTTGTATATTCTCTTATATATTCTTGCATATAAAGTTTTTACTTTGTATGCTCGTTCATTTTAAAGTAGTAGGTTTTGTATATGTGGGCTATAAAAGAGGCTGAAAGAATTTTAAAAACCAACAAAAAAAACAAGCTGATTTTTTGTACGGGGTTTGGACCATCTGGAATGCCTCATATAGGCACTTTTTGTGAGGTTTTTCGTACTCATTGTGTTGCCAAAGCTTTAAAAAGCTTAGATAGTACTCGCGAAGTTGAAATAATTGTTGTTTCAGATGATATGGATGCTTTGCGTAAAATTCCTGCTAGTTTGAAAAACGTAAATGGAATCGAAGAAAAAATTGGATTACCTATTACATCTATTCCTGACCCTAAAGAGGGTTATCCTAGTTATGGTCATTATGTAAATTCTTGTTTGTGCGATTTTCTTGATAAGTTTGGTTTTGAGTATACTTTTGTAAGTTCAACTGATTATTATAAATCGGGTCATTATAATGAAAAATTAAAGCTTGCGCTTGCAAAACATGATAAGTTAATTGATATAATAAAGCCAACTCTTGGCTCTGAAAGACAAAAGACTTATAGCCCATTTTTACCAATTTGTCCTAGAACAGGTAAGATTTTACAGGTTAAAATTCAAGAATTAGATTTAGAAAATAATGAATTAAAATATATCGATGAAGATACTGGTGATTTAATTAAAGTTAGCGCATTGAATGGTGGATGTAAACTTCAATGGAAGCCAGATTGGGGCATGAGATGGTCTGCTCTTGGTGTGGATTATGAGATGCATGGAAAAGATTTGTTGCCCAGTGCACAATTGTCATCTAAAATTTGTCGTGTTTTAAATGGTGTTGTTCCAGTATTATATAAATACGAAATGTTTCTTGATCAAGACGGTAAGAAAATTTCCAAGTCTATTGGTAATGGTCTGAGTGTTGAGGATTGGGTTAAATATGCTCCTGTGCAAAGTTTGTCTTTGTATATGTTTCAGAACCCAAATAGAGCCAAGAGATTGTATTTTGATTGTATTCCAAAATCTGTAGATGAATATATATCATTGCTGGAATCTCAAAGTAATGTTGATGACCCTAGAAATCCTCTTTTTTATATAAACAATATTAGTTATAATTTTTCAACATCAATATCTTTTTCTCTTTTATTAAATCTTGTGTCTGCGTGTAACACTAATAATAAGGAAACAATATTGGGTTTTCTTGAAAAGTACAATACTGAGATTAATTCTTTTGTTGAGATTTTAGTTGATTTTGCAATAGTATATTATAACGATTTTGTGGCTCCTAATAAGATTAAACGTACCATGTCTCAAAAAGAAGAAAAGTCTTTGAAAGACTTAGCCTTTGAATTAAAGAATGCCCATTCTAATGATCCCGAGATTTTGCAAAATTTAGTTTTCACTGTGGGCAAGAGATATTATGAAGATGACATCAAGCAATGGTTTAAATCATTATATGAACTTTTGTTAGGTCAGAGTAGCGGACCAAGATTCGGCTCTTTTATAGCATTATATGGCGTGAATCAGACGATTGAGATGATTGAAAAAGTTTGTAGCAAGTAGATGCATAAAGTTATTTGCGATTTACTTCCTTGATGTTGTTTATGTGTTCTTTCAGTGTCCTAGAAAACAAATGACTTCCTTGTTTGTTAGAAACAAAATATAGTTCTTTTGTTTTCAAGGGGTGTAGAGCTGCAAATATTGCATGAGCTCCAGGATTACATATTGCTGATTCTGGCAATTTTTTGATGTAATAGGTGTTAAATTTATTTTTTATTTTTAAATCTTTTTTTGTTAGATTTCCATCTATAGCTCCGTAACCATCGCTTATTCCAAATATTACCGTTGGATCTGAGTCTAGTTTCATGCCTATATTAAGTCTATTTATAAACACTGCTGCAATTCTTCGCATGTCATCTTTAGGTCCTGCTTCTTTTTGTATTATTGAAGCTAGAATCAAGGCTTCTTTTGCGGAACTAATATTCGGATTTATTTCTCTTTCTTCCCACATTTTTTCTAATACTTGTTTATGTGTGTGTTGCATGCATGATAATATTTTTTTTGTACTGTCGTTTTTATAAAAGTTATAAGTGCTGGGAAATAAAGTTCCTTCTTCTATTTCATAGATTGAGTCTGAGCTTGTTTGTATTCTACCATCTTGTTCTAAAATATTGATAATTTGGTATTTTGTAAGTCCTTCGGGTATGGTTATTTGATGCATAATTTGCTTACTTTTATGTATTTTACGTAATACACCCAATTGTGATATATTTGATTGTATTTCATATTGACCTGATTTGGGTGTCATTGATAATATTTTGAAATATACTAGAGCATAGAATTTATCTATATTGATATTGTTCTCTTGCATAATTGAGATTATTCTATTGATAGAAGTATTTGGCTTTATTTCGATTATATGAGAGTGTTGTGTTGCTGGCATTATCATAAAATAATACACACCGCTGTTAACTATAAATAGAATGTATAAGGCAATCAGATAAAAATTCCGGAATAATTTCATTGAATTTGATTGATTGTATACATTTAAAACATCTCCGAAGGGTCGAAATGAATTTCCATAGTGTTCCAAGTATCATAATCCTCTTTAGGAAGTCCAGATAGTGGGCTACATTTATATACTGCACGAATTGCACTATCTGCCATAGCTCGAAAGGAAGGATTTTTTTTATAGCGATTAGACTTGTCATTTATGAGTTCTACGGTTTTTACATTTGCATTTATATCTAAGTAAACTACCAAAGTAACTTTATTTTTGTGCGAATCTTTACTTCCGTATGGAAGTGTCCAACATTGTATAAATTTGCTTCTTATAGCATCAATTGCGGTTATGCTCATTTCTTTATAAGAGTTATGCTCTGGTGTTGCCCCTTTGCCTACAACTCCTTCTTCTTTTTTAGGGGTAGGTATTTTAGGTTTATCTTTTTTTACAGATTTAAGCATGGTTGCAAATAATAGTTCTTCTTGTTGCTTTTTTTTTTCTGCTTCAGATCTCTTTTTCAAGATTTGTTTTGATCTTTGATAGTCTTTTTGTGAAGGAAATGATATTTCAGAGTTTTTTGGTATGAATTCTTCTGCTTTAGCTTCAACTTCATTGTAAGATCTTTGTAATATTGAATTTGATGTTTGCAAGCTTTCGTCATCATTAGTGCCAGTGAAAAGCAAATTATTTTCTAGTGCGATGTTTATGTTTTCTATGACCAATGGGTTGCCTTGGTCAACATGTATTATATTTTTAGATTGGTGGGTGTTTAGAGAGATGATTGTTATTGTTAAAATATGAATAATAGTTGAAATGGTAAAAGTCCTTCTATCTATCAAGTATTGTGCTGGCTTGGAGTCTAATGCAAATACTATTGGGTAAACAATTATTCTAAGTAATATTATAATATATAGGTACTTTTTCACTGTATATTTGATATCAGAGATATTTTATCAAAACCCGCAAGTTTTATGCTTGATATAACTTTGGCTATTTGTCCATAGCTGGTATCTTTGTCTCCTCTTACAAAGATAATAGACTGGTTGTCTTGAGTGATATTCGATAGAGCTTTCGATATTTCAGATGAATTTATTTCTTTTTCGTGCAAGAAAATATTACCCTCTGAATTGATAGAGAACACTATTGGTTTGTTGGGATTATTTGAGCTTTGAGCCTCAGCTATATCAGGTAGATTGACCTTTACTTCATTTTCCAGCATAGGTGAAGTGACCATAAAAACTATTAACAAAACTAACATTACATCTACAAAAGGTGTTACATTTATTTGATTTATTACTGTATGTTTTTTCATTTCAACTCTTTTTCTAAAGTTAAAATCAAAACATTTGCAAAAAGACTAAGCTTTTGGTTGAACCTACTAATTAAAGATACAATTCTATTATATAGAGCAAAGGCCGGTATTGCCACTATAAGACCCGCAGCGGTAGAAAAAAGAGCTTCAGAAATATTGGGAGCCAATATTGCCAAGCTAGCATTTTTGGTTAATGCTATTGTTTGGAAACTATTCATTATTCCCCAGACTGTGCCAAATAGACCAATGAATGGTGCAGTAGAACCTATTGTTGCTATATAATCAGTGTTTTTCTCTAATGAGCTTAAAGACTTATTGCATTCAATGTCTATTACTTTTTGGACTTTGATCAGTATTTCTGAATTTTGTTTTCCTGTGTGTGAATTTTTAATTTCGTTTATAGCTGCAACAAAAACTTTACTAGCAGAACTATTCAGATTGGAATTAGCGTTTTTATATATTTGATCAATTGCTTGGCCCGAACCTATCATGAGTTCAAAGACATCTAACCTATTGTTTTGTTTTTTTATTTCAAGAATTTTTTCTAGAATTAGAGTCCAAGACAATAAAGAAGAAAACATTAAAGATATCATCACGCTTTTTATTACCCAATCAGCCTCTAAAAACAATGACAAGACAGACAAAATGACTCCGAAACATACTTATACTTCAAGTATCTATAATAAACCCTTATAACAATCAAATAAATGTAATACTATATTCTATATTTAATTCCGGTTAAATGAATTTATAATGCTATGTGATTAATTTCTATAAAAAGTATATTATATATCAAGAAGATTCTACTAGTTGTTTTAGAGATTGATTGTTTGACACTGAACATCAAAATCTATGTCTTGGTTGGTTGTTAACATTATAATACCGGATTGTTTGTATTTATCTATGATCAGATTATACAAAAGATTTCGACCTTCTGTATCCAAGTGTGTGAATGGTTCATCTAGCAGCCATATTGCTTTGTCTCCAATAACAACTCTTGATATTGCCACTCTCTTTTGCCATCCACAAGATAGATTTTCGAATTTCATTTGAGTTATATTTTGCAGTCCAAGTGATCTGATTGATTTAGAGATTAGATCTTTATCTGATTTATACCAAGAATGCCACATTTCCATATTTTCTATGACTTTTAATTTGTTTTTACAGGCTAGTTTGTGACCTAAAAACAATGATTCTGTTTTGAGAATTGTGCCTGTGTGGCTTGAATTTAGTCCTGCAATTGCTTTCAACAATGAACTTTTTCCTTTTCCATTTGAGCCTTTTATAATGACTATTGATGGGGATTTGACATGTAAATTAATGTTTTTTATTACAATGTTCCATGAGTAATTTATTGTTACGTTATTGCATTTTATGAATTTTGCATGATTCATTTATTGATATTTAATTGTAGTTGTATCAAGTATAACATATAATTGAGATTATATTAATAAATATTTTTTGAATACAATTTCTTGTTTTAGCTGAATATTTGGCATATATCTATGTTTTTTTCATGATCTCAATATTTGAATTTTATGACAATAGATCCCATATTATTGTTTGACTCTTTTCCTGTTTTCAATAAAGCAGCTTTGGCTGTTTCGGGAGGAATAGATAGTACTGTGATGCTGCATTTGTTTTCACGTTTCTATCCGAAAGAAAAATTATTTGTTCTTACTGTTGACCATATGCTGCGTACAGAGTCTGCACAAGAAGTTCAGTTTGTAAGAAATTATTGTAAGGATATTGGGTTATCATGTACGATTTTAAGAGAAGAGTCTAGAAAATTCATAAAAGGAAACAAGCAAGATTATGCGAGAAAACTAAGATATAGTTTGTTATTACAAGAATGTTCCAAGCGTGGTATTGATTGCTTAGTAGTTGCTCATAATCAAAATGACCAAGCTGAAACACTTTTCATGAATATTGCCCGTGGAAGTGGACTGGAGGGATTGACTGGAATGTCTGCAAGTTTTGTAAAAGATGATGTTTCGGTGCTGAGGCCTCTTATTTTTCATAGTAGGGCAGAAATATCAGAATATGCAAAACAATATAAACTTACATGGATTGAAGACCCCAGCAATCAATTTGGATCAAGAGCATTACATAGAAAGTTGTTGAAAGATATGGATAAAATTGGTCTAGATCGTATATCCCTTCTGACAATACATTCTCAACGTTCTTTGGAGGCTATACTTTATTACGTACGCAGATCAATTGAAGAATGTATTTCAGTTTCCCAATTTGGTTTTATTTCTATTGATAGTATTTTATTTTGTGAGTATCCTGAAGAAGTATCAATGCGTATTTTATTGTACGCAATTTTATGTGTAGGAGGACTATCTGTTAAACCGAGGTATAAATCTTTTAGATTGATTTATGATAATGTTGTAAATAACAATGAAGGTTCTTTCACTTTAAATAGATGTAAAATCTCTATAAAGAAGAACAATATTGTTATTAAAAGGGAGATAATACATTTGCCTGTGAAAATAAAAGCAGATTCAACAAAAGATTTTATTTGGGACAATAGATTTCTATGTAGATTGAAAGTAAGTGATGAAAACATAGAATCAGAAATAATAAAAAAAGCTTTCATAGCCGCTGGTTGGCCCAATCAGATGTGTGATATACCTAAAGATGTTTTTGCTACAATGCCAATTCTATATATAACAGATAATATATATCTATATGGTGGTGTTATGAATTTTGATCTAAAATGGGAATATAAAATAGAATTCATATTTAAAAAAGAATTTTGGAAATCACGTGCCGCTATCGGGATTTGAACCCAAGACCTCGTCATTACCAATGACGCGCTCTACCCCTGAGCTATAGCGGCAAGTATTATTATTATATATTGAGTAACTATAAATTATCAAGGTTGTAATTTAGTATTCTATTTTCAAATTTTCGGTGCTGTGTGTTGTATAGATGAAGTTTTTATTTCTATTTAGGTATTATTATGAAATAACCTATGTTAAAAGTTATAGATATATTTTGGTTTAATATGGGAAAAAACCCTTGTGTTGTGCTATGTGTATTCATTAAAGGAGGTCCCGTATTCTTTAAATACATTAGAAATCTGTGAACAGATTCATATTCGATTTCAAACGTTTCTTGATAAGTTTGTATTATTGAATTTGATATTTTTTTCTTAACGGATTCAATTTTTGTAAATTCAAGTAATTTATATTTTATTTTATTTGCCGTACAAATTTTCTTCCATTCTATTAAACTTCCACTTAAAGGTAATGAAAAACAAATTATTTTTTTTTTTTGTATTGCTTTGGAAATGAATGCATATAAATCCATAAACCAATGTACAACCATGCTTGATACTATTAATCGATATGGCAATTGCCAAGATTTTTCTCCGTCTATTACAGAGAATTTAATCCCAGTGTGGTTATTGATTTTTTGTTTGCATATTTGCAACATTTCTGGTGATATGTCGGATATCATTGTATTGTCATCGATTATTAAGGATTTTTCTATCATTTTCTGTGTTAAAATACCAGTTCCGCACCCAATTTCTAATATGCTTTCATATTTTTTATATATTTGATCTTTTATGAAAAATCCTAAAGTAGAAGCAACTCTGTATTGCATATCGGAATGTTTGTCATATGAACTACATGTTTTTTTTAAACTCTGTATTAGATGTTCTCCCCTAGCAATCACATTTTTTTGTTATTATCTTTAAGACTTATTTTTGCATCTTTTGCCTTTGAAAGAGCAATAGATCTTTTGAGATTTGAAATTCTGTCTATATATAAGATTCCATCAATATGATCGATCTCATGCAATAAACATCTTGCCAATAATCCTGATGCTTTGAGAATTTGTGGTTTGCCATAATAATCTAAGTACTGAACCGTAACAAAAGATTTTCGCTTCACTTCCCATACCTGTCCAGGTATAGATAAGCATCCTTCTTCAAACTTGCATTCTTCTCCAGTCATTTCAACGATTTGGGGATTTGCAAAGAAAAAAGGT
The DNA here is from genome assembly GCA_965216745.1 of Anaplasmataceae bacterium. Taxonomy (GTDB): domain Bacteria; phylum Pseudomonadota; class Alphaproteobacteria; order Rickettsiales; family Anaplasmataceae. The sequence continues at coordinate 941,028 of OZ244191.1, read as the reverse complement.
CCTCCTTCATGCTGAAACTCTGGTGATGTTGGTAATTGGCATTTTTCAGAGGATTTGATATGTATTACAATCATTCTTTTCATTATATTCACTTGAACTCCTGCCAAGCCTATTCCACCATAATGATACATGCTTGATAGCATGTCATCGAATTGAGATTGAACATCTGGGGAGAAATTATCTAATGTTTCAGATCTTGTTTTCAATCTTTCATCTGGTGCTATAACTAAATCTAGTATCATGAACTATATAAAAAATTATATTAATAAACGTAAAAATAACATACAGATGTTCTTCATGTCAATATATTATAAGTAGTTTTAAAATCAAATTACTAGTTAAATAAAAATCAAGAATAATTTTATTAAGATAAACCTTACTTACTGTTTATAATATAAACAGTAAGTTCTAGATTATAGAGAAGTTCCAGTATTCTGATGTTTACATTGTTAGTGTATTCTCTGAATCTATCAATGTATTCTCTGAATCTATCAATGTATTATCTAAATGTGATGTAGGGAGATGACTTGAATTTTGTTGTGTTTGATTTTGCTTCATTAAATTTTTTCTTTCTAATGTCACATTCAAAAGAAGATTTATCAATTCTGGTAATCCTATATTGTTTGATTGTTGTCTATTAGAGAATTGGGGTTTTAAATCTTCTAATATCAACGAGAAATCTTCTTTCAAATTACTTTCTCCAATTGTTTTTAACTTCTCTAGAAATATTTCTAGATCTTGGGATGAATATTTTTTCAATTTTCCTGACATATTAAACTTTATATTACTCAATATCTGATTTTTTTCTTTGTATTTAAATATATCTTGAATTTTCTTTTTCAGTGTGTTTTCGGACGCCTCCAATGGAATATTATTTTCTTCAAAAACTTTATGTGATTTCATATTGCTGCTATCACTAATAGTAAGAATCAAGTTACAGAATCTGATTCTATTTTTTTGTGAATTTAATTTAATTATTTGATCATAATATTGTGACAAGCGATCTAATTCTTGATATAATTGGTTATTTGGATCAAAATAGGATGATTTGTTCATTGACTTGTTGGTAGATTGGATTATTTTTTCTTGATTTCCTGCTTTTTGATACAATTCTGTGATGTGATGATTTAAATCTTTTAATGTTACAGAATTTAATATTTGTTGTAACTCTTTTTCGAGTACTGACTCTTCTTTGACTGACTCTTCTTCCATTCTTGACTCTTCTTCCATTCTTGACTCTTCTTCGAGTCCTGACTCTTCTTCGATTCTTGACTCTTCTTCGAGTCCTGACTCTTCTTCGATTCTTGACTCTAATGTTAGATGATTTAATGTTAACTCTTTGTTCTCAACATCTGTTGTTTCAGAAGATCCAGCAGATTTGTCACTGCTTAATTTATTTTTTAGTTCGATTAGAGATAATTTGTATTTTTTTCTTCTAAGTTCAATAATATTTATTAGTTCAGTTTTAATGAATGAACTAAACATTTCTCTTTTTACTGCTATTGATTGTTTGGGCTCTATTTCTTCATTGATTTTTTTTATTTGTTCAAACCGTATTTTAGACATATCTGTAATTTCTCCTTTTTTATATATTTCTGAAATTCGTTCTTTTTTAAATATTTTTGAAAAATTTTCTCCAAAAATATCTAAAGGAAATACTTTAAATTGATTTTGATTGTTTTTTTCTATCTCTTCTTTTAGCTTTTTAGGTTGAATGAATGAGTTTATTTTTCTTCTTAAGATTACTGGTAAAATCTCATTTTCATTTAATTTAAATCCTTCTTCACTGAATTGATTTAACATAATAAATTGGTACATGATTACTAGGTTGTTAATGAGGACCAGAAATTTAGTGACAAAAGTTTCCTCAAATTTTTCTTCGCCTGCATATGAGAATTGTGTTTTTTGTAGTAAATTCAGTGTTTCTTCTTCTTCGAATTCTGGCAATTCTTCTTCGAATTTTGGCGGTATAAAATTTGAGGATTTATGACGTTTTATTTCTTCCATTTGTTCGTAGATTCTGTGTGATTTATCTTGTAGTATTTGGATTTCTTTGGAGTGTTTGTCTTCTTCTTCGTCTTCTTTTTTGTTTTTTTCACGTACTTCTGCGTTTGTTGTTTCTGTTCTTGTCGCTCTTGTTTTTTGATTTTGTTCTCTTAATTTATTTAAATCATTTTCCATCGATGTTTTTGTTTCCAGGGTTTGGCTTAATAGATTGTTTAGTGATAGTAATCTTTTGGATAAAAATTGTTTGTATTTTTCTGGAGTTAGTTTTGATATGTAATTTTCTAGGATTTTTGTTTGGTATTCTGTCTTAAGTTTGTTTAATTCTTGATGATCCAATGCGCATTTATTTTCTTGTGAGCCTTCAGGTAAATTTTTGTTGATTTCTTCTAGTTCTTTTGGGTATAATCTCAATAATTCTGAATTTAAGAATTTTATTAATTCGTCGTCTTTCCCAATTAATAAATCATGCAATTGTTTCTGTTTTTTTAGTATTTGATTCGAAAGAATTTTTTTCTGATCGAAATCATTAAGACCCAAATACTCCAATTGTCGAATCGGAAGTTGTCCTTTCAAAATTACTCCTTCTTTCTTATACAAGAAAGTTTGCATTTCATCCAAAATTTCGTCAATCCAATTATTGCACATACCAACAAAGCATTCCATTTCTCTTTTTTGTGTATCAAATCCTACGTTTTCTCTATTAGAGGAAAATTTATCAAAGAAAAGTTTCGTGATTTGACAATCTGCCTCATCAAAAGATGAAACCATTTGAGATCTGTTTTTATTGAAACCTACGTGTATTTCAACCTTTTTTTCTTGAATATCGCCTTCTCTACCCAACATAAATTCCATAATCTCAGAACCAAAAGTAATTCTTTCTTGAATTATTGAGACTGTTTTAGAAGCCTTTTTTTCCTTTTTCTCACTTTTTACAGTATTATCTATTTCCATTTCATTGTCTATCGGACGTGTAGAAGTGTCTTGGGCTGATAATGTTGTCATTCCCTGTGATTGGTGATTAATATCGTTTTGTATTGATGGATTATGAAATACTTTTGCATTTTTTCTAAGGATTATTTTGCGCATTTGCTTCTGTTATGAAATAATAATAAGATCCATTCATTTTAAACTCTTTTGATTAATATATCAATACTCTTGAGTGTTGGATGAGATATTAATATACAATTGTGATTATTGTTTTTTATTTGTTGATTATAATAAAAAGTGAGAAAGTTGATACATGCTTATGTTATTGATACTATTTGCTAATAATATCTATCATGTATTAGTTTTTTTTGTTGGGGGGTATATTGTCCATTAAAAAACTTTCTTCTCTAGTGATCAACCGTATAGCAGCTGGTGAAGTTATAGAAAGACCAGCCAACGTTCTTAAGGAATTAGTTGAAAATGCAATAGATGCTGGTGCTTCTAAAATCAGCGCAGAAATACAGTGCGGTGGGAGGACATTAGTTAGTGTTACTGACAACGGTTCAGGAATGTCTAAAGAGGACTTGGAAGTATGTATGACTAGGAATGCTACATCGAAACTTATTGACGAAAACTTAATTGATATAAATACTCTTGGTTTTAGAGGAGAGGGATTAGCTTCTATATGTTCTGTTAGCAGGGTGACAATTTCTTCTTCTCTGCAAAATTCAGATCATGGATGGCAAATTCAATGTAATGGGGGATCTGAAATTAAGATTTCTCCATGTGCTCCAGTACTGGGGACAAGAGTGGATGTAAGAGATTTGTTTTTTATTACACCTAATAGATTGAAATTTCTAAAGACTGAGAGGTCAGAATATAAATACATAATTGATATATTCAACAGGTTGGCATTATGTTATCCAGAAAAACATTTCATATTGGTTAATGATGGAAAGAAAGTCATTGATTATATTCCTACCAATAGGTCTGATATGGATAAAAATTTATATAGAATATCTGATATCAAAAGCTTGAGTGCTATTAAAGAAGAGCCTATACATATCAAAAAAGATTCTCTTTATTTATCTTTGCGTGGTTATCTTGCTTTATGCAATCACAGCAATAGTAAACTAATACATATATTGGTCAACAAAAGGCCCATAAGAGATATTGGGATAATATCAACTATAAGAAATTCTTGTCAATCATATTCTAATTATCCTGCTGCTGTTCTCTATATAAAGGTTCCATGTGACAAACTGGATGTCAATGTTCATCCAACAAAATCTGAGATTCGTTTTCAAGATAGTACATTTATAAATAGAAGTATATCTTCTGCTATAGAATATGCTTTGAATCCTATAAATAAATCACAGTATAAAAAGCACACAAACAATAAATCTAATATATTTTCTTTTGCACTTGAAAATTCTAATTCAATTCACAAAAAATCGGATAATAGTGATTTAAGTGCTCTGAATGATATTAATTCTGATGAATTGAAGTTGGAAAAGATGCAAAAACCCAATGGGTCTGTTCCTTATAATAATTATTATTTTTTTCAGAAGAATGAAAGTGGTCATAAAGATGACTTCAAAGATAAAGGTGCTGATTGTGTTGATAATCTAAAACATGATTTTTGCAAAAGTAATAGTGATGTTGATTCTCGTGAAATCAAGTCTTGTGAAACAAAATCTAATATTATTAATAGTGATGTTGGGAATAATGAAATTGATTTTTCTGGTGTTGAAAACGTACCATCTCAACATAAGAATGAAAATGATATTAAATTAAATACAGAATGTGATCATAATACTTTGGCTGTCAAAAAATCATTATATGATTGTGAAGTTAATCAGAATGTCAGTTTTCATATAAAAAGCAATTCAGATAAATCTAATTCCAAAAATATTAAAGGTATGGAAAACAATAATTCACATTGTGATTTGGTTTATAATTTTTTTGATAAATATTTATTAGTTGTTTTCGACAAGAAAGATCCTTACTTGATAAATGTTAGTGTGTTAAGAGAGTGTTTTGTTCGCTTTAGATTAGAAGACAATCAAATATCGTTTTTGCAGAAGCCTTACGTGATTGATTTGAAAGAAAGTGATTTCTCCTCTATTATGTGTAATATTAAATCTTTTAAAAATATAGGATTTTTCTTTGAGAGATTTGGTTTTAATGCTGTTATGCTGAAATCAGTCCCAAGTTCTATTTATAGAATAAATTCTTTTGATGCCCAGAAGATATTAATTGAGTTATCAAATTTGTTGTTCAATGATTGTGATCTTAGTTTGGTATATGGTGTTATTTCTAGTTATGTATGCGAGAATTTTGATGTTATGTTGAATGTTGCTATTGGGAGTTGTAAGAAATATATTTCAGCCGATGGAAGAAAAATGTGTGTTAGTGTGAATTCAGATGTTCTTTCAAATTTTTTTATCACTGTGTAATTCGAATTGTGTTAAGTGATATGGTTTTCTAGTAATTTATCTATGATCTTTAGATTCTTCTTAACTTTATACTAACTCAAATTTACTTGAGTGTTGAGTGTAATCATAGACAGCCAATATAATTACTATATTAGTATTCTTCACATTGACTTTGGTCTTGTAAATTGCTAGAAGTATATTCACTTGATTGTTTTATCGGTTTATTCTATGTCCACTTCTTTATGCATGCCTAAAGCTGTTGCTGTTTGGTTAGTAGATAATACTAAAATGACTTTTGATCAAATAGCTCATGTTTGTGGGTTGCATACATTGGAAGTTCAATCTATAGCTGATGGTGAATCAGTTGATGGATGTATGGTGGGTTGTGACCCTATAAGTACAGGAGAAATGACTAGAGAAGAGATAGCCAAATGCGAAGAAAATGAATCGCGGATGCCTGTAGTTAATGTTGTCGAACAAAGACTTCCCGATAAAAAGAAAAAGAAAGCAAAGCGTGGTTCGTATACTCCCATAGCTAGACGTAAAGCAAAACCTGATGCGATAATGTGGCTTTTAAAGCATTCTCCTCTCAGTCACAAGCAGATAGCTGCTCTTGTTTGTACTACTATACCAACCATTAAATCAATAGAAGATAAGACCTATTGGAATGTTGCTAATTTAAGACCTAGAGATCCTGTGATATTGGGTTTATGTGATGCAGAGGATTTTGAAGATGCTCTTTTGTCTGCAAAAGTCGCTCAAGAGAAAGATGAGATATATAAAAGGGCAAAAATTCTTGAAGAGTCTAATGAAACACGAGATAACGCTTGATTGCTAATATCATACAACTATGTTACATGCTTTGACATATTGTTGTATTTAATGTATTTCTTGTTAGTTTATAAATGAGAATTAAGACTGCAAAGGGAAGGAAAATTTCTTCTACTAGATGGCTAGATCGTCATATTAATGATGTTTATGTATTGAAAGCTAAGAAAGAAGGCTTTCGTTCCAGAGCTGCTTATAAATTAATTGAGATAAATGATAAATTTTCTTTGTTTAATAAAGATAGCTTTGTTATAGATTTAGGCTCATCTCCAGGTAGTTGGTCTCAGGTAGTTTCCCGTGCTGGAGTAATGAAATCTATAGCTATAGATTTGAAATCAATGGATCCTATACATAAAGTTGATTTTGTTCAATGTGATTTTCTTTTAGATAAGTCTCAAATACAAGAAATGTTGAAATCAACAAAGTTAGATGTTGTTATATCTGATATGGCTCCCAGTTCTTGTGGTCATAGAGAAGCTGATCATTTGCGATCAGTTGTTCTATGTGAAGCTGTTATAGACTTTATTATGGAGTTTATGAGTTTAAAAGGCAATGCAGCCATAAAGCTTTTACAAGGATCTGAAGAAAGAAAAATATGGTTATCTCTTAAATCTATGTTCGTTAGTGTTAAATATTTTAAGCCTAAATCAAGTCGCAAAGACTCTAAAGAAATCTTTCTTGTATGTATTGGTTTTATAGGTAAATAAACGCAATGATATAAAGAATTTATTAGTTCAAAATATCAAAAACAACGATACGTACAATGTGAAATTGATTAGGTCTGTTGTTAATAATAAAGCAAAAATTTATCAGGTTCTCATTTTTTTGTTATAAATAAATTCTGAAACATATAAAAGTGATGCAAATGAAATTGAGAAGATTTCTGCATTAGGTATTTTATTGACTTCAAAAATTACGCATATAATAATTCCAAAACATATTGACAAATATGGAGCAATTGATTTAGTACTACTATTTTTGTTTTTACAAGCACCTAAAAGTACAGGTAATGATAATGAACATACCGATATTTTGTATGCAAATAGCATCAAAGGCATTATTTCTGATATGAAATAGCACATACACAAGGAAGAAGTTCCAACTAATGCTGATACTATTTTTGATGATTTATGATTTACATTTAAATCTATGATTATGTTGGAGCTGATAGCACATAATAGAGAATCGACAGTTGAAACTATTGCCATCAGAACGGCACAAGCAAACAAGCTTCCTATATATTGGGAATCGCATATTTCTACAACTAGATTAATTAATTTATCAAGAGAAATATTGTCGTAATGATAGTTTTTACTTGCTACTATACCAATGATTACTGGAACTAAAGTGATTGCGATCATAAGTATGGATGAAGAAATGGCAGATAAAGATACAACTGAGGAATTTTTTGCAGCAAAACACCTCTGTCCCATATCTTGACCTATAATGATTATTAACATAGGGGATAATATCCAGCTAGACCAGTTTTCCTGTAATGAATGATTTTTGGTGTCAAACAACATTATATAATTGATTTCTGTATATAAAAGTAGTTTGTAAAATATGAATCCGAATACTATCATTATAAATGAAATTTGTAACATATCTGTGTTTATAACAGCGTTCAAACCACCCAATGCAGTGTAAATTACTATAGATGTCCAAAGTGTGACAAAAACTATTTCATTTTCTATTCCTATCGCAACAAAAAGCTTTTTAAACGATATACATAAAGAACCCATAATCAAGAAATTGGTTATTATCAGTAGTAAAGAGCTTACTTGCCTGAGAATCTTGGAATTATATCTATGTTCAAATATTTCGGGAATGGTGGATATGTTCATATTTCTTAGTTTTTCCCCTAAGCCCATAGATATTACTATAAAACCTAATGCTAATCCGCTGGAATACAGTATTGCCATTATACCATACTTATAAGAAGCTTCGGCGCTTCCTATAATTGCACCACCACCAACTTGTGTTGCCACAAAAGTGAAGGTTAAAAACAAAAAACCAACATTACGATCAGAAAGGAAATAGGATTGAATAGAATTATTTTTTTTTCTGGATAAAAGTCCTATAAGTATCTGTATGCCAAACAAAAAAAATGTGACTAGCCAAAACAGATTAATATTCATCCACTAAATATTAAAGTAATTGTTTTAATTGTCAATTCGGAATTTTATATGAGCGTATTGAACAAGATTACTTTGACTCAATTAAAACAACAGTGTCATCTTCTTCAATTGTGAAAAACATTTTGCCATTTTCGTCTTCTAACGCACTGAAGTCTTTTGATATTTCCTTATACTCTTCCTCTAACTTACTTATGTGAATTTTATTATTACTGATTGTTTGGCTATTTTTTGAATTATTTTGTTGTTGCAAATTTTTTGTTTTTTGTGAATTTGTTTTTTTGATATTCTTTTCTGTATTAGTAATATCATCAGGCAATGTTGCGTTATTTTGCTTTTCGTTTTGATCATTTGATTTTATTTTATGATCATTAATAATAATGGTTCTTAACTCTGCAATTGGCTTACTGATACTTTCATCTTGTTTGACAATGTTGTTTTTATTGTGTGTTGAAATCACATTTTTATTAGTTCTAGGTTTATTTTTTGAATCTTTTTGAAAGAGTGATTTTTGACTGGACTTTGTGTTATCTGATGCATCAATATCGGACACTAAAACTTTTTGAACACTGGTTTTATCATCATTTTTATACTTCGTTATTTTTTTTAATTTGTTTGACAGTATTCTAAAATATTTATAACTTTTAGGAGGTGTACTTATTATATCTTTTTCTGTTTCAATGTTATTTTTTATAATTTCTGGATTTATTTCTTTTTGTTTATCAATTTGATTTTTATCTAATGTATTATTTGTGGATTTCTTTTTTTCTAATGCTTGCTTATCTCTATTGATCATATCACTTATTGACGACATGTGTAATTCTATAGATGGTGCTTCTGCTTCTGAATGGGACCGTATAGTATCTGCATATGCCTGATTAATATTGTTGCAGTATAATAAAATCAAGCTAAAGATAAAAAAGTATAGATTAGCGTACATTTTTGATTTTCTCCTAATATTTGCCTTAAGGCACGCACTGATGTAGCTTATACCTCATGTCTGAAAAAAATGAAAGTTTAATAGAGTTAATCATTCAACAGTCTGAGTTATTATCTTCTGTTGGTTGCGTTATTGGTGCAGCAGACAAACGCGGAATAGTTCCGATTTTATCAAATATAAGGATTGATGCCTTGGAAGATGAATCTATTTTTACTGCTTCCAACACTGATATAACAATCCGAGTTAGTGTGAAAGCTTCTGTGATGAAGAAGGGTTCGATTACTGTTAATGCTTTTAATTTTTGGGATGCTGTACGTAAAGTGAGAGGGAAAGTAAAAATTATTGGTGGAAATGAAGAGTGCACTATAAAGGCTGGATCTTGTAAATTTAAATTTCCATGTTTGCCTATTACACAATTCCCATCACTAGAGGAATGTGAGTCATCATATGGATTTAGCGTGCCTGGATATACTATGTTACGTTTGATGGAGAAAACAGTATTTGCAATACCATCTGATAACATACGTTACAATTTATCTGGATGTTTGTTGAGAATAAAAAAAAATAATTTGGATTGTGTCGCTACAAATGGTCATAGACTTGCATATGCTTCATGTGTAAGTAATGCAATAAATGATATTGTAGATATTGAGGTTATTCTTCCAAAGAGAACAGTTGGAGAATTAATGAAAATTATCTCTGTAGATAGCAAATTGGAAATTGATGTAGGTAAAGATGATTCTATCAATAGAATAAAATTTGTTTTTCAAAATATTACGATTGTTTCAAAGTTGATTGCTGCCAAATTTCCTGACTATGAAAAAGTTATACCTAGAAAAAATTCTAACATTTTGAAAGTCAAAGTTGATTTACTTATAGAGTCAGTTGAAAGGGTTAGTATAATTTATTCTGATAAATCCAAAGCAATAAGATTTATTCTTGCTAATAATATTGCAAAGTTATTTAGTAATATGCCAGATAATAGTAGTGTGGAAGAAGATTTAGAGGTTGAATATCATGGAATTGAATTGGAGATAGGTTTTAACTATTCTTACTTACTTGATTGTTTGAAAAAGATAGAAAGTGATATTGTTGTAATAGAAATTGACACGCCTAAAAGCGCTGTTGTCATCAAAGATTTTGAATCTAAGGACTATTTCTTTATAATTATGCCTATGGTTCTTTAGGGCAAATCAATAATGATTTGATCTCCTGTATTTGTTGACTACAGATAAAGCGAATACATTTAGTATCCAGGTTATAATAAACAATACAAAGCCTATAGCGTAGGCTGAGAGTGTTTCTGTGTTGCTAAAGGTTTGATCCCCGGTCAATAACGTGGCTATCTGTACAGTCATTGTTGTGATTGGTTCCACAGGGTTAGCTGTTAAATTTGGCGTCAGTCCCGTAGCCATTAAAACTATCATTGTTTCTCCTATTGCTCTGGATAGTCCTAATAATATGGCACTCAATATACCAGGAAATGCTGCTGGAAGTATGACTGAACAAATAGTTTCTGATTTGGTGGCCCCAAGTACCAAAGAACCATAATACAATGATTTCGGTGTTGCGTGAAGAACATCATCTATCAGAGATACTATTAAAGGCATTATCATTAGTCCGATCACCATACCGGAGCATAAAGCGCTTTCTTGTGATATGTTGATTCCTATAATATTGCCAAATTTATGCAATGCAGGTGATACTATTGTTACTGCAAAATATCCATATACAACAGAAGGTATGCCAGCTACTATCTCTATAAGAGTTTTCAAAATATATCTGTTTTTCTTTGATGTATAATGGCTTATATATATTGCGGTTAAGATTCCAAATGGTCCTCCTATTAAGATTGCGATAAAAGTCACAAGCAAAGTTCCTGAGATTAGTGGAATGATACCAAACATTTTTTTGACTTCCCAATTATGTGTTATAGTCGTATTAGGGCTCCATTTTGTCGAGAAAAGAAATTCAGAAACAGGAACTATGTTTAGAAATTGTAATGTTTCTGTCATTAAAGAATATACTATCAACAAGGATATCAAAGATGAGAAAATGACGCAGCATAGCATTATAAATTGAATTGCTTTAGATTTATAGCGACTATTGTTTTGTAACCAATACAAAAAAATAGAAATGCTAAAAAATGCAATATGTGTGTATGAATTAAAAACATAATTCTGATCAAGAATTATATATAAATAAAATAAAAAAAAAGAGATGAATGTAATGAAGTTAGACAGAGCGATATCCGTGAACCAGTTGTTTAATATATTATACAGATTTTCTCATCTTGCAATCAATACAGTTGAATATAATTTATTTTTGAATTTTATTAAATGAATTTGACGTATAAGGAATATCAAAGAATATCCTAATATCTAATTGGGTAATGAAGTAGGGTGTATATAGTTTTATTAATGTTTTTGATTTCGCGGTTTAGATTTGATTATTTTATTCATATCTGATGACAATCATTTAAAATGAAACACATACGGATATACAAAAATTCTTTGTTTTAAATGTTTTTTACTCCTATTCGATTAGCAAATTTCAAGTATCCAGTCATTAGATCTCCTAATTCAAATCTATATAAATCTTTATCCATTATTTCTGGTTTTTGTTCTAGCTTAAAGTTTTTATTCCACAATCTACAGGTGTCAGGGCTTATTTCGTCGGCTAAAATTATTTCCCCATCACAGATTCCAAATTCCATCTTCAGATCAGGCATTACTATATCAAACTTGGCAAGCTCGTTAATTAAAAAGCTGTTTACTCTTAATGCTTCTGTTTTTATTGTATTAATTTGATCTATATTGAGAATAGAAAGAGCAGTTATATGATCTTCATTTATTAAAGCATCATCTTTGTTTTTTTTGTACGAAAATTCTACTATTGTTTTTGCAAGTTTAGTACCAGAGGCTAGACAAATTCTTTTTGCAAGCTGACCTGCTACTATGTTTCTTGTTATAACTTCTATAGGAATCATTTTAACTCGCTTAACCAACTGATCTCTTGGACCAAGAAGCTTTATAAAGTGGTTTTTTATTCCCACTTGAGTGAGTTTTTCCATGAAATGTGCAGAAATTTTATTATTTATTATGCCTTTTCCTTTTGGTGAATCTTGTTTTAGTGCATTGAAAGCTGTTACATTATCTTTAAAGTGTTGAATAACGTATTTTTCATCGAATTTATATATGATTTTGGCTTTTCCTTCAATTTCTTTATTCATCCCTTCTGTAAGTTCATTATCCATACTAACTCTTAGTCAAATATTATTGGTGACTTTATCATATTTGTTATGTGATTGAAATGAGTTTATTTATAGATAAAAGTGTTAAAACAATACATCTTAGATGATATTAATTTACTTTTATTATTTAGTATTTTAGAGTAAATAAATTACGTGTATTGTATGTATTTTTCTAGATTAGCCCAAGTAGGTCCAATTTTTATATCCACTACCAGCGGTGGTTTTTTCAACAATGATTCCATGATGTTTTTGATTTTGATTGCGATATTTTCTGCAATATCTTCTTCTGCTTCAAAAATCAATTCATCGTGAATTTGTGCTATCATTTTTGCTTCTGGGAGTTTTTTGTCTATTGCTATCATGCTAGTCTTCATAAGGTCTGCTGTGCTTCCTTGCAGAGGTGCGTTTATTGCAGCTCTTTCTGCAAATTTTCGAGCATGTACATTTTTATTTTTTATGTCATGTATGAAACACTTTCTACCAAATATAGTCTGAACATATCCATTGTTTTTTGCATTTTGTTTACATTGTTCCATGTATTGTTTTATTCCGGGATATTTTTCAAAATAACGATTAATATATTGAGTTGATTCTTCAATGCTACATCCTATTTGTTTTGATAATCCAAATGGAGTTATTCCATATATTATACCAAAATTTATACTTTTAGCTTTGCTGCGCATTTCTTTTGTTACTGTATTTGTTTCAAAAATTTCTTTTGCGGTTATTGAGTGTATGTCTTGGGATAATGCATATTGCATTTCTGGAACGTTTGCAAAGTAAGTTAAGAATCTGAGTTCTATTTGTGAATAATCAACAGAAATCAATAATTTTTTTCTTGGTGCAATAAAACATTCTCTAATTGAATGATCATCTCGAACTGGAATGTTTTGTAAATTAGGGTTGATTGAGCTGAGACGACCAGTGGATGTAGATCCTAGTAGGTATTGAGTATGTACCCTGTGAGATTCAATGTTGATGTTTCGTATCAATGGATCTGTATAGGTGTTTTTCAATTTTGTTAATTTTCTCCATTCTAATAGATAATTTGCTATTACAAAACCATTCAAAGCCAAACTTTCTAACACTTCCACTGAAGTAGAACCTTTACTTATATTAGGTATTGCTAAATCTTCAAACATTACTTTGCTTAATTGTTTGACTGACCCTATATTAAATTCTGTACCAGAACATTTATAAATTTTATCTTCAACTGTTTTGATCTTTAAAGAAAGTTCTTGCGATGTGTTTTGCAATTTTGCTAAATTTAATAACATTCCTTGTTTTTCTATTTTAGATGCAATTTTAACGATTGGTTTTTCAAGACAGTAATATATTGAAAACAATTTATTTTCTGCTAACCGTTTATGTAACAATGCATGTGCTTTGAAAATTGCTATAATTTTAGGATCTGTGAATTCTGATATGATTTCATCAAGAGTTTTTTTTGTTGTATCTAAGCTGTAGGACATTAACATTATATCATCAAAGGCATTTATATCCTCTATTTCGATTGAAATGTCTTTTGTCATACATTTAACATCAAATGCAATTTTAAGTATATCTCTCGAACATATTATGTTATAAACCTTATTTACTTGTAATGAATTTATTGAATAAATGCAGTTTCCACCGTTGTACATTTGTATAATATTCCCTTTTTCTTTGTTTAAGCTGATTTTTCCGGATTCTGTTGTTTCTTTGATAAAAGAACTAAGATCTTCTTGTGTTATTATATCTTTTGTTTTGATCGAATGTATATCCTTTTTACAATCAGAGAACAATGAATATAACGATTCTTCTATAGATAAGAAGTTGTACTTGCGAACTAGATTTTGTATGTCTAGGTGTTTTGCATTTCCATAATTACCATTAACTTCTTTCAAGTCTACTTGGTTGTTTAATTTAATTAATCTGCGTGATAGTATTGCTTGATCGTAGTATTTTTGTAAATTTTCTGATAGTTTACCTTGCTTGATTTGATTTATATTTTCTTTTATTCCTTCTAAAGATTGGAATTGATCTAATAGTTTAGATGCTGTTTTTGGTCCTATACCAGGAACTCCTGGTATATTATCAGAAGCATCTCCTGTTAGAGACAAATAATCTAAAAATTTATTAGGTGTAATTGCAAATTTTTCAATAACGTATTTTTGATCTATAATATGATTTTTAAATGGTTCATAGATAACGGTACTGTTACTAATCAATTGTATTAAATCTTTATCTGAAGACAATATTTCACAACTATCATAATATTTCACCAAAGTTGATATTATGTCATCTGCTTCATATCCATCTACACCTATTAAAGTTATTCCCAATGTATTCAAGGTTTCTTTTATAATTTCAAATTGAGGTATAAGATCTTGAGGCGCTTCTTGCCTGTTTGCTTTGTATTTAGGATATATTTCGTGTCGAAAATTCGTTTTTCCAGTGTCGGTTGCTACGATTAATTGATTAGGTTTTCTGTTTTTTATATATCGGATTAATGTTGTTAAAAAGCCGTAAACTGCACCTGTGGGCATACCTTGTTTATTTGTCAGGCTTGGAAGGGCATAATATGCTCTGAATAAAAGGTTGTAGGAATCTACTATTGCAATTGTCATTTTTTATGTTTTATATGTTTCTTCTTTATGTTGCAAATTTAATACATCTTTTTCCTAATTATATTTTTTGTGTTTTATGGTGATATTTTTTATTGTGTGATTAATTTCATAGTATAGATGTTGATAATATGAATTTTTCGTGTTAGTTTGGTGTAAATGCGGGAGTAGCTCAGTGGTAGAGCACAACCTTGCCAAGGTTGGGGTCGAGGGTTCGAACCCCTTCTTCCGCTCTTTCTTATTTTGTACTGTTATGCTTAGATATACTGAGATTTTTGAAGACGCTATAAAGCGTATTAAGTCTCAAGGTCGCTACAGGCACTTTCTTAATCTTTCAAGGGTTGCCGGCGAATTTCCTTATGCTAGGTCCTCTGTTTCCGATGAGGGGATAATAGTTTGGTGTAGTAATGATTATCTAGGTATGGGTCAAAGTTCTCAGGTTCTTGCTGCAATGAGTTCTGTTGCTGCAAATATGGGCACAGGTTCAGGTGGTACTAGGAATATTTCAGGTAATAATTCAGAAGTTGTGTCTTTAGAAGAGTCTTTAGCTGACTTACATTCTAAAGAGTCTGCATTGTCTTTTGTATGTGGTTATATGGCAAATTATGCTACTTTATCTACTTTGATGTCTGTGATTCCAAATTGTATAGCTTTCTCTGATGAATTCAACCATTCTTCTATTATTGAGGGTTTAAGATCTAGTAGGAAGGAAAAGCGTATATTTCGTCACAATGATCTGGATCATTTGAAATATCTGATATCTTCTGAGCCAATCGATCGTCCTAAAATGATTGTATTCGAATCTGTATATTCTATGGATGGAGATATAGCTCCGATATATGAAATTTGTGAGATTGCACAAAAATATAATGCTATTACTTATGTCGATGAGGTTCATGCTGTTGGCATGTATGGTGATAGAGGAGGTGGTATATCAGAGAGAGATGGAGTTTCTGATATGTTGACTATAATTCAGGGAACTACTTCTAAGGCTTATGGTTGTTTAGGTGGTTACATTGCTTCTACTGATTCTATAACAGACGTGGTCAGAAGTTATGCTCCAGGTTTTATATTCACCACATCTCTTCCTCCAGCAGTTGCAGCTGCAGCTCGAGTGAGTGTAGATCATTTAAAAACTAGCAGCGAGGAGAGAGTTCGTCATCGTCATGTTGTTGCAAAAGTAAAAAAAAGCTTCAATGATGCCAACATTCCTTTTGTTGATAAAGGTACACATATAATTCCTGTAATTATTGGTGATGCAGAATTATGTCGTAATATAACTAAATCATTGCTTGATGATTATAAAATTTTCATACAATGTATAAATTATCCCACAGTCCCTGTCGGAACCGAGCGTTTAAGGATTACTCCAACTCCTCAACATACTGAAGAAATGATAGATCAACTTACCAATGCTTTGAAATCTGTAATGTTTCATTATAATTTATTATAATTGTATAGAGATTTTGATTTCAAAGCTAAATTTCATTTTAGTGTGCATTTTTTGCTAATATTTCCAATTCAGAATTATTGCTTTTTGTTTTAGAGCATGAGATTTTTCCCCCTTGAAAATTTATTTCAAGAAGAAAGAAAATCTTGTGCTATATTTTTAACTTCTGATGCTACTTGACAAGTTGATTTGATTCCAGAAATTACTGTATTAACATTATTTTTTATATTGGCTGCTTTTTCTTTTATTTGATGGAATTTTGATTTTTGAATGTTATCCTGTTTTTGTTCTTGTGTGTCAGTATCAATTTCATCTTCTGATTTTTGTTCGATATCAACTTTATTTGATTCATTCTTTGTATCATTTTGTGTTGATTTTGTAGACATCAATACAAAAACACCAAATGCTATTATTGATAATACTGCAATTGATGTGACTATAAAAATTGGATTTGAAATATTAGATGCAATTTTATAAAAAATAATGCATAAAATTATTGCAGATACCACAATAGATATAACCTTGATTTTATAAAAAATAGAATTGTCTTGTGGATTTTCTGAAGATTTTTTGGGTTTTTTTTTGACACAATTTGTATTTTTAATATTATTTGTTGTTTTTTTTGAATCACATGTAAGATCTTTTACTGTTTCTGAAACTTGAGAACTTTCTATTGTTTGTTTTTCAGGATTATGGTCAAGTTCTATTTTTTTGTCAAATGATGTTGTTTTAATTTTCTCATCATCTTTTTTTTGAGTTTTGTTGTTAGATGAATCAATATTTTTTTTTGCTTGGATTGATTTATTGCTAAATTTGTTGTTTTGATCCGGTTTACTTTGTTTTGTGAATTTTGGATTATTATTTTCATAATGATGTTCTTCATCAATGATCTCTGAGCTCTGATCACCATCAGAATGGTTTTCTGATTTTGTTTTGTTAGAGGTTATAAATGATTTCAATTTTGTTTTTATTTTTTTATATAGTGATTGCTCTGTATTAAGTTCTTGTGTCTGAGTTTCATTATATTTTGTGCTTTCAGGAGATTTAATAGATTGTTGGAATTGATCAATTTCTAGACTTGGATGAGTTGTTTTAGATACATAGTAATTTAACATTTCTTGTTCGGGTTGATTATTTGAATCAGGTTCATTGGATGATTTCTGAATTGTACTTATAGTATTTGTTTTATCAGAAAATTGATCATCAGAGGTATGTTCTTGCAAAAGACTTTCGTGATTTTTGTGACAAACAGTTTTATCTTTTGATGTTTTTTTATCAGTTGTGAAAAATGTTTCAAGTATTGGTGGTATTGATTTCAAGAATGATTTTGTTTTTTTATATAGAGATTGCTCTGTATTAAGTTCTTGTGTTTTAGTTTCATTAGATTTTGTATCTTCAACAAATTCATTTGATGTTTTTATTTGATTAATTGTTGGATTTTGATGACGTTGTTCATATTTGTCAGAATTTATAACATCTTCTTCAATTTGATTGCCTTTAAATTGTTCATAGTGATTCATACTATTATTCCTAACAAATTGGTCTGTCAATATACTTTTTTTCGAAATGATTCCATTCTCAATGTAACCAACTGTTATATTTTGTGATGCTGGAAAATATTGATTATTGGATACTTCCAAAAGTGATTTTATTTCGTCTGAAGCATGTTTATTGTTATTTTTAAATTTTTCAATTTCATCAGATTCAGTAGAAAATTGTTTTTGATATTGTGGATTTTTTTGAGAATGTTCAATTTCATCAGATTCAGTAGAAAATTGTTTTTGATATTGTGGATTTTTTTGAGAATGTTCAATTTCATCAGATTCAGTAGAAAATTGTTTTTGATATTGTGGATTTTTTTGAGAATGTTCAATTTCATCAGATTCAGTAGAAAATTGTTTTTGATATTGTGGATTTTTTTGAGAATGTTCAATTTCATCAGATTCTTTTATTTGATTGAAATCATATTGATTTTCTGTATTTTCAGGAATAATAAAATGATTTTCTTTATTCGGGTTTTTTTGTTCAAACAAATCTTTAGTTTTAGTGATGCTATTTAGATTATTTCGATATTCACCAAGCTGATGTTTTTCGTATTCTTGGTTGTCTTTATTAGCAATTTCACTGCCAAGGTTATAATTAGCAGGTTGATGTGTTTTGATAGTGGAATCTTTTCGTTCAGTGAACACATTTTTTGATTTGGATTTACTTTTTGATTTGGATTTACTTTTTGATATTTCTTTCAGTAGTTTTGTTGCTTTAATATTTATTGAAAAAAAGCCTCCTTCTCTTACTTCGAATAAATTGCAATTAGCTTTAAGGATATTTTGTTCATTATTTTCAATCCATAATTTTTCATCAAACAACATACAATACCCTCCATTAAAATCTTTTTCTTTTGCCTGACTGATTTTTATTCCTAAATTACTGAATGTTTCTTTTGAAAATGCATTTTTTTTAAAAAAAACACATTTTTTGTGCAATGCAATATTTTCGAATATTTTCTTATCATCGATTTTTTCATCTTTACAAAAACTTTTTATCGATTTTATCATAATGAATGCAATAGGATTCTTGATAAGTGTTTCTTCCAGTTTTTCCTCAGTGCTTGATGCATCTTGAGATGATATTATATATTTCTGTTTTTCATGAAATTCCTCAGTTATAGGTAGTTTTTTTTCGTCTGATTCACTTTGAAAGTTTCTACTAAATGTCTCGTTATTAGTATATAAAAAAAATAGGTTATCTTTTTGTTCTATTTTAAGAATTATATCTTCTGGAATGTTCAATATCAATTTCCGATCTTCTAGAATATGTTCAAGTTTTTTTATAATCTTCTTATTCGGATCTTCTTTTTCTCTAGAATCCATTAATTCTTTTAATGCTGCTATTCTTCTTATCATTTATTGTGTGTGTGTATATTTAATCATTATGTTTCATTAATACAAGAAAATTTAATATAGTAAAGATTAACCAGTACGTAAATATGTATTTTTTGTGAAAAATGTCCATTGTTTCGTGAAAATATTATTTTGATACATCTTGTGATTTTGTTTGTTTTTAATTTTTGAGACCTATAACGTTTATGAACTTTGATATTGTGATTTGATTTCTTTCTTTGTATTATGTTTATAATGTTGTTTCAGGTTTTTTGATATGCTTGAAAAAAAGTATGACTTCCTTGAAGTTCAATGTTCTCTTTCGGATATGTGGCAGCAGAGTTCTATATATAAATGGAATGGTGGAAGTGATTTTATTATTGATTCACCTCCTCCAACTATATCAGGTGATTTGCATATAGGTCATTTGTTTAGTTATTGTCATGCAGATTTTATAGCTCGTTATAAAAGAATGAGTGGTTTTGATGTGTTTTATTCTATGGGTTTTGATGACAATGGTTTGCCTACAGAAAGGCTTGTTGAGAAAACTTATAGTATCAATGCCTCTGAATCCGATCCTAAGCATTTTGCAAATTTATGTAAAAATATTTCTGAGTCCAAGAGAAAACAATTCAAGGATGTTTTTAATTCCATAGGTTTAAGTGTAGATTGGGAATTAGAATATAACACAATGAATGAAAGATCTAGAGCTTTGTCGCAAATGTCTTTTAAGCATCTTTACGAAAAGGGTTTATTATATAGAGATAAAAAGCCAGTATTCTGGGATACCATTCAACAAACTGCTATATCTCAAGCTGATATAGATGAACGCGAGTATGAATCTCATATGTGTTATATCAAATTTGCTAGTGATGCTGGAGATTTTTTAGTTGCTACTACTAGACCAGAGCTTCTTTCTGCATGTGTTGCTGTATTTGTTCATCCTGAAGATTCCCGTTATTTTCATCTCCATAATAAAACTGCAACTACACCTATTTTTAATTCTCAGGTGAATGTCTTATGCGATGATTTAGTACGTCCTGAAAAAGGTACTGGAGCTGTAATGTGTTGTACTTTTGGTGATGAATTAGATATAAAATGGGTAAAAAGACATTCTTTGCCAATTAAAATCATTATTTCGAAAAATGGAAAACTAATTTCAAATGACTTTTTAAAAGATTTTAGCGTTTTGGATGCTAGAAATATTATAATCAAAGAATTAGAAAAATGTAATTTATTAAACAAAAAAGAACCTATTAAACATTTTATTAAGTGTTCTGAAAGATCTGGAGCAAGGATTGAAATACTGGAAACTTATCAATGGTTTATAAAATTATTGGAATATAAGTCACAATTGCTGAATCAGGCTAATTCTTGTAATTGGTATCCAAGTAATATGAAAATCAAAATCCAACAGTGGATAGATAGCCTGGAATGGGACTGGTGCATATCCAGACAAAGATATTTTGGGGTACCATTTCCTGTTTGGTATTCTAAACGTGATGATGAGGATGTTATAATATCCTCAAAGTTTCCTGTGAACCCAAAAACAGATCTTCCTGAAGGTTATTCCAAAACGGAAGTTGAACCTGAGTTGGATGTTATGGACACTTGGGCAACAAGCTCAATTTCTCCCCAAATTAATGCTGGATATATAAATGATAAATTTCAAGTTACAAATTCAAAACAACAAATATATCCTGCTACAATGAGGCCTCAAGCGCATGAAATTATTCGTTCTTGGGCTTTTTACACTATAGTGAAGTCTTATTTCCATACTGGTTCTTTGCCGTGGAAAGATATTGTGATAAGTGGTTGGTGCCTTGCAGAAGATAAGTCTAAAATGAGCAAATCCAAAAATAATATAATTTCTGCTCAAAAAGCAATCGATGATTATAGTGCTGACGTTATAAGATATTGGGCTTCTTCTTCAAAATTAGGTTCTGATTTTACATATTGCACAAATACCCTTAAAATAGGCAAAAAATTAGTAAATAAATTATGGAACTCTTCTCGTTTTGTTTCTCAATTTCTTATAAAAGAATATAATATTCATGATATAGATAATTATATAGATCTTTGGATTATGAATAAACTTGGAATTGTTGCAAAAGAAATGTCAGAGTCATTTGATTTGTATGATTATAACCGTGCCCGTGAATCTATAGAAGATTTTTTCTGGAAATTCTTTTGTGATCATTACTTGGAATTAGTAAAATCACGTGCTTATAATAATGATGTCAGCGCTATGAATTGTCTGAGTTATATGATGGATGTTATTTTGCGTTTATTTGCACCATTTTTGCCTTTTGTTACTGATAAAATATTTCTTTCACTTTTTCGTGAAAAATCTTTGCATTCTTTGGGTTCCTGGCCAAACTACAAATCATTGATTAATCCAATAGGCTCTAGAGTTCCCGATTTATATTTGATAGAAATTATAAAATCTGTTCGTGAGTTTAAAACGCAGAAAAATGTTTCAATTAAATTTAAGACTGGTGTTTTGAAAGTTGAATATGTTAATCCTATAATACTAGATATTATAGATGATATAAAATCAGTTTGTAATGTTAAAGATTCCAAATGGCTGAAATGTTCGAAGTTTTCCGTATTTGTTTCAGAAGATTAGAAATCACACTATTTCTATGATTCTTTTGCATTGTTCTGATGAGTGTTTGAAATAAATATTGGTTCTGTTTCTGGTTGGTAAGATGGTTTCAGATATTTGTGGCCATTCTATCAAACAAATACCAGATTCTAAAAAATAATCTATTCCGATTTCTTGTAGCATATCAATAGAACTAACTTTGTAAAGGTCTAGGTGATGAATTAGTTTATTTGAAGATTTATAAGTTATTGCATGAACAAAGGTTGGGCTGTTTACGTTTTCTGGGACAAGTGAGTTAATAAAGAAAGAAGCGAAAGTGGTTTTGCCGCTACCCAAATCTCCGTACAATGCAAAAATATGATTAGAACTAGATTTCTTTGCAAGAGAACAGGCAAGTTGTTGTAATTGCCGAAGAGAATATTCTTTTGTTCGCACTAGGAAGAAAAAGATTGTGAATTTGCAGCAGCCATGCATATTTCAACGAAAGCATCTCCTCTTTGTTCGAAATTTTTCCATTGATCAGTTGATGCGGCTCCAGGAGAAAACAGAATAACATTATTGGAGCTTGACCCAGCAACCAATGCATCTTCTATTGCAGAATTAACTGCATTTTTTAAATTAATGCATACCTTGTAATCAATGCATTTATGATTTAAAGCGAAACTAAGTTCTTTGCATGACCTTCCTATTAAAAAAACTCTTTTTACATTTTCAAAATCAATGTTATGAAACGATTTGTCCTGAATTTTACCACCTGCAATCAAGTATATGTTTTTATCTTTGTTAACATTTAGAGCAACCTGCAGAGCAGCAGAATTAGTAGATTTGCTGTCATTGATGAATTTTATTCCGTTAAGCATATCAGTAGGTATATTTTGAAGCCTATGGGGTAAAGGGATGAAATTGGATATGGAATTAATTATCTCATGTGATGGTATGTTCATTAATTTACAAGCAGCATAAGCTATTGCTATGTTTATGGGTAGAACAGATGTGCTATTCTTAATAGTACCCACTGGAGCACCATTGTCATGAATAACCCCATTAAGAATACTGATTCCATTTTTCAAACATTTCTGCTGTGATGTTGGTATTATAAAGTGGCCAGGTAAATCTTTAATTGACTCATATTTGCTCAACATTACATCGGAGTCGATGGAAATAACACCCTTGATTGAATCTTTGGCGAGATTTTGTGTGGATAGCATACTCATTTTTGATTTAACGTATTCATCAAAAGATCCGTATCTATCTAAATGAGTTTCGGATATATTTGTTAGTATTCTAATGTCTAGGCCGTTTTCTATGCTCTGTTGAGAGCATAAATCCAAATGATAAGAAGACATCTCAACTATATTGATGTCAGATTCGCTGTTCAGGCTCAATACTGGTTTACCAATATTTCCCAAAACTTGCACCTTTCTGGATGGGTTTTGTGACAATATATGACTCAATAATTTGCAAACAGTGGATTTACCATTTGTGCCAGTAACTCCGATTGTAAAAGGAGCTTTTTTTTCTTGTAAAAACAACTCAATGTCACAAATGATTTTGGACCCATGCTTTTTGGCATTCCTTACTAATTGTGTTTCATGTGATATGCCAGGGCTTAAAATCACATAAGAAACCTTAGAAAAGTCGCAATGTTCGGGTTCGAGTATATCATACTGATAATTTTGCCGTTTTTCTGGATCATCGTCCCATGCAAAAAAATCTATATTAGAGTCTGAAAGGGCCTTTGAGGCCGATAAACCGCTAATGCCCAGACCATATATATATACATAAGAATCAGGATTTAAGTTACGAAGAGATGAAAAATTCCACATATCAGGAGCCGAAAACTAAAAAAACATAATAATCATCTGCAGTGTTGCATAATGTTTATTAATAATCAATGATAATTTCATAATATTTATCAAAATATTGATTAGAGTTAGGTAATTTATAAGTTTAGCTGGAATTATTGAGTTTTCGTGCCTAATTTAGGTTTCTCGAAGAGATGTTTTGGTAATAAATTAATATTTACCACCATGTTCCTTGTTGAGTTTTATTTTCTTGATGAGTCAATTTATTTTGCTTGTGCTATGTTTGATTAAAAATACTAAGATTTCATGTTCTGAATCCTAATAGCGAAAGAGCTTCATCTTCTTTTGATTCCATTCTTTTAGCTTCTTTGTCCTGTTCATGATTGTAACCTATTAAATGCAATATTCCATGTATTAACATATGTGCTGTATGATGTTCAATTTCTCTTGAATTAAGATGAGATTCATAAAATATTGTTTCAAATCCTAATGCTATATCTCCTATGAAATTCGAGCAAAAACCATATTCATGATTATCTACTGGAAATGATAGTACATTTGTTGGCTTGTTTTTGTTTCTAAACTGTTTATTTAGTAGTTGAATTTCTTTGTTTGTAGTTAATACTATAGATGTATAAGCATTAGTTTTACCCACTAAAATCAAAGTTGTTTCTACTGTTTTTCTTATAAAGCAGTTTAAATTATCTATGCATCTATACCATGCTTTTGTTTTTACGTTAATTTCCATATATCAGTAACTTGAGCTTCGAATTAGTATTATCAAAACATTGCTTGAATTTTTGTTAATTGCTTCAATAAAAAAAATTGAATACTACATTTTTGAAAATGTATGGTTATTTTACCATTTTTATGGTAAGTTTAAAGTTAAAAAGCAAATTTATTATTGGCCTTTTTTGCTATGATGATATCACATGTGTTAAAATGTACTTAGACCAAAAATTTATGCGTATTGCTATAAACTTAGCTAATGAAAATATAGGAAAGGTTTCTCCAAATCCTTCAGTAGGTTGCGTTATTGTTGTTGATAATGTTCTTGTGTCTCAAGGAGTCACACAGAAAGGGGGTCGTCCTCATGCAGAAAAAAATGCAATTGATAATTTTAAAGGTGAAAAATCTTTATTAAAATCATCCACTTTGTATTCTACTCTTGAGCCTTGTTTCCATCATGGTGCAACACCTCCATGTGTTAACCTAATACTAGAATTACGAATAAAAAGAGTTGTTATAGCGGTTTTAGACCCTGATGATAGGATGTGTGGCAATGGTTTGTCATGTTTAAGAGAGAATGGTGTTGAAGTTGAATATGGAGTGTGTAGAGAAGAAGCTATAAAGCTAAATATAGGATTTTTTGCTACAAAGATATTATATAGGCCACACATTACTCTCAAAATAGCAACAACACTAGATGGTAAGATAGCTTCTAAATATGGTCATAGCAAATGGATTTCTTGTGAAAAATCCAGGCGTTTTGCACATTTGCTGAGAATGAAAAGTGATGTTATTCTAATTGGCAGAGGTACTCTAGATAAAGATGATCCAAGTCTTGATTGTAGGCTAAAAGATAAACAGCAATTTTCCCCTAGAGTGGTTATTTTAAGTAATAGTGATTTAGATTGTAGTCAATATAATCTTTTCAAAAGAGAGCATATGCATCCAGTGATTATTATTACTGGTCAAAGTACGATTATTACAAATCATCAGAACATTGAAATTATAAGGGTTAGTGACATAAAAGGTTCAATGATTTCTATTGATTTTGCTGTTTCTAAACTTGGTTTGCTTGGAATGACTAGAGTTTTGGTTGAAGGTGGTAAGAAAATAGCATCTTCTTTGTTGAGGAGCGGAATGATAGATGAAATTATATGGTTCCACTCTAATTGTATAGCTGGTAATGACGGTATCCCTGCCTTTGATGAAATGTATTTCTCTGAAGTGTTAGATTTTTATTCTTTTGATAGAGTGGATGTTGACATTATTGGAAATAGTTCAGTTACAACTCTGATTTCAAGTCATTCTCATTATCTAGTTCAACAAAAATTAATGATGCAAGAAAGACTTTTTGGCTTGCTTCATTGAATATGATTGTAATTTCATACTATTTTTTTTACTTGAATATACTTGTAATTTCATACTATTTTTTTACTTAAAAAAAGTTATTTAGTACAAATGCATATGTCTGTGCAGTAAAATATACTATTATCGCCCTTGTAAATCATTATATTGTCACTATATCTAGTGTATATTAGTTTAATAAGGGAGATAATATGTCAGGTGTTATAGGTATCGATCTAGGTACCACTAATTCTTGTGTTTCTGTCATGGAATTGGGTAAAGTGAAAGTTATAGAAAACTCTGAAGGTTTCAGAACAACTCCTTCTGTTGTTGCATTCAAAGATGGAGATATATTAGTAGGAGCAACCGCTAAGCGTCAAGCTGTTACCAATACAAGCAATACAGTTCATGCGTCCAAAAGGCTTATTGGTATGCGTTATAACGATCCAAGAGTTGCTAAAATGAATGCAAGTGTTGGTTTTGATATTGTCCGTGGCAGTAATGGCGATGCCTGGATCAAAGCTGGTGGGAAGGAGCGTTCCCCTAGTCAGGTAGGTGCTTGTATTTTACAAAAAATGAAAGAGACTGCAGAAAGCCATTTAGGTAGCAAAGTTACTGATGCTGTGATAACAGTTCCTGCATATTTTGATGATGCACAGAGACAAGCTACAAAAGATGCTGGCAAAATAGCTGGTTTAAACGTTCTAAGAATAATAAATGAACCTACTGCTGCTGCTCTTGCATACGGTATAGAGAAGCAAGCTGAGGACAAAAATATAGTAGTTTATGATTTCGGTGGAGGAACTTTTGATGTTTCAGTCTTAGAGTTATCTTCTGGTGTATTTGAAGTTAAATCTACTAACGGTGATACAAATTTAGGTGGAGAAGATTTTGATAATGCTATTATAGATTATGTAACAAATGAATTCAAGAAAAGCGATGGTATAGATTTATCTAAAGATAAATCCGCAATGCAAAGAATTAGAGAGGCAGCCGAAAAAGCTAAAATCGAATTGTCTTCTGCTCCAAATACTCAGATTGTTCTCCCTTATATTAGCCCTCCTGGACCTTCTGGGGCTCCTGGAAACCTAAATATTACTATTTCTAGATCAAAGATGGAATCTCTGGTAAATGATTTGATAATGAGGACAATAGCCCCTTGTCAGCAAGCTTTAAAAGATGCTGGTATTGATAAGTCTAAGATTGATGAAGTTGTATTAGTTGGTGGTACAACTAGAATTCCGAAAGTGATATCTGTTGTTAAAGACTTTTTCGGCAAAGATCCACATAAAGGTGTAAATCCCGATGAAGTAGTTTCCATAGGTGCTGCAATACAAGGTAGTATCCTTTCTGGAGGGACTACTGATGTTCTTCTGTTAGATGTTACTCCACTATCTTTGGGAATAGAGACAATGGGCGGTATATTTAGTAAGCTTATTGATAAAAATACAACTATTCCTACAAAAAAATCTCAAGTCTTTTCAACTGCACAGGACAATCAACCTGCTGTGACTATAAAAGTTTGTCAAGGAGAAAGAGAGATGGCTTCTGATAATAAAGTGTTAGGGAATTTTACTTTAGAAGGAATACCTCCCGCACCTAGAGGAGTTCCACAAATAGAGGTGACTTTTGATATAGATGCTAACGGTATTGTAAGTGTTAGCGCCAAAGATAAAGGTACAGGTAAAGAGCAGAGTATAAAAATTCAAAGCAGTGGAGGTCTTTCAGATTCTGAAATACAGCAGATGATTAAAGATGCTGAATCAAATGCTCAGAAAGATTCTGAGAAAAAACTAGCTATAGAAGCAAAAAATAATGCAGAGAGTGCAATCTATTCTTCTGAAAAAGCTCTTGCTGAATATGGTGATAAAATCCCTCCTGCGGACAAGACGGAAATAGAAGAGGCCATTGCTGAATTGAAGAAGAAAATGGAGTCATCTGATGATGTAGAGGCAATGAAAAGTGCTACTGATGCTCTATCTGCGGCCACAATGAAAGTAGGTTCTAGTATGTATAATAAGCAGACAGATGATCAGAATAGTGGAGGAGGGCAATCTGGATCAGAGTCGCAATCTTCTGCTGAAGACAAAGAAAAAGTCGTTGATTCTGAATATGAAGACATGAAGGATAAAAAATAAACATATCTTTGTTTTTTACTATAATTTTATAAAAAAATTTTCCGCTCAATGTTTTATTTGGGCGGAATTTTTATTTTTTTATATGATTTATAATACATAAATGAAACCAAATTTTTGTGTATATAATGTTTCGTAATTTTATTTTCCTATACAGAATTTGCTGAATATCTCTGATAAAACATCTTCTAGGGTTATTTTTCCTACTATTATTGACATTTGTTTTATTGCTATTCTTAAGTTTTCTGACGCTAGTTCTATATCATTTAGATTAAATGCTTTCAGGCTTGCTAATGATAATTCAATTGCAATTCTATGTCTTTCTCTAGTTATGATTGGTGGCTCTGATGTTGACATACATTCTTTTATCATTTTTGTTAGTTGTGTGATCAATTCTTCTATTCCGTAATTTTTATATACTGAGATTGTGATTAGTTTTTTATCGTGTATATTGATTGTTTTTGGTAATTCTTCCCCTAGTAAATCTGATTTACTAGCTACACATATGGTATTATTTGAATCTACGAAAGCTTCAGTTTTGTAATCTATGTTTGGCAATTGTTCGCAAGAGAACATTGCTATTTTATAGTCTACATTTTGTGCGTGATCTTCTGCAATTTTAACTCCTTCAATTTCGATTATATCATTGCTATCTCTTAACCCTGCAGTGTCTATAAATGATACCTGATACCCACAAATATCTGTTATTATTTCAATGGAATCTCTTGTTGTGCCTGCAATATTTGAAACTATTGCAATTTTTTTACCTAAAATATGATTAAATAGACTGGATTTGCCAGCATTGGGTGCTCCTATTATTGCAACCTTTAAACCTTCTCTTATTTTTTCGCCGATTCGTTGATCTTGAATATAACTTTGCATTGATGATATTAATCTATCAATTTGTTTAGTGATTCTAAGTGTTATTGAGCTAGGAATATCTTCGTCTGGGAAGTCTATATATGCTTCTACTAAAGAATAAATTTGTATCAAAGATTCTCTCCATTGAATATATACTTTGGAGAGATGTCCATTTAGCTGGCTTGTTGCTTGCACAAGTTGTTTTTTGGTGTGTGAGTTGATTATATCTGATATTGCTTCTGCTTTAGTTAGATCAATTTTCCCATTCAAAAAAGCTCTTTGTGTGAATTCTCCGGGATTTGCCATTCTGAAATATTTTGATAGCTCTGATTGAATTGAGTTTATAACTGCTATACTTCCGTGAGTATGTATTTCCAAAACATCCTCGCCTGTAAAACTTTTGGGAGCTTCAAAATAGATCATTATAACTTCGTCAATTATATTTCCTAAGCTATCATGTATTTTGACAAAAGTTGCATATCTGTTTTTTATTTGATTTGTTGATGCATTTAAGTGCTTTGGTGTTTTCAATGATTCTGTTCCAGAAATTCTTATTACTGCTACTCCTGATTTTCCAAATACTGTTGATAGTGCAAATATAGTATCCATGATTGTGTTTTTAAATTATTTATAATAGGATACATTGTTTGTTCTATAGTGCAATTATATGGTAAGTTTTCGTTTTGTGGTATTTTTATTGTTTTTATGTTTGAGTTCATGTAACTCTCCTGTTTATTTTAATGGTAAATATTTTGATATGGATGAAGTTTGTTTGGGAGATTCTAAGGACGTAGTAAGGAATAAATTTGGTGCTCCATTGGAAACTAGTCTTGATCAAAATGTATGGTATTATGCATATGTTGTTAAGCATAAGGATGTTATTGGTTTCACCTCAAGTGTTATACCAAATACCTATAAGTTGCGTTTTGATGCCTCTGGTGCTCTTGAGACGGTAGAAAAGATTAAGTAGGGCAATTTTTGGAGATTGTGATGATGATTTAATATCTATATTATATTTTCCACTATCTTTTCTATGAGTGTGATTTTAAGTTTTCTTATTCTTTAGTTGCTCAGTACTTTTGTAAATTATATGCAGGTATTGCTTCCAAAGATAATTATGATCGTTTATCAAATATATATGGATAAAATAAAAAATGAAAGAGCTTACAGAGATTATATAGTACTGCAAATAAAAGAAGAGGTTATGTCAGAAGTGTGGAGGATACTCTCGGAAGATTCTGATACACTGCAAAACGCCATAAGAATACACCTCGATAATATCAATCGCAAAAAGAATGTCAATAGCATAAATCAGTTTCAAAGAGATATATTAGATAATTTGAATTTGTCAGATAATCAAATTTTTAAATCAATAGCACGAAATTTACTAAAATTATATAAAAAACTATAAGGTGATTTGTATTCATTTTATTATCATGCATTTGATAAAATTTACGTTTTTGACATAAATTGTGATAAATCAAAAATGCTTGCAGATCAATGGTTTAAGCTCTATTTTTCATCTTGAATCAACTCTTATGTTTGTTTGAACATAAGATTCGTTTATCTATTATGTATATTTTCAAAAAGGAAGTAATATGTTTAATGAAGCAAACTTTGGTAACAAACGTATAAAAAGACTTAGTCTTGAAGGAGGTGGTTTTATCTCATTAGATATGGTGAAAGATTTTTTAAGGATCAAAAATAATTCGGACGATGATTTGTTAAATAGGTTGATAGAAATGGCAATAGAATATGCAGAATGGTATATGGAAAAATCATTGATCAAACAAAAATGGCAATTAGTTTATAAAGACCATTTCTCTAAAAAAATATACCTTAATTTTGGACCTGTAATTAATGTAGAAAGAGTGTTTATTACAAACAATAATGTTGATTATGATGTTTATGACTACAGTGTGCACAAAATTGGAGGATATATACAGCTGGATTCTCCAGTAATGTATGGTGAATTGAATATAATTTATTTAACAGGATATGAGCAACCAAATCTGATTCCTGGTCAGATAAAAGAGGCAATATTGCTACATATATCATCTTCTTATCACCAGAAAAGTGAAATTTCGATGATACAAAAAATGTATTCTCCTTTCAGAGAATATAAAACTTTATTGTAGGTATTTATGGACGTAAAAATAAAAATATCAGAATTATTGTATAATAACGATTATACAAAAAATAGCATAACAAATATATATTTGGATAGTGTCAAGCATGATCCTGCCTATCCTTATATTGAATTATCAACTCCTTCTTCGGAGAAGATAATGATGTTTTCTAGTGATCATATTGAAAAAATGGAATTGCGTTGCATAATCAATTCTGGTTATGATTTTTTAGATGATCTAGCAAAAGAAATCATCCTTTATCTAGATGGTATAGAATTATCTGATAATAACAATAAAAAAATAGTTTTAAATTATAGCAAATTGATTACTTCTTGTAATTCAAATGGGATAATCAAACATTCAATACATTTTTATTTTTTTGGTCGCAAGTTATGATAAATCTTATTATTTCCGACTTTTCTGGTAAATCTATTTTTGTTAGAGGAATTACAAATTTACAAATTTCTATGCAAAATAAAAACAATCACAGTAATGTGGTGAACTCTAATTGGTCAAAATATAATAATAGTTCTGGAATGAATGATTTGAGAATAAAATATATAGGCGTATTTGATGGTGTATATCATAATTTATATGATATGTTTGCCAAAACATGTAAATATGAATTTGAAATTAATTGCAATAATGTTCTATCTAGAATCATCACATCAGATTGCAATGTTCAGCAATCTGATTATGATTTTCAATGTGGTGAGCTCGTCAAATTCAAATCCACAATAATAAGTTCTGGTGAGCCTCAAATTTATACAAGACAACTCAATTCTGAAAAATCTTAAATATGTGATTTGATCCTTAAAATTTTCAGCAATGACTCGTTTTTATACATATTGTTACATTTCTGTAAATATGATGTTTCCCTCTGATTGTGTGGAAATATTTTTATCAACATCTATTGTTGACGAAATTTTATTTTGATCTTCATCATTTGCTTGATTGGATTGTTTTGCTAATTTGTATGCAAATTCAGAGAGTCTAAATATTGCAAGAGATAATGATAAAATAATATCTAATATTTCAAGGATTGGTGTCATACTAGCGCTATTTTTGATTTCAGCACAGAACATTACAATGTTTATCAATGTTTTTATACCTATTAATGCTAATGGTATAGCTTTTAGTGCTATGTCAATATTTTGTTTTTGTTCGTCTTCATATTTTTCGTTTTGTATTTCAATTATCTTGTATGTCAAAAAAATCATTCCAACGCAATTGAATATTATGCCTATAAGTGTATTACAGAGTCTAAATGAATGTTTTGATGATAATGTATAGATTAAAAGTATTGATTTGTTTTCTGGGTAGTGGTGATGGAGTATATTAAAAAACAATAATATTGTTACTATATTGTTAGTACTTATTGTTATCAAATTGAACAAAATTTCCAAATCTTTGGCGATTGTATTTTTTATCTCTATTTCTTTATTGCTTTTATTCAGATTTGATTTTTTGTTTTTTAATTTTTGTGTGTAATTTGGGATAAGTTTAATAGCAAAATTTAAAAATCGAATAATCACTAACAGAGCTATAGTGAATGTACTGATAAATAAGCTATACCTTTGTACATTTTTTGATATATGAGAATTAAAATTCTGTAATACCAAAGTTATAATTGAAAATAGTATTGTTGCTAAAATAATTTTGTTTTTCTTTAATTTTTGAAAAAATGATTCTTTTTTTCTGGTTTTTAGTTTATCGTTATTATTGTTCTTTTTATCCATAAACCACCATAAGGTTAAAAACTTTGTTTATATTTAGAAGTAAGTATAAAGATTATTGGATTTTTTCTTGAATAGTTCAAGCTATATTAACTTAATTGGGAAATGTTTTGGAAATCAATATAATCAGAGATTATATGAATTTGTTTTCTACACTTTTATGACTATTTAATTTTTATTTTGTGATTGCTGAGATATTGATCAAATTTTATTGTTTTTATTTGTTAGTGCGAAACACTAAGAATGAAACAGTGATATAAAATATATGCTTTTGTATAATTATTGCCTGTTATCATTTTCAGTATTATTTTCACTGTTATTTTGACTGTTATTTTCATTAGATTGCTGATTTTCTGATGAAGAGGTTTGTGTTTGTGTGTCTATATCATCTTGATGATTATCTGGCTGATCTTCTGCGACTCTGGTGACATTATCTTCTTCATTGGAATTATTTATATCCTGTGCTTTTTCATCATCTTTTGTCTCTTCTTTTTTGTTAGATTGTGCCCCATAATCTCTGTTAGAGTCTTTAATATCAACTTTAATTTTATCTTGTGGATTGAATGATTGAGCTTTCTTTATGTTTTGACTATCGAGTCCCAATGCGTCTTTAATTGCGCTAATTTGTGAACTGCTCATATATGAACCTGAGCTCATTGATGATGTTATAGCAAGTAATATGCTTTCTGACATCTTTACCATATTGGCCATAACAGAAGATGATACTAGCAATACTATTATATCTGACAATGTAAATGGCATTCCCATGAAACTTTGTGAGTCTGTTCCAATGCTTTGATATGTATATAATACCTGAGAATCTATATCTGAGGAATGAGAATAACTTGAAGGCATCAAAATGTTTATCATGCAAAATCCACCATTTGGAAATGATTCTACAGGAACAAACCACCAGCATTGAACACAAGCACCATAACCTAGTACTTTATAGAAGGAATACATAGATACTTGATATAGCATTGCTATCCCAGCGAATAATAATACTGGACCTAATCCAAAGCTGATCATGAGCTTCAACCATGACTGAAATAGAGTTTTTGTTTTTTCAAATAATAATGTAAGAATGAAAATAGGTGATAAAGACATCAAAAATGCAGTTATCAAAACTCCAGAAAGATAAAACAGAATAGCACCTGCAGTTGCTAAAATAAATTGTGTTATAGACCATATCATTAATATTGCAAATATAGTTCCGAGTATACCTGATGGAACCATACTTGCTATTCTCAACCAAGTTTCACTAGCTAAAAAAACGCCTAGAGTGCTATCTAGAAAGCTGAAATCATTGCTTGCATCGAGATTGTTAGAGAATAATAGAGACATATTATGCGGAAATACAATGAAAGTCTCAAATATTAATGAGCTTAAGAATAACCAGCCTTTTTTTGTTAACATAGCTGATATTACAGAAAATTTCACTATTCTGAAAAATATTTCATAAGAGCTGACTTTGGTTGTTCCAATTAAAAATCCTAGAGTAGAAAAGATTATATATAATACTAGCATCACTGAAATCAGATTTCCGAAGCCATTATCGAAAAGTGCACTCAAGATCATTTGTACTGCACCTTTCTTTACATAGTAAGATTCTAAGTTAGTAAGATCTGTAATTTCATCAGTGTTGAAATTGTATTTACCATCATTGTTTATTATGAATTGTTCCCCATATATAATACTGATCAATAAATTTCTAGTTTTAACAAAGATTTCCGAGATATAAGGTTTCCATATCTGTTTTGGTATTGTGACTTTGTATCCGTTTTCGATATCGCTGTAAACCTTTCCTTTTTCAATGCTTTTAACTGTTTCACTAGATGCTGCTCCTTGAATTCCAAAAAATAATTTTCCATGCAAATTGTCTTTATCGAATTCTCCTACTGCAGAATCTAATATAGGTTCAAAAGAAGTGATATTATTTTGATTTGTAAAGCTTTTTAACTCTAGGTGGTAGCTGCCAGGATCACCGGGCGCAATGCTGCTTGGGTTATCTCCTACGTACATGTATAGCTTGCTAGCGTTAGTGTGTTTGCATTGCTTTTTGATTTTAACGTAATATCCACCTACATGATTATGATAATTACCATTAACTCCAGCTATAGCTAGCATTAACTTACTTTTTGGAGGTATGTTTTTATCAACTATATAAGGAGTATTAGCAACAATAGAATAATTGTCGTTATTTAAAGATTGTGTTATACACATACCTTTGTTATTTCCAGGCCAGCATTGTAATCCTATAGAATCAAATTTAGTATCATCATTATATACATTATCATCATTATATTGAGATTTGTTTTCAGATATTTTTGCTACAAGAGTACTGATCTCATATTTGTTTGAGTATTGTGGATTTATAGATTTAAAAGAAGTTTTGTCTCTTAATGTTTCTGTTGTTGGGGTGTCAGTTATTTGTATTTCATTATTTGCTTGAATTATATATTGATATTTATACCTTAGTGTATGTACGCAATGTTGACTATTCTCTAGATTTGTGTTTTTAGTACAGATATTGCCACATTCTTCGTTGACTGAATATGATGAAAATTGCTTTAGAAAGTCGTCTAATGGTTCTGCACATGCTCCCGGATTTTCGTGTATATATTTTATTATCTCAGAAGAAGGGTTTAAGGCGCTCCTGAGATCTAACGATTTTGCTTGTAACCATGGTATTCGTGATGCAGGGTTGTTATTTAGAAATGATTGATTTAATTGATCTTTTGGGTGTAAATAAACTTTATTGCCATAAGGACTTAGGGAGGAATCTACAATTATTTCATGTGATGTGTTGTAATATGGTCCTAATTGAATAGATTCCTCGCTTTCGTTGAATTTGATTGTTTTGCCGTTAAAGCATAAATGCCTTCTATCAATCTCTATTGGTTTATTTTGATAATCTAAGATTTGTGTTCCATCTGAATTTCTAAGAGGTCCGTCAGGATAAATACTTATATGAGAATCATCGCAATCTTTTATTTCGAGAGTCTTTGGTATGATTTCAAATGTTATTTGATCATTAGGGTTAACTATAATGTCAGTATCCACATAAAACCCTTCACTGCTCAATTCTTCCCCATGATTTGCACAAATGATGCTAGGAGAATAATCACCTTCGAATCCAGATGATGGATATTGAGGGACAGTAAGATCTTTACATAATGATGCTGGAACAACCACTTTGGTTTCTGTATCTTCATAACATAGATCTATTGAACCCAAAATGGTAGAAATTATGAAATCTTGTCCTTTTGATATTTTTCCATTAACTATTTTTTCTTTCGAATCTACCCAGAGAGTGCTTGGATCATTCTCATCCATTCCCTTAATATGTACTGGCACTATAACTTCAAGATTTGATATCATTACACCTTCTCCAGGTTCATAACATTTAGTAACAAATGACAAAGCTATCAAACCTGCAAAAAAAGCTATTATAACAAATAGAACGATTTTCATTTCCTTACGTCCTTTGGTTTGTTTTTTTGTTCACTTTTTATGACATCTTTTTCAGAGAATTTTGGCAATGAATTTCTATTACCTTTTTCTCTTTGTGCTCTTAAATTATCATTTGATCTTTGAGCGCTAGTTCCTTGATCCTGACCAACAAAGCCCAACAATGTTTCTTGTGCGCTTTGAGATGGAGAATCACCACCGCTATTCAACTCTGTCCCCATGGCCCCAAAAATCGAAGTAATTATTGTTCCGGATTGTGCTACTGCATGTTGTATTATGTTAGCTAATATAATAAATGTAAGAAGAGAAGCAATACTAATAGGGAGACCCATAAATCCACCAGATGAATACATATTTCTAACGCTTCCATCAAAGCTTATCTCAGTTGAAAAAGTAATAGGTCGGTACCATTGAAATAAGCAGAAGCTCAAGTCTTGATCGTTTCCAATAGATTTTTTGACTTCGAGAATACACGTTTGACAAACATCGTAATTAAATAATGCATGAGTTGCTCCGTTCATTATTTGCTCTAGCAATGCTATAACTATAAACAAAGCTACTGGTTGAATTGCTGTATGCATTAGTGTTTTTATCCATGAGTCAAATATTGCTTTGGTCTTTTTGAATAGAATGCACAATATGAATATAGGAGATATACATAATAAAAGTGCAATCATTACTATAGATATGAAATAAGTTATCACTCCTATGAAAACTGCAGCAAATAGTGTTAGAGATCCCCAAATAATTGCTCCAGCAAAAATAAAACCTATAGGTCCTGAAATTGCGATAGCAAATATTTGAATCCAAGTCTCTGATTGAATGAATCTGAATAATAAAGAATCTATAAATATAAAATTCTGAGAATAGTTTTGAATCCCCTGGTTATCATAAGATTGCATAGATTGAGTGAATATGCCCATTAATGATTCGGTGCCATTAATGAATATTGAAAATAAATATTTATAAAAGAAATCCCAACTATCAGGCGAAGTCATTACTAATACTAATGAAATTTTGAGCAACATTGTGAATGCCTGGAAATAAGGAGTTTTAATCAAACCAATCATATAAAACAAAGAATATATAGCTATATAAAGCACAAGTATCGCATGTATTAGCTGTATAAAGCTGCTTTCAAATAAACCTTTGTAAACATTCACTACTGCTCCAAAAGTAGTGTCTACAGAATTTCCATATAAAATGTTATGAATTGATCTTGTTATCCCTCCTAGTGCGTTTGATATTAGGGGTTTGATTTTTTTTGGTACGGAGTAAGAAATTTCGAAATGTCCTACGTTATTACCATAACCATCTCCATTGTCTTTGACGCCAAAATATATGTTTCCGTTACTGTTCTCTGGCAATGTCATTTGATGAATGTCTGGAACGAGAATGCTTGAGGATTCTCCTGGTTTGAATGTTGGTGGTTCGTTTCCTATATAATAGTATAATGCATCTTGTCTGCTGTGAGGGCAATCTTTTTTCGCTATTATTTCGTATTCACCATGTCTTCCGTATCTTGCGTTTTGAGACAAATAAAGTATTACTTTTGCTTTTTCAAAATATGAGTTTTCGTATAGATGATCTTTTCTTATACCTGCTAATATATTAGGTGCATCATCAGGAATGTCAACGATTGGTAATTGTACAGTATTTGAGGGATTATTAAAGTCTTGTAACTCCACGTGCAAGCCTTGAAAATAGCTTACGCTTTCAGCAATACCAGCAGTGTTAGTAACAGGTATAGTTGAAATGCTTAATGCACATTGGTTGCTATATTCGGTTACTAATTTTTGTGGTATATTTAACAATTGTTCTGTTGTATGATTCAGAGACATATTTTCTTCAAAAAATGGTTCAGAATATATTCTGCATATGTTTTTGCATAAACGGTTCAATTCCTGTGATTCCAAGTTGTACAATTGGTAAGCTGAGTTGAGCATTTTATTTTCATCGTAATCCAATGATTCTGCCCATTTCATTTCATTCTCTGTTAAATTATCTATATATTGATTATTTTCCAACATCTGAGGGTTCTTGAGAATTTCACACTTTAGACTAATTCCCGACATTATTGTGTTATATTTTTCACCATCATGTAAAATGTCGCTATAAAACTTTCCCTCTAACCACTGGAATTGATTTGGAGCTATAATATTGTGATTAAGTGAGAAATTAACAACATGTTCTGATCCTATCAGATAATTAAGGCAATCATCTTTGTTATTTATATACACTATATCATTTTTTGTTTTGCAAAGTTCTTGATTAATTTTCACCCCTTCTTTTAAACTTGGAAAAAATGATATTTGATCCCACTTGTTTAAAATGATATTTTCTAATTCTATTCTTCCTGTGTGGGTTCCTACCTTAATTTTAGCAAGAGATTTGGCGCTTTCTGTTTGATCATTAATATCGCTGGAGCAAAAGTTTAAATTTACTGGTGATATAATTAGTTTTTTTTCTTTAAGTTCTTCTGCTTTAGAGGACGATTTAAACCAATATTGAGTAGGGTCTGACCACGGAAAATTCTCTCCGCTATACTTACTAGAATTTGATGGGTTTGCGTGGATATAATCAATTTTTGTATCAAACATTACGCTGTCTGATCTTATACAATGAGCATTAGTTTCAGAATGATAAAAAATTGCCATAAAAAATAATATGAAATAAATTCTCACTTCAAGAGATTGTTTCATTTCAAGACCCAGAGCCAGAACCAGAATTGCCACTTGATTTTCCTACTGAGTCTGTCCTATTGCTACTCCCTTTACCACCATCTCCACCTTTACCTGTTTCAGATGATGATCCTCCATCTTTTCCCTTGCCCCCAGGTCTAGGAATTTTGTTTGCAGCAGATTTTGCTGTGGATCCAACTTTTGTGGCCATGCCTAAGCCTTTTTTTGCCATTCCACTAGGAGAGGTTACTGAATCACTAATTTGACCAGCACGCCATGAACCTGAAAGTTCAGCAGCTAATTGACTTATTACTGTTAAGAAGTGGTAAAATAAGAAGCCAATCAATGCCATAATTCCAAACTTTTTCCACAAAGTTCCAGTATCAGCCAAAATATCAGCAGATGTTACATTAATTCCTAAAATCAATGGCTTGGTGACAAATTTGACATTTTGTATAATGCAAGCTGGTATTGTATTTGGATCTGATACTATTTCTTCTTCAGCACAGAATGAATTTCCTTCGTTATCTTCAATATATCCGGAACTGCAATGTTTTTTCACTTCAGTGCATTGATCTTCAGGGCTAAGTTTGAAATAGCTTAATGGTTTTACATTGAATGGTTCTTTTACACCAGTTTTATAACGCTCAAATGTGAGGTCTTCAAAGTACATTTGATCAAAAGCACTTAGCATTAAAGCGAGAAAAGAAAATAGTATTATTGGATACAATGAATAAGCAATTAATTCTTTCACCCATCCATCAAAAAATGATTTTGTGGATTGAAATAAACACATTGGGATAAAAATAGGTCCAAGTATAGCAATCAAAGCTAATGCAATCATTGAGATTATATATATGTATACAATCCATATTATTGTGCAAACAATCATCAATGAGAACAATAGTAGCATTATTGCGGCGATTATTTGCCCAGCAAATAACAAAGCGGGTATTAATAGCAGTATCAATGCAAATGGAGATATCACGCTCAAAAGAATTCCAATACCACCAGCAGCTCCAGCAGCACCTAAGGGGACTAATGATTGTCCCAAATAAAACATGAATCTACAGTCTAGCCTATCCCATGGTGCTATATATTCGAAATCTTTATATTTTATTTTATGTAGAAAGTTGTTTAATTCCTCTTCTGTATGTTCACTAAATGTTTGATAGTGATTTGATTGTATGTTCCTTACGTTTTGTATTGATTCTTTATTTCCAGTTTTAATATGTTCTTTAAATAATTCTTCCTCCCATTTTTGTAGATGCTTTCCATCTTCTATTGTTGCTATACCCTTATATTCATCTGGAGTGAAATTGCATATGGTTGGATTTCCACCTGTGCTCATTACTAAGTCACCTAATCCAACCGAGAAATTGACTAATTGCTTATAATAAAAGCTAAGCCCATCCCCAGCTGTAAAATATATTACCAATGAGATTTTAATAATCATCATCAAATATTCGCCGCGTCCCTGTACAGCTCCAAGCATCATTTTAAATGCGAACATTATCACAGCAAGTACTATGATTGCTTTGATTGCTTTGCTTAAACTTCTTGTGGTTTTCAATAAAAAGCCTTCATTATTCAATCCAGTCAAAGCATCCTTGCAATTTCCAGTCAAAACATTATTAAGAGATTCAGATATGCATTGAACAACCAAAGATGTTATAGGCACAGGTGATTGTGCGGCTAAAGTAGTTTTTCCGTAGCATGCCTGAGACACATAACAATTAAAGCAACCAGAATTATCATATCCAACTATTTCCCCATCCTGTGTTACTGGCTTAGATGCTTGGCACATTGGCGCTGGAGGACTTGGCGGTCTCATGTGACAACCTACTGTTGGAATTGGTACAACAGGAATTCCATGAAATTTTCTCATTATAACACACAACTTATTTCCATCTCTTTCTTGTGCTGCATATTCTACATTGTTTATTTCTGTGCTTTCACCAGCTTTCAATACTGCACATTTCAACTCTCCTCTTACAATGTCTCTTGATAAGATTTTTTGGCCTTTTATTTTGTTCAGTACTTCGTCTACTTCTTTTTCTCTTGGAATCACTTCATCAAACAATGTATCTCCTAAAACACTTGATATAATACTTGGTATTATTGTTGGATGAATGGGGCTTCTGGCACAAAAATGTATATAATCTCCATGCATAGCAGCGTTTTTAGGCCATTCATAACTTTCTGTAGGCTCGTAACGTCCTGTAGGACAAATCATTATGGGATCATCATCAGAAGATAGTGGGTTTTTAATAGGATCAAGGCATGTTTTCATTGTTCCATCATGAAAGCGTAAAACTGGATGATGTACGAATGAGTATCGACATTTGAGAAATAGCGTTATTGCTGTTCCACTATAAGCGGTCGAAGCCAATCCACCTACGCTGCCAAGAAATAAACCTAATAATATAGGTTTTGTCAAATGATCCTGCGATATCATAAAAGCATTATAGGCACCAATAGAACCTAGAGTTAATCCTAATACAGCACCAGCTGCTCCTGCAACTTCTAATGCAGCGCAATCAGGGAAAGATGCTTTGAAAACATCTGGATTATCTACACCTTGAGCATTGGAATGTGAAGTGAGAGTGACTAAAAGAACCAATAATAGAATTATTTGTGACATCTTGAATTTCACTTTTTAGCCTTTTCTATGAATATTGGTAACCATATATCGGGATCTTCACCGTGTTCTTCTATTATTTCATGCATTAATTTTACCGTTTCTGATCTTCCTGAGAGAACATTAATTATTGAATCCATTCCAGAAAGATCAATTCTTGCAATAACTGCTTGAGAGTCTTGTTTTACAAGAAAAAATCTTGTTGAAGGATCAGTGTTTTTTATTAATAAAAATTCTCTTTCTGTCAACATGAAAGTATTTTTATATTCTATTGTAGCCTTTAAATTTGGTAGAAATATTTGAGTGGCTGTTTGTTGTATCAGTGTATCACTGATTTGGCTTTTGCTTGCATCTTCGACACTTTGGGTTGCAAATATTACAAATGTATTCAATTTTCTTAACACTTTCAACCAATCTTTGATTTTTGGCGCAAATATTGGATTGTCTATCAATGCCCATGCTTCGTCTAGAACTATCATCGAAGGAGAGCCATCTAGTGATATGCTGATTCTATGGAATATATATAATAACACTGGTGCCAAAGAGCTGTGGTCTTGTAGCAAATACCCCATTTCGAATCCAAAAATGAGAGATTTATTGAAATCTATATTATCTATTGGGTTGTCGAATATTTTTCCATGAGAACCCTCAGAATGCCACATCTCCAGCCTGTTGGCTAATGAACCAGGCCCTCCCACACCAAAAAATGGAATCAAATTTCTTAAAATTCTATCTTCTTTGTTGAGTTTGAAATTACCGTTGACTGCATCGTTGATTGTATTGGCATCTTCTGGAGTAATTGATTTTGTTTGCGTTGTAATTAATTGTTCTAACCATTCTTTTATAAAGTTGCGGTTTTGTGGAGTGTCATCCATTTGTAAAGGATTAATATATGATTCAACCTGTGGTTCTATTGTTGAGTATACACCGCCCATAGCCCTGATAAAAATCTCAGCGCCGTTGTCTTTGTCAAAAAAGAACATTTTGCATTTAAATTTTGCAGCTTGTGCACATAAGAAATTCAGCAAAACTGTTTTACCGGCACCAGTAGGTCCTATTATTGTCGTATGACCTACATCTCTTACATGAAAGTTGAAGAAAAATGGAGTTCCAGAAGTTGTATCAAATACTGTTACTGCTTCTCCCCAATGATTGTTATTGCTTAAACCCGCGGGATAATTGTGTAATGAGCAAAAGCTTGCCAGATTTAATGAAGTGATAGTACCAGTGCGGATTATATATTTCATGTTTCCTGGCATTCTACCCCAAAAAGTAGGCTCCAAATTAATTTTCTCTCTAACAGGGTATAATCCTGCGTTAGATAGCTCTGTTTCTATCACAGAAGATGATATATCTAATTCTTTGATAGAATCTGCAATGCACATTATGTTCAGAGAATGTTCTCCAGATGCTATGCTACCACTCATTGCTGAATCGAGAGCTGCAGTGATTTCGGCTATTTGTGATATAGCTTTATCTGATGATTGTATCATTCGATTTTGTTGTATCTGCATCTTATTTATAGCAACTTGCCTGTTTATGAATTTAAATGTTTGGGTAATTAAAAGTTCATAAGGCAATTGAAGGAAGCCATCAAGCATACCTGCGGATGTATTTTGTCCGTATTCTTTTAAACTTACTATAGATGCATATTTTGTGTTATCGTGTCTACATATTTCTATATGCTTATTTTTAAAGGTTATTCTGTTACATGATATATAATCAGAAATTGGAATGCTTGGTAAAAGTGCGGGTCCATATATTTCTGTACCAAAGTTTATAATTTTTTTCAAAAATGCAATTGGCTCAGAAAAAACACCATGATCATTTTTTTTTATCTTGAGAATATTAGGAGAGTAATTTCGCAGAGAAGAAACTATTCTTGATGTTATCTCTGATAATTCTTCTATTGCATCTTTTGCCTTTTTTGTGAATTTATTTTTGTTATAGGTGTTTTTTTTTAAAAATTTAAAAAAGCTTTCAACGCCATGTTCAGTTTTATCTTTTATGACAGTTATATATATATCGTTTACAAAAGGCTGTCGCTTTGAATATTTATCTCTCCACATGTCATTTAAAGTGTTCACAAAGAGATTTTTGCTTTTAGTTAGTCCGAAATTTTTTGCAAAAGGATCTTTTTTGGTTCTGACTATATGATAATATAGCCTATAAGATCCAGATGAAACTCCTCTGAAGAGTCTATTTCTTATGGATTTTTGAATGTCTAAATCTTCATCATCTGCTGTTTCAAAAGAGTAACCAGAAACTTTTATTACCTGCATAATTCTTTGGTCAGACAGAAGTATGGTTTTTTCATCCAAATGGAATTGATATGGAAGAAATTTAGAAGATTGAACTTCTGACTTTACTAAGCTTGATCTCTTGGGTTTTATAAAAAAATTTAACATTTCAAAGGCTTTTCTTAAGTGTGATCATATGAATTACCACCGTAATGAATTTTGTTGCTACACTTATTAAAATTCTGTATCTTTACTAAATAAAGCTCAACGAAAAGTGGTTCTTTGAAACATATCCAATAACCTAGAAGATGCAAACTGGGCAAAAGCACCACAATTGCAGCTAGTTTTTGTGCCATGACAAAAATCAATAAAGAAAGAGATGCATTTAATATAGCATATGGAAAACTTACTCCCATTATCATTGCAGGTCTTGTTAGACCTTTAAACAATATATCTGTTTCAACGCTTCCTGATTTACTCATATAAACCTTTACATTATAATATAAAAAATATGCTATGGTGGTACCATGATAAACATTTGTGCTTAAGTTACAGTAAAAATTGCTAAAACTCAAATTTGACTATCGTTCTATTTATTCCATTATAGAGTATTTTAAGTTCAAGAATATAACTTATATATTAAACGGTTTATGAATCTTGGGTTTTGTTTTCGAGAAATTATAATTTTATCAATTTTAGGTTATATATTCTCACAATCTGCTCATGTTACTGAATTTAATATAATTTCTAGAGTTCATTCCAATCAAACTCAACTAATTTTATTTATACTTATAGTTTCTATAATTAATTATTATTATAGTGGATTTTAGTGTGTTGACTGTATTATAATATTTTTAGGTGATTTTTGTTGGTAATCTATTGTGAATTCAATATTAAAAAATGTACCCAATAGACAACACATTAGAGGCAAGCTAAGTGCTATAGAAAGAATTAATTTGTTGCTTGATCCAGGTTCATTTGAAGAAATTGGCCGTTATGTAA
The DNA here is from genome assembly GCA_965216745.1 of Anaplasmataceae bacterium. Lineage (GTDB taxonomy): Bacteria > Pseudomonadota > Alphaproteobacteria > Rickettsiales > Anaplasmataceae. Next base: position 896,183 of record OZ244191.1, on the reverse strand, counting down.
AAAGCGATAATCAAGAAGTTTTGGGTGATGGAGTAATCACTGGGAGAGGCAGAATATATGGTAGAACTGTTTTTGTATATTCTCAGGATTTTAATGTATCTGGAGGAAGTGTCAGTAGGACAAACGCGCTCAAGATTTGTCGTGTAATGGATGCTGCATTACTAACTAAAACTCCTGTTATTGGAATAAATGATTCCGGAGGAGCAAGAATACAAGATGGAGTAAACTCTTTGAGTGGTTATGGTGAAATATTTCAACGCAATGTAGATCTCTCTGGAGTCGTACCTCAAATTTCATTGATCATGGGTCCATGCGCGGGTGGTGCAGTATATTCCCCAGCTATAACAGACTTTGTATTCATGACTCGATCTACTTCATATATGTTCGTCACAGGACCCAATATAGTCAAAAAAGTGCTTCATCAAGATGTTACAAAAGAAGAATTAGGTGGTTTCTCAATGCATAATTGCAATGGAGTGATAGATGGAGATTTTGAACATGATATAGAAATGTTACTAGAAATTCGAAGATTTTTTGCTTTTTTACCTTCTAATAATTTAGATAATCCTCCAATTCTAAAGAGTAAATTTGATTCTGATTATTACTCTATGTCCAACATAATACCATCTGATAATGGATTACCTTATGATGTTTGTGATATTATTCTTTGTATTGTGGATAATAGAAATTTCTTCGAACTGTCACCTAACTTTGCTAAAAGTATTGTAATTGGTTTTGGTAGAATTAATGGTGAAACAATAGGTGTTGTTGCTAATCAGCCATTATTTCTTGCTGGATGCTTGGATGTTGATTCTTCCAAAAAAGCTGCGCGTTTTGTTAGGTTTTGCGATGCATTTAATATTCCAATAATAACTTTAGTTGATGTTCCAGGTTTTTTGCCTGGATTAGACCAAGAGAAGAAAGGTGTAATAAAAGATGGTGCAAAACTTTTATATGCATATGCTGAAGCTACAGTTCCGAAAATTTCCATAATCACAAGAAAAGCTTATGGTGGAGCTTATATAGTAATGAATTCCAAGCATCTTTGCTCGGATTTTAATTATGCCTGGCCTACTGCAGAAATAGCTGTTATGGGCGCTGAGGGTGCTATTGAAATTATATATAAAAAATTATCAAACAATAAAGATAAAGTGTATGATTTGATCAAAGAATATAGGAAAAAGTTTGCAAATCCTTATGTTGCTGCTGCGCACGGATTTATTGATGATGTGATTGAACCTAATGAGACTAAGAAGCGTATAGCAAGTGATCTTATTGCATTGCGTAAAAAACAAATTATTCAAAAACCTTGGAAGAAACATGACAATCTTCCAATTTAAATTATTCGTTTTTGTCTAGAGAATCTAATAATTGCATTAATTTGTTTTCATCTAGATCCTCATAGTAATCTTGATTTATTTGCACTATTGGAGCATTTCGGCAAGCTCCTAAGCATTCTACTTCTGTAAATGTGAATTTTTTATCCTTAGTGGTTTCTCCTAAGTTTTTCAACATAAACTTGTTTTTGCAGGCCTTGCTCAGTTTATCAGAGCCTCTAAGCCAACATGGAGTAGTTCTGCATATTTGCACATGATGTTTGCCTATGGGCCTGCGGTTTATCATAGTGTAAAATGAAGCAACCTCATGTACTTGTCCAGGGCTTATTTCTAGAATTTTTGATATTTCTTCTACTGCATCATTTGAGACCCATCCATCTTGTGATTGCGCCATATGTAATAAATGAATAATGATACTTCTTTTGCTTTGATATCTAGTAATCAATAAAGATATTTCTTTTAAATTTTCTTGGTTGAAATTAAATTTTGAATTTTCGTGCATATCAAGATAAAAAGATAAATTCAGATTTTGTACATTTGAATATACTTGAATATGCATCTGTACGAAGAACATTCTAACATCAAATGCAAGAAAATCATACACTAATATGTGTAATAAATCAAAGACAAAGCTTTGATGAAAAATGTTTGTTTTGACAAAAAAATCTATAACTTATTCTTATTTATATTTCTAGAATTTGTTCTAGTTCTTGATAATTCAAAGCATGTGGATGTTGCTGACTTATTCTATCTCTATTGCCAAATTGTATAAAATCTACGTTTGCGTTTTCAGCACATGACAAATCTGTTGCGCTGTCTCCAATCATAACGCATCCATTAGTACTTCGTGTGCCAAGTGCTCTTAAAATCATTTCTTTGTTGGGTTTATGAATTCCAGTCGAATGAATGGTTTCATTGAAAACACCAATGACTTTTCTGAAAAATTTGCCAAAATCTAACCATTGTATTTCTTGTAAAAGTATATTTTGTTCTTTGTTGCTACATATTGCAGTATATACTTCCTGTTGGTTTAATTTTTTAAACAATTGTTCTGCTCCATCAAACACTTTTAGATTATCTGTTGGGACTTTATTAATATTATCTATAAATATTTTGTTTGCTTTTCGAAAATCAGGGCCGAACATTTCCATAAACTTTTCTATCCTAGGCAAATGTCCGTCATGAGTATGCAATCTTTCTTTACCCATTATATCCATTGTGTGATTCAATGCTTCGAGTATACTATCATGAGTGTCGACTACTGTGTTATCCCAGTCAAAAATCACGGATGAAAATTTCATTCTAACCTTCTATATAAAATAATTAATATAAGTCAGTCAAATAATAACAAATAAGATTTCTTATATTCAGTTTTATATCTTCTTATATCCATTATAAAATATAGTAAACATTGGAGTAAAACAAGTATAATTTTATTCAAACAACAAATGGAAAAGTGTTATTTTATTGAGTTTTGTTGTTAATTTTGATTTTGCTTAAACAAATGTGTGAATTCATTGAATTTATTTTGTTTTTATCAATCCAAATGGTGTTCTTATTTTTGGTGAATATTTTAATCTTTAAAATATTATTTTATATTATTTTTCTGATCATTTGTATTATAGTATAGTATGCCTACTTAATCGTTGATTATTTGTTGTTTATGATATGATTTTTATATTGTCCTAGGTATGAATTTGGAATATGATATTGCTTGAATTTAAAAATGTTTCGTTATGTTATGATGAGATAATGGTGCTAGAATCAATTGATTTGAGCATCTCATCCGGCCAAATACTCACAATAATGGGACCTAATGGTAGTGGGAAAACATCTTTATTAAGAGCAATGGGAGGAATAATAAAAGATTATACAGGGCAAATAATTAGATCAAAGAAACTAACTGTTTCTTACATGCCTCAAAAAATTGCTCTAAATTCTTTTATACCTATTTGTGTAAAAGATTTGTTGCTATTAACCTATCATAAGGATGATGATTTTTTCTATAAGATTATGGATCATATGGAGATTATGTCTATAATGGACTATCAAATACATGATATTTCCATTGGCCAACTTCAACGTGTGTTTTTTGCTAGATGTGTACTTTCTGGAGCTAATTTGATTATTCTTGATGAACCTGTTAGCAGTATGGATATAAAATCCCGTGATTGTTTCTATGGATTGATTCATTTTGTTAGAGATGAATTTAATTGTAGTATCGTCATTGCTTCTCATGATCTGCATTGTGTGATGCAAAATACAGATGAAGTTGTATGTATTGATAAAAAGATACAATGTTGTGGCAAGCCTGATGAGGTTGAAAGTTTCATGATGGGCTATTTTGGCAAGAGTGTTGTTCCATATCGTCACAGGCACAAGTGATATTATTTCGTATATTTGCATCTTTATATAATTTAATATTTCTTGTCATCCCTTCATCAGATATGGATTTTCCAGATAGATTTGTGAGATTTCTTCAAAAAATGGGTCCTGTGTTTATTAAATTTGGCCAAGCGTTGGCAACCCGATCTGATATTATTGGAGATAAAATCTCAAAAGCTCTTGGTGTTTTACATGACAAAGTGCCCCCAAACCCATACAGTGTAGTAAGAAAAATTATAGAAAAAGATTTTGATAAGCCACTTGAGAATTTGTTTTTACATTTCGAACAAATTCCCATAGGTTCGGCTTCAGTTGCACAGGTACATAAAGCAAAGATGATGGACGGTAGATATGTAGCTGTGAAAGTGCTTAGAATGGGTATAAATAAAAGATTCTTGAGTGATATTAGGTTGATTTATTCTATTGCTTTCCTTCTACAATTGTTTTTGCCAAAAAGATTTAAATTGATAGAAGTTGTGAATACATTTGCTTCTAATACAAAATTTGAACTTGATTTAAGATTTGAAGCTTCTAATTGTGCTGAATTAAGAGAAAATACTATCAATGATGAAGGTTTCTATGTTCCTGAGCCTTTTTGGGATTACACTTCACGTAATGTTTTCACAATGGAATGGATTAATGGTGATGCCATATATGAACATACAAATAATATTGATTTAGCAGAAAAACTTGCTATTAACTTCTTTAAACAGGTTTATAGGGATAATTTTTTTCACGGAGATTTGCATCCTGGAAATTTGATTGTCACTAATGATAATAAAATTGCTGCAGTAGATTTCGGTATTATGGGAAGGGTTGATCAAGAAACAAAATTTTATGTAGCTGAAATTTTGATTGGTTTTCTTACTCGTGATTATAAATATGTAGCTGAGATACACTTTATTGCTGGTTATGTTGATCCAAAGCATGTGAATTTTATTTCTGCTTGTCGTGCAATAGGTGAATCAGTAGTTGGTAAATCCGCTGATAATATATCTGTTGCCAAATTATTGGAACATCTTTTAAAAGTTACATCGGATTTCGATATGGATGTTCAGCCACAACTTTTATTGCTTCAGAAAAATACTGTTTTTCTGGAACATAATTGTAGAAGTTTATGCAGTAGTGTGAACGTTTGGGAGGCTGTTCGACCATATATGGATTTATGGGCTAGGAAGAACTTGTCTCTAAGGAGAAAACTTTTTAATCGTTCCAAATTGGCTTTAATGGACTTATTAATTAAATTAATGAAATCTTATTCCAGGTTGAAACCAAAAGCGAAATATAACACTAATAGTTTGATTTACTTTTTTATTATTCTAGTGACGTTTGTTTCATGTGTGAAATTTGTGTTTTTTTAGTGAATAAATATTTGAATTTCATTGTATTCTACTTCACACATTAATTCTATTTTAGTTATAACTTTTTCTTCAACGAGAGATGGATTTAGCTTCAACAGTGTGTCTTTTACATCTTTTATCCTGTTCATATGCTCAACTTTCTTGTGTTGTGTTTTTGGTATTTTAGAAACTATCTCAAACACTACATCTGGCTTAGACTGTATAGCTTGTGATGAAGCTAGTTCTAAATAACCATTATAAGGTACGGAGTTTTTATTGAATCGTATTATTACTAATGGAGTCTGTTCTGTTGAGATCAGGTGATTAGATTTTGAATTTTGTACTATTGTATTTTGGTTGGCGTTTGCATTATCTGCTAATAGCAAACATATAATCAATGATAAGAATCGTAGTGTTTTCATGTGTTGAATGTTATTATGATTATATGAGTAGTTCAAGTGTTATATATTAATGTCTGGTGAAGTCTTGGAGATTTATACTGATGGATCTTGTTTGGGGAACCCTGGTCCTGGAGGTTGGGGAGTTTTGATTGTAAGGGATGATAAAATATTAACAGAAATATCGGGTTCAGAAGCGAACTCTACTAACAACAGGATGGAGCTGTTTGCTGTGATCAAGGGTTTGGAGATTGTTTCTGGATCTCCTAAAGTTATTATACATACGGATAGTATGTATGTAAAAAACGGAATATCTTCTTGGATTTTGAATTGGAAAAAAAATGGTTGGAAAACAGCTTCTGGCAAGCCTGTGAAAAATATTGATCTTTGGGTCACTTTAGATGATTTAGCATTGAAGCATGAAGTGAAATGGAAATGGGTGAAAGCGCATAATGGAAATTATTACAATGAGAAAGTTGATAAGCTTGCAAGGCTATGTTCTTTAAAGGTTAAGTCGTGAGTTCTTCTTCTCAATTTAGTTTTGTTGATGAGGCTTATGTGCGTATAGTAGCAGGTTCAGGTGGTCATGGTTGCCTAAGCTTTCGCAGAGAAAAGTATATAGAATTTGGTGGGCCTGACGGTGGTAATGGAGGGAAAGGAGGTGATATTATAGTATGCGCAACTTCCAACATAAATACCCTTATAGAATTTCGTTATAAAAAGATTGTTAAAGCTTCTTCTGGTGCTTGTGGGGCTGGGAAAAGGCGGAATGGTGCTTACGGAAAAGATGAGTATATTCATGTTCCTTTGGGTACTAATGTTGAAATTAGAAAAGACAATGGTTTGTTTAAAGGTGGATCTCCATTATATTCCTTTGATCTTGATGTTGATGGAATGTCAAAAGTGATTGCTTGTGGAGGGAAAGGTGGTGTTGGCAATCATTGCTTTAAAAATTCTACTGATAGATCTCCTAGAAAATTTACTGAAGGTGAGCTTGGTGATAGTTTTGTGATTCGTTTGTCATTGAAAGTTATAGGAGATGTGGGGTTAGTTGGTTTGCCAAATTCTGGTAAATCAACTTTTATATCACGCTGTTCTGCTTCAAAGTCAAAAGTTGGTAATTATTGTTTTACAACTTTGCATCCACACTTAGGAGTTGTGAATCTAAAGCATAAAAGCTTTGTTATGGTAGATATACCTGGTTTGATATCTGGAGCTTCAGAAGGTGTTGGTCTTGGTCATAAATTCTTGAAACATGTAGAAAAATGTAGATTTTTGTTGCACTTGATTGATGTCACTTCTAAAGATATTTTACATGACTATAAAATTATCCGTGATGAAATGTACAAATACAATTCTGTTTTATGTCAAAAAGATTTTGCTATTTTGCTTACCAAATGTGATCTAATTGATGATAAGTTGCTATCACAGAAGACTGTCGATATTATTAATTATACCTGCAAAGATGTTTATCATGCATATGGATTTGGTGCTAGGTGTCAAGATAATGATCGCATGATTGTTTGCGAAATATCTAAAAGAATAATTCGATTATCTATCGAAAGTCCTTTTGACCCAATGGAGTCATGAATGTTTTGAAATTTCGTCTTTTGTTGTCAGTTTATTATTTTCAATTAAATGACTGTTCATATGGTTTATATATTAGTTTTATCCTAAATTGATATGAGTTCTAGACTAAATGACTGCATAGTGTTAGAATGTGTTATATTTTTTGTGTTTTTCTTATGCTTGAGTTGCAAAATCTGTCCGTGTCAGTCAATGAAGTAGAAGTTTTGAAAGATCTTTCTTTTTCAGTCCAACCTGGTGAGGTACACGCTATCATGGGACCAAATGGTGTGGGGAAAAGCACTCTGGCTCACTTCATATCTGGCCGTCCAGGTTATGAATTAGTCAATGGAAGTGCCAAATTTATGGATAAAAATCTTAATTCCATGAATACTGAGGTTAGGGCATTGGAAGGAATATTTCTCTGTTTCCAAAATCCTGTTGAAATACCTGGTGTTTCCTCTATGAATTTCCTTAGAGCAAGCTTTAACTCTGTACGTAAGTTTTCTGGCAAAGATCCCATCAATTCTGCTGATTTTATTAAACTGGTTCGAAAGAAATGTGATTTGCTTTCCATTGAATATGAGATTTTGAAGAGATCTGTTAATGTTGGTTTTTCTGGAGGAGAGAAGAAAATGTTTGAAGCTTTGCAAATATTGCTTTTGGAGCCAAAGCTTATAATTTTAGATGAAGCTGATTCTGGTTTGGATGTAGATGCTTTGCGTAGATTTGTTAACAATGTTAATTTGACACGTAATAGCAAAAACTCTTGGATAATAATAACACATTATTGCAAGCTATTTGATTATATCAAGCCTGACAAGATTCATATTTTATCAAAAGGAACTATATCTAGATCTGGTGGTCTTGAAATTGCTTCTATTATAGAAAATCATGGTTATTCATTTGAAGAAAGTAATGCAAGTTGATCAAACAAGGAAGTGGGCTGTTAGTAAATTCACTAAACCTACTCGAAAAGATGAAGAATGGCGTTATACGCAATTTGTTGAGTCTATTGGGGAAACAGCCAAATTTGCCAAAAAGAGCATAGACTGTTCAAAACATGACATAGTTTTTTATAATGGAGAATTGCACTATATTTCACCACATCTTCGTGATCTGATTGTAATAGATAAAATACACAATCATCATTTTGATATTCGTGAAACTCATTTTTTTTCAAGTTCTTGTCTTTTATCTAATTTGATGAAATTTTCAGACGGTTTCTCTTTGACAATCAATTATTCTAATCTAAAGAGAATAAGTATAAAGTATGATGGTGATTGTAGTGATCAATTTTTACACAATGTGTTCAATATTTCCAGTGGAGTATCAATTGATATAGTAGAGCATTTTGAGGTTTCTAAAACATTTATTAATGTTGTATCAAATTTTGTTTGCCATGACAATTCTTCTTTGAATCATTGTGTGATTCATGATTCTGATAATGAATCAATATTATACTACTGTAGTAATGTTCTGATATATAATTCAGTGCATTGCAACTTTATGAATTATAATCGCGAATCTAAACAGATTCGATCAGAGTGTTTTGCTGACTTTATGGGCTCTGATTCAGTTTGTAATTACAATGTCTGTTCAATTTTATATTCGAATCATAAGGTAGATTACTATTGTAACTTTAATCATCTTTCACCAGGCAATAATAGCTCTCAGACACTTCGTCAAATTGTTGATCAAAATTCTATTGGTATATTTTATGGCAAGGTTATTGTGACTGAGAGTGGCTCTGATACAAACGCCAAGCAAAGCTTAAAATCTTTATTGCTAGACGATAGAGCAAAAGTGTTTGTACGACCTGAATTAGATATAAAAAATTCCGATGTCATGTGTCAGCATGGTGCTACTGTTGGTTCTTTAGACCAAGATGCAATTTATTACATGATTTCTAGGGGTTTGGATTATAATTCTGTCAAATCTATTATGATAGAGGCTTTTTTATTAGAATCTATTTTGCCTTGCTTTGGTGACTTGTTATATTTGAAATTATCTTCAAATATACGTAAAATTTTCAATTTTTAGTAATTTACAATAAATTTTTTTGGATATTAAATGTTTTGTTCTTTTAGATATATACTATTAGCAGTATTGATTGCTTTGTTGTGTTACTACACTGAATTTGTCTTTTTTTTTGATTTAGCTGTTTCCATATCTAATGTTTTCATTAAGTTGCTAGGATTGGTTAGTATTCCTATAGTGTTCTTTTCTGTTGTTTCTACAATATCTGGTTTTTCTAAAAAATCTAACGCTATGATGATTTTCAAAAAGACTGTGTATTATACAATATTAACTACAATTATATCCAGCACTATTGCTTTGTTTATATATTTAATTGTATCCCCTGCTAATTCGAATATTGATTTCACTGAAGTTTCTGAGGAAATTTTTAAACCAAATATTAAGTATACAGATTATATTTTAAGCATTATCCCTTCTAATTTTATACAATCTTTTTTAGATAATAACGTTATAGGAGTGGTTTTCTTATCTTTCTTGATTGGTTTTGCTTGTATTAGTCTTGAAGAACAAAAAAGATTATTATTGCATAATTTTTTTGCCGCTATTTTTGAATGTATACTCAAAATTTGTGGATATATCATGTTTATGATACCCATAGCAATTTGGTCATTCGTTTTAATCTTTATACATGAATTACAAGATTCTTCGATTCTGAATAATATTGGATTATATGTTTTATGTGTTGTGTTAGCAAACACTATACAAGCTTTTTTGGTGCTTCCGTCTTTTCTTTGGTTTAAACGAATTTCTCCTTTGAATACATTTAAAGGGGTTTCTGAAGCTTTGGTTGTTGCGTTTTTCTCCAAATCATCAAACATTACATTACCCACTACTTTGAAGTGTGTGAAAACTAATTTAGGACTATCTAATAGAGTTAGTTCATTTTCTATACCACTATGTACTACAATTAATATGAATGCTTGTGCTGCTTTTATATTAATTACTGTGTTATTTGTTTCGGAAAGCAATGGATTCACTTTTTCAGCTTTAGATATGTTTTTATGGGTGATTTTATCAACTATTGCAGCTGTAGGAAATGCTGGAGTCCCAATGGGATGTTATTTCATGTCTATAACGTATTTGGTTGCAATTGGAGTACCAATTAAATTGATGGGTTTGATACTGCCAATATATTCTGTGATAGATATGATTGAAACTGCTACAAATGTTTGGTCTGATGTGTGCGTAACGAGCATAGTGGATAAACAATATAATGTTGTGAACAAGCAATCAAATGATACACCGTAGTTTGAAAAGTTTTTTATTCGCTATAAAGAGTTCAGGTCCATTGATTTGTCTTGATCTTGGTAGAAAAAGAATTGGAATTGCCATTAGTGATTGTAGAAGAGTTTTTGCTTTTCCCAAAGGAGAGTATTGTTGTCAGAACATCAAAAAAGATATTTTCTATATCAATAGTCTGATAAATTTACATGGGGCAGCTGGTTTGATTATAGGAATTCCGATTCAGGATGATGATTGGTCGAGATTCATATTGAGACTTTCATACAAAATTTCAACTAAATCTAGGGTTAATATTTTCTTGCAAAATGAAGATTTTTCTACTCACGAAGCAATTTCAACACTTGCTGATATGAATTATAGAAAAAAGAAATTCTTTGACAACAAGGTGTCTTCGGCTATAATTCTAAAGCGTTCATTGAATCTTTTATACGATATTTAGTATTATTAGAGTTTGTTTTTTGGTTGTTTATGTTCAGATCAAGAATGGTTTTTATTTTATATTCTGTTGTTTTCGCTGTATTGTTTTATGGAGGATTAAAACTAGGTGGTTTTGAAGATTCAAAACATGTAGATGACTCTCCTGAGCTTAATGTTTATTGCGCAAGAAAAGAAGAGCTTATAAAGCCAGTTTTTGATGAATTTACTAGACAGTATGGTGTAAGAGTAAATTATTTGATAGACGATGCTCCAAAACTAATTTCTAGGATGGTTTCAGAAGGTGAAAACACTAAAGCAGATGTATTTTTAACTGCTGATGTAATGAATCTTGATATGGCAAATCAAAAAGGTTTGCTTCAACCTATTGAGTCTGCAATATTGGAAAGCAGAATTCCAAGCGAGTTGAGGTCTGATTCTTGGTTTGCTTTGACTAAGCGTGCTTCTATTATCGTATATAATAAAAATTACATTAATTCTTCTCAATTATCTAATTATGAAGATTTAGCTAATCCTAAATGGAAAGGTAAAATATTATTACGTTCTTCTGCTAGTCCTTATATGCAATCTCTGATTTCTTCTTTTATACACAATCATGGCTTAGAAAATGCTGAAAAATGGGCTATCAAGGTCGTGTCAAATCTGTCTCGTTCTCCACATGGAGGTGATACAGATCAAATCAGAGCTGTGTCTTCAGGGATAGGTCAATTGGCTGTTGTGAATAGCTATTACTATGCTAGGTTGCTTGCTTCTTCTCATGCTGATGATATAAAGGTTGTTTCTAATGTTATGCCTTTCTTCCCCAATCAATCCGACAGAGGAACCTTGATTAATATTAGTGGTGGAGGAGTGGTTAAAAATGCAAAGCACAAGGACTCAGCTGTCAAGCTTTTAGAATTCATGGTTAGCACTGATGCTCAACAAATATATGCTCAGATGAATCAGGAATATCCTGTTGTATCTGGCGTGCAGTTATCTCCTGCTTTACAGGATTGGGGTGATTTCAAAAAAGATTATTCTAGTTTGAAAAATTTATATCAATATTCTCAGCATTCTATGGAATTAGCTGACAAGGCTGGTTGGAGATAATAATCTAATTATTTTTATTCTTTTTTGCTCTGATTTTCTTGAAGAAATCAGACATAATTTTGCTACATTCTTTTTTCATTATACCTCCTTCTATTGTGGGTTTGTGGTGTGAGTGTTCTAAAACTCTTGCCCCGTTCACCAAACCACCGCTTTTTTCGTCATATGCGCCAAATGTTATATGTTTGATTCTAGATAAAGATATAGCGTGAGCGCACATTGCACATGGTTCTAGGCTTGTAAATATTTCACAATCTGAAAGGTTGTATGCACCTGTGCTTTCAGATGCTTTTTTTATTGCCAACATTTCTGCATGCGCTGTGGCATTATTATAAGTTCTAACTAAATTATGTGCAATCGATATTATTTTATTGTTCCGTACTACTAAAGCACCCACAGGTACTTCTCCCAATTTTTCTGCTTTTTTTGCAGCATAAATAGCAAAAATCATGAAAATTATTTTTTTTGACATTAACCTGTATTTTTAAATGCTTTATTATATGAATCAAAATTTATCATAATAAACAATGATTGTTTATAATAAATATTGCCCTAATTAATGTGTTTTTGATGTTGTGATGTAAATATTTGTAATAGATGCTTTTTCTATTCATTAAGTGTTGTGGAATTTTGTTTGTTTGGTTATTATCCTTTTACACTATGTCGTCTTTTCGCAAAATAAAAAAAGTCAATGATACTGATTCGAATGCTGTTAGAATTTTAAAACCTATTTCAATTGTTTTCTTGGTTTTATCTGCATTATTAAGTGTTTTTGTGTTTGTTGTGCCTGGAATAATAGACTGGTCTGAATATAGGGAAAATTTTATTCAGGATATGTCTTTTAATAAAATTTTCTTGAGCGCAGACCCTGATTTTTCTTTTTTAGATTCTTCAGTTTCTCTAGGGCAAGTTTCAGTTTATGACGATCAAAATAATAAAATCTTGATCGGTGATTTGAAATTGAATTTTGCCCGTTGGTCTATATTAACTCTTTCTCCTGTTATAGATAAAGTTATTATAAGTAATGGTGTATATAACTATAGTAAAGCACATTCAATTTATAACAATTACGATGTGCAATTTAATAATACCAAATTTATTTGGCCTGAATCTTTTAATTTGAATGATACTCATGTTAAAAATCTGAATCTCAAGACATCAGGTCAAAAAATATCGATAGTCAAGGGAACGGTTAAAAATGGCAAGGAAGAGTTTTCAGTGCTATTTAAACCTGATTCCAAAGGATACATTTTCAATCTAAGCTCTAAAAAAAGCAATTTAAGTTATCATGGAAATGAAAACAACGGCATAATTGAAGCAAATGGGGATGAATTAGCTAAGATAATTAGCATTTTTAGGTCTAATCTCTTTGTTGACTCTGATTTCATCAGTCAAGTTGCTTTTTCTTGCGGTGCAAAGTATAAAAAATCGAATGATGGTTTCTCCTTAGATGATATAATTTTTAATTCTAAAGCTATTAAATTAAATGGTTCTTTTTTGTATTCTGGCGATGAAGTTAAATCTGAAATATATATTGATAACATAGATTTTGATCAAAGCTCTAATTCTACTGCTATAAGATTTTTAATGGGATTGATTTCAAAAATTTCTACTTTTGCTAACAATGGTTATATCAAATTAAATGCCAAAGATATCTTGTATAATAAAATTAAAATACCAACCTTTGTTTCAAACAACAAAATATCAAATGGTAAATTGCTAGTAAAAGAGGCCAAGCTCGATCTTCCGGGAAGTGCAAGATTTGTGATAGATGGTGTATTGTCTAGTAATTCAGTACGACCTAATTTTGATGGTTATGTTAAGCTCCAAGGTGATAATTTTAATGATATTGCGAGTTTAGTTGGTTTAGAATATAAAAATTCTTATTTTGATCTTCCATTTGATTTTCGGAGTGATGTTTTTGTATTGCCTTACGGCTTAATGTTTAAGCATTTTGAGGCTTCATTGTCGGATTCAGCAATCAATGGTCAGTTAACTATATCTGATTTTTTTCATAAGAAAGTTCGTGGATTTGTTAATTTTGAAAAAATGAACTTTGATTTGTTTCTTGGTTCATTTAACAGAATGTCTATTTTGAAGGATATAATACCAAGTTTAAATATCAGGGTGTCTGTTGATAATTCAAATTATTTAAATATTCCAATCAATCACGCCTATTTCGAACTTGATTATGATGATGATTACTATAATTTTGAAAAATTTGAATTCTTATCTAATAATTCTGATCTTAGTGGTTCTTTTTTATTGATTAATGATACTGTGGATTCTCAGTTTGAATTTGATTTATTATCAAAAAACTTTTCATTTACAGATTTGCCAATCAATAATAATTTTGTCAATATTGGAAGTGACGAAAACAAAAAAATAAATGTTAATACTATAAAATGGTCCAAGAAATTTTTTGATTTTCCTCAGGTTATGGCTAAGGGTTATGTCAACATTCATTGTGATTCTCTTGAGACTCAGAGTGGGATTAAAGCAAAAAACTTCAATTTCTTGGGAGATTTCTCTGATGGTTTGCTTTCAATATCAGATTTATCCATGAATGTTGCTGAAGGAGATTTTTCCATGTTAGGTAATTTAGGCTTAGAAAGCGAATCATCTGTCTCTATGTCTGTGTCTGGTCATAATTTGAACATTGGATCCTTTTTACCTCAATTGATTGATGTACGAAACATTGATGGTGTCTTGAGCTTTGCAGGTAAATTTAAATCCGATGGTAGAAATCCTTATGAGCTTATATCTAATCTGAATGGTGAAATGAAAATGTTGGCAAAAAATGTTAATGTGAATGGTTTGAATATAGATGAAACAATAGATTCTTTTTTTAAGATTAACAGCAAAGCTGACCTGGTCAAGAAAGTTCGTGTGGATATGTTTGAAGGCTCTACTATTTTAGATGACCTAGAAGGTTCTACGAATTTCAAGAATGGTGTTGCAGCTACTTCTATGAGGTTTGTGACAAAACGCTCCAGTGGTGTTTTATCTTCTAACCTCTCATTAAGAGACTTTTCTACTAATTCTGTTATGAGATTGTTTTTTGTTCCTCCTTCATACAAGACCTCGGTTTTATCTTCTGATTTGAAGATACAGGGTTCTGTTTGGAAACCGAAAATATTCTTTGACAATAACAAGCTTTATGATCTTGTGAGCAAATATCAATAATTTTTGTTTTTAGGGTTATGTGTCTTAAATTATAGAGTTGCTATGTTTTTAGCAGCATATAGTATTTATATAAATAACAAAATAAATCTTTGAGGCATTTTGTTTAATTGTTGGCTTGTGTTATTGCGTGCTCTATCCTGCTAATAATGCTTTCTATTCCTAATATGTCTATTATATCAGAAAAAGAATCAGACTTGAGTGTGCCTGTGATAGCTATTCTTAAAGATTCATAAACATTTTTTATTTTATATCCTTCTTGCAAAGCAGAATTTTTGATTATTTTATCTATTTTGTCTTCTTTATTTTTTTTGATAGCAGATAAAAGTATTTTCAAGATATCTGTATCTATGCATTCAAGCATATCTTGTGAGATATTAATCTTAGGGTATATGTATATATTGAGAAATGAAGCTAATTCTTTTAATGAGTATGATTTTTTGATTAAAACTGGTATTGCTATTTTTAGTTTTTTTTCATCAAAGTCTGTGTCTAGAAATTCTAATACTTCTCTTTCTATATCTTGTGATTTGCGCATGTAGTAATTGTTAATATTTTTTAATTTATTAATATCGAATCGTGATGGAGAATTTCCTACGTCTTTAAGGCTAAATATCGATTTTGCTTGTTCTTTGCTGATTATTGCATCGTTATCAGTGCTCCAACCCAATCTCACCAAATAGCTTGATAAAGCATCAGGTAAAAAACCTTCTCTTTTATATTCATTTATGTCAAGAGCGCCATGTCTTTTGGACAATTTGGTTCCATCTTGAGCATGAATTAGAGGTATGTGTGCAAACACAGGGCGTTTTTTTTGTAATGCGTCATAAATTAAAACTTGTTTTATTGTATTAGCAATATGATCTGAACCTCTTATTATATGTGTTATTTGCATATATATATCGTCTGCCACTACAGCTAAGTTATAAGTTGGAGATCCATTAGACCTTATAAGTACAAAATCTTCTATTTGAGAATTTTGTACTTTTATTTCCCCACACACTTCGTCTTGAAATGTTGAAAAACCTATTTTTGGTGTTTTAAATCTTATTGCTTCTCCTGTTTCTTCATTGGTGGTTTTATATGCAAAACCTTTTTTCAATAATATATTGCCAATTTCTAGATGATTTTTTATTTGCTGGTCCTGAAAGACTATTTCCTTATCATGGTTTAATCCCATCCATTTCAATCCGCTTAGTATTGAATCGGTGTAATGTTGTAAGGATCTAGAATTATCAGTGTTTTCTATTCGGATCAAGAACTGTCCATTGTGTCGTTTTGCATATAGCCAGTTGAATAAAGCTGTTCTAGCTCCTCCTAAATGTAAAAATCCAGTTGGAGAGGGTGCAAATCTTGTTATTATTTGTGACATAACCTTTGATATTATTATATGTTTTGCTTCGGTCAAGGAGATTGTTGCAAGATTTTATAATTGGTTATATGTTTTAAACAATTGTTTGTGATTTGGTGATTCTCCTTGAGTAATGATTTTTCAACACATAGAGTTCGTAAGAACCTTGTTATAGGTATTATAGGACCTACTAATTCAGGTAAGTCCACACTGATTAATTCTATTATTGGCAAAAAGATTGCTATAGTCACGCATAAAGTGCAGACCACAAGATCTCAAATTAAGGGTATTTTGACCTCAGATTGCACTCAATTGGTATTTATCGACACTCCAGGGATTTTTGTTCCTAAAAGAAACATTGAACGTTATATGGTCAAGTCTGCAATGTCTACTATCAGGGCTGCTGACGTCATAATTCTCATGATAGATAGCACTAAAGGTATTACTAATACTGTTAAGTCTTTGGTGAAGAAATTGTCTGGGCTGAAAGTAATTTTAGTATTGAACAAAATTGATTCTATAAATAAAAACAAACTTTTGCCAATTGCTCAAGCAGCTAATGAAATGCATGACTTTATTTATACTTTCATGATCTCTGCTTTAAAGTCTGATGGAGTTGATGATGTGAAATATAAATTGCTAAATATAGCTAATTTGGGTGAATGGATGTATAAAGAAGATGAGATCACTGACGCTCCATACTCTTTTCTTGCATCTGAAATCACCAGAGAAAAAATAATGTTAAGAGTGCACAAAGAGATACCTTACTCTCTGACTGTAATGACTGAATTTGTCGAAAATAATAATGATATACTGAACATACATCAAGTTGTTTACGTTCAAAAAGATTCTCATAAAAAAATCATTATTGGTTCAGATGGGAAAGTTATAAGCAAAATTAGATCTTCAGCTGAACATGAGATTTGTGAAACCATAGGTAAGAAAATCAATTTATTTTTATTTGTAAAAGTTAGAAGTCAATGGTATGATGATCCACAAGCTAGGTCTAGTCTTTCATATTGATCTAGTTGTGATTGGGGGGTGTAGCTCAGATGGTTAGAGCGCTGGCTTGTCACGCCAGAGGTCGCGAGTTCGACTCTCGTCACTCCCGCCAAAAACCACACTCAAGTTATCGACTTTTTATTTTTCTTTAATCATATTTTTTAATAATATTCATAAAATAACATTAAATATAATATTTGAGTTTAAGTTGTATGGATATTACAATGGATATTAATGTACGATGAACTTAACGCTCAGCAGCTTGAGGCTGTTAAAACAATTAATGGTCCTCTTTTGATATTAGCAGGCGCAGGCACTGGTAAAACCAAAACCTTGATTTCTAGGATGGCTCATATAATTTCCACTTCAAGCGCTTTCCCTAATGAAATTTTAGCAGTCACTTTTACTAACAAAGCTGCCAATGAAATGAATAATAGAATAATGAATTCTGATGGTATTAAGCTGGAATGGATGGGTACTTTTCATTCAATAGCTGCAAAGATTTTGCGTAAAAATGCATCTCTTGTGAATCTTAACAATGATTTCACTATATTAGATGCAGATGATCAATTGCGTGTTTTAAAGAGCATTAATTCTGAAGATTTGGACAAAGATAAGCTTAAAAAAATTTCTAATTCAATACAACGCTGGAAGGATAAAGGTTGGAGCTGTGACGATGTTGTTGTTAAAAACAGTCATGATTCTATGATTTTAGAATATTATACAAATTATCAGAAACGTTTATTATCTTCTAATGCTGTAGATTTTGGAGATATACTGCTATATAATATGAAGATTTTTAATAATCATCCTGATGTTCTGAAAGAATATCAAACAAAGTTTAAATATATCATGGTTGACGAGTATCAAGATACTAATGTTATACAATATCTCTGGCTAAGAATAATTTCACAATTTCATAAAAATATTTGTTGTGTTGGTGATGATGATCAATCCATATACGGATGGCGAGGTGCAGAAATTGAAAATATACTCAGGTTCTCAGATGATTTTTCTGGTGCTAAAATCGTAAGACTTGAGCATAATTATAGATCTACAGCATATATATTAAATGTTGCTTCTAGCATTATTTCTAACAATACATCTAGGTTGGGTAAAAAGCTCTGGACGGAATCTGAATCAGGTCATCCTGTCTCTTTGCTTTCGTTTAATGACGGCCGAGATGAGGCGCGTTATATAGTCAATCAAATCGGAAAAATGTGTTCTGAAGATGTTTCTTTAAACGAGGTTGCAGTACTTGTTCGTTCTAGTGCTCAAACTAGAATTCTCGAAGAAAGTTTTGTCAATTCAGGTGTTCCTTATCGAATAGTTGGAAATCTTAGATTTTATGATAGAAAAGAAGTTAGAGATTTAATGTCATATTTACGTCTTATTCTGAATCACAATGATGATATAGCTTTTGAAAGAATAATCAATGTTCCAAAACGTGAAATAGGATCTGTGACTGTCAAAAAAATATATTATGAGTCAATATCACGTTCCATTTCAATGTTTGAAACTATGCAGTTGATGGCCCAAGAAGGAATGTTCAAGCGTGCTAAATCCTCTATTTTAGAATTTATAAATAATATTCAACTATGGTCTGAAGCTGCAAAGGAATTACCATTGGTTGAACTCATGCGAATGATTTCAGAAGATTCTGGATACATGCAAATGCTTAAAGATGATCAAGATGGTAGAATGGAAAATGTTAGGGAGTTATTGTACGCTTTAGATTCTTTTCAAGATCCTGTTGAGTTTCTTGAGCATGTTAGTTTAGTGACTTCCTCTGATAACATGGATGATAAGCCTATGGTCAATGTCATGACTCTTCATATGGCAAAAGGACTTGAATTCCTTTCAGTGTTTTTGCCGGGTTGGGAAGAGGGTGTTTTTCCTAATCAAAGATCTATTAATGAAAATAACGGAGTTGAAGAGGAGAGACGTTTGGCTTACGTAGGAATAACTCGAGCTCGAAGGCGTTTATTTATATCATATGCTAAAAATAGATTTATAAACAATAATTGGCAATCTCTGGGTCCTTCTAGATTTATATCTGAAATTCCAAAAGAGCAGGTTAATGTAGTAGATCTATCATTAAACAAAAATAACAGATATTCCTACTATAACAATTATTAATTATCTTTTTAAATTTCACCCTTGTTTTTAGGGTGACATTTTTTATATTCCGAAAACAACATTTCTTTGTGTACATTAGTATATAAATCTGTTGTGGATACGTCAGCATGGCCTAATAGTTCTTGTATTATTCTTATTCCTACACCATTGTTGATCAGCTCTGTTGCAAAGCTATGTCGAAAAGCATGTGGAGTTGTATTTTCGGGCATCATTAATTCGTTTCTCAGATTTCTTATATTATTTGCAAATGCTGTTCTATTTAATTTTCCACCTTTTTTCCCAACGAAAAGGAACTGAGATGTATCATGAGGACATGATTTATTATACAGATTGATGGATTCCAAGATTTGAGGCAGCAGTGGTACTAATCTTTGTTTATTGCCTTTTCCTATAACTCTTATGTAATTATCTTCAAAGCTGTTTTTTGATAGATTCAATGCTTCGCTTATTCTCAACCCACATCCATATAATAAAAAAAGAATCGCTCTATCTCTTAATTTAGTCCATTGGTTGTCTTTTTTTAAATATTCAAATGAATTTGTTATATTCACATGTTCTATATGTCTTGGTATTTTTTTTAATTTATATCGAAATTTTAATTTAAAAGGAGCATCAGAATTTATGTTATGATGTTCTTTTAAATAGGAATAAAAGTTTCTTAATGCTGAAAGTGCTCTAGCATTAGATCTAGAGGAATTTTTTTTGAATGATAACCATGCTCTTATATCTATTACTTTAATATTCTGAAGATCTAAGTTTTGAATCTTTTTAATTTCTTTGTAGGTGGATATGAAGTTTATGAAGCTAAGAATGTCAGATGAATATGAATATAAAGTATTAGAAGAGACCTGGGAAGTAATTATTTTTTGCCATCTTTGAAATACAGGTATCATTGGGATTTATTTTCATTTTTCTGTTTTGTTTTGTTGTTGGTTTGCTCTCATTGCATACATGCACAAATCACCTAAGTCTGTTCCACTTGATATTGATATTTTGTGCAACTCTGCTAGATTGTCCATAAATTCTTTAGGTACCGAACCACCTCTTTCTTTCTGAAGCCAATGAGATTGATGAAATATCGGGTGTGAATCATCTTTTGGTTTTCCTATATATAATGTGAATGGAGAGTTCTCTTTGGCGAAAGAACAATTTACAACAATTTTTTTCATTGTGCCTCGTCATGCATATGCGACTAATTAGAAAATATACCTGGAATGTTATAATAAATATTTAAAAAAAGAAATCAAACTTTGTTTTTTTTTAGAACTGGTTCCCAAATATCTCCATTTTTTAATAGTTTTTCTTTATTGTACATAAGTTCTTCCCTTGTCTCAGTTGCAAATTCAAAATTGGGTCCTTCTACTATAGCATCTACGGGGCATGCTTCCTGACAAAAGCCGCAGTATATACATTTTGTCATGTCTATATCATAGCGAGTTGCTCTACGAGTCCCGTCTTGTAGTCTTGGTCCAGAATCTATGGTGATTGCTTGTGCTGGGCATATTGCTTCGCAAAGTTTGCATGCTATACAACGCTCTTCTCCCAATGAATCATCATTAGATTCATATCTTCTTAGGGCGTGTTCTCCTCGAAAAGAATTTCCTAACCTTCCTTTTTCTCTGGGGTAATCAATAGTTACCTTATATTTGAACATATATTTAAGACATACAATAATACCCTTTATTAAATCAAACATCAGTAATATTTTTAAAGTTTTTTTCAATGTACCAAATGAGGATTTTATAGTATTATACATACCATATATTGTATATAGTTTTTGTGTTTAATTCAAGTACCAGATATTGTGATAATATACTTTAAATCAAGTATTTTTGATGAAATAAAATAAAAAACAATCAATAATTCAAAGCTGATATTTTAATGTTTTAACAAATTTATACCTATAAATAAACCAGATATTTTCATCTTGTATTTAAAGATTTAAATTGATCTAAAATTAAGTTTCAATGTTTGTTTTGTATTATGAGTATAATATAACTAATATTTATCATTATTATGTATGAAATACCTAGTTTTGAATATAAAATGTAAAAAAATGGAATTCGTCAATGCTGTTACTATGTTAATAAAAACAATTTTTTTGTTAAATCCCGGATTTTTATAATTGGTATTTTAGATGATATTACATTGATATAATCATTTTTTTAATTTTTGATTTTGCGAAATAACCTTAACCAGTAATGTTTTATTGTGGCGATTTAATTCAAATCCATATTGATGCTAATCAGAAAGTTTCAATGAATTATATTATAATTTTTCATTATTGGTCTAATCCAGTCTATTGGAAAGATTTAATCTTTATATTGTTGAGATTATTTATTACATAAAAAATTATAGAACTATGCTTTATTACTTCACTTTTAGAACTTTGATTGAGTTATCATTTATTCTCTTGCCTCCAACTCTTTTTGACCCATAATATGTTATGTACGGTTTGTTTGTGAATGGATCTTTTATCATTGTGATTTCATTTCTATCAATTATTTTATATGTGGCTTTAAAATCTGCTAGTATTATTGCAAATTTTTCATCTTCATCACCCTCTTCAGTTGCTATGTTGTCGCACATTTCAGAACATGTGTATACAGGTATTCCAAATATTGAATAATGAGTGTCGCCTGTATTGGAAATTTGCAAAAGAGGAGTATTTGTTTCTGTACATTTTATTTGTTGTAATTTTTGTAAAATATTTCTGTGCAAGAGAAAAGACGCGTGTTGTGAGTATTCTTGTGGCAGAGAATATGTCATTTTCAGAATGTCTTGGTATGATATATCTCCTTTTTTTTCTGTTTCGATTATTGATGATGTGTCAAGCGATGTTAATATACCATTCGGTTCGTATTCTAAGATTTTACCTTTAATAAACGAATTGTTTTCTAATTTAGAAAAGGATCTTGACATTTCGCTGGAAATAATTTCAACCATATCAATAAGGCAATCTTCCGCGAGAGAATTGGTTATACATGATTGTGCGCAAATCTGACATGTTGGTATTTTTATGCTATTTAAGGTTTCTGAGTCATGGTTTGAATTAAATTGTTCTTTTGTCCAATATGCCCTAGAACCTTCCAACTTGACATACGTTAAAGAATCAGATGAGATTTTTTGTACATCACAAAGTTGCCTTAAAGTTGAATTTTGTCGTATTTTAATATAAATGTCTTCTGCTACTTCATTAGTTAATATATAGCTATATTTTGCTTGATCTTCAGCAATAAGTGGAATTGATTTTTGATCTATTTCTGTTTTTGATGAACTATGCAATTGTTTGTTACGCATATAGTCTTCTAAAAATTTTTTCTCATCGTTTTTACCCTTTTCTGGTCTAATTCCAGAAAATTCAACGTGATCTAATCTTTTGTTAATTGTCTTTATATTATGCGAAATGTCTTCGATTTTTAGTAAATTATCTTTTGATTTTATTTCCTCCGATTTCTTGCGTTCCAAGAAATCTTCCCACGATGTAGAAAGTTTGTTTACGCTTTGTTGAATTTCTGATAGTGACATTTGTTACCTAAAATATATATTTATAAATGCATCTTTTGATCAAAATTATGATGCTATTAATTTATACTATTTGATTATTGTATTGGTAAGCATATTTTTAGCTATATTTATGACAATACTTTTTAAATTTGAATTTTATTTTTTGTATTTATTGAGTTATATTATTTAATAGCGATTATTTTTGTAAAATATTCTAATATCAATTACATATGATGCTTGATTTTCGTTTTCATGCATTGATTTTATTTCTGGAGTCCTCTATGAGAAAAATGATAGGCGGAGCTGCTGCCTGGTTTTTGGTTTTTATGTTTGTTGCAATTGTTTATGGAACTTTTATAGAGCCTTTAAATTCTGGTGTTAAAATTCCTTTTTCAGATTTTTTGGATCATGTTGAAAGTGGTAGAGTTGCATCTGTTAAAATACATCCTGCAGAAGGTAATGAAATTGAAGGTAAGATGTCTGATGGATCTGTTTTTAGAACTCAAGGTATTATTTACGAAGGACTTATTTCTGAAATGAGAAATAGGGGTGTGGTTTTTGAAATTTCCAATGGAATGACATTTTTAGGAATGATAGCTGGTTTATTGATTTCATGGTTTCCAATGCTTTTATTAGTTGGTGTTTGGGTTTTCTTTATGAGGCAAATGCAGGCTGGTGGAAACAGAACAATGACCTTTGGTAAGTCTAGAGCAAGAATGATTAGCAATAAAAAAAATCAAATAAGATTTAATGATGTTGCAGGAATAGATGAAGCAAAAGAAGAATTAAATGAAATAGTAGAATTTTTGAAAGAGCCTTCAAAATTTGTTGCATTAGGTGCTAAAATACCGAAAGGTTGTTTGCTTATAGGTCCACCAGGAACTGGTAAAACTTTGCTTGCAAAAGCAATTGCAGGAGAGGCTAATGTGCCATTTTTTACAATATCTGGATCTGATTTTGTTGAAATGTTTGTAGGTGTTGGTGCTAGTAGAGTGAGAGATATGTTTGATCAGGGCAAGAAAAATGCTCCTTGTATGATTTTTATGGATGAAATAGATGCTGTAGGTAGACATAGAGGGATTGGACTTGGTGGTGGAAATGATGAAAGAGAGCAAACATTGAATCAGCTTCTTGTTGAGATGGATGGTTTTAAATCCAATGAAGGTGTTATAATAATTGCTGCAACTAATAGACCTGATGTTTTAGATCCAGCCTTATTAAGGCCAGGTAGATTTGATCGTAGGGTCACAATAAGTGCTCCAGATATACGTGGTAGAGAAGAAATATTAGCTGTACATACTAAAAATGTTCCTGTTGCTCCTGATGTTGATAAAAATACAATTGCTAGAGGCACTCCTGGATTTACTGGTGCTGATTTAGCTAACTTGGTTAATGAAAGTGCATTAGTGGCTGCTCGTAAAAATCGTAAAATTGTCACTATGGATGATTTTGAGTATGCACGAGATAAAGTTATGATGGGTGCAGAGCGCAGGTCTATGATCATGAAAAATGAAGAAAAAAAGCTTACTGCATATCATGAGGCTGGTCACGCAATAGTTTCATTGAAGATGCCGGATTCTGATCCAATACATAAAGCTACAATAATTCCTAGAGGAATGAGTTTAGGTTTAGTAATGAGGCTTCCAGAACATGATCGCGTATCTCTGAGAAGAGGCAAAATGATTGCCGATATTACTGTGGCAATGGGTGGACGTTGTGCTGAGGAAATAATATTTGGCTATGATTCTGTAACAAGTGGGGCATCTTCTGATCTCAAGCAAGCAACTGATATTGCAAATTCGATGGTTTCTGAATGGGGTATGAGTGAAAAGATAGGACCAATACGTCATGATAACAATGAAAGACTGATTTCCGATGAAAAGAAGAATATGATAGATCAAGAAGTTTTAGAAATTGTGAACGCCTGTAAAAAGAGAGCCCATTCTATTTTGACTGAAAACATTGATTCTTTACATTTACTCTCAAATGCTTTATTGGAGCGTGAAACTTTGACCGGTGAAGAGATAAAAGACTTGCTTGATGGTAAGGCTTATAAAAATTTGGATGCAGATAAAGATGAAGAGATAAAACATTCTTCATTTAGTGACAAATAGTTTGGTTGTTATTGGAATAATATTGCAATGTATTTTATTTATATATTTTTTTCTTATTTGATAGGTTCAATTCCTTCAGGTTTGATATTGGCTAAATTTTTTGCTCCTAGAGTAAATTTATTTGATTCTGGTTCTGGCTCTACTGGAGCAACTAATGTATTTCGTGTAGTTGGCAAGCTTCCAGCTTTTCTGACGTTATTGTTTGATAGTTTTAAAGGTTATTCTGTTTGCTTATATTCTGAAAACAACTTTGAATTGGCTATATATGGTTTTATAGTTGTTATTGGTCACATATACCCATTTTGGACTAATTTCAAAGGTGGTAAAGGTGTTGCTGTCATTGTTGGGATTTTGTTTGCTTTGAATTATTATTTGTGCTTATTTTTTTGTTTTATTTGGATATGCTTTTTTGTTGTCAAGCGATATTCATCTTTATCTTCTATAATTGCGATATTTGCATCTAATGTTTATGTTTTTTTTATATATGAATTACACATCAGCATTATGATAACTATAATATCTTTTTTTATTATTTTATCACATCGCGCTAATATAATTCGTTTGTTAAATGGTCGTGAATCAAAGATTGTTAAGAATAGGGTCTCGTAAAAGTCCATTAGCTGTAATACAGTCCAATGCTTTACGTGAAAAAATAAAGCAACCTCAAGTTGAATTTTTATATTTTCGAACATCTGGTGATAGAAATAGAAAATCTCCTCTATATAGTATTGGGGGTAAAGGCTTGTTCATGAAAGAGATAGAATACGCCTTATTAGATAATAAAATAGATATAGCTGTTCATTCTATGAAAGACGTACCTGCCTTTATTGATCCCAGACTTTCAATCCCTTGCATAATAGAAAGACTTGATAATAGGGATGCTTTTATATCAAAAAAATTAAAAAATATAAAAGATCTTCGTATTGATTCAAAAGTGGGTACTAGTTCTGTTCGTAGAAGTGTTCAATTGAAATGTGAGTCTGTTCCAATACGTGGAAATTTAGAAACTAGGCTTTCAAAAGTATCTTCTTTTGATGGCATAATACTTGCTGTGGCTGGATTGTTGCGTCTTAATTTAGAAGATCAAATAACACAAATTATTCCGATCAATACAATGTTGCCTGCAGTTGGACAAGGGGCAATATGCGCGCAATGTAGAAAGGATGATTATGAAGTTGTTGAATTACTTTTGCAAATTTCAAGTTTCAAACATTTTCTTTGCGTTTCTGCAGAAAGAGCGTTTTTAAAGGCTGTTAATGGTAGCTGTGAAACTCCTTTAGGCTCATTTGCAGAAATTATTGACGATGATGAAAAGAAGTTAAAAGTTAAATACATGCTCTCTGGTCCAAAAGGCACACATTATACGCAAAGAATTGGTTGTGAATTTGATGAAATGGGAGAAGATGCTGCGCATGAATGTAAATTAAGTGTTGGATTTTGATTTTATTGCGTTACTAGCAATATTGTTTAATGTAAAAAATATTTTGATTATCTATTATATCTGCTATAAAATGCTCAATATTATTTTTCAATTAACAGACTTGTGTTGAAAGAAATCATTTACTACTTATTAAATCCTGAAATAGCCCATTACTGTGCATTGAAATCCTTACCTTTATTTTACCCCTCTGAAATTTTTACCCATGAGTCTTTGAAGGTTAATTTATGGAATAAAGATTTTTTTAGTCCTCTTGGTATGGCTGCTGGAATGGATAAAAACGGAGAGTATATTCATAGTCTTTTGAAGATAGGTTTTAGTTTTTTAGAAATTGGAACAATTACACCTATGTCACAGCCTGGCAATACAAAGCCTAGAGTTTTTAGACTTAAAGAAGATTTAGGCATAGTTAATAGACTTGGGTTTAATAATAAAGGTGCATCTAATTTGATTTGCAATATTGCTAAATATAGAAAATCTAAAAAACAGGGATTGATAGGAATTAGTATCGGCAAACAATATAATAGTACAGATCCTGTTCAAGATTATGTTGCTTTATTAAAATCAGTACATAATTTTGCAGATTATGTTGTGTTGAATATATCATCTCCAAATACTGCTGGATTGAGAGATTTACAAGCCCATGATGCGTTGAAGGATATATTAACCAATTTGTTTTCCGTAAGAAAAAAATTTGACACTTTCACTCCTATTTTATTGAAAATTTCTCCTGATGTTTCTCAATCTGATCTCGAGGATATAGCTGAGCTTTCGTTGAAATTTTCTATTGAAGGTGTTGTTCTAACTAATACTACTATCACGAGATCTGATTTGAAAAGTAGTCATAAGGGCCAATATGGGGGATTAAGTGGAAGACCTTTGTTTAATCTTTCAAACAGGATTTTGAATGATTTTTATGTTTTGACAAAGGGAAAAATTCCATTAATAGGATGTGGTGGTATAATGAACGGCAAAGACGCTTATATAAAAATAAGAAACGGAGCATCCTTGATACAGATTTATGCTGCTATTGTTTATCATGGTTTTAGTATAGTACAAAAAATCAATATGCAGCTGGTTGATATATTGAAACAAGAAGGATTCAAAAGTGTTTCAGAGGTAGTAGGATTAGACTGTAATGTTTAGTTTTCTTAGATTTCATATAATATCTCTTTATAATTTTTGATAGAGTTGTTTTTCATTGTTTATTGTATAAAATCATTTTATTTATTCGGTCGATATCTTTGTCTAAATTACTAACTAGATGGTTTATATTTTTTTTATTTTGGATTTCTCTGTCTCAAATGTTTGATTTTATGTTTTTGGCTTTGGGTCTTTTATCGTCTTTCATAGCAGCATATTCTTCTTTGTTTTTTATACCGACACCCATTCTTAAAAATAAATTTAGAGCCGTATATTATGTGTTTTGGTTGTTAAATGAAATATTGATATCTTCTGTTTCTTTGATACCTAAAATCTATAGTTTTAAAATTGATTTGAATTCAGGTTTTGCTAAAATGAAAATTGATTGCCAGGACGATTTAATTGTTACTATGATTGGTAATTCAATCACTCTTACTCCTGGAACAGTTACAGTCAATACTGATGAAAATTCATTAACAATACATGCTCTTAGTGAAGATCTTCATCCTGGGTGTTTGGAGATTCGGGATTTGGTTATAAAGAAACATTTACAATGATTTTTTCTTTGAAGCTGATAATGAAATAATTCCTATTAATGCGCATAATATAAGATATAAGCTTGGAGCTTGAATGTTATCAGTGTAATTAATTATAAATGAACAAATCAAAGGTGCCAAACCTCCGAACAAGCCTGCTGATATATTTCTAGAAAATGCAAAACATGTATAGCGTATTTTTTGTGGAAACAAATCACACATAAATACATTTATTGGCCCTATTGATGAAGCTATGATTGCAACAAACGCTATTTCGGCTATTAATATCTCTTTGTAACTGCCTGTTGTAACATATAAGAAGATTGGGTAAGCAAGAAACAATAAAGCAAAAAAGCTATAAAACATTACAGTTTTGGTTCCTAATTTATCTCCAAGAAATGCGGCATACATAGTTAATACTGCAAGCAATAAAGTAAGAAAAAATTTTGCTATACCAATATCTGTTGTTACTATTAGACTAAAAAATACTAGAAAAATATATAAAGTACATTCTTCGACTGAATCAGCACCTATTGCTATGATTACGTTCTTTTTGTAATTTTTGAACATGTGTGTTATTGGGTTGAAGTTAGTATCTTTTTTAATTGGAGCATCAGATTGTAATTTGTAACGCACAATCATTCCAATTATTCCTATGAACAATCCTGCTATAAATGGAATTTTCCATCCCCATGAGACGAAATTTTCATAAGAAATAAAAGCATTACACAGGTTCAATGCTAAAATACTCAAGAGCGCTCCTAATATTGCGCTTACAACTTGAAAGCTCGATATAAAGCCTCTGTACTTGGAGTATTCTTTGTCTGCAGACTCCAGTAAAAAAACAGCGTTTCCAGATTCACCTCCTATAGCAATTCCTTGAATGATACGTGCAAAAGTGAGTAATATGGTTGATAATATCCCTAAAGTATGGTAAGTGGGTATGGATATTATGATTAATACAGATGTGGTGATAAGTATTATTGATAGCATCAATGCAGATTTTCTACCTTTTTTGTCACCTATGAATCCAAAAATTAATGCACCAATTGGTCTTACTATAAAACCTATAGCAAAAACCAAAAATGCCCACATTATTCCAACCCATTGACTTGTTTCAGGAAAAAAAACAATGCTAAATATGTTAACAAGTTCTCCATATAAAGCATAATCATACCATACTAGAACATCCCCTAACAAAGTAGCTAGTATTATTCTGATTATTTTGTTATGTTTGTTTATCATGATTGTATCTGACAAATTGAAAATATTGTTCATGAATCTTGACTTTTTGTCAATAAAATATTTCTTTTGCTTCAAATTCTATGAGCTTTTTGAATTAAAATGTGACAATTATCTTGAATAAAAGTATTATTTCAAGCTTTTCGCAATATCCAATGCAGCATAACTGATTATACCATCAGCTCCAGCTCTTTTGATTGAAATTGCTGATTCATATAGACATTCATGATAATTTGGCATAGAGCGTATCATAGAATATTCTCCGCTTACTTGATATCCTAAAATTGGCACTTTAGTCAACTTTGAGATTCTATAAATTATATCTAAATATAGAGTTGCTGGTTTGATTATAATCATATCAGCGCCTTGTTTTATATCTGTTTCGCAAGATAATTCTGCATCTTTTGCATTGTGAAAATCAATTTGATATGTGGATTTATTTATTTTTTTCTCTCCATTTAAAGCTTCTCTAAATGGTCCATATAAATTAGAACAATATTTTGCAGAATAAGATATAATATTCACACAAATAAACCCACTTCCATCCAGAGCGTTTCTTATGGCTTGCACCCTTCCGTCCATCATGTCAGAGGGCGCTATTGCATCGGCTCCTGCTGCTGCTAATACTAAAGCTTGTTTGCATAAAGCCTCAATTGTTTTGTCGTTATCTACATAATTGTTTGAGTCAAGTAAGCCGTCATGTCCATGTTTAGTGTATGGATCTAATGCTACATCTGCTATCACTCCAATTTCATTTCCGTATTGTTTCTTTATTTTTTTTATAGCATTGCATATGAGGTTGTTTGGATTATATGCTTCGTGTCCATTTTGAGATCTTGTTTGTGTTTCGATAATTGGGAACAGTATGAACGATCTTATATTCAAAAAGAGAGATAGATCTATTGTTTTTAAAGCATCTTCTACTGAGAGCCTATATACATTTTGCATACTTTTTATAGGATTAGTTTTTTTGTGGGTAATGAATAAAGGCAAAATCAAATCATTCGGAGAAATCGATATTTCTTTCGATAATCCTCTAGACCATTGTGATTTGCGATTTCTTCTATTCCTTCTAAAAGAGATCATTGATTTTTTTTGAAAAGAATAAATACAAGATAACTATTTTTTTTTGTAATACAAGTCAAATTCAAAATTATTGGTTTAATGTGTTTATATACTACATAAGTACAAAAGTTTTTTGTATTATGTATGTGATTATATAACAAATTTGATTTAACGCTATATTTTAATCATCTTATTTTAGAATATATTCTGATTACTGTTTTTCCTATTATCTTGATTATAATTTAATTGGATTATATCATTGTACAATGATAGATATAGATTTTATACGAAAGAATCCTGATCTTTTTGATCAAATAATGTCTTCTCGGAAATGTGACATTAAATCCAACCATGTTTTGAAATTAGATGCAAAAAAAAGATCTTTAGTTAGCGATGTTAACAATCTTAGAAGAGATAAAAAGAATATTTCTGAAGAAATAAGAATTTTGAAATCTAAAAGCATGGATTGCAATCAAAAAATAAAGGATTCAATAGATTTAGACTCTTTATTGCGTTCAAAAGAATTAGAGCTTGCTGAAGATGATTTTTTGTCATTTATGTCTACTATCCCAAATGTTTTAGATTCAAGAGTTCCTATTGGGAATTCAGAGACAGATAATGTGGTGCTCAAAACTGTTGGCAAGAAAAAAGAGTTATCTTTTAACCCTAAATCACATGAAGATTTAGGGTTAAAACTTGGTATGATGGATTTTGATACAGCGTCAACAATTTCAGGCTCTAGGTTTGTTGTTTTTTATGATAAGCTTGCTTTGATGGAAAGAGCTCTTTCTCATTTCATGCTAGATGTTGCTATACAAAAGTTTGATTATAAAGAATTATCGGTTCCATTGATCGTGCGGGAAAAATCAATGTATAATGCTTGTCAATTGCCTAAGTTTAAAGATGATGCATTCCAAACATCATGTGGTTATTGGATGATACCTACTGGGGAAGTGCCTCTGGTTAATATAGTTTCAGGGAAAGTACTAAATGATCTGCCTTTAAGGTTAGTTTCCCATACTTCTTGTTTTCGGAAAGAGGCTGGTAGTGGTGGTAAAGATACAAAAGGAATAATAAGACAGCATCAATTTAATAAAGTTGAAATTGTCAGCATCACATCGCAAGACAAATCTAATGATGAATTGGATCGTTTGATAAAGGTTGTTGAATACATATTAAACGCATTAGGTTTGCATTATAGAATTGTAATGCTTTGTAGTGGAGACTTGGGTTTTTCTTCCAGCATTACTTATGATGTTGAGGTCTGGGTCCCTTCTCAGAATAAATATAGGGAAATTTCAAGCTGTTCTAATTGCTTGGATTTTCAAGCAAGAAGATTGAGAGTGAAGTATGTAGATAAAAATTCTAAATCTAAGTTATTCGCCCATACTTTGAATGGTTCTGCCCTTGCTATTGGTAGAACCATGGTTGCTATATTAGAAAATTATCAAAACATTGATGGCACTGTAACTGTTCCAGAGGTATTAGTAACTTATATGAATGGTTTGAGCGTTATTTCTCGAAATTGCAAATAAAATTTTATTCTTGTTTATATTTTTCTGAATTATTTTTTCTGAAATAAATTCTAATAAGTTTTTATATTCTTTTCTACTCTTATTGATGTTTTTTTGTTTTAATTATGTTATTTAATATAAATCATGAGTTTGTTTTTTTATGTTTTGTTAATAATCTTTTTATAGATTGAGTGTTTAATGCGCAAATTTTATTGAGCCAAAATACAATTCTAATTTTATATTTTTTTATTTTTAATATTGTTAATTCATATATTATTGTATTTGATAATTATTATTATTTCTTGCGTGTGATATTTTAATATGTATAATTTTAATCATGAATAATAAAACAGAATTAATTAATACTGATCCTAAAGTGTTTGATATTATTTCCAAGGAAGCTTTCAGACAATCAAATAAGATACAAATGATAGCTTCTGAGAACATGGCCAGTAAAGCTGTGATGGAAGCTCAGTCTTCTGTTTTGACCAACAAATATGCCGAAGGTTACCCAGGAAAACGTTATTATCAAGGCTGTGAGTACGCTGATGAAGTAGAGAAATTAGCTATAGATAGATTATGTGATCTGTTTGGTTGTAAATATGCCAATGTGCAGCCTAATTCTGGTTCACAAGCAAATCAGGCTGTTTTTCTTTCTTTATTGAGTCCTGGTGACAAATTTATGGGTTTTTCATTGGATTGTGGTGGGCATTTGACTCATGGCTCCAGGGTTAATATGTCTGGAAAGTGGTTTGATTCTGTTCAGTATCCTGTGGATAAGAAAACCTATTTGATAGATATGAATGTTGTGGAAGAAATAGCTTTAAAACACAGACCAAAGCTTATTATAGCTGGTGCTAGCGCTTATCCAAGAAAAATTGACTTCAAGGCTTTCAGAGAAATTGCTGATAGAGTAGGGGCTATTTTTCTTGCTGATATTGCTCATTATTCTGGTTTAATTGCTGGTGGGGTTTATCCATCGCCTGTTAAATATGCTGATGTTATAACTTCCACTACTCATAAAACTCTAAGGGGTCCTCGTGGTGCTATTATTATGACTAATGATGAATCTTTGGCCAAGAAATTTAATTCTGCAGTATTTCCAGGAATGCAAGGGGGCCCATTCATGAATGTTATTGCTGCCAAAGCAGTGTCATTTCTTGAGGCTTCTCATCAATCTTTTGTTGATTATTGCAGATGTGTTATTGATAATGCAAGAGCCTTTTCTGAACGATTAATTGCAAATCAAATCGACGTTATTACTCACGGTACTGATTGTCATATTGTTTTAGTTGATTTGCGTTCATATGGATTGAAAGGAAGCATAGTATCTGATCAATTGAATTCCATAGGGATTGTGTGTAATAAGAATTCTGTTCCTTTTGATGTTGAAAGCCCTTTTAAGACTTCTGGTCTGCGTTTTGGTACCCCTTTTGAAACCACTCGTGGTTTAAAAGAGAAAGATTTCAAAGATATTGCCGATATTGTTGTTCAAGTTATCAAATCTGGGGTCAAATTGTCATTATCAGACCAGATAATTCATATACTGAAACAATATCAATAGCATTTGTTTCACACAATATTAAATTATTGTGTGTTGATGTTGCTAGATGTTTTGTTTGCTTAGAATGTTCATTTTTTATTGTTTGTTTGACATAAGGAATAAAAAGTTTTCATAGATTTCTGTGGATGATTTTTATTTAAGAATCTTGTTGAATGTTTTGTTTTTGTTCGATGTTGATAATATTTTTCAACCATTGTTTGACCCATTGGTTTTCATTAAATAATTTAGGTTTATTTGTGTTTTGAACTTTGTTCAAAATTGGAATTCTATCTATTCTAAAATTCTTTTCGTTAAGATTATTGTCAATTTTTATTACTATTTCCTTTTCTAGAGTTTTCTCTATTTCAATGAGATTTGATCTCATTTCATTTAAAACATACAAAGCTACTTTTTCAGATGTATATATTGTGGCTTTTTCCTTGGCGTTAATAGCATATAAATCTCTTATAATATTATTGAATATAAAGCTTTCAGAAAATAAATAACCATTCCCGTCACAGGTATGGCATTTACTAGTATTGGATTCTAGTATGCTCGGCTGAGCCCTCTGCCTTGAAGCTTGCATGACTCCAAATTTTGTAATAGAACTGATTTGGAGCTGCGATTTACATTTTTTAGAAGCTTTTTCTATTTCTTCTTCAACTCCTTTGCAGTGTTTGGTTTTTTCCATGTCTATGAAGTCTATGATTATCAAACCAGACAGATTACGAAGTTCTAATTGAGCTGGTATTTCATATGCTGCTTCTAAATTTGTTTTATATGCAGTGTCTTCAACGTCTGCTTCTTTCATCATTTTCCCTGAATTAACATCAATTGATATTAATGCTTCAGTGCAATTGATAACTATATGACCTCCAGAAGGCAGTTGAACTTTTTCTTTATAAAGTGATAAAATTTGCTCTTCGATTTTATAATGTGTGAACAACGGTGTTTTTCTTTTGTATGGTTTTACGGTAACAGATAACTGTGGCTTGTCTTTCATCCACTCCCTTGCTGCTTTATACGAATCTGCACCTTCTATTATAATAGAATCAACAGTTTCTCCACATGAGTCTCTTATTGTTCTATTTATTATATTCTCTTCAGGGTATATTAAAGAGGGTGGAGAAGAGATGTTTTGATATTCAAGAATCTTGTTTTCCCATATTTTAGACAAATGAATGTAATCTTGTTCTATTTTTTTTGCTTTTGTTTTACATGCTGCGCTTTTTAATATAACTCCATATTTCTGCCTTCTTTTGGAAACTATATTATTTATTGTTGCTAATAATCTTTCTTTGTCTTCTGGGTTGACTATGCTTTTTGAAGCTGCCAAGTTGGTGCTTAGAGGTATCAAAACGCAATAACATCCAACTAATCCAATGTTAGTCGTAACAGAAGCACCTTTACCCCCTCTTTCTTCTTTTATTATTTGAATTAGCAACGTTTGATTTTTCTTGAGTACATTTTGTATTTTATAGCTATGAAATTTCTCATTATTTCTAATCATTTTATTTTTTTCTTGTTTTGGTACGTTTATGAAGTAATGAGGAGATATTTCTGAAAGAGGTAAAAATCCTTGTTTTTGCCCACCATAACTCACAAATGCTGCTTGTAAAGCTGGTTCTATTGTGTTTATTTTGCACAAATAAATGTTTCCCCTAATTTGTTTTCTGGGATTGTTTTCTGTATCGAATCTGTTCATCAGATCATTTTGCATGTGTGCAATCCTAATTTCATTTGGGGATAATGCGTCTATAAAAATAGTATTCATGTTTTAAATAATCTGAGAAAGATAAAAAAATGTGCTTACCAAGTGAGGCACAAGATAATATAATCATATTGTATTATATAAGGAAAACAAGTGTCATGCAATTATTCTAAATTGAGTTTAAGTATAAAGAACGTAGAGTCTTCTGGATTTTTTAATGGGTATGCTAGCATATATAACTATACTGATGAGCATAATGATATAATAGAAAAAGGTGCTTTTTCCAATTTGATTAGAAAAAATATAACTATATTATGGCAACATGACCCTAATGAACCAATAGGGAAAGTGATTAAAATTGAAGAACATGATTATGGTTTATATATTAGCGCTGAACTCGTTATATCTGTCAGCAAAGGATATGAAGCATATGAGCTTTTAAAGTCTGGAGTTATAGACAGCCTTTCCATAGGATATTTTCCTATGGAATATTATTATGATGAGAAAAATGGCACAAGGCATCTAACATCTATAGATTTGAGAGAGATTAGTCTTGTTACTTTTCCTTCAAATGTAAGAGCAAAAGTTACAAAAGTGTGCAACAAATCATCTTTCATCCAATCTATTGAAGATGCACGAAAAAAGCTAAAGAACATATTGTAAATTCATTGTAATTAAAAGTTATTTTATAATATTTTTAAAATCAAATTATACAATTTATGATTGTATGTTAATTGTTGTTATCTATAATTTTATGTATTAGATTTTTTTTCTACAATTCCATATCTTATAATTTTTTATATTGATACGTTGATAGAGATATTGTACAATCCTAAAAATATTCTGTGGCGGGCGTAGCTCAGTCGGTAGAGCGTCAGTTTGTGGCACTGAATGTCGCCAGTTCGATTCTGGTCGCTCGCCCCATTTTTTTTGTTTATGGAATCTTCTTCTTACGTAATTCTTTCTCGCAATCGCTCACTTAATAATAAGATTGATTCTGTCACTAGTAATGTGGCAAATGCTAATTCTGATGGTTATAATAAAAATGTTGTTGTTTTTGATGATTATTTGCACGAAAGCAATGGCAAATCAACTTCTTTTCCAACTGATGTTTTTACTTTTTTGGATGTTTCTATTGGCCCATTGCGTCATACTGGTTCTTCTTTGAATGTTGCCATTTCTATTCCTGGAATTTACTTTGCCGTCAAAACTCCTTCTGGATTTCGCTATACTAGATCCGGTGCCTTTACTTTATCTGATGGTGGTGTTTTGATGAAGTCTGGGTATCCTGTGTTAAGCGAAGACGGTGGTGAGATATATATAGATAATTCACTAGGTTCAAATTTCTTATTTTCTGCTGATGGCGAGATTGTGAGCCAAAATTCCGTATTTGGAAAAATAGGTGTTTTTAGAGTAGAAAATCCTCATTTTTCTATGATCAAAGAAGGTTCAGATTTGCTTAAATTTACTGGTGATGGTGAGCCCGAGATTGTCGAACATCCAATGCTTAAAAGCGGTTATTTGGAAGGTTCTAATTCTATTGGAATTAACGAGATGTCCGAATTGAATTCCGCAATGAACGACAACAAAATGGTGATGTCAGTTTATAATGATATTGAGAAAATGTTAAATGAATCTGTACGGGACTTGGTTGGTATGAAGCCTGATAAGGGTGAATGATCTAAACATTGTTTGTCTTATGTTTTTAAATTTTATTTTATTTCAATAGTGAAATAATCTGTTTTTTATAATCTTTGCCCCCAAAAATATGTTGACCTGCAACTAATATATTTGCTCCAGCATCGATTAGTGCTTTTGCGTTATTAGAATTGACTCCTCCATCAACAGAGATTAAAGTTTTGTGTTGATGTTTGTCTATCAATGCTCTGCATTGATAGATTTTATTGAGTTGTGATTTTATAAGACTTTGTCCTCCAAACCCAGGATTAACAGTCATTATTAACACCAAGTCTACATATTCGATGAGATGTTCTAATGAGGAAATAGGCGTTGAGGGTATTATTGATATTCCTGCTTTTTTGTTAAGACTTTTTATGAGCTGAATGGTTCTATGTGGGTGTAAAGAAGCTTCAAGATGAAATGTTATAATATCCGAACCTGCTTGAGCAAATTGAGGTATGTAGTGGTCTGGTTGTGATGTCATCAAGTGAACATCAAAGGGTATGTTTACGTGGTTTCTGAGAGATTTGATCACACAAGTACCAAATGTTAAATTTGGAACGAAAACTCCGTCCATAACATCAAAATGGATATAAGAAGACCCTGCATTCTGGACTGCAATTACTTCCTGTCTTAAAATAGAAAAATCACAAGATAGAACAGAAGCTGATACAATAGGTGACATAAAAATACCAATATTTGTCATTATTGTAACACAATGTTTCATTTTTTTTAAAATTTTTTTTCACATGAAGTTCATAGGATCAATATCAATTTTAATGTTATTTGAAAATGATTTAGGTATCCATTCTTTTATATATTTTTGTATTCCAAAACCTTTTTCTCCTATAACTAAAAATCTATATCTATATTTAGAATATAGTTGATGTATAGGTGAAGGTGAGGGACCCAGTACTTTTATTTTCTTGTCTTGTGTGATGTTTTTAGCTACAATATTAGATATTTCAATGCATTTATTATTTGATTTATGGCTAATTATTATGCTTGCCAACATTTTAAATGGTGGCATTCCTGCATTCTGCCTTGTTTCTAATTCTGTGGAATAAAATAGATTTCTATTCTGAGTTTTTAAAGCCTGCATTATAGGATGTTGTGGTATATATGTTTGTATCATCACATTTCCATTTTTCTCCCTTCCAGCTCTTCCAGATATCTGATGTAGTATTTGGTAATTTCTTTCTGAAGCTCGTAATTCAACCAAATCAAGACCCAAATCTGCGTCTATTACCCCCACTAAAGTTAATTGTGGGAAATGATATCCTTTCGCAATCATTTGTGTACCTATTATTATATCTATTTCATTTTTTAGAATTAGTTTTACAGTTTTTTTTGCTTGATAAGAGTCGCTACTTATTATAGCAATTCTTTTGTCTGGAAATAAATTTTTGATTATTTCGTGAATTTTTTCCACTCCTATGCCGTAATTTGTTAATTCGGATGAGCATTCGGGGCAGCAAGAAAGTTGTTGAGGTATTTTATATCCACAATAATTACATATCATAGCATTTAGTTGCTTATAAGTAGTCAAGCAAACTGAGCAATTTTTGCACTTTATTTTATATCCACATTTTTTGCATATTTTAATAGGCGCATAACCTCTGCGATTTAGGAATATAAGAACTTGTTCATTTTGCTGTAATCTTTTTTCTATTGCATTATGAAGTTTCTCAGAAATGATGCTATTTTGATTTTTCATATCAATTATATTGACTTCGGGTAAAGAAATATTTTTAAACCTTGAGCTCAAGATTACTTTATCAAATTTATTCAGATATACGTTATACATAGTCTCAAGGGATGGTGTTGCTGAAGACAAAATTATCGGTATTTTTTCGATTGAAGCTCTAAGAACAGCCATATCTCTTGCATTGTACGAAATGCTTTCCCATTGTTTGTAAGAGCTATCATGTTCTTCATCTACTACTATTATTTTCAAGCATTTAAAAGGCAAGACTACTGCCGATCTCGCTCCCACAACTAGCTTTGTTGCTCCAGATACTATTTTCTGCCAATTGATTTTTTTTTGTGCTTTTGTTAGCTTTGAATGCCAACTTACAACATTTTTTTCTCCTATGTAATCAATAAACCTTTCTAATAGATGTGTAGCTAGTTCGATTTCAGGTAGCATTATTAATGCTTGATTATTATTATCTTGATTTAATATTTTGCATATATATTTTATATACACTTCTGTTTTCCCAGATCCAGTTATTCCATCCAGTAAAATTGGTTTTTTAGAATCAAGTTGATGAAATGCTTTGTCTTGAATGCTAGATAGGGATATATTGTCTTTTATTTGTATTTGCCTATTATATTGAGTTCCTATAATAACTCCTGATTGTATTAGTTTTTCTAATGAATTTGACTTTAATTTGCATTTATAGGTTATTTCATCTAGTAAAATTGCTTCATTTTGATCCAAAAGCGATATTACTTTTTTCTCTGTTTTCGAATGTTTCTTTGTGGAACGTTCTTTTACAACCTCATAGAAATGTGGCTCTGACAATTGTGCTCCAATGGTTAGTTTGAGAACATTTCCCATGTTACACATATTGTATTTTGACATTTTTATTATGAAAGCAATCAAACTTTGTTTCATTTTTGGAATTTCAAATTTTTGTATTATATTTTTAATTTTATTTTCTTGTATGTTGACATTATCTGTGATTGTTTCTATTATTATTCCATAATATTCTTTACTTTTGATTGATATTTTCACATAATCTCCCACTTCAGATTTTGCGGGAGCTAAATATAACAGAGGAATATTTATATTATGTGCTGGGATTATGTTTACATACTTGTTCATATTGTCTTTTTATAATTGATTCAAGCAATTTTAGACAATTGTTCTAATAAAGTTGTGGCTCTATTGGTTATTTCTTTGTTCATTCCAGCCATTTTTGCTATATGTATACCGTAAGATTTATTTGTAGATCCTCTGCGAATTTTATGCATAAAAACTATATCATCATCCCATTCCTGTACTTGCATTGAATAGCATTTTAATTTCTTCAATCTTTTTTCAAGTTCGCATAATTGATGATAATGTGTGGAAAATATAGCCCTGCATCTATTAACGTTGTGTATATATTCTACTATGGAGATTGCTATTGATATTCCATCATACAAAGCAGTACCTCTGCCTACTTCATCTAATATCACAAGTGATTTATCTGTTGCGTTATTTGTTATTGAAGCAGTTTCAATCATTTCTACCATAAAAGTTGATTTTCCTTCTGCTATGTTATCTGATGCACCGACTCGACTCAATATTCGATCTATTGTGCCAATATGTGCTCTTTGAGCTGGCACAAAAGATCCAAAATGTGACATTAGTGCAATTATTGCATTTTGCCTTAGAAAAGTGCTTTTGCCAGCCATGTTGGGTCCAGTTAACATGTAAACCATAGTATTTTCATCCAAATGTATGTCGTTTGGAACAAAGTCACTGTTAAGTTCAACTATAGGGTGCCTTCCTGATTCTATTACTAGTTTTTTGCTGTCATCTACTTTAGGACGATTATAACCGTATTGTTCTGCACATGAAGCCAATGAAGTGTGTACATCTAGCTGAGCAACGACTTGAGACATCAAAGATATCTGCTCTTCATGTTTAGATATTGTTTTATTTATTTCTTCAAAGATCCTTGTTTCTAATTCTAATGCTTGACTTTGTGCTCCCATTATATCCCTTTCTAATGTGAGAAGCTTCTTAGTTGTATAACGCACAGAATTCAAAAGGCTTTGTTTATGTATGAATTCTTCATTGTTTAGTATGTTTTGGGAAGATACTTCTACATAGTAACCAATCAAGTTGTTAGATGATATTTTCAGATTTACAATACCGGTGCTTTTTCTATAAAAATCTCGGAGCTCTAATAGCATTTTATTTGAGTTGGATTTTATATCGATTGTTTTTGACAACTTAGGGTCAAAGTCAGGATTTATAAAACCTCCATCTTTTTTAGACTTTTTAGGGTCCAGCACAAGTGCTTTGCTTAGTAATTCAATAATTTCTCCGTGCGTTCCTAATTTAGTATATGCTTCTATTATATGATTGTTTTTTCTATGATCTTCTAATATGGCTGAAAGTTCTAATGATATGTTTAATGAATGCAATAAATTTATCATGTCTACTGGCTCGCTTTTGTTCAAGGATATTCTAGACATGCATCTATCTATGTCTGGGAAATTTTTCAATGAATTACGTATTTTATGTCTGATTTCTTTGTTTTCAAGATAAAACTCTACTATGTCAAGTCTATTATTGATTGCAATATGGTCTGACAAAGGCATATTAATATATTGACGTATCATTCTCCCACCTCCACCTGTTATTGTGAAATCTAATTTATTTATTAATCCATGCTTTGATGAATTAATGTTCAAGCTTTCTCGAGCAGTGGCATCAATTTGCATAAAATTATTTTCACTATATTTTTTAGGGTAGTTGAGTTTCATCCTAGTTTTAGGCTGTGTATACTCCAAGTATTCTATTGCAGCTCCACAAGCGCAAATTTCTTCTTTTGAGAAATCTCCTATACCATTTATATTATTAATTTTAAAAAAACTTAATATTTTTTGTTGTGATCGGTTGAATTCAAAGAAGCTAGATGAATGTTTTGTTATCATAGTGTTTTTTTGTTTCTGCAAAGAATTAGCTGCTTCTTGAATTGAGTATATTTTTTCGTCTAATACAATCTCTTTTGGAGATATTTGTGCCAGATCTGATTCTAAATTAGATGCGGTTGTATTGGAATAAAAGAAAGAATTAGTAGATATATCTATCCAAGATAATCCTAAGTTTTTGTTGTTTAATGATATAACCATTATGAAATTTTGTTCTTTTTGTTCGAGTAAGTTATCCTCAAAAATAGTTCCAGGCGTTATAATTCTGACTACTTCTCTTTGTATTACTGATTTAGGCCCTCTTTTTTTTGCTTGTTCTGGTGTTTCTATTTGTTCGCAAATTGCTACTTTAAATCCATTTTTGACAAGTTTTTGGAGATAATGGCATGAGCTGTGAAATGGGATTCCGCACATTGGTATATCTTTTGAATTTTTTTGTGCTTTTCGTGTTAGAGTTATATTCAATATTTTTGCAGCATCTATAGCATCTTCAAAAAATAATTCATAGAAATCTCCCATTCTATAAAATATGATACAATCAGAAAAATTTTTCTTTGTAATCATATATTGTTGCATTGCTGGAGTTAGCTTTGAAATTTTTTCTTGATCCATGTATTTTTCTTTAATATCTTTATGTGATCTTTTATATTGTGTTAATTATCTGATAAAAAAAATATGAGTCAATAGTTATTTATTATGTATTAGAGATTGTTTTTTCATGATGTATTTGCTTATATTGAAAATATTGTTTGTGAGTTGTAATGAATCTTGATCTTTATATTCAAGTTGCAAGGTTGAATAACCTTACTGGTACTTGGTTGCTTTTATTTCCAACTCTTTGGAGTTTGATAATGCATAGCAAAAATCTTCAAGATTTTGTATGGGTTCCTTTGTTTTTTATTGGTGCTTTTTTAATGAGATCCGCAGGATGTATTATAAATGATATATTTGACATGAAAATAGATTCAAAAGTGGTTCGTACAAAATTTAGGCCCCTTTCTTCTGGTAAGTTGTCTACTAGCTCTGCGGTGTTATTTTTGATTTGTATTCTGTTTTTATCGTCTTTGCTACTATTTTTCTTGGATCTAAAATCAGTAATGCTATGCATTTTTTCAATGTTATTAGTTATAATTTACCCAATCACAAAAAGATATTTGAAATACCCTCAATTCTTTCTTGGTATTACATTTAACTTGGGTGTTTTGATTGCTTGTAGTGTTATCAATCAAGGACAAATCAAGCTTTCTTCAGTGATGTTATATTTTGGATGTATGTTTTGGACTATTTATTACGATACAATATATGCAAAACAAGACGTTGAAGATGATATAAAGTTAGGTTTATACACAACTGCTAATTCTATTTTTGTTTCTGACAAATGGTTGAAAAGGTTCATTTCGATTGCATTTTCCTTGTGGTGTTTAGCTGGACTTCTATCTGGTATGGGATTGGCTTATTATATATGT
Source organism: Anaplasmataceae bacterium (assembly GCA_965216745.1). GTDB lineage: Bacteria > Pseudomonadota > Alphaproteobacteria > Rickettsiales > Anaplasmataceae. The sequence continues at coordinate 853,067 of OZ244191.1, read as the reverse complement.
TTAATAATAAGTTTTTTTTTAATGAAGTATAGATTTAATATGTTTAAAAAAGATGGCAAATGCTTCGAACTATTCAAATATAACGTGTTTGTTGGACTGATTTTATTTTTAGGATGCTTGTTGTCTTTGCATTTTATTTAATCTCCCCATACATTTTTTTTTTCTACCCATACTTTATATCCTTGTACGCTTACCTTGCATATATCTTCTTCGCATTTTATAAACTTTAAAGTGACTATTGGATCGATAGTAATTTTTATGAAATTTTTTTTATTATCTGAATATCCTATTGTAATATTTTTTGTCACCAAATATCTATTGGTGCTTAGTAATCCTACCTGTATCCATCCTTCTTCTCCGTTCATATCACGTACTTGTCTCCAATTTTCAAAATTATTTATTAACTTTAATGGCATATTTTTTTTTAAGTATACCCATTTCACAGGATAATCCAAACCTGGTCCTACTCTCATATTGACGGTGTTAGATTTTAAAGATAGAAAATCACTTTTAGCTTTGGATGAAGACAGTACTAGTAAAACAATAAAAAACAATGAAATAATATATTTATTTAATGTTTCTGACATTGGTATAATACAAAATGATCATTGGAGGCACACCAAGTAATACACTACAAGAAAACATTGTTATCCACCCCAATTCTTGTGCCATCCAACCTGCAACAGATGATATTACCACTTTATCTATTGTAGCAAGTGCAGTTAAAAGTGAATATTGTGTTGCAACATGCTGTTGGCTTTTGCATAATCCTGATAAGAATACAACAAAAATACAAGATGCTACACCGCTGCATATATTTTCAGAAGCTACTGTAACGTAAAGGCATGTTATGCTATTCCCTGCATAAGCCTGAATTACAAACATTACATTTGATAACATTTGTCCAATTCCTGCAACAATCAAAGCCTTTTTTATACATCCTTTGCATTTTCTGATTATAAATGTACCAATAAGACCTCCAAATATTGTAGCACCGAATCCAAATGATTTAACTACGATACCTATCTCTGTCAAAGAGAAGCCAAGCTCTATAAAAAAAGGCATTACCATTGTGGCAATAAATGCATCACAGGATCTATAAATAATGCAAAACAAAAGCAAAAGCATCCATGAAGATTTATAGCGGTTAATGAAATCTAGAAATGGTTCTACTGTGCACAGCTTAATAGATCTTAATATAGAATTCTTTTCTGATTTTTTGTCTAACTTGAAGGTGCTTTCAGGCTCTCCCACAAATAAAGCAGCTAATGTGCCAATAATGGGTGTTAGGGATATTATGTAATAAGCGACACTCCAATTATAAAACAAATTGCTTGCATCATTGAGATTTTGAAAGAAATCAACAATTAATAGCATTCCACCTCCAGAAATCAAGTTTCCGATTCTGTATCCAACTATTGTCGTGCTTACAGCGGCTCCTTGTTTAGATGTATCGGGAATTAGATTTATTCTATATGCATCAATTATTATATCTTGCGTTGCAGCAAAAAATGAAACTATGATACATAAAATAGCCATTGTCTTTATGTTTTGTAATGGGTTGGAATTGCCCAGAGAGATTATTGCTATTGCCAAAAAAATCTGACACATAATGAGCCAAGAACGCCTTTTTCCAAGTTTTCTTTCAAGAAAAGGTATAGAGATATTGTCTATTGCTGGTGCCCAGAGAAATTTCAGAGAATAAGGAATTCCTACAATGGCGAATAATCCTATAACGCTTTTACTGATTCCAGCTTGTGACAACCAAGCTCCTAAAGTAGAACTCGTCAGTGCTAAGGGTATTCCGCTTGCAATACCAAGAAAGAAAGTTGCGACTACTTGTTTATTTAAATATATTGAAAGCATTTTTTATTAATCAAGCGTTCTAATCTTAGAACGCATATACTAGCACGTGGTTTAAAATAGATCTACTGTTTTATTATTATAATCATAGTTGTTTTGTGAGAGCGAAAAATTATATTCTTAGCTTTTACTAGGCGAGTGAGTTTCGATTTATAGATATATTATATCATCACGTGTAGGCCCATTTGATATCATCGCTATAGGTGTTTGAAGTAACTGTTGCAATCTCAAAAGATAAGCTAAAGCGTTTTTAGGTAATTCATGTACGGAAGTAGAATCAATTTCTTCTTCCCAGCCAGGTAAAACTTCGTATTCTGGAATGATTTTTTCCTGATTTATTTGTGGAAAATAAGCTGTTTGTTTGTTGTTCAATGAATATTTAGTGCATATCAAAATCTTATTTAATCCACTCAATACGTCTAATTTAGTTATAGCCAGATATTTTGTTCCAGATTTTTGTATCGAATATTTAGCAGCAACCACATCAAACCATCCACATCTTCTTGCTCTATTGCTTACAGTGCCGATCTCATTTCCTTTTTTACTCAGATGGTTTTTAATTTTTTCGTCTAAAATCTCAGTTACCATCGGTCCTTCTCCTACTCTAGTGCAATAAGATTTTATAGCACCCAATACTAAATTAGAAGAGTGTAGTATTGGATTCATTCTTGGAATGGTTGAGCTCGAAGTAACAAAAGGGTAAGTTCCATGATCAATATCCAGAAGAATTCCCTGAGCTCCTTCAAATAATATTTTTTTATTACACGTCTTCTGTGATATTTGATTTTCAGTATAAACGTAGGGAAAGAGTTGACTAGATATTTGGATTAGAGATTTTTCATAATCATCTGGATCTAGGGTTTTTATTCCAGCGCCTTTTCTTATTAAATTGTGGTGCTTAATTAATACTTTTATTTTTTTACGTAAACTCGAGTAATCATTAGAGAAAAGATCTGCAAGCCTAATTCCCCTTCTACCGATTTTATCTTCATAGCATGGGCCTATTCCACTTTGAGTGGTTCCTATTTTTTCATCGCCTCTTAAAGACTCATATAATTTGTCTAGCTCTACGTGCAAATCAAGAACAATATGACAATTGCTGGAAATGATAAGTTTTTCACGATTTATTTCAACGCCTGAATTTTGAAGCATGGAGATTTCTTTCAACAAAGTATAGGGTTCTATTACTACTTCAGAAGAAATTATGCAGGGTAAACCTTGGTGCAGTATCCCGGATGGAATAATCCTAAGTTTATAAGATTTCGACTTATTTGGAAATATGGTATGACCAGCATTATGCCCACCATTGAATCTTATGACAAAATCATAATTTTTAGCAAGAGAATCAATTAATTTTCCCTTACCTTCGTCTCCCCATTGCAATCCTATCAAACATAAACTACTTTCGGATTTCTTATCGAGAAAGTTCATAAACAAAATATGGATAGGAAAAAATAATAGGCCTGACCCAGATAAATTGGTTACGGCTGCTACATCTCTGTTCTGACCGGGTTAGCCAATTATACCTGCCCAGGCTTGAATCAAGCATATCATATTATACCAATAGATATCAAGTTATATTAATTATGTATTGTTATTATTTTTGTTTGATTTTAAATAAAGTGCGCCAATATATAATATTGGCTGTGATGTTTGTAATTTATCAAGAAGAAATAAATATTATATTCTCAATACTTAGAAAAAATTATATTTATGTTTCTTTGTCGTTTTTATCTTCTTTCAAGTTGTGTTTAAGTGATTTTATTCCTTTTCCTATTTCTCCCATGACTTGAGGTAGATGACCGGCTCCAAACAAAACCAATATTATCAATAAAATCAAAAGTAGCTGCCAAGGTCCCAAGCTCATAAGAATCTCCATAAAGATATAGCAAGAGTTTTAAAAAGCTGTGAACAATTGCTTATTTTGCATAAAAAAAATGTGTATATAAACAATAAAATTACAGCTTTATTAATTAGAGTATGAAAAAGTATGGCTTTAACACACTCAATGTTAACTAACATCATAATATAAGAATATATAAAATACAATTTCTTTTAAGGCATAGATTAACATCAAGCAAACATTTTATATAAAAATTTTTTCTATTTCTGGTCCTTTGAAGAGCCAAGCAAATCAATCGACACAATTATAGCTGTGAATGAAACGATCACAAGTGATACTATTGATATCAATATTGCGCCAAGAGAATAATATTTATTTTGCTCTGATTCGGAGTTGATATTGTTGTTAATAAAATTCAAATCTCCATATATATTGACATCATCTGAGGTTTTGTTTTTATATTTGTTTTGTTCTTCATTGTCTTGGTTTTCTGATTCTTGTACAAGATATTCATTTTTCAATGTCGTTTGTGTGTGTTGAACTTCTGTATGTGCATGTTGATTTGCTGATATTTTTTGAATTTCTTTTGTATTTTCAAAATATTCAAGTCTATCTCCAGCTGCTTCCCATGCGTCTTGAATTCCTTCCAATGCATCTTCTCCTACATCTTTAACTTCTTCCCATGCATCTTGAATTCCTTCCAATGCATCTTCTCCTACATCTTTAACTTCTTCCCATGCGTATTGAATTCCTTCCAATGCATCTTCTCCTACATCTTTAACTTCTTCCCATGCGTCTTCTCCTACATCTTTAACTTCTTCCCATGCGTCTTGAATTCCTTCCAATGCATCTTCTCCTACATCTTTGATTTCATCCCATATATCTTGAATTCCTTCCAATGCAGCTTCTCCTACATCTTCGATTTCTTCCAATATATTTTCATCAGCTTCAAACACCTCTTCGATCTCTTGCCATGTGTTTTTTATACCTTCTAATGCAGCTTCTCCTACATCTTCGACTTCTTCCCATATATTTTTGTCTTTTTCTGTTTGTTCAGCAGTTTGCAATATATCTTTAAATATATTTTGATTTACATTGTAATCTTCACTCAAAAGCTCTTCTTTGATGTGATGTTCCGTATTTGTTTTTAAATTTATTGATTCTTGAGTTGTTTCAGAGTTTGGTATCTGTGTTAAAATATTGTTTTCAAATATACCAGCTGATATCAACGTTGATACTCCATCATTATCTGTGTGGGAAATTTTATTAAATTTATGATCGTCAAAATAATAAGTAGTGCTTTTAAGAATTCCGCCTGACGGATCTTTTGCATAAGATGTTGTATAGTATAGTGCCGATGATGTTGCTTCACCATCCAGATAATCTGATATACTTTCATCAAACTGATCTTGTGATTCTACTTTTTTGCTTTCGTCTCGTATTTTATCAAGCTCTTTAAAAAATACAGAGTCTCCTGAGGGATGTATTTGTCCTGAATTATCATCTGTGTTTAAATTTAAACTTTGATTTTCGTTCGTTTCTAAGTCTTCACTATATAAACTGTGTGTTAATGGATTTGTTGACATTTTACCTCGAAAAAATTTGTTTAAAGTATGTAGTTAGACTTTGTATATGTATTGAGTTAATTAAGAACAATCATAGCGATAGTCTAATAATACTAGGTCAAATCTACATTGATTATCATGTTAGTCAATAATGGTAAAATTACCGATAATTCGTTGCACTGATTAATTAAAAGTATTTTGTGTGATTCTCATGTATGGCAAGTTATATAATTAATATAAATAATTTTCATTATGCTAACTTTTAATGTTTTTTTAGTCTAAAAAATTGAATTTAATGATTTTTTGGAAAAATTGCTTCTTTGAGAAATTGTTAGTTTATGCTTTCAAACTGTATTATAAAAATGTTATTGTACAGAATTTCTCAAAACACTTACATAAAAGATGTTTTATGGTTAATTCTATCTGATTGGCCATTTTTGTTCTCTTGCCAAATTAAAGATAATCGATATATCTTATATTTTAATCAATACACAGTGAATTTAAAAACATTAGAGTTGTATGTTATAATTGTTATTGTTCCGTACATTATGTGAATGTACGACACCATGAATTGAATTAAATTGCCATGTGTTGTTGGTCAGCAATCAAGATTGGTATGTACAAGAATTCATGTTTGTTCTTTATGGGCTGATAGCTGTGCTGAATAAATCATCTAAATCAGAGCTCAGAGAGGAAGGTAGTTGTTTATTATTTGAAAATGTCTGATATTAAAAAATATGGTGGTATTAAATTTGTAATCAAGTATAAAACATATAATCCTGAGATCCTAATATGGATAATTGTTTGTGTCGATGTGAATACTATTATTAATCATTTGTTTTATAAACTTAATCTAACAACTAATATCAATTTGTTGAAAGTCTTATGAAGATATTATAATGTTTGATTGCTAGGTGGTATATATACTAACAAATTACTCTGATTAATTTATGTCAATCAATCAGCTTTTTTAATTATCGGATTTTTGTAATAGATATACTTAGTGTGAGCTCAAGAAGTATGTTTACATTAATGTTAAATTGTATATCTCTCTATTTTAGAGCTCACAGTTGATGAGATGCGATCTTATGAAAAATCGGTGTAAGTAAATGGAGAATATGGAAGATGTACATCACATTGATATTCATATTCATATTCATAATATACCGGATATTCATAATATACTGGATATTCATAATATACTGGATACTCATAATAAAACGGATATTCATAATATACCGGATATTCATAATATACCGGATATTCATAACATACCGGATATTCATAATATGAATACAAGGAATAACATCCACTGTCATAGCATATGTGATAGGAAAAGAAAGGGTTAGATGGGTCACTATGAGGAGTGAGTGAGTTAATAGGAAAAGAAACATTATCTCCAACGATAATATTGTAATTATTTTTGTACAACATGATAAACCTCTGAAGCTTGTTAATAACTTAATTATAACATATTTTGTGCAATGGTCAAGACATATTTGTATGTATATGCTAATTAAGCAATAAAGTATATGATGTATTTTAATTTATAATCGAACATTGAAATTCAAATATTTTATTTGAAATCTCGATTATATAATATATTCATTATATATTGTCATTCATAGTAAATCTTGATGTAGAGTTTTCGCAAAAAAAAATGTGATCAATATATTTGATCACATTTTTTTTGTTGACTAAATATAAATAATAATACTGTCTGACGTTGTTTCCTGGTTTTCTTGATGTGATCTATCTATAATCCAGCTATCTCCATATTGTTGCCAGATATATTGGTTGTCTAGCGTATAGAGATCATCTGCAAAAGGTAATGTTGCTCGCTCAATTGTTAAACTTTCAGTTTCTTCTTCGGCTAATTCTTCTATAGATTCTGTTTTTTGCATAGCTAATTCTTCTACAGCTTCTGTTTTTTGCATAGTTGTTTCTTCTACAGCTTCTGTTTTTTGCATAGCTGTTTCTTCTACAGCTTCTGTTTTTTGCATATCTGTTTCTTCTACAGCTTCTGTTTTTTGCATATCTGTTTCTTCTACAGCTTCTGTTTTTTGCATAGTTGTTTCTTCTACAGCTTCTGTTTTTTGCATAGCTGTTTCTTCTACAGCTTCTGTTTTTTGTATAGCTGTTTCTTCTACAGCTTCTGTTTTTTGTATAGCTGTTTCTTCTACAGCTTCTGTTTTTTGCATAGCTGTTTCTTCTACAGCTTCTGTTTTTTGCATAGCTGTTTCTTCTACAGCTTCTGGTTTTTGTATAGTTGTTTCTTCTATAGCTTCTGTTTTTTGTATAGCTGTTTCTTCTACAGCTTCTGTTTTTTGCATAGCTGTTTCTTCTATAGCTTCTGGTTCTTGTAGGGTTGTTTTTTCTATATTTTCTTCATGCTCTTCTTTTAAGATTGATTCAATTGTTTTTTCCTTTAGAGCCACTGTTTGGATTTTTGGTTTTACTATATAATCAGTATTTTGTATATATCCATCTGATTGCAATTCTTTTAAAAGTTCATCAATGAATGACTCGGAAGAGCCAATGATATTTTTTGTTTGGCCAAGTTGATTTGTATTTTTATAAATGATTTGATTGTAATGTGAATTGAAGTTAGGGTCGGGATTTAATTCGATATGTAGTAGTTTATTGTTAATTTTGTTTTCTATTTTAGAGATTAATTGTGGAAGTTTATAATCAATGTCTTGCTCGTGATTGATATCTATTCGACCATCTGTTGATATTAAATTCAGCCTTGAAACATTGTTGCCTTCTGAAAAATAGTTTTGGTTTTCCCTTGGTATAGTGATTTCGTGTTGGAGGTAATAAGTTTTATTTTCATCAGATATCATACCAAGTAAAGACTCACCATGCGCCTGAGCGTGGAATATAATTTCTTTTTTGGATTCATCATTGGATTCCAAATTACAATATAAATCAAATTTAGGTGATGTTGAGTTAAGTTTTTCTTCTGTCATTGTTTCAACCTTTGTATAACAATATAATAAAATATTCAAAAATAATTATGATAGCTTTTCAAAGCTCTCGTTTTTGCTAATACAAGTAATGTTTTAAATTTCTATGAAAGGAGTTTTTGATTCTTAAAAATTACTATTCAAATATAACTTAGGTTGCAAATAAACAAAGATAGTTTGACTGAATATATAAAATGAGAATATTAAACATAGTTATGAAATTAGCGAAAACAATAATGAGCTTTTAAGTGTTGTGGATGTTTTTTTTGTTTTATATGGCGATTTAATCAAGATTTAGCAAATCTATCTGTAACCTATTTTATTTAATATAGAATGTTTTTATAATATTGTTAATGATAAATTTTATTATCTTTAATGTAACTCAGTTCTAAAACAAGATTTTTGTAATATATAAAAAACATCACTCAATGCATGAATTTAAATATTATAGCAAAGCGTCATCAAAAGCATTTAAGGAGCTAGTTTTGAATAGCATTATTTTTGATAAATCCATTTTGAGTTTTAGCTTTTGGCCAATGGTATGTTGTTGATTGTTGAGCATTGTCATCCAATATGAGCTATCTTTTACCCTAGCAAGGGCCATTCTGTTGAAGATTTTTACCTTTTCAATAGTTCCTATTATATTGGAATTATGATCAATTGAGATTGCTTCTGGTCTTGCGCACACAGTGTCGTATTGTTTTACATTTTGTATATCTCCCCAAACAGTATTTAATATGCCATTGCTTATTCTTCCGGTAATATGGTTTACAATTCCGAAATGCTCTGCCAGACTAATGTCTGAAGGGTGATTGTATATATTTTCAGGTGTGTCCTCTTGTATTACTTCTCCATCTCTGAGTGCGTATATAACGTCAGACACACTCAACGCTTCTTCTGGATCATGAGTCACAAGTATTGCAGGTAAATCTTCTTCTCTCAATAAGTTTACTATGTACTCCATGATCCTTCGTCTTGATATTATATCTACGCTTGAAAATGGTTCGTCTAACAAAAACAGATCTGGCTCATAAGCTAATGCTCTTGCAATAGTAACAAGCTGTTGTTGTCCCCCAGACAATGTGCATGGGTGATGATTTGCGTACTCAGACATGCGCATTTTCTTTAGATATTTCATTGCAAGTTGTTTTTTGTTGCTAATATTCTTCCTGACTGAAAACATAACATTTTCTAGAACAGTCTTGTGGGGTAACAGTGAAGGGTGCTGAAACACAAATGAAATATTTCTATATTGTATGGGAGTGAATTTGTGATCGGAATGTACAACTTTCCCGTTGATTTCAATTTTTCCTAGTTTTGGTTTATATAACCCAGCTATTATTTTGAGCAGAGTAGATTTCCCACATCCAGAAGGTCCAAATAAGGACGTTATTTGTCCTTTTTCGGCTTTTATATTGACACCCTTAATCTGAAACGATGGGTGGCTGAAGTGTATATTTTCTGCAAATAGTCCAAACACAATAATAAAGAATTATATACAAGTCTTTGGGTATTTTCAATCCCGCTTTGATTTCTTGCAATCATTAGATTTTTTTCTTCTACAATCAATTCGAAAACAATCAAGCCAAGAATTTGTTGTTATGGTTGATTCGTTAACTTAAGTTTCAATTTCTTTTGAATGTGATACAATTGAGAAATAGGTTTTCTTATGGAGCTTAGTTCGGTTGATGTCTGATTCTAGTTATAGTTCTGAGTCTATCAAGGTATGTAAAGGTCTTGAAGGTGTTAGGCTTCGTCCTGATATGTATATAGGTGATACTGATGATGGTACAGGTTTACATCACATGGTCTTTGAAGTGTCTGATAATGCTTTTGATGAAGTTGCTGAATATGGGCCATGTGATACTGTTAAATGTCAAATTCATGAAGATGGTTCAGTAAGCATAGAAGATAACGGTAGAGGAATTCCTGTAGATTTACATAAAGAAGAAGGGGTTTCTGCTGCTGAAGTGATAATGACAAATCTTCATGCAGGTGGAAAGTTTGACCAAGAGACATACAAAATGTCTGGAGGTTTGCATGGATTAGGTGTTTCAGTTGTCAATGCATTATCTACTTGGCTTGATCTCACCATATATCGCGACAAAAAAGAGCATTTCATTCGCTTTGAAGAAGGTGTCCCTGTTTCTCCTTTGAAACTTGTTTGTGATAACATTAGAAAACGTGGTACGATTGTAAGGTTTATGCCTTCTAGTGATGTTTTTTCGAGCATAGAATTTGATTTTTCTATTTTGGAACAAAGATTTAGAGAGCTTTCGTTTTTAAACAGCAAAGTTAAAATCAATTTGTCTGATCGCAGACCTTCTAAGAAAAAAGAAATAACATTTTTCTCTGACTCTGGAATAAAAGATTTTGTGAAGTATTTGGATAGAAATAAATCCTCATTAATTAATGCCCCTGTGTCTTTTAAATCATCTTCTCAAGATGGTGAAATGATTATTGACATTGCATTACAGTGGAATGAATCTTATTACGAAAATACATTATGCTTTACAAATAATGTGAAGCAAAGAGATGGTGGAGCCCATCTTTCTGGCTTTCGTTCTGCTCTCACTAGAGCAATTAACAATTATATTGTCAATCAAAGTGCGTCAAAGAAAAGCAAGATCAATCCTACTAGCGATGACATTAGAGAGGGATTGACTTGTGTTTTGTCTTTGAAAATGTCAGAACCTAAATTCGCATCTCAAACTAAAGATAAGCTTGTAAGCTCTAATGCTAGAGCTTTTGTTGAGGGTGCTGTTTTTGATAATATTTCTTCTTGGCTTGAAGAGAATCCTAAAATTGCCAAAATAATATTAGATAAAATAATTGCTGCGGCATTATCCAGGGAAGCGGCCAAAGCGGCTCGTGATATTACTAGAAAAAAGGGTAATATAGAGTTGGCTTCTTTGTCCGGCAAATTAACTCCATGCAGGAGCAAATCTCCAAAAGAATCTGAGGTTTTGATTTTAGAAGGACAATCTGCGGCTGGTACAGCAAAGCAGGGCAGGGATAGTCGTTACCAAGCTGTATTGCCATTGCGAGGAAAAATATTAAATGTAGAAAGAGTGAGATTTGATAAAGTTTTAGCTTCTTCTGAAATAGCTTGTTTAATTACTGCTCTAGGTGCTGGTATAGGTGAATCAGAGTTTGATATTGAGAAGATCCGCTATCACAAAATCATAATCATGACTGATGCAGATGTTGATGGTGCACATATTAGGTCATTGCTTCTTACTTTCTTTTTTCGTTATATGAGAGAAGTTATAGAGCGTGGCTATCTCTACGTGGCTCAGCCTCCTTTGTATAGATTGGTAAAAAGAAACAAAGAATTTTATCTAAAAGATGAAAAATCTCTTTCTGATTATTTTTGGAACTCGGTCACACAAGATGCTGAATTGAATTTATCTGACGGATCTACTGTTTCTGGTTCTGCGCTTTTGCTTGTTATTGATAAATGTAAAATTGTATCTAATTGTTCTGCTAATTTAATTTCTGATGTTCCTCAGATTTTTATTGAACTATTTTACTACAAAAATGATATTTTAGATAGGTTGCAATGTTATGATAACGCTAAATATAGTGTTTTAGATCGTGATGATGATTTTGTTATAGTTTCTGAAGTGGCTGGTGTAGCAAAATATTATAAAATACCTAAAGGTAATGATTATTCAGAAATGATTGATGCTTTATCTGTTTTAGATCATATATTTTCTTCTGTTGTGACCTTGAAAATAAAAAATAACAGTTATTCGATAATTTCCCCTACGCATTTGTTAGATATAATGAGTGAGGATTCTAAAAAAGGAGTAGTTCTTCAAAGGTTTAAAGGTTTGGGGGAAATGAATGCCCAACAGCTCTGGAAGACAACTTTAGACCCCAAGAATAGAACATTAATGCAGCTTTCTGTTGATGATGCTGAAGCGGCTGATGAGATGTTTTCAATTTTAATGGGAAGCGTTGTTGCGCCAAGGCGTAAATTTATTGTTGACAATGCCCTCACAACGCACGATATAGATATTTAGAATATTTTTTAGGTAAGTTTTGCATCCAATTATTTATTTATTTGACACTTTTCTTAGTTTTTTGAATTTTGTTCTGACTATTTGGTTCATAGTATCTTTTTTCCCTACGGTCAATCGAAATGGTGAAACAAGTTATTTTCTAGGTGTTATAGCAAGAATAAGGTTCACTATTGAATCAATCCTGAATCCAATATTGTCATGGATAAGAAATAATATACCTTTCTCTGTTTTAGGGGGTGTTGATCTATCAGGTATGATTCTTTTTATATGTATAAGTTTTTTACGTTATACAATAAGCTATTATGCTCAAATGTCATAGATCTACTTTTTATATGCTTATTTATAATTAGTTTATAAATCAATACTTGACACAGTTATTTATCAGAGTTATAGTTAAAAGTATATAAGACTGAAGTTCACAATCACCTTAGAGATTAATAGATAATCTTAACCTCTAAGGCTAGATCTTTATTGTTAAACGAAATCTTGATCTGAATTGTATATTTCAGAGCTTTGGTCTTGTTTCCATGTTTCTATGGATTCAAAGCTTGAAACACAATCATATGTGTATATATCTAGAGAGTTAGAATCTTTAGAACAAACTTCATTGTACTCCTTCCAGCAAGGTGATTGGCTTGAATCCTCAGGATCATGATCCCCGTTTATACTTTCATATTTATATTCAATCATATATTATTACCTCCAATCAACATTATATTGATAGTTGAACATAATGCAAGGTTTGGCATCATAAAACTAGTTTTTTTTATAAACTTATAAATTTCTGCTTAATACAATAAGCCCACTATATAAGTGTATAAGTAAATATTTTACATTGAATTAATAAAATATTGATTTTAATTCGTTTTTAGCGTTGAAATATTGTTATGTACAAGTAAATGAATTGTAATTTCTTAGGCTTTCTATTGCTTTTGTAAGATTTTGGTTGTTTGTTGCGTTTTTTTTTTATTTTTATATTTTACCTTGTTAGAATTTATACGTTTTGATATAAAGGCATGTTTATAATTTTATATATAAACATTTTTATTTATTTGTCCGATTGATCTGTGATTAATTTATTTTTATACATTTTGCCAAAATTATATCATATTATACAAATCAAGTAACAGATACATTTATAGTTTGTATTTGTCGTTTATAAGATCGCAAGTACAATTGAACCAATGAAATTAATTGGTTTATTGTTACAAAAATTTATGAAATCATCAAAGGCCAAAACATGATGGTTTGTATATTGAGAATTATGTTATATATGAATTCTCAATCAATCTTCCTTTATAAGTATGGAAACAGAATAGTGCTTGTATTAAGATAAATAAATACAAAACATAGTATTGTATTTATTTATATGCATACTCAAATTGAAATAATAATATTCAAATATAGTATTCAAGTAACATTATATCATAATTAAAAGAGCTATAAGTTTCATCCGAAAAAATTCCGTATGCATTATCATTGTTGATGCGAGCATGTTATTGTTAACAAATACACACTGAAACTCATTGCGTGTCACATTAAAACAATCTATGCATATATATTTCAATCATCATCATTACTATATCCCCTATAATGAAGTTTGCCCCTAAGTTTTCTTCTTCTAAGTATTCTTCTGTTATGGATTTTCTATATATCTTGAATTTTCAAAACTTCGCCAAATTCATTTTTGTTTGTTATATTATTCTGGTATTCCAAACGTCAAAAAAATGATTTTTTTGTTAGAATGTTCAATTTAATCATAATGAATTGATAATTTCAACTGACTCGCGGAAACTACATCAGACACTGTTATACTAACATCGCCATAGTCGTGATACAGATTTTGTAATCCTTCTATTGAGAATGGTATACCAAACGTTGCCTTTATTTTATACATACCCATTTTTAAAACCATCATAGTAATTATGGTTTTTCAAAAAAAGTGTTTTTTCTGATGAATATTTGAAAGGTTGATAAATTGTTTGTTCAAAATCATGATTATGTGTACATATAACATTGTTGTGTTCAACAACATCAACTTCTAAAAGAGATTGATTTGATGATACTGTTCCTTCGTAGTAATTAACTTGATATAACATATACTATTCATTATTTTAAAAGTATTCTATAATTAAATTTGCTGGTATAATCATTATATATCTTCTGATCAAAATCTGATGTGTTGTTAAAGAAATCACCTATTTACTTTGAAAAACATTAAAATGCTATTAACTGATTTTATCAATTAATCTTTTACTTATTTTTTATAAAATAATAACTGAATCAGTCTGTTGAATTTTCTCATTCAATATCTAATCAATAAAAGTAATCATAATAATCCATATACTCCTCTCCAAAAATGCTACTGTTTTTATTATCAAAAAAAAATTCTTGAAAATCCTTATAATCATATCCTAATCGATTCGGATAATAATTCGAATAATATCGGACAAAATATTCGTTTATAGCTGAACCTTCTAATTCATTGTTTGTATTTTTAAAACAATCCATGTTCATTATGCTTGACATTAGGTATTCTATGTCAATAATAAACGAGCTTTCTTCTGATTCTTTTCCTTTATATATATCTTGAATATCAATAGTTACTGTATCTTCTTGATTTTCTCTATATTTTTGATAAAAAGATGAATCATCTTGTATAAACATAAATGAAAATTTTGTTTGACTATTTTCATTAAGATCAGGATCAGAGCTAACTGATAATATACCTGGTGATAAAAGATTGTGTTGATCTAAACACATTGTTAAACTAATGTTGCCATAATCATGGCTTAGATTATTCAATCCTTCTATAGAAAATGGATAACAAACGTAGTCTTTATTATAAATATATCCATTGTTGAAGCCATGCTTATACTCAGGGCTTTTTACAATATTGTTTTCTTTTGGCAAAGCATATCTCAAAGGTTTATAATCAGGATATTTTCCAGATATTTCTTCAAGTGCGTATTCTATAGATGGCTCATGATAATCAGATATATAGTATTCGTTTTTTTTAGTATAGAAACTTGTTTCTATCTCAATATCCTTTTCTTTAAGAATGTCTAAAATTTTTTCTTCAACATGAGGTCCACGACATTCTTTGGAACATCCTAAAGAATATTCTGTTGGCAAACAAAAATCATTCAATGTTTTTATTAATCCATCATAATTATATGTATAGACGGAGCCTTGAGTTGTAATGATATAGCCATCAAACAAAGATTGATCTGATACTGATGTTTTTTCGGACTCTTTTAATTCAGCTTTTTGTGTTTTTTCTGTTTTTTTTGGTTTTTCTGGTTCTTCTTTTAAATTAGTCCAAACTAAAAAATTATCACACATTGACATAACATTGTTCCTTTTATGTATTTGTTAAAAATACTTGCTGATTTATCGTTATAAAGAGTTGTACCAAGCAAATATTTTAATTACCTATTTATATATTGATTTTAAAAAAATTTTTATTAAAAATGATAGTATTTTTAATATAAAAAATAAAATTCATTGTTGTCGCTAGTCAAATAAAATTCATTATTGTCGCTAGTCAAGATAGAATCACTGTAATATTGGTTTATATTAGAATGATGAAAACTTTTTGGATCCTCATGAGGATATGATTCCATGATATTCTTAATGATATTAGTTATATCTTCAACTTCTATGGGTGTGATTGAAGTTTTACTTCGATGAAAAGAATCCCATAAATTAAAACGATCAAAATCATCAAGTTCGTAGTCTTGTGTTAAGTTATATAATCCTTCTATTGAATGTGGATAACAGATATATTGATTATTGCAAGTATATCCATAGTTTCCAAAATCACTAATATAATTGTTGGTTTTCTCTAGAGAATTTTCATTTTCTTGGCTATAGCGTAAAGGCATATAATTTGGGTACTTGTTATCTTTTATTTGCAACTCATACTGGAAAGCTGGAAGATGAAGATCTTCGTACTCTTCGATGTGAGTTTCAAGGAAATCTTTGTCAAACGTCAGTTTTTTCTCTTCTATTTGTTTTTTTGTTATATCCTCAAGAACATCAGTCATTTTAGTAATAGTATGAGGGCCGTAACAATCAATAGAGCATCCATAATTATAATCAACTTTGACATTATTATCATGGCAAACTTTTTTTAGCCCTTCACCAGTAGCAGGATACATTTTACCATCAATATCAATTAAATAACCTTTATTAAAACCATCAGAAAACGCAGGGCTTGTTTGAAATTCAAATTTTGGTTTTGACAAGATATTTTCACCATCAGTATTTCTACAAAGACTGAAAATTTTATTAAAAGCGTTTTTTATTAGCTGGCACATTGTTTTTTCCTATTATTTATTTAAATCCAATATTTCAAATAATATATATGGATCGTTAATTATGCATTAACAAAAGCCGTTAGTATGTAAAATAAATGTAATTATTATTGATAAAATTAAATAAATATTATTATTCAAATAAATACTATTGAGTTATATTAAAATTATAGGATCAATCTAATATGATGATATATTTTTATATTGTTTGTGATTGCTCAAATTATGTGATTAGGTTAATGATTATGACCAACTATATTAAATATAAAAATAAGTATAGCATATACTTTTTAGATCTGTACAATATTTCAGTTCATTAAAGTTTATATAAAAAAATCTTTTTTATATTCTAGTTCATCAATTTCCATATGTTTTTTAGCATAATATTGAATTAGATTTAATTTTTTGATGATAACTCTTGCTTTGCGTTATAACATTTAGATGTTATACTTAACTTAATGTTTTTTCTATATCTAAAACATCTATTTCTTTCCTTTCATCGCAAAGACTGAGTATATCATGACAGCAATTTTATTCTAAGAATAACAAAGGCGTTGTGTTAAGTTATAACAAAAGCAAAACAAATATTAAAATCTTGTGACAATTTTTTGTGGTAGTATAGTTTATACTCATCGTTAAAAAGTATTTTAATACTCTCATTATATTTTATAATACTAAATAGGTGGAAGGGGCTGCATGAACGTAAATATTCATAGATATGAAAGAAATTAGAGTCTATAGACTTTTATTTGAAAAATTCTTCTATTATATGTGAGTTTTCACACTACTCACGAGAGTTGAAAGTTTGATTAAATCTTATATTACTTGACATGTATGTTGACGAATACTGTTCTTGTATGATTTTACATACCAATCTTTAAATGTAGATTAATTTTCATCAAATAATAGAATGTATTAAATTTTATTAAAGACAAAATTATTTTGTTTAATTGATAACTAATATATTTTTAGCTTCATAAGTTTTTGTTTTGAAAAGTATTATGCGATTGATTGAGTTGTTGATGTCTTGTTTTTATAGAAAAGAATGTTATATATATTATAGTATGTTACTTTAATTTATTTTTTATTTATCATTTAAACTTATGAAAAATTTCGAGAAAAAATTCAACCGTCTTGAAGAAGTAGTAGGTGTGATTGAAAATGAAAATATTTCTTTACACGATTTTGTAGAACTATATAAAGAAGCAATATCATTACATTGTGAATGTAACTCTATAATCAAAGATGCCAAAATCATTATCGAACAAATAGAAAATAATTCTTATTAAATTTATTACATAAATCTTCATTGGATATAAAGATTTAAATATTCAAATTTGCTTTTATGATTCTAAAAAATACATACAAACTTTAATTTGAAAATCAATAAGATTAATAATTTCTATATAAAAAAATATTTAGAGAATAACCACCAATGATTCAATTTAAAATCAATGAGTGGTTATATTTTAATAAGGTGATTGAGAGAAAAGATATAAATTACTATATTATATGTGATAATTCTATATCCTGGGCAAATACAGATGTAGCTTTAGCCTGATCAATTTCGCTTTCCATTGTATCATTAATAATAGAAGTTGCTTTATAACAGGTGAAAGCAAGCCAAGCAAAACCAAGTACTACCCTCATGGGCGATGACAAAATAAAAGGTGTTTGGTATGCTGATTCTGCAATGGAAATGCATCGAATGACTATAGACGATATTGTGGCGCATATCATGAAAACAGTATCGATATTGTTTTTTAATATAATTGATATGCTTTTATCGGATTCTTTAGTGATAGAGTTTTGGGGTTTGATTGCATTTAATTCATCTGGTGAAGCTTCACTAGAATTTTGTTCATTTTTCTTTGAATCTGATTGTAATTTTATACTTAATATAAGTGAAATGATGGATAAAGTCAGAGTTATAAATGAAAAAGTGAAATCCGACAAAGCTGCATACCCTATAATTCCACCTAATAAAGAAAATGTGATTAAATTTGGTTTTATTATTAAAGCAGCAGAAATGATTTGAGAAAAAATAAGTAATACAGAAGAAACCAATTTAATGTATTTAATAAAAGTCTGTCCTTGTCTATAAAAACAATCTTTGTTTTTAGTTGATTTGTTGTCATCTTTTTGTATTGAAAATTCTTCTAGTTTTTTCTTTTTGAGTTCGATAGAATTTGCATTTTTTATCAATTCAGCTAATTGGTAATTTATATTTTGTTTTTCTTGAGGAGTGTATTTGGAAATTCTCTCCATTTCAGAAATTAAATATTCAAAAGATTTTGTTACACGTTGCTCTTCTGTGTCCCAAGGAAGAATTTTTTTGTTTTCATCAGATTCTTTGTATATATATGCTGCATTCCAAAAACTAGTTTCATTATACAAAGATACTAAAACAAGAAATTCTGATTTTTGTTGAATAATTTCAAGGTCAATTTCTTTTTGTGCGATTTCTTTACTGATTTGTTTTCTTTTTTGATCTAAATTTACTACTAATAGTATTATTAATATAGCAATAAACGGTATAGATGCAAGTTCTAAAGAAGCAGGTATTATTGTGGTTAGTGATTTATTGTTTATGTATTTTTTTAGTATAGATAATAAAAAATAAGGAACAGTAATAATTAAAAAAGACGATAGCTTTATCAATGGATTGGCAAGTATAAAAGAAGACAAATAAAAATTTTTCTTTCTTTTTAGCTTTACTATATCTTTTTCAATTTTATCAATATTTTGTGAATCTAAGTAATAGTTGTTGTTATCTAAGTTTGACTTTAATTTTTTAAATTTTTCTTGGGAGTTGTGATGATAGAATTCTCTGTATAGTGTGTGTAATTTTGTAGATAATGCTTGTATTTCAATTTGGTCACTTTTTAAATTTAAAGATAATCCATTACGAGTAGCATAATTTTGAAGATATTTTAAAAGATACACCTGAAACCTATGCGACTCTTGAAAAGTGCTTTTTGGTGCATCGCCTATACCACTATGTTTTGATAAATCATTGAATATCTGAATCAATTCACTTTTTGCTATTTTTCCATTTTTTATTTCTTTTCTAAGTTCGAAAGAGTATTGATCGAGAATATCTGATATATCAATGTCCAATTCTTTTTTATTTTTTGGACCTGACATTGAATCTTTTATCAATTCTTGTATTGATTCGATTTTGTTTTTTTGATCTTCTTGATGCGATTTTTTTTGTGTATTGTTTTGAATTTCTTTGTTTATCTTTTCGAGCTCATCATGAAGAAAACTTCTTTTAATTTGATTGTTTTTAGCATCTGAATCATACATATAAAAAATCCTAATTGAATCTAATGATTTCAATTTTATCTACAATAATCTTTTTGGTCAAATTTAAATTTCATTTGATAGATTTTTCTATTGTTTTATGATCTTGTAAGATCTGTAATGAATTATAATAAATAATATACTAACTGTATTGCAAAATATTAGTATAACTAATTAAACTTTGATCTAAAAAATTTTATGGATAAATTTGTTATGATCAAGTATACAATATAATTTATTAGTCATATAGTTAATATTAGTTTCATTGAACCACTGAAAGTAAGGCAATTGATTTTGATTTTATTGAATCAGGTGTTATAAATTTGTCTACTATCTGATTTATCCTTTATTTTGACTTGGACTATTTTTTTTGATGGTACATCATCTGTATGATATATTTCTTCTACTTGATCGTTTATTGTGATTTTTTTTGTATTTTGAGATATTTTTTGAGTGAAATCATCTTTCTCAATTTGCTCTTCAATATTATCTATTACATCGATAATTTTAAAAAAATTAATAAATTGAAATAGAATTGAAGGTGAAACCAAAACAAGCAATAATACTTTTATTTTTATGCAAATTAGATTGGTGCTAATTATAACAAATAATGGAAATGTAACAAGATTTACACAATCTTTCCAACTTATGCAATCCTTCCATGACATTTCAAATTTTTCTTCAAATTTTGAATTTTTAAAATCAAAAGTTTTTGACAAATTTTCTATTGTTTTGTGATTTTTTGGTTTTGAGCTTTTTTTATAGATATCAGATTTGATAAATTTTTGATAAATCTGGAATTTGAAAAATAGTGTAAATGCTGGAATTACTAAAAAATATAAAGACATCAATAAAGATATATATGGATATTGAGAAATAAATTTTGATAAAAAAACCAAGATCATGTGATTTATGAATAAAATATAAATCAATGGGATAATAAATAGATATGGTGAATGTGAAGATAGATTTTTTTTTGCTTGATATTCTGATTTTTGTGCTTGATATTCTGATTTTTGTGCTTGATATTCTGATTTTTGTGAATCTTTTTTTGCTTGATATTCTAATTCTTGGAAATATATTCTTGTTTTTTTAGGTAATGTTTCAAATATATTATTTATATGGCAATATTTTTGTTCTATTTTTTTAGAATTTTCTATTATTTTAAGTATTCTTCTTGATATATGTTGTTTTAATTTTTGTTTTTCGATGTAGGATTTAGATTTATAGGATTTTAAATAATCTTCTGGAAAATCCATTTTAGAATCTTCTTTTTTTATAAATCCGCTTATTCTTGGGTCTAATAAAACTTGTAAAAAAAGTGAATTATGATAATTTTCAATATCCTCCGGTGACAAAAAACGCGAGTTTTTTTGGTTAATAAATGCTTGTTCTAATAATATATCCATAACCTGGCATTTATTAGATGCATTTTGGAGTTTGCTTGCTATATATTCTTTGCCCATCATCAAGGATAAATAATAAATTAAATTTGTAGTCAAGGCCTTTTCGCCATAAAAATCTAATGAATATGGAAAATTTCTAGAATCCATAATACCCATTTTATTACATAAAGAAGGTATATAAAATTGTTTTTTAGTTCTAATGAGTTTTCCTTCAGGATTATAAAAAATTTTACTATTTTTAGGTAAATATAAGTAACTTCCTTGATCAAGCTTAGCAATAATATTGAAAATATCACACCAGTGCTTTCCGGATGGAAATATTTGGAATAGGCTAATGGTTTGGGGTAATACTTGATTGAAATCATTAAATAAATCTAAACATTTTTTTAGAGAACAATGATTTTCTTTTGTTATCTGGTTTATATGATTGTTTGATTCTAAAATGTCATGAAGCTTTTTTTCGTTTTTAATTCTATCATTGTTGTTAATATATCTACTAATAGATTCAAACGGTCCTGAAATTGTAAACTCTTGAGTTGCTTGAGGGTTTTTTAATTGTATTTTATGTTTTTTGCTAAAGTTATAGATTTTTTGATAAAATGGATCATAAGACCAATGTTTGAGTTCGTCTTCATAGTTTTCTTTCCAGCCATTAGTGTGATTGGCTAATGTGTCTGAAAATAGTATTATTATTTGTTTAGCGAAATCTATTGTGTTTTGTCTGACTATTTCAAGTGAGTCTTTAATTTGATTTTTCGTATATTTTGTAAAGTTTTGATTTTGTTGGTCATTGTTAAATAGCTCGCTTTTTAGAGTTTTATCTAAAGTTTCACAAAGATTTATTGCAAGCATTAAAGAATGAATCATTATTCCAAATGAACTTAATAGTCCTTGATGTAATTGGAAATATTTAAGGGTTTTATGAGTTTTATCTTTATTGTTTGGTTGATATTTTTTTATATAGGGTTCATGATATTTTAAGAATATACTATCTCCAGACTTTAATTTCATTATTTGATGTAGTGTATATAAGAAACTTTTGTTATCTATATGTTTTTCACCTGAACAATCTGCTGCCAAAGTATTGAAAAGAATATTTAACTTTTTTTGAATATTTTTGTGATTGATTGTCATGTCTTTAAGTAGTTAGGAATTTAATTTTAGTATATTTAATTTTAGTATATTTTTTCATTGTATTCAATTGGTTTTTATGTTTTCATCTATTTTATATTGTATGTTAGATAATTGTCTAACATTTTGCATTTGATCTTTTTTGTTAATTAGCTTAACCAAAACCCCATCTCTGATTTCCGTGATTATATCTACTTCTTCCAATAATTTTGGATTATGTGTGATTATTACCGTAGTTATTTTTTTTTGTTTTATATGATCAAAAATTCTCTTCAAACAACTTCTTCCAAAAGAATCTAAATTTGCATCCGGTTCATCAAGTACCAATAATTTTATATCACCATAAATTGCTCTACATAAACCAATTAATTGTTTTTGTCCTCCAGACAAAACTAATCCATTAGAACCTATGTTAGTTTCGTAACCTTGTGGAAATTTTAGTATATATTCATGTATTCCCATTGCTTTCGATGCTTTTATTATTTCTTGAGGATCCGCTTCTAAATCCATTCTTGATATATTATGTTTGATTTCAGAATTAAATAATTCTATATCTTGGGGTAAATAACCAATATATTCTCCAAAAATTTCTTTGTTTATTTTTGCAATCTCTGCTCCATCTAATCTTACATGTCCGGAAATAGTCTTTGAAACTCCGGTAATTAGACGTGCTAGTGTTGATTTACCAGATGCGCTTGGTCCGACTACTCCTAATATTTGTCCTGGGTTTATTTCAAATGAAACACTTTTTATTGTTGGTTTTTGAGATCCATACGGGGTAAAAAACACTTTTTCTAAAGTCAGTTTTCCAATAGGTTTAGGCAATTGCATGTTTTGTAGTGGCATTTCAAATGATAATATTTTCTGCAATCTATTATAGCAGGATTTTGCTGTAGAGATTTGCTTTAAGTTGTTGATTGACGCTTCAAATGGTGCAAGAGTGCGACTTAGCAGTATTGAAGCTGCTATAATGCTACCAGGACTTTTGCCGATAGTTAGAGCAAAATATGCACCAAATCCTATAACGGAAATATGTAGAGATGATCTTATTGTCTTTGTTATACTAAGAACTATAGTAGAACGATTGGTTGCTTTTATTTGATAGTTTCTGTTTATTCCAAGTTTGTTGTTCCAGGATTGCACTACTTTATTCACCATTCCCATTGATTCTAAAACTGATGAATTCCTTGTGGCAATGTCTATCTCATTTATATTTTTCATATTTTCTTCGTTGTTTTTGGTAATAATATCTCTGGTAAGATAATCGTGTAAAAATGCCAATCCGGACAATAAGACTATTCCCACCAAAGCAACACACCCAATAACTTCATTTATCATGAATAATACTATTAGATATATTAATGACCAAGGAGCGTCAAAAAAGCTTAAAGTAGAGTTACTGGTTAACGTGCCTCTCAAAGTAGAGAAATCTCTAAGCATTTGACCACTTGATGTGCTAGGTATCATACAATTAATATATATAGAACGTTTCATGATTTCTGGAGATATTTTATCTTCTAGCCATTCATTTATCTTCAACATCAACATATATCGGACTGAATCCAGTATACTTGAAAAAATAAAAGAGACTACAGTTATGATTGTGAGTACCATTAAAGTGTCCAAGCTGCCACTAGATAAAACTCTATCTAATACTTGAGATGTATATATTGGTAAAAACAAAGCTAGAAGATTGATACATAAGCTGAACCAAAATATAAACCAAAAAACTTTTTTACACTTTTTAAGAGCATCGTCAAGAATTGTGTTTTCTAAATTTTGTTTACGATCAGACATTATAATAATACACTTACATATAATAAACATTAATGAAATTTTGCTAAAAGCAAATAGCACCAAATGCATTATAATCATTTTTTCTATTAAGAATAAATGAGTTTAAAGAATAATATAGCAGATTTTTATTTTTTGATGATCATTTGTTTATATTTTTTATTCACTATGGTATTACAGTAAAATAATTCAAGCATTTATATCAAGTATTGTAGATATATTATTGATTATATTTATATTGATACTAATTATATAGTTAATTAGTCTTGTATGAGATTGAATTTAGAACATACTTTTGTTTATCTAAAAACATAATTCCAAGTACAAGATTTTTTTTGAAAAGTGAATTTAAAATTCATGTTTATATTTGTATTTATATACATTGATTTCTACACGATATTGTTATTTTAGTTTTATATAACACCATTACCTTTATCTTGTGTTTCAGATTTTCCTGCAACATCAGATTGTAAACTATTATTTTCTGTCTCATCATGATCAGAAATTTGGACTACATTTCTGCTAAAATCAATTTCACTAACAAGTTCGTATAAATCTGATTTATTTTGATTTCCTTCTGTTACTTCAAGAGTATTTTGATATACATTTTCATCACTGTCATCTATTGTGTGATAATAATTTTCATCTATTGTGTGATAATAATTTTCATCTATTATTGTATAATGATCTTCATTTCTTTGTATTCTCATCAAAGAGTTGAAAATAGTATCTGACAACAGACTTGGATTTTGCAAAATATTATCTCTATGTTCTGTTAAATATTTAGTCATTTCATCGTCTTTAACAGTTTCAATCATTCCATCTATGATTGTATTTCTTTCTTGTAATGTTCCTAGTAAAATATTTCTCTCTGATTCTTCTTTTACTATAATTTCTATTAAATCCAATTTTTCTTTTCCCTCAAGAGATAATTCATTAGAAAATTCATATCTCTCGATAATATTCTTTAAATCATCATTTTCAAAATATAAAAGTTCATGAAATCTATGAAAATTATCGAAATCATTGAAATCATCTAAATCATCTAAATCATCTAAATTATCTAAATCATAATATTCATTTTTATTTGCAAGCTCTGAAAATTTATTCTCTTGATTAAGACTATTTAAATAATTATCTTTATTCGAAAAATGTATAGTTGAGTTTTTATGGATTATATGATTTTCTTCCATATTATTAATCTGGTGATTCGTGATCAATGTACTATTCAATAATTCTCTGCTGGATTTTGAGATTTCTTTTAGTTTTGTTATATTTAATAATTTTTCTTTATTTTTCTTCCCATTTTCGTTTAGATTGTTGATTTCTTGTATTATATCATCTATGGAATTCAATTGATTTGACAATTCTGTTTTTTTTGATTCTTTAAGTTTTATTGCTGGGTCTTTGAGTGTAGTTTGCTCATTTTCTTTATTGTTTTCTGATTCCAATGCTTCTAAAGATTTGTATTGAAATGAATTTAGCGTAATGGCAGTAATCAAATTATTTGTAATATCGTTGATTTCTTGAAGCGAAAATATGCCTCCAGAAATGATCGGGATATCACTTTGTTTTTCAGAAGCATTTTCATGAGAGAATTGCTTTAAATCTGAAATTTCTTTTTTCAAATTATCTAATCTCTGAATATTTTTATTTCTTATATTTTCGTTAATTTTTATAGCATCTATGGTATTACCAGCTTTCTCAAATATAAATTCTTTTACTGTATCGGTTTTGATTTTTTTTTCTGGATCCTTTTTATCAGTTAAGTTAAGTTTAGAAATTATTTTATTTCCAAAGTTTATGAGCTTTTCTGATAGAATTTCTTTTTTTGGTTTTATTAATTGAGGGCTATGTGCTTGATTAATCATTTTGTCGATTTCATTTGTTTCTAGATTATTATTTTCCTTGTCAACAAGATTTGTGAATTTTTCCGCCAAGTATGGGTCTATGAAATTTATGGATTTTTCCACAAAATTTACGTATTTATTTTCTGAACCTAATTTTTGTTCATTGTTATTGATGGATTTTTTTAATTCTTCTTTTAATTCAGTCTCGTTTGGATCTATAGCTAATACTAAAAAATTAATATCATTTACGATTTTTGTAATTTTTTGTTTATTTGTAAGAACTTTTGCAAAATTTGAATTTTGATCTTTACTAATATCATAGACATCTTTTTGGATTTCTTCTATTTTATCATTTATTATACTGTCGATTTCAAGTTCTTTACTATTTTTCATTATAAGAGATTTATTTGTTTTTATGTATTTGTTTATCTCTTTCACTTTCTCAATGTTAGTATATTCAATACTTTTGAGTGCAAGTGAAGTTTTAATTTGATCTTTTTTTTCGAACATATCAACATATTTATTGTTGTCAAATTTATTTTTGCCAATAGATCTAAGATCTTTATTTATTTCATTTGTAATATCTTTGTGATTTTCCTTTGTATGTCTCTGTTTGAATTCTTTTACTAGTGTATCTATATTGGATGAGATCAAGTTTTGTTGTTTTTGCACACTTTCTATTACTTTCTTTTCATTCTCGAATTCACTACTATATTTATTAAACACGTCATCTATGGTTTCATTTATATCTTCTTTACTTTTTCGTAAAGATTCAGAATTTCCCTGTGTTTCTGTTAATTTATCATTTAGACCTTTAATATTATTGTCTAATTTCAATATTTTTCGGTCAATCTCTTTAGTTTTATTTGTTTCGGGTTTATCATTATATTTTTCTTGTAGTGTTGTTAATTTTTCTAAATTGATTTGTTTTTTGCTTAAATCTTTGTTTATATTTGCAATCTTATTTTGATTTTGTTTTATTTCTTTATTAAAAATTGTTCTTATTTTAATGCTTATTGATTTTTTTTGTTGATTTAAATCTAGAGATTTATCTGTTTTTAGTTTTGATTCTATTTCTTCATAAATAATTGTAGGATTTTGAAAAATTGAATGTAACGCATGTTTTGATGATATTTCATTTCTCAAATTCTTTAATGCTAATTTAGTGTTTTCATGATTTTTATCATTGATTTCTGTTTTTATTTGTTGTTTTATTCTAGTTGTATATCTAAAAGCTGCCATTCTTACTTCTCCTGTTTATTTATAAATTATACTCGATTTATGTTAATAAAAGCATAAAGTATAACATTTTCATGTTCATTGTGGTTTGAAGTTACAGCTAATAATAACTCTATTTTTTGGTTTTATTGTACATGATGATTTTGTATAACTATTATATTTTATATTATAATTTCCCTATTATGTTTTAATTGTATATTAATTGATGTTTTGTTTTTATTAAATTAAGTTATAGAATTTTCAATATTGATTATATCTTCTTAGTATTATTCGTTTTCTATTATTGTTAGTATTATAACCTTTTTTAATTACTTCAAGTTAATGTTTTGTGCTTGGATTCTACATTTTTTGGGTCATTTGGTGGTGTGGTTTCTGGACCTCTAATGTCATCATACACAACATCCTCCTCAAATGTATCATACACGTTTTCTACTTCTGAAAATAAATCTAAGTTATTTATTATTTCCTCGTCTTTTTTAGTTATTTTTCTATTCTTTGTGAGTTCAATATTTTTATGATCGGAATCTTTTGATTTTGTTAGAGTATAATTATTGTCTTTTTCTTGTTCATAATAATTTGATTCTTCATTTGATATTAATGTTTCATTTTCTGTGGATTTATCTAAATCTTTGTTATGAAATTTATCTTTTGTATATTGCAGTAAAACTTTGGATGGAAAACTGAGAGTTTTTATTATTTTATCTAAAAAATACTTGACAAAACTTTTAAGCGCTTCTGTTTTTTTATCATAATTATCATTTTTAATAAAATTTTCATCTTCTTTTTTATTAGAAGTAAAACTAGGACGTGGAGTGTAATACTGTATATCTGTATATTGTGAATTTGTATCAAAAAATTTTGATTCTGGATTAAAAACCCACGTTCCAGTTGGAGGTTCATATGCTATTTTTGTATGTTGTGTTATTAATGAATATTGGTGTTCTGAGAATTTTTTTTCTTTTTCTTCTTCTTTTTCTATTGTAGGGAATATATATATTGTTTTTGAACCTTTTTTTATCATGCTTTTTTCTTCTTCTTCTTCTTCGTGATTTTCGTTAATATTTTTTTTAAAGATATTATTATTTGATTTTTTTTCTAAGTCTGATGAACCTAATTCATTATAAGATTCATTTATTGATGAATATTGGTTTTCTTCTTCTTCTTTTTCGTAATTTTCGTTAATATTTTTTTTAAAGATATTATTATTTGATTTTTTTTCTAAGTCTGATGAACCTAATTCATTATAAGATTCATTTATTGATGAATATTGGTTTTCTTCTTCTTCTTCTTCGTAATTTTTGTTAATATTTTCTTCAAAGAAATCTTTATTTGAATTTGTTTTTAAGGCTGATGAATCTAATTCATTAGAAGATCTTTTTATTGATGAATATTGGTGTTCTTCTTTATTTGAATTTGTTTTTAAGGCTGATGAATCTAATTCATTAGAAGATCTTTTTATTGATGAATATTGGTGTTCTGAGAATTTTTTTTCTTTTTCTTTTTCTTCTTCTTTTTCTTCTTCTTTTTCTTCTTTTTCTTCTTCTTTTTCTTCTTCTTTTTCTTCTTCTTTTTCTTCTTTTTCTTCTTCTTTTTCTTCTTTTTCTTTTTCTTCTTCTTTTTCTTTTTCTTTTTCTTCTTTTTCTTCTTCTTCTTCTTCTTCTTTTTCTTCTTCTATTGTAGGGAATATATATATTGTTTTTGAACCTTTTTTTATCATGCTTTTTTCTTTTTCTTTTTCTTCTTTTTCGCTATATACTGTGTCTGAACGTTCTCTTCTCATGCTTGCTTCATCTTCTTCGTAATTTTCGTTAATATTTTTTTTAAAGATATTATTATTTGATTTTTTTTCTAAGTCTGATGAACCTAATTCATTATAAGATTCATTTATTGATGAATATTGGTTTTCTTCTTCTTCTTTTTCTTCTTTTTCTTCTTCTTTTTCTTCTTCTATTGTAGGGAATATATATATTGTTTTTGAACCTTTTTTTATCATGCTTTTTTCTTTTTCTTTTTCTTCTTTTTCGCTATATACTGTGTCTGAACGTTCTCTTCTCATGCTTGCTTCATCTTCTTCGTAATTTTCGTTAATATTTTTTTTAAAGATATTATTATTTGATTTTTTTTCTAAGTCTGATGAACCTAATTCATTATAAGATTCATTTATTGATGAATATTGGTTTTCTTTTTCTTCTTTTTCTTTTTCTTCTTCTTTTTCTTTTTCTTTTTCTTCTTTTTCTTCTTCTTCTTCTTCTTCTTTTTCTTCTTCTATTGTAGGGAATATATATATTGTTTTTGAACCTTTTTTTATCATGCTTTTTTCTTTTTCTTTTTCTTCTTTTTCGCTATATACTGTGTCTGAACGTTCTCTTCTCATGCTTGCTTCATCTTCTTCGTAATTTTCGTTAATATTTTTTTTAAAGATATTATTATTTGATTTTTTTTCTAAGTCTGATGAACCTAATTCATTATAAGATTCATTTATTGATGAATATTGGTTTTCTTCTTCTTCTTTTTCTTCTTTTTCTTCTTCTTTTTCTTCTTCTATTGTAGGGAATATATATATTGTTTTTGAACCTTTTTTTATCATGCTTTTTTCTTTTTCTTTTTCTTCTTTTTCGCTATATACTGTGTCTGAACGTTCTCTTCTCATGCTTGCTTCATCTTCTTCGTAATTTTCGTTAATATTTTTTTTAAAGATATTATTATTTGATTTTTTTTCTAAGTCTGATGAACCTAATTCATTATAAGATTCATTTATTGATGAATATTGGTTTTCTTCTTCTTCTTTTTCGCTATATACTGTTTTTGAACGTTCTCTTCTCATGCTTGCTGCATTTTCTTCGTAATTTTCTTCAGATGATTTTTCTTTTTTTGCTGTGATTTTTTGCTTAATTTCATTTAGAAATTCTTCAAGTCTATTGAGAATGTTTTTAAATGATTTTAGCGAAGTGTCTGCTAGTTTGATCATTTCTAGGAAATCTTCTTTCGTTTTCATAGTTTTATCCTTATATAAGTGATTTTTATATTCTTGACGTTTAATAATTAATTATACCTAATAACATCTAATAATTCATGAAGTTTTTAGGACTATTTTCTAGATCATTGATTTATATAATATGCTTTAGGTTTTCTATTCAAATGCAAAAAAGCTGTCATAGAAAACAACACATGAGTTATATTAAAAAATTTCTTTTTGAGAAGAATCTTTTTCATCTCTTTCCTCTTCAAGTTTTTGTTTGAAACTTTTTTTATCTATACTTGAAACAGATTCATTCTCACTTTTTTCAGATCTAACAGGATTGCTTGTTTCTAAATTTTCTAAATTCGAAGTAGGTCCAAATTTATCTTCGGTTTCTTCATTTGAAACAGGTTCAACAAAACTTTCTCTTTCTAAAGAATTTCTTTTATCTGAATGAAATTCTAAACTTTCTTCTGGATTAGCATTAGTTTTAAAAAGGTAATCAGGTGATATTTGCACTTTTGTTAATTTGGTAATTAATGCAACTTTCCCTTTATCTCTTTTTTTATTTACTGTGATTTTCTCCGTAATTTTGCTTATAAACTTTTCAAGTTTGTCAATAAACTTTTCAAGTTTGTCAATAAACTTTTCAAGTTTATTAAGAATGTTCACAAGTGATCTTGTGTGTTCATCTTCATCAGAGTAATTAATATTATAATATTCTTCTTCTTCTTCTGTTTCCTTTGGTGTGATTTTTTGCTTAATTTCATTTAGAACTTCTTTAAGTCTATTGAGAATGTTTTTAAGTGATTTTTTTTGTGTTTCACTTTCATTATCAGTGGTTGCTTCATCTTCTTGGTAATTTTCATTAATATTTTCTTCAGATGATTTTTCTTTTTTTGCTGTGATTTTTTGTTTAATTTCATTTAGAACTTTTTCAAGTCTATTGAGAATGTTTTTAAGTGATTTTTTTTGTTCATTTTCTTCTGTTATAGACATCTTATCAATAGTTTTATTTAAAATTCCTTTTAATTCTTGAAGCCGTTTAACATATCCTTCACGGGGTTCTGACGGATAATGGGTAAAATAGTGTAACAGTGATTTTTTCTCTTTTAGATCTTCGTATCTTTTTATAATTTCATTATATTCTGATTTTTCTTCAGAAGAAAGATTTTTATACATTGTTTGTGTTTCTTCAATTATTTCAATTTCTTTCATCAAACCCTTAACTTCAGCTGCATATTTTTCTATCTGTTTGTTTAGTTTATAAAAATTTGAAAGGTGAGTTTTTTGCATTTCATTTATATTTTTTTGTATTTTTTTGTTAATTTTGATTTTTTTCGTAAGTTTATAAACTAATTTAGGGTAAAGTTTTTTTACGTCGGTAGAAACATCGATGAAATTATAACTTTCATCTTCATTTAACAAATCTTCTCTTTTTTTTGTAAATATTTTTTCAAGATCATGTAAATTTATATTTAATTTTTCATTCTGTTTTTCTGATAATTTATTGAGCTCATCTTTATAATCAAAAACAATATCAAATTTTAAGTCTTTATTATCAAAAGTAATATCAATTTTTGATTGATTGCAAACTTCATCTAATTCTCGTGATGTTTTAGATAAATTTGTTTCGTATTTTACTTCTGATGCTTTTTGTCTTATCCAAATTCTTGAATTCTGTGATTGCATTCTATCAATAATTTCTTTGATTTTATTTGTTTGCGTCTTTATCTGCATATAACTTGGTTCAAGTTTCTCTAATGATTTTAGCGAAATATCTGCTAGTTTGATCATTTCTAGGAAATCTTCTTTCGTTTTCATAGTTTTATCCTTATATAAGTGATTTTTATATTCTTGACGTTTAATAATTAATTACACCTAATAATTTATAAGTTTTTAGAATTATTATATAGATCTCATTGATTTATATAATATGATTTAGGTTTTCTATTCAAATGCAAAAAAGCTGTCATAGAAAACAACACATGAGTTATATTAAGAAATTTCTTTTTGAGAAGAATCTTTTACATCTCTTTCCTCTTTAAGTGTTTCTGTAAAACTTTTATTTCTACTTGAAGGGTATTCCTGGTCATTTTCAATAGATTCTATATCTGAAATAGATTTATTAACATTTTCATTAATATCTTCTTTAGCTGAATAGTATGAACTATCCTCAATAGATGCAAAAGAACCACTTCTTATTGAATTAGATCCTATACTTACAAAAGATTCATTACCATCTTCATCAATAGATCCTTTATTTGAAACAGATTGATTATCTATTTCATCAATAGATTCAAAAGAATCACTTCTTTCTAAAGAATTTCTTTCATTTGAATGAAATTCTAAATTTTCTTCTGAATTAGCATTAGTTTTAACAAATGTTTGAGTTGGTCCTTTTATAATAATTTCTTCAATTGAACCCTCTTTGCTTGTTTTATTTACTGTGATTTTTTGCTTAATGTTATTCAGAAAATCTTTAAGCTTGTTGAGAATATTTTTAGATTGTTTATCTGTATCAGATGAGATAAGATCATAAGATCCTTCTTCTCCTTTGATTTTTGACTTAATTTTATTCAGAAAATCTTTAAGCTTATTGAGAATGTTTTTAAGTGATTTTTCTTGTTTATTTGTATCATATACATAAATATTTTCATCTTTTTTTGTTGTAGATATTTTATGAATAATCTTAAATAATTTTTCTTCTGATTCTTTAAGTTTTGAAGAGTGTTGAATATAGGACTCGGGGGTTTTCGTATTTGTTGGTTCCAAGTTATCTTCTAAGTATGTTGGTTCCAAGTTATTTTTTAAGTATTGTTTGAGTGATAACATATTAGTTGCGATTTTTGCTTTCAGTTTATCAAATTGTTCTTCCATACCAAATTCTGTTGCTTTTGCTTCAATGTCTGACATTAAAGCATAAAACAGACCTGTAAAATCTATCATTTGTTTTTCTAGTACTTCAATATTTAGATAGATTTCATGTATATTTTTTTCTGTTTTTTCGTCAATTTTGATGTATTCTTTGAATTTATCGTTTAAATTAGTAATAATTTCCTTGTTATCGATAGGAGTATCGATATTATTATAACTCAAAGAATTTATTTTTGAATTCTGTTTTTCTGCTACTTCCTTGAGCTCATCTATAAAATTACCAATGATATCAATTTGTACTTCTTGATTATCAAAAATGATATCACTTTTTAAGTGATTGCGAATTTCCTCTAATTTTCGTAATTCTTTAGAGAGCTTTGTTTCATATTCTCCTTCTGATGTACTTTCATTTTTCAAAACCTTATTTCCTGATTTCATTGTAATACTAAAGCCTGAAATTTTATTTCTTTCCTCAGCTATATCTACAAATGTATTTGAATATAATTGTGCAATTATATCTAATGTTTTTAGCGAAGTGTCTGCTAGTTTGATCATTTTTAGGAAATCTTCTTTCGTTTTCATAGTTTTATCCTTATATAAGTGATATCAATATTATTGACGTTTAATAATTAATTATACCTCACAATATCTAATAATTCATGAAGTTTTTAGGATTATTATATAGATCTCATTGATTTATATAATATGATTTAGGTTTTCTATTCAAATGCAAAAAAGCTGTCATAGAAAACAACACATGAGTTATATTAAAAAATTACTTTTTTGAGGATCTTTTTCATCTCTTTCCTCTTTAAGTGTTTCTGTAAAACTTTTATTTCTACTTGAAGGGTATTCATGGTCATTTTCAATAGATTTTATATTTGAAATAGATCTATGATCATTTTTATCAATAGATTCTGGAGTTGAATAGTATACATCATCATAATCAATAAATGAAAAAGAATCACTTCTTTCTAAAGAATTTCTTTCATCTGAATGAAATTCTAAATTTTCTTCTGAATTAGCATTAGTTTTAACAAATGTTTGAGTTGGTCCTTTTGTAATAATTTCTTCAATTGAACCCTCTTTGCTTGTTTTATTTACTGTAGTTTTTTGCTTAATGTTATTCAGAAAATCTTTAAGCTTGTTGAGAATATTTTTAGATTGTTTATCTGTATCAGATGAGATAAGATCATAAGATCCTTCTTCTCCTTTGATTTTTGACTTAATTTTATTCAGAAAATCTTTAAGCTTATTGAGAATGTTTTTAAGTGATTTTTTTTGTTCATTTTCTTCTGTTGGAGATGTTTCATTAATAACCTCTGTTGGAGATTTATTATGAATAATCTTAAATAATTTTTCTTCTGATTCTTTAAGTTTTGAAGAGTGTTCGATATAGGACTTGGGGGTTTTCGTATTTGTTGATTTCAAGTCAATTGTTGATTGTTTTATGCGTATTAATGACGCATCAGATAGGATTATTTTTTCCAGTTCAACCCATTGTTCTTCCATATCAAATTCTGTTGCTTTTGCTTCAATGTCTGACATTAAAGCATAAAACAGACGTGTAAAATCTATCATTTGTTTTTCTAGTACTTCAATATTTAGATAGATTTTATCTATATTTTTTTCTGTTTTTTCGTCAATTTTGGTGTATTCTTTGAATTCATCGTTTAAATTAGTAATAATTTCCTTGTTATCGATAGGAGTATCGATATTATTATAACTTCTCTCTTCTGAAAGTATTTTTTCAATATCATAAAAATGATTTAATTCTTCCTTATTTTTTTCTGCTATTTTCTTGAGATCATTAATAATTTCCTTGTTATCGATAGGAGTATCGATATTATTATAACTTGTCTTTTCTGAAAGTGTTTTTTCAATATCATACAAATGATTTACTTCTGCATTCTGTTTTTCTGCTACTTTCTTGAGCTCATCTATAACATCAACAAAAATATCAAGTTTTATTTCTCTATTATCAAACATAATATCACTTTTTAAATCATTGAAAACTTTCTCTAATTCTCGTAATTCTTTAGAGAGATTTGTTTCGTATTTTTCTTCTGATGTACTTTTATCTTCCCAAATCATTGGATTATTTAATTTCATTTTACTAGTAATTTCTACAATTTTATTTTTTTGTAAATATATTTTTTTTAACATTTTTTCAATTGTATCTAATGTTTTTAGCCAACTTTTTGCTAGTTTAATCATTTCTAGGAAATTTTCTTTCTGGTTCATAATTTTATTCTTATACAAATAATTGCCACATTATTAATGTTTGATACTTAATCATATTTAATAATGTATGAGGTTTTTGGGGTTATTTTTTAAACA
The DNA here is from genome assembly GCA_965216745.1 of Anaplasmataceae bacterium. Lineage (GTDB taxonomy): Bacteria > Pseudomonadota > Alphaproteobacteria > Rickettsiales > Anaplasmataceae. The sequence continues at coordinate 817,578 of OZ244191.1, read as the reverse complement.
GATCTTTCTTTATGATCTAATTGATCTCTTTGGTCTAAAATTTTTTTTCTGAAAGATGAACTGGATGTTTCTAATTCTTCATTGTTTCCAGATTCTGCTTTATTGTCTAATGACGTAATATTTTCAACTTCATCTTTGTATGATTTTTCACCTAACAAATCTTCAATAAAACTTGTTTCTTCTGTTTGTGTTAAGTTTTTCATTGGATCAGCTGTAGAAGAATATCTTCTTAGTGAAGACATTTCAGAAAATTCAGTATATTCTTTAGGTTTTGTTTTGTATTCTCTGATTTTTTGCTTAATGTTATTCACAAAATTTTGAAATTTATTAAAAATGTCTTCAAATAATATTTTTAGTTCATCTCCCTTTGGTGTTTCATTTAATTGGATTTTTTCCATAATTTCATTCATAAAACTTTTAAGTTCATCAAGCAACTTTTCAAGTTCTAATTGATCTCTTTGGTCTAAAATTTTTTTTCTGAAAGATGAACTGGATATTTCTAATTCTTCATTGTTTCCAGATTCTGCTTTATTGTCTAATGACGTAATATTTTCAACTTCATCTTTGTATGATTTTTCACCTAACAAATCTTCAATAAAACTTGTTTCTTCTGTTTGTGTTAAGTTTTTCATTGGATCAGCTGTAGAAGAATATCTTCCTAGTGAAGACATTTCAAAAAATTCAGTATATTCTTTAGGTTTTGTTTTGTATTCTCTGATTTTTTGCTTAATGTTATTCACAAAATTTTGAAATTTATTAAAAATGTCTTCAAATAATATTTTTAGTTCATCTCCCTTTGATGTTTTATTTAATTGGATTTTTTCCATAATTTCATTCATAAAACTTTTAAGTTCATCAAGCAACTTTTCAAGTTTATTAAAAAGGTTTTTAATTGATGGTTTTGGTTCATTTCTATTAGATGATTTACTACCAAGCCCTGTACTTTTTCCTTCAATCACTTTCTTTTTTATTTTACAGTTTTTATTTATAGACTTAGAAATCTTTTCTCCCCAAATCTTGACATCTTTAAGACTTTCTGGATATGTGATATCTCTTGAAAATTTTGTTAAATTTAAAGTTAAAGTTTTATATTCTCGTAATATTTTATTATTTTCTAAATTATTCTCATCAAGAGAAAGATTATGTTTTTTTATAGATTCATCAATTTCTACCATCAAATATTCAAAGTTTGATGAAAATTGTATTATAGTGGATATTAGTTGGCTAAGCTTATTATAGCTAGAATTTTGTATTTCACTTATCTTTTTTCGACTTTTTTCGTCAATAACAGAGTATTTCATATATTCACTTATATCATAAGGAAGATCATCATGTTTTTCAAATACTCTATCAAGAGTATTATGTTTATTATTCTCTTCATTTATTTTTTCATTCTGTTGTTTTGCTAATTTTTTGATATAATTTTCAGGGTCAAAAGTAATATCAAATTCTAACTCTTGATTATTAAAAGTAAAACTGATTTTCGATTCATTATAAGCTTCCTCTAATTTTCGTGATGTTTTAGATAAACTTGTTTCGTATTTAAATTCTGTTTCATCTGGATTTTTCCAAAGATATATAGATGTTTCTGAGTGGCTGTCAATAATTTTTTTAATTTTCTTTTCTTGTTCATCTAAATGATTATATAATGGTTTAAGTTCATTTAATGTTTTTCGGAAAGAGTTTGCTAGTTGAATCATTTCTGGTAATTGTTCTTTTGAGATCATAGTTCACCTTTATATAAATAATTTTATATTCCTTACGTTTAAAACTTAACCATACCTCGTTATATTTAATAATATATGAAGTTTCAGGGTTATTTTTTTCATCTTTAATTTTTTCTGCGAAAGATGAATTGGATTCTTCTAGTTCTTCCTTGTTTGATGACGAACTAGTTTCAACCTCATTTTCCCATAATGATTTATCTATACTCTTTTCAAGAGAATCTGTTTTAGAATCTCTTCTATTTGAAGATATTAAGTTTATATCATCATAGTTTTTCAAAAGGTCTTCAGTATATTTTTTAGGTTTTGTTTTGTATGCTCTGATTTTTTCCATAATTTTATTCATAAAACTTTTAAGTTCATCAAGCAACTTTTCAAGTTTATTAAAAAGGTTTTCAATTGATAGTTTTGGTTCATCATCATTAAATATTTTACAGTTTTTATTTATAGACTCAGAAATATTTTTTCGATACAAAGAGATATTTTCAAGAGTGTATTCAAGTGGAGTTTTATTGTATTCAAGTGCCATTCTATTATCGTATTTTTCTAGGGGGAATGATCTTGATCTTAAAGTTTCGTATTGTTGTAATATTTTATTATTTTCTAAATAATTCTCATCATAAAGAGAAACATCATGTTTTTTTAGAAGTGCATCAATTTTTAACGTAGCGTCAATTTTTGAAGCTTAACCATACCTCATTATATTTAATAATGCATGAAGTTTTTAGGGTTATTTTTTAAATCATTGTTTATGTAGTCTGCTTTAGATTTTCTATTCAAATGCAAAGAAGCTGTCATAGAAAACAACACATGAGTTATATTAAAAAAATCCTTTTTCAGGATCTTTTTCATCTCTTTCATTTCCAATTTTTTCTACGAAAGATGAATTGGATTCTTTTAGTTCTTTCCTGTTTGATGACGAACTATTTTCAACCTCATTTTCCAATGATGATTTATCTATACTCTTTTCAAGAGAATCTGTTTCAGAATCTCTTCTATTTGAAGATATTAAGTCTAGATTATCATCTTTTTTCAAAAGGTCTTCAGTATATTTTTCAGGTTTTGTTTTGTATGCTCTGATTTTTTCCATAATTTTATTCATAAAACTTTTAAGTTCATCAAGCAACTTTTCAAGTTTATTAAAAAGGTTTTTAATTGATGGTTTTGGTTCATCATTATTAAATGGTTTATCATCAGATAACTCTTCTTCATTCTGAGCTACAAATTTTTCATCATCAACTACCCCTTTTTCATAATTAACTGCCCCTTTTATTTTAGAGTTTTTATTTATATAATCAGAAATAATTTTTCGAAACGAATCGATCTTGTCAAAAGTGTGTACAAGTATAGTTTCATTATTCAATTCAAGATCATCGTATTCTGTTGTGTTGAATGGTTTGAATATTAAATTTTTGTATTGTTGTAATATTTTATTATTTTCTAAATAATTCTCATAATCAAGAGAAAAAACATCTTTTTTTAGCGATTCTTTTAATTCTAACGTAGAGTCAATTTTTAACTTAAGATGACGAACTTCTGATGCAAATGCTTCTATAACTAATACTAGTGTATAAAGCTCATCATAGCTAGAATCTTTTATTTCATCTATCTTGTCTTGACTTGTTTTGTGAATTGGGAAGTATTCTGCATATTTCTTTGTATTATCACCAATAATACCATCTTTAAATTTATCATCTTCAGATGCTATATCAAGAGAATGATGCTTGTTGTTCTCTTCATTTATTTTTTCATTCTGTTGTTTTACTATTTTTTTAATATAATTTTCAGGGTCAAAATTAATATCAAATTCTAACTCTTGATTATTAAAAGTAAAACTAATCTTCAATTCATTATAAGCTTCCTCTAATTCTCGTGATGTTTTAGATAAATTTGTTTCGTATTTTAATTCTGGTTTATTTCCATTTATCAAAATCAGTTCTTCTGGATTTGTTGAGGCACTTTTATGATTAATTTTTTTAATTTCTTCAATTTGTTTAGTTAAATGCGTATATAATGGTTCAAGTTCATTTAATGTTTTTAGGCAATCGTTTGCTAGTTTAATCATTATTGGTAATTTTTCTTCTGAGAGCATAGTTTACCTCTATATAAATAATATTATATTCTTTACGTTTAAAGTTTAATCATACCTCATTATATTTAACAATACATGAAGTTCTTAGGGTTGTTTTTGAGGCTTCTTGATCAATTTTGCAACCAATAGCTTATTTGACATATTTCAAGCTTTAGGGGTTTTTTATTTCCTTCTTCTTGACTAATGCTTGATTTTATACGATTTTGCCAATAACAATCTTCTGCTTCATCATTATGTTCGTCTTTCATGTGTTCCCTAAGGTCAGGATATATATATTTATATACTCTTTTTCTGAGGTTTTTTCTGAAAAAATATCTGCACTTTTTGGTACTTTTTTGATTTTGTAAAGAGATTCCTGATTTTAATTAGTATTTTCATTAATAGTGATTGAGATTTGTTTTTCGGTTTTGCTTCTGTTGTTCTTTATTTAATTGTTGTTATTCCTGGAGGTATAATAATTGTGTTTCAATTTCTAATACTTTTTTTAAGTTGAACGGATCTTCAATGGTGCTACGATTCTGTATTTTTTCTAGCTTATCGTACAAACTCCAACATAAATTTAGAATTTACTTGTGAGTATTCTTTGATTTCGAGAAAAGCATCAATTCAATACGAAGCTTTTAACTATTGATTCATATAAAAATCTACCAATTGATCAATATTTTTATTTTCGCGCGAAACATCTTTTCCATTTTCAAATTCAACAAAAAATGAATTGTATGTATCTTGTGCTTTTTAAAAAATCTACAACCTTATAGTGAATTGCTTCAAGAGTTTTTATTCTGGTTTTATTTTGACGGATACAATGTTTTATCTTTAAAAGATAGTCTAACTCTAATTTTGTAAGCTCCGAAAGAGTAGGAGCATTTCTTATCTTAGACTCATTCATCATAAGAATATTTATTACTTCTAATAATTCCATTCTTTGTGAACTCTCATTTTGTTTTGGATTATTCAAGAATGTATAAGACGAATCTGTTAATTTCACTATTAAGTAAGATGATTCATGATCTAGGTCATTAACTTCCTTATTAATAATACGTTCTTTAATCCAAGCAAGATACTTGTTTATCTCTTCAAGCTCATTACGATTTATTTCTAAATGAGAATTAATATTATTTATATGAAGTTTGATAATCTCATTAATATACCTTAATTCTGTTCTTCCTGGTCCTTGATGTGACAGAGTAAAAAGGACTAGAGGTTTTATTTATATTGATCTAATGACATCCCTTCTGGAGTAACACCTTTTGTTTCTGAAGTCACGAATCAAACAAGTTTGTTAAATTTATTAAATTCTTCCACAACCGAATCATACCAATTATCAAGTTCTAAAACTGATTGTCTAATCATATCTTTTTCAAGACTTACGTCTATTTTTTTCTATAAACTTCTTATAGCAATAATGTGCATATGTATCATTAACTTTATTTTGTGTTTTTATCATTTCTTCGCAAGCTATTCTAAGTTCGTCTCTTATGAACCCTCTTGCTTTAAAAAGATGTTTTCTGATTTTTTTATATTCTTAAATCTTCATGAAATTAGTTTTGTAGAAAAATAATGATTGTGAATCGCCACTAGTATATAAATTTTTCTGCACAAACAGAGAACTTGTTTTAAAGTTATAAATATAATTGATTGACTCAATTATATCCTCCTTTTCTTTCCATATTTCCATTGAAGATTTTAGTATTAACATAATTATATCTTTTGTTAATTTCCTTTATATTCCTATAGTCTATGATTTAATTAGTATGAATTGGCGGAAAAAACCAACAAATTTCTTAAAAAGGGAAATAATAATCTAAAAACAAACGAAATCGACAAAATGATTAATCAAACACAAAGCTCTTAATTATAAAGCCAAGAGAAGAAATTTTGTAAAAAAAGATTACAAACATTAGGAATAAAATAATTTATACACTTGGCTTGACTAATAAAAAGGATTCAGAAAAAACCAAAACTTTTAGAATAAAAGAATTTATATTTGAAAAAGTTAATAGTATGATAAATACCATAAAAATTCACGGAATATAAATAGAGAGAGAATCTTCAGAGATTAGATGATTTGAAAAAAGAAATTTCAAACTCAAAGCAATTCTCTCATAAAAAAGCTATTCAAAAACAACATAAAAATAGAGATGATGGTAACACCATATCTGGAGTAGGCATATTTTCGCTTCAAGAAATCAACGATATTGCAATTACTTTATTTTATGTTTTTGATGTGAATGTTGGATTCACAATATCTACCGTCTCAACCTTTATTTTAGTTGAAACAAATGAAGGAGAATTCTTGAATTTGTTTAAATTTTTTTGATTAGTTTGTACTGGGGTAAATTCTTCTTCGTCCAATTCTTGATCGATCATATAATGGCTTTCGTCATTAGTTTTTAAATAATCGTTGTTGCTATCTTCAGGGCTCCCGAAAGTAATGTTTTGTGTACGATCTATATCTCCATATGATGAATTTTCTTGGATTTCTTTCCGCATGCAATCGTTATCTTCAATAAAAATTGAATTATCTATTAAAAACAATTCATTTTTGGTGTTTTTTTGATTTGATTTGATTTTTTTTTGATTTTTTTTTGATTTGATTTGATTTGATTTGATATGATTTGATTTGATATCTGTTTCTATAGGTCCTATCATTTGTTCAACCTGATCTAGTATTAATATTTAAATTTTAGGTATTATGTGTTAATTTATCGTTAAAGTTGGCTTTGATTTGTTGGTTTTTGGGAAAAATGATGATTTAAGAGATTTTTATTTTAATTTTCAGTATGATTTGATCTTGAGAATAAGTTGAAGGTGCAATTTTTATTGTATAGTTTTACAAAAAGAAATTATATCATCGATATTTTCAATAGAATAACATTGAGCCTTAGGTTGCATTTTTTTGATGAGATTGGTTAATATTTTTTTTGGGCCTATTTCTATATAAGAGCTTAAACCTAATTCATTGCAATAGTTTATACTCTCTCTCCATCGCACAGTAGATACTATCTGTGATAACAGTAATGATTTTATTTCCTCTACATTGTTGGTGCTTTTGGCTGTTACATTTGATATCAACGAATATATAGGTTTTTTGATTTCTACATTTTCTAGAGCTTTTTGTATTTCAGGTTGTGCGCTTTTGACAAAAGTTGAGTGAAACGGTGCGCTGACCGGAAGAATTATTGCCTTTTTCCCAAACTCAGAAGAGCGAATTTTGAGAGATTGTATTGCTTCTTTAGTACCGCTTATTACAAATTGTCCAGCACCATTGTCATTTGCTAATTCGCATCTCAAGCCATTGATCAAATTATCAAGAGTGTCCATAGAATCTATTCCTAGTAAAGCTATCATTCCTCCTTCAGAGTTGCATTTTTGCATTGCTGACCCTCTTGTTTTCAGCAATTTAGCAGTATCTTGGAGTGAAATTGCTTTTGCTGCACATAATGCAGTATATTCTCCTAAAGAATGTCCAGCTATATAATTATCTACAAAAGAAGATGTGTCACATTCTTGTTCTAATGCTTTTAATATAGCCATAGACACACACATTAAAGCAGGTTGGGTGTTCTCAGTCATATCCAATTGATCCTTAGGGCCTTTGAATATTAACTTAGATAAAAAAAAACCCAAAGCCTCATCTACTTCTTCGAAAACATGTTTGGAAGCAGGGAAAGATTTATATAAATCTAATCCCATACCAACAAATTGGGATCCTTGTCCAGGAAAAACAAACATAGTTGAAATCAATTTGAAATATTTTTTATATTGTAATTGATATTGAACATATCTTCAACTTCTTTTGTTTCTTTTTTTAAGTTTAATTTAACATTTTCTTCTTTTGCACTGTCAATGTTTTTTGAAAGTATTCTTTTTGTCCTGTGATGCAAGTTAATCATTTCGAGTATACGTTTATATTCCAAGTTTAAATTTTCTATGTTTTTTTCCAGATGTTTTATTTTTCTCAAGCAATTGTATAAATAATTCTGAAATGGAATATAATAAATAGAACACTCTTTTTTGACTTCTGTTTTTATCTTATATATTTCTGTGATATATGTTTTTTTCATATTATCTATTTTTTTGAGTTCTACCCTATATGAATTCAAATGCAATTCTTCGAGTTTCAACAGAGATTTATAAGTTTTAATTTTTTTCAAAAGATTTTATATACAATAAATGTGCTTCATTATATTCAATGTTTAGAATTTGATCAACTAGTAAACTTCGAGAATCATTTCGAATTATATACTAAAATTGAAGCAATAATGGAAAATATTGATATTAAAGCACCACATAGCATCAAAGAATATGTTGTTTGATACAATAATAATAATAGCGGCGTTGAGAAGCTATAAAAAACAGAGGAAGTAATTGCGTTTGCTATCATTGATGCTCTACACCTTTCTGAATCAATAAACTGACTATTGACCCAAGCATGTTTTGGTCCGACAAACATGCAAACAAACGTCAATATAACAAAAACATATAATAAATAATTATTTTCACTGAAAACACTTAGTGCTGGTGCAGAAACAGACAGTATCAGTGAACCAATGCACATTATATTTTTGACAGAAAAATAACTAGATAAATATCCAAAGAAAAACAACTTTATTCCATAAAGGAATAAAAAATATAACATATATTGGTTCAGACCTTCGATTATTATAGGTAGAAAAACAAATATAAAATTATATGATATACTAAACAAAATTCCCGCAGAAACAGCGCTACAAATCTCTTTTTTTCTTTTCTTGTAAACATTGATCAGAGATTTGAAATTTACTCTTATAAGAGATTTTTCAACATTAGGTTCTTGGCATTGTTCTCTTGCTTTATATGACATGACTCCAAACCCAATGCTAACGAAACAAGCTATACGCCAAGATGGTATGTATCCAAGAGTGATTAAAACCACAACAAGTTTAGCTAAAAAAATCCCAAGCACAGAAAACAAACATGAGAATCCACTGGCTATACCATGTTTTGATTTTTGGGTATGCTCTATAGAGTAAATTATTGCGCTTCTGTGTTCCCCTCCGGCAAAAAAATTCTGAATTACACATATTAAAAAATACAAAAACCAAGAAAAATCTTTTTGTTCTGGTATAAACATCAAACATCCAGTGGAAATTCCGAGAAACAACCCTGAAGACATACATGATTTTTTTCTTCCATCTCTGTCACCTATTACTCCGTAATATAAGCTTCCAAGTGGGTGAGCCAAAAACATGGCAATGCCTAGAAGAGAAAAAATGAACATGAGATTATTTTGCTCAGATGGAAATAGGACTATTGATAAGTGTGGTATCATAAAAGGGAATATACATGTATTATAGCACTCAGCGGTACTACTTAAAAATCCAACCATGTTGTTTTTATTTATTGTTGATTTTAGCATGGTTGTTAATTGTATAATTGTTTCTATATATCTTGTATATCATATAAACTTATAGAATTAAAATAGAATAATCACAGCTTTGTTAGCTTTTTTTTGCAAATGTTTTAGTTCATATAAGATTGTATTAATTTACACAGTAACCGAGTGTCAATTAATTACACCTTGATACTTGCTGATTGCATTTGTATATGTTGAAATTAATTATAATTATATGATGCATATTTTATGTGCAAAAATATGTGTAAAAACTAAGATCATCTAAACAAAATTCATCTCATGAAACTTATTTAGACAATCTATAGTAAAGATTTTTATATACTGATTTTAATAGAAAATTTTGTTTTATATTTATTATTGTTTTCGAGAAAATTGTTATTTTATAACTTATTGAATCTATTGATATGATATGTATATAACTTGAATGTATATATTTTCTAGTTTTTGAATTTCGGGAGTTTTGAATATCATGATAGCAATAGGTGTTACTGGGCTAATATCTTCAGGTAAAAGCACAGTTTCAAAAATATTATCTATACTTCTAGACGCAAAAATTTTTGATGCAGACTTATGTGTGCACAATCTCTACGAATTTGATTGCAATATAATCAATGCTATCAATAAACTAATTCCTGGTACTTATATAAATGGTAAGTTATGTAGAACGAAAATATTACATGGTTTGTCTGATAATTGGGAGATTTGGGATAAATTAGATACAATAGTTCACAAGGAATGTAATGCTCAGTTAGATCAATTTTTATTACAAAACAGTAATGAAAAATATTTGATATTAGATGTTCCATTATTATATAAATCAAACACACACAAAAAATGCGATTTCATAGTAGGTGTAACATCTCAAACGTATCAAGCAAAAAACAAAAATGTGGAAATGATTTTAAAAAGACAATATCAAACAAACATGCTAGAAGATATAATAAACAAGAGTGATTTTATAATTAAGAATTCAGATGATCGTGAGCATCTTGAATTTCAGTGTGAATTGGTAGCATCTGAGATAGAAAAAAATTTATGAGTATTCAATATTACTTTAAAAAATCTTCAATAAATCAATTGTTTCTATGCGGTTTACTTTACTAATCAATGAATTGATATCCTGAAAGCCCTGAATTATTTTGCCTTCTGTTTGTTTGGTTTTGGTTGCCTTGATATCCAGAAAGCCCTGAATTATTTTGCCTTATGTTTGTTTGGTTTTGGTTGCCTTGATATCCAGAAAGCCCTGAATTATTTTGCCTTATGTTTGTTTGGTTTTGGTTGCCTTGATATCCAGAAAGCCCTGAATTATTTTGCCTTATGTTTGTTTGGTTTTGGTTGCCTTGATACCCTGAAGGCCCTGAATTATTTGTATAGTCATTTGGTCTATTTGAAGGCCTGAAATTATTTGTGTTTTTATACTCATTTTTATCAAAAATATTTATAAAAGCTTTGAAAATCAAATCATCAGGATTTTTTTCACAATAGCTATATAATTGGGCTAATTTCAAAGATATATACTCATCGTTTGCTATACGTTTGCCTGATATTGACTCAATTGTTTTGTACATATTATCTATGTTTTTTTTATTTTCTTCAATTGTTGTGAATTCTGTTAGCGTTCTACAAGTTGTTATTGAAGAGTTTAAAATATCATATGTATATAAATCTTCCATATTATAAAAACCAAATGAATAAGCATAAGTGATTTTAGGCATAACTAAAAAACCTATGTATGTTGATAACAATGTTATAAATAAAAGAATTATTTTTGGAAATTTCATAGCCATAGTATAATTAAAAGTTTTGAAAAAGTTTGAATATAGCTTGTGTAAAAAGTAATACACCTTCACATGTGTACACTATTTTTGTTAAGATTAAATATCTGTGATATGCAAAATAAATTTCACTTAAATGTAAAAAATATAATAATAAACATACTATTAATTAAAATGATTTGTTTTTAATTGCTGTTAAATAGTTTTTATAATGTATTTTTAATGTATATATATAATAATAAATAGTATGATATTTAAGAAAATATTTTCGATTCTTTCGTTTTGATTGAAATATTTACATTCAATCACAACTTTCTCACTGAGCTCTTATTTCGAAGATTTATTATCTATTAGTGTTTAAATCTTTAGATATTATTCAAGATTATTTGAAAGTGTTTTTTTTTGACGGTTGTGATCTGATATAATTTATCATGTAGTTTGACTTTTGAAATTCTGTTTGTTGGTTTTTGCTTTATAATAAAAACCATTTATTATTGATATTGAAAGTTGAAACATTTGTTTTGCTATAATTGAATTTGGTTTTTTATGTATGATGCTCCTAGTGATTTATTAAAAAAAATTATTTCTGAACCTAATGCTACAGAAAGGAATGAATTAATAAAAAAATTAAGCGAAGATAACGATATCTTATCTATTTTATTCCCTATATACAATGATATTAAAAATCCTAATGGTTTTATGGGTTTGTTGGAATTGATCAAAAAAACACACAACGAAATTTTAAAAAAAGAAACACTAGAGTCTAATGATGAACTTGAAAAACAATTTAATCAGAACTTAGATATTTTTAGAAATTCAAAAAAAGAACCACTAGAATCTAATGATGAACTTGAAAAACAATTGAATCATAACTTAGATGTTTTTAAAGATTTACTTACCTTACAAAAAACTAACGTTCATTTGGAATTAGATTTAAGAAAGTTATTGCCCAGAATAGTTGCTTCTGGACATAAGACATTTGATCTTTATTTTCAATCATGTTTATCTTTAGAATCTACTAATACTCCTAATACTGAATTTATAGATAATGTATTGAAGTCTCCTGAATCGGAAAAAATGCTAGATGCAATATATAATCATCTTTTTCCTGAAGGTAGGAAAGACGAGAATTCATGTAAAAATGCTGTGCGTTTTATTACTAATCAATTAAACAGCCCTATGAAATTTCAAGATATGAATTTTATTAATAAATCAGCTTCCTTAGGAAAAGTAAGTGTTATAAATTTTATTAAAAAAGTTTCAGATGCAATAAACCAATTACCTGATCCCGACCAAAAATCACAAATATCAGAAGAATTATCTAGATTGATTAATTCTGCCAATGATGATGAAAAGGTGATGAAGTCTATAATAAATTCCAAGAATTATGAATCTGATGAAGCCAAGATTGATTGCATAGCTTCCTTAATAAATGCAGGTATGAAAACAAGAAATTCTTCTGTTTATTCTCTTGTTTTGCAAAAAAATGATACTCCATTTATCGAAGAACTCATAAATAAATTATCTGAACAAAAAAGACAAGAGACAATAAATCAAGATCAAGATCAAGATCAAGAAAGCATAAATCTTTCGACTTCAAATTTTTCTAGATTGCTTGCGGGCTTATGCTCTATGAATTCAGAAAAAAACGAAAATTCAGATTATATCGAAGATACAATTCTTGATCAATGTGATGATGAAATATATATCAAAGATGAAAATGGATATTTCCCTCTATTTATTGCAGCAAAAAACAAAAACTTTAATTTAGTGAAAAAAATTATAGATAAGCACAAGAAAATCATCGCTAGTAAAAATAACAATTTAGTAAGAAATACTTGCATGAAAATTGCATCAGATAAGATTATCAATGAAAATCTAATTAATGAAAATGATAATAACATATACACAGAAATTCGAAGTATCTCTGATGAAAATCAAATAGATGACAATCAATTAAATTTATTAGACCGTGTTTCGACAGATAAAAAACCGAACATTGGAAATGATTCAAACATATCACAAATTATATTTAATAGAGGTAAAAGTTTAAATATAAAATTTGATCATAAAATTTCAAAATCAAAAACTGTTGATAAAAATAAGAATAAAAATGTAGCTGAAAAAGAATTATATACTCAATTCGATGTTGGTAATGCTTTTGATGAATTTAAAACTATATTGCTGTCTGATGAAGCAGGATCAAAAGAGCAACTTAGTCAATTATTAGAACAAGAAGAGTCTTGGCATGAGAAAATTGATTCTAAAACCAAACATACAATCCCCACATTTCTTGCAGCTTTTGGATCAAATGTTAATTTGTTTGATGAATTAGAAAAAAGTTTTACTAAAATAGAAGATGAAAAGAAAAACACATCAGATTCTTCTTATTTAATGAACAATAAGAGAAATACTGATTTGGGTACTCCATTTGAAACTGCATTAAAACATATAAATACCCCCATGGTGCAGTATTTCTTGAAGAAAAAATCACAACTCAATAAAACAATAGATGTAGGTAAAAATAGTGAAGGAAAGGATACAGCTTTACATCTTATTATAAAATATATTGAAAAGGGAGGCCATAGTTCCGCCTTAGATGAATTTATTGGGTCGGTCGATAAATCTAAAATTGTCAGATTATTACTCATGGAAAATCAAAATAAATTAGCTCCAATTGATATTCTGGAAAATTATAAAAATACAAAAGATGAATATGGCAAGGAAAAGGGAATAGAGCAAAGGAAAAGAGAAGCTGATATTGTTTCTAAAATATTTGCTTCTTTGGATGGTATTTCAGGAAATAATTTAAATTATTTAGCTGTTGGCAATAATTATAAATTACTCAACACAATGATTGATCAAGAAAGTGATGAATTGCTTGATTTGATTTGTAATTTGATTGTTAACAGCAATAACATTAGGCTTCAGTATGCTCAGGTACGTGAAGAAAAGATTTTGGCTGAAATTGCTGCAGAGAAGGGTAATATAAAATTACTCAGAAAAATTACAGAAAAATTTCATGGAATTCCTGCCGAAAAGTACGAAAATGTACTGATAGAAATAGTTAAGCATAAAGAAAAATTTGATGGCGATGATTTTGAAGCGTTGTTTGCAATCAACAAAGATCAAGAAATAATACGATGGAGTTCAAATGATTCCATTAAGCAAAAAGTGATGAGATCTGCGGCTTCTTCCGGAAATATAGCTGCAGTCAATAAATTGCTTTTTGGTTCATCAAGTGATATTTCCCAGTACGTTTGCGATGATGGTAAAACTGCATTATATCATTGCATGTCCTCTAATGATCCTGATGTTATTAAAACTATAATAAATAAGTATGGCTTGGACTCCATACACAATGGATATTGTCCAATTATAGATGCTTTCAATTTTAATGATTTATCTTTGGAAATAATTGATGCTATTGACAACAATGATCAGATCAAACAATATATTGCCGATCATTCTGCACAAGCAATCGAAAAAGCTTTGTTGAATAGTAATTCGGAATTGATTGAGAAAGTTTTAGACATTGCAATAGAAAATAATTCTTTGCATGATGCATTGAATCAAGATAATATTTTTAGCTTTATTTCTTTAGCAAACGAAGATGTGTCTAGGGCTTTTTTAAATAAAGTTATAAATCGTACTTTTTCTTTGGGAGAGCATTCAACACAAAAAATTCTTTACCAGCAATTTATCAAATTAAATGATCAACAACAATGTAACATTTTCAATGTTATGAATTCATTGGATGGTCAAAGTTTTAGAGATTTCTTCATGGGATTTTATGATGAACACAAAAATTCAGTTCCATTTGATTCCAATCTGTTCAAATGTATATTGCATTCTGATTTTTTTCTTTTGGAAGATGTTGATAAGTTTATTAATCTATATACTAAAGAAAAACCTATTCAAAGTCGGAGAATTGCTGATTTTCTTCAGAGTCTTATAAAAGATGATATTACAAAATATAACAATCGATATGATATTATTGAACCTGTATTGTCTAATATAAATCAAGATAGTTTTGTTAGTGTTGCGGAATCTCTTATTGAAGGCAATCATTACAATGAATTCAAGCTTTTGTTACAAAACAGAAACAATGATTTTAATAAACATGCTTCAATGGAAATCAAGAAATATGTTTTGCTTAGTGGTAGTAACGAAATACTAAAAGCTTATGAGGAAGTATCTTCCGTTAATTCTAAACTATTTCCCAACTTTGGAGATCAAGAGAATCTACAAAATAGCTGGGTATATGCATATAAACATAATCCCAAATTTTCAAAAACTCTATTAGAAAGCAAAAAACAAGAAATTAAAAATACTAACAAATATCAAACCCAATTAAATTTTTATAATGTTTTAAAGTATTCTATTGATAAATTAGATTCGAAAAAAGACAGAGACTTTATTCTTCAAATTCCAAAATTGATGGAAATAGTAACACCAGAAACTATTACAGAATTAGTGAAAAAAAATCAAGAAAAACAAATACAGTTAAAAAAACATTACAATAAAAAATGGGATGAAGCATATGAATTTTCATCAGAAATATCGAAAATTTGCGATGAACTTGACAAGAAAAAAGTTATCAGTGACTCAGATTCAAAGATAGTATTTGAGTCCCCTCAATCCGAACAGATAGAAAAATATCTTTTACAATCTCCTTTTATATTTTGCAATAAAGAAGTATTGATTAACAAAATCATTAAATACGGTAATGATTCTCTTGTGTATAAAATGTCTTCCAATATAAATCAACAAAAATCCCTTGATATTGAAGGAAATACTTTTTTACACAAGGTGCTTCAGAGAAAGTGGGATGATGAAAAATTATTAAAAAAATGCATAGATAATTGTATTGATAATGGTGCATTCTTGAGCTCTAAAAATAAAAAGGGGGAAAAACCTCATGATGATGAATTGACTCCATCATCACTAAAGTATTTCTTTGATAAAAGATTTCAAGATGAGAATAAGATTGAAAATGATTTGACGCAAGCTTATTCAAAATATCAAAACACACAAAATATTAATAATTTCGCTAATACTATCTCTACACAGTACAAAAATTCTACACCAAATCAACATTATTTTCTTGATAGCATTGTATATGATTTATTGTTAAAAGAATGTTTGAAAATATTACATAGTCCGGAAAGTAAAACAAGTAGTCAAAAATCACTTGAATTATTATTTAAAACTGTTTCTAATGAAAGAGAGAATTTTTCAACTTCAGTGACTGGTGAAAATATAATGCATAAAATCTTCGCCGAAGTATCAAGTAATCCAATAAATTCTGAAAAAATGATTGTTAATTTAAATTCTATTTTACGTAATTTAAGTAATAATGATAAAACGAAAAGTATGATCAAATCATTATTGATTCAGCACGATAGTGAAGGAAAAACTCCTATTGAATTATTAGCTGGAATTAATTGTAAAGATGCTGAAAGTTTTGCGCTATGCGAAGATATTATAGGAGGACCGCAACTTCTACATGATGCTTGTGATTCCCAAATAATATTTAATGCTGCTGTCGCAAAAGGTAATACTGAGTTAATTGATTATTTCCGTTTGAAGCATAATAAAGTCATAGATTTGCAAACTATTACAATAGACGGTAAAACTCCTATACTGGAAGCTGTGCGTAATAATAACACCAATACATTGAAAAAATTAATTAATATTGGAACATCTCCAGATCAATATATAGATAACAATGAGAATACTGCTCTGCATTTTATTTTGAAAGATATTATAAATAATGGCATTACCAATGAAAAATCAAATATGATAGATGCACTAATAAGATATGGTGCTGATCTTTCTATAAAAAACAAGCAAGATGTTAGTCCAGTGGATCTCATGGATCAAATTGCTGATAATTCCATAAAAATGTTGAATAGATATGATGAGCTTTTGCAAAAAGTAAAAATAAAGATTGCTTCAGATCGAAATAAAAGGGCTATATTAAAAGCAATAGATACAAGGAAAAACGACCAAAAGATAAATATATCTATAAATAAAAAAATCTTAGATTGCTTGACCCAGGAAGAACAATATGAGTTGAAGGTTCTTAATAATTCTTTTCAAAATATATTGAATGAAAAAAACTTTCATTCCAAGATTAAATCCTCATATTCAGAATTGATTACAAAAAAAATTAATTTTCAAAAACAAATAAAAAAATCATCTGCTCAAGGCATAATCAAGAACTTTATTGAATCTGTAAAATATTCGGATTTTAATTTTGAAGTAAAAGGCAATTCTGTTTTTATAAAATTAAACAAAAACAAAGAATTTAAAATGAGTTACCCACTATCTTGTCATGCTGCCAATGAAATGGGAGTTTCAAAATCTGTGATTGATTATGGGGGTGGCAATATTGCTAGCGTTCAACACGTTAACATTGACGCATTAGGAGGAGAAGTAAAAAGTTATTGCGTACATCAGGGCTCTATGACTCTTACGATTAATGGGAAGGGAGGAAAACCATCAGGTTTAAAAATATATATATATGCTGATGGTACGATTGGTTTCCCAAAAAACACTGAAAATATAATCAAAAAGCGAAAAATTGAAGATCTTTTTTCTGGAGCCACTCATATATATATAGGTTCTACTACTTTAATAGATGCAATTAGAGAAAGAAGTTGGGGTCCAACTGATATATATGCAAATCAAAATCAAAGCCAACAGAGATTGGCAGTAGATGATACCGATGCTCATCAGCAATCACTTGATAATTTAAATGAGTCCAACAATTCACAAGAAATAGCTCCATCAAATGTTCTTGAAGAAAACAACCAAGAATCTTTAAGTTCTGATCAAAATTCTGTTGATGAAACAGAATTTATAGAAAATCCTATTAATCAAAATATTAAAGAAAACAATGTATTTTCAAAACATGTGTCTTCTATAGAAGATGCTGAGAATAGTGGTGCTTTTGAGTCACCAGCAACGCCTCCTGCAAATGACAATGAAAAAAAATTGCAATAATATTTTACACATAATAAGACAATGTATCTTAAATGATTCCTATTTTCCCAATGAGTGTGTGGTGTTTACTATAAATAAGATAATATTACTTTAGACTTCTTCTCTTGTTCTTGATTTATTTCAAATATTGCCTCTTGTGCATACTGGTATGATTTTGATAATTGTTCCAGAGATATGCAATATGGGGGCATGAAGTAAACAGTATTACCTATAGGTCTTATTATTAAATTCTTTTGTCTGAATTTATTTTTTATTTTAGATTGAGTTTCCGATCCATATTCACAGTTCAAACATAGATCAAAGGCTGAGATTGTTCCACAATATCTTGGATTAGAAACCATTTTCAGACTCGAAACAAGATCTTTATGTGTTTTTTCTATATCTTTAATTTTCTTTAAAACATTTTCTTGTTCGAAGATTTTCAAAGATGCTATTGCAGCTGCACATGAAATTGGATTAGCGTAATAAGAATGTCCATGTAAAAATTGTGTATCAAAAGACATGAATTTATTTCTTATGTTTTGACTTATTGCGGTCAATCCCATTGGAAGCATTCCTCCAGTTATAGATTTTGCCATACACACAATATCTGGAGAAATTTCGTGGGAGCATACAAACATATTTCCTGTTCTTCCAAACCCTGTCATGACTTCATCGAATATTGAGATTACTCCAAATTCTTTGCAAAGTGATAAAACTCCATGCAAAAAAGATTCTTTGCATATTTTCATTCCAGAGGCACCACGTATTAAAGGTTCTATTATTGCGCATCCTACTTCATTTTTGTGCAAGTAATCACGAAATTGATCCAATGCAAATCTCTCTTTATCTTCATAGTTTTTATCTGTTGTACAAGGATATGGCATCTTATCTACATGCATACAATGCTTTTCAAATGGCCTTGAAAACATTGAAGAACAAGACATGGCCCCGAAAGTATCACCGTGATAACAATTTTGGAATGCGACTATTTTTTTATTGGGTTTACCCAAGATATACCAATATTGAATTGCAATTTTCAAAGCTGTTTCAATTGCTGTGGAACCATTGTCAGAAAAGAAAAAATTATTCAAGTGTTTGGGCAAAAAATTACTCAGCATTCCTACTAGTTGCTCTGCCAATGGATGTTGAGTATCTGAATATACTACTTGATCTATCTTCTGAGATTGTTTTGCCATTGCTTCTGATATTCTTGAATCGCAATGCCCATGTATATTTAACCACCAGCTAGATATCATATCCCAATAAACATCACCGCTTTCAGATATTATCTCTAATCCATTTGCTTTTTTTATTTTCAATGGTTCATCGTAAACAGTATTGAACGGATGCCATACATTGCTCATATATAAGTACATTATGTTATAAATATAGATTGATAATAAATAAAAAACTTCAAACAAACAATAGTGAAAATGGTTTTAATTTATTGTTCTTAGTTATATAAATATTATATTATGTTATGATTTTTAGTCTTAAATTTAAAAATAAATTTTTTGTTCATCAATCTTCTCGTGTAAAAGTTTAATATTGTTGTTTATTTTACTTAACTTATACTACTGGAATTTTTATAGTTGCAACAGGAATAAAATTGAAATATTCTATCTAATTATAAACTCTCAATAGGAAAGCACAAAATGGAAGGTTTGATTCAAGATCTTGAAAGTAAATTGGAAGCTACTTTAAATGAGTTTCAAAAAGATGTTGATAGTGTTAGAACTGGAAAACCTCATCCTGCTATTTTGGAATCTGTATCTGTAAATTCTTATGGTGGAAAATCTAAGTTAAATCAATTGGCAAGCGTTACAGTTTC
Organism: Anaplasmataceae bacterium; assembly: GCA_965216745.1. Taxonomy (GTDB): domain Bacteria; phylum Pseudomonadota; class Alphaproteobacteria; order Rickettsiales; family Anaplasmataceae. The sequence continues at coordinate 797,765 of OZ244191.1, read as the reverse complement.
TTCTTCCAAAACTTTGTCTGTTAAAGTATGGGATTCCCAAAATATATCTGAAGTTAACAAGGCTATATTATCTTCTGGTTTAGGTTTGCACCCTACAATAGAAGGAAATATGTTGCGTGTTATATTACCTGATTTAACAGAGCAAAGAAGAATGGATTTGAAGAAAGCTGCTTCAAATTATGAGGAAAACTGCAAGGTTGCTTTGAGAAATATAAGGAGAACATTTATTTCTAAAATAAAAACTCATGAGAGATCTGGTGAAATCTCAGAAGATGACATGCATCAAAGTATAAAAAACATTGATAGTATCGTTGATAATATTGAATCTAAGGTGCATTCTATTCTTATCAGCAAACATAAAGAAATTCAAGAATTTTAATTGGGAAAAGTAGATAATTGTTGAAACATTTAGCTGTTATTATGGATGGCAACTTAAGATGGTCGATTAGAAATTCCTGTAGTCTTTCAGAGGGTTACCTAAAAGGAATGGAAAATGCCATTAATCTTCTTAAACACTGTCTTTATTTTGAAATTCCTACGCTCACTATTTTTGCTTTTTCTGATGAAAATTGGAATCGTCCTGAATCCATTTTATCCAAAATCATGTATATAATTCATTCAGCTCTAGTAAATAAAATTTCAATTTTACGACAAATGGATGTGAAGATTAATTTTATTGGCGATTTATCAAAATTTCCTCCAGATATATTGAATTTGATTTCAAAAGTCCATCAATCTACTATTGGATGTGATTCTTTGATACTCAATGTAGCATTAGGTTATGGAGCTAGACAAGAGATGACAGAAGTTGTGAGGAAAATCATACAATATAAATTTGAACCACATGATATTACATATCAACTTATTCAGAGTATGATGTATACCAATTCTGATCCTGATTTGTTGATAAGAACTGGTGGAGAAAAGAGGCTAAGCAATTTTCTTCTCATGAATCTTGCATACACTGAATTATATTTTTCAGACAAATTATGGCCAGATTTTTCTTTTGATGATTTAAGAGAAGCAATTGATGATTTTAATTTGAGAAAAAGGAGATATGGTGCTGGGCAACAACTTTATTAAAAGAACAATATCATCAATTCTTATTGTTTTATCTATTTGTATTGTATTTTATTTTGGTGGAATCTCATTTTATTGTTCATTATTAATTTTAACTTGGGCTCAGTGTAGGGAATTATTATCTTTTATGAACATAAAGAAATTTTATTTGATTGCCCCATTTTTGATTCTTTTGCCAAATTCTTCTTGTATTTATATATATAGCGTCGATCCTTTTGTTTTATATTGGATGATATGTTGTATTTTTTCTACTGATGTTTTTGCGTATATTACTGGAAATCTGTTTGGAAAAAGAAAAATGTTTCCATCAATAAGCCCAAATAAAACTTGGGAGGGTGCTTTTGGGGGATTTTTATCCTCTATAATATCTGGATTTTTTTTTGGAGCTTTTTCAAGTCTAGGTATGAAATATTTTCTCTTAAGTGGTTTTATATCTATAACATCTCAGTTCGGTGATATGATTCAATCTTATATTAAGCGTAGCTTTGGTGTCTCTAATAGTGGTTCTTCTATACCTGGACATGGTGGTTTGATGGATAGAACTGATAGTTTTATTATTTCTGCTCCAATTATGCTATTTTTTGTATGAATTTATATTTTATCGGAAGGTTTTCCAATGAAATTACCTTGCACATAATCAACATCAATATTTTTTAAAATTTCTAATATTTTGTCATTCTCTACAAATTCTGCAACTGTTTTGGCATTTAATGCTTTTGCTATGTTTACTACATATTTTACATAATTCAAATTATGTTCATTTTGGTGTATTTTTTTTATAAAAAACCCATCTATTTTTATAAAATCTATTTCAAGAAATTTTAACTCATTAAATGAAGTGTATCCTGCTCCAAAATCATCAATTGCTATTTTACATCCAACACTACGCATTGTTTCTGTGAATTTTTTGATTTGATTTAGATTTATTCTAATATTAGTTTCTGTGATTTCAATTATCAATCTTTTAGCTATTGTCGGTATCTTGACTAACAAGTTCTTACAATCATCAAGCCAATTATCGCTCTCGGCGGTTTTACAAGAAATGTTGATTGATAGTTTTACTTCGGTATTAGATTTTAGTTTTTGTATTGCTAGATGCAAAATCTTGAGATCAATAATATCAATTATTCCAATTTTTTCTGCATTTATTATTGTTTTATCTATGCATTTGAGATCTTCTTGTGAATTTATTCTAAGTAAAGTTTCGTAAAATTCTGTTTTGAGATCTTTTGTGCCTATTACTGGTTGAAAAATTATCTTTATATCATTCTTTTGTATAGATTTTTTAAATTTTTCCACAGAGTTGATTTGATTATAATAATTATCAATTAACATCCAAGACCTGTTATAGCATAAATAATTCTGATTAAATTCAGATGCTATTTCTAATGAAGCTAATGATTGTTTTATGATTGTTTTTGGGTCGCTTGATTTAGTGAAAAAACAAAAACCAATCGTGGTTTTGAAATTAGAGTTATTTCGTACAGATGATTGTATTTTTTTTATAAAATCACTTTCGGATAAATTTGTGGTAACAAGAAAGAATGAATTATACGAATTTTCTAATACTAAACTGTTGTCTATTTTAGATAATATATTATACAAAGATGAAATTTGTGACTCTATAAATTTTGGTGTTTCATATATAGAGATAATGCTTATATTGTCTATTTTGATTATTGAGAATATTCCGTCATTATACTTATAAATGTAATTTATTAGATCTTTTGCTAATGATTGAGTGAAGTCGAACATATTTTCTTATTTTACATTTATTTTATTTTTAATTTTATTCAAAGATAATATAACATTCAATGAATAGATTTTTTTAAATTAAATCAATACTCCAGTTGTAATTAATAAGAAAAATGAAATAACTACAATTAATGCTGTAATTGAAGAAGAAGTAGCCATTATATAATAGTTAAAATTTTTGGGTTTTATTACAACTTTTTGATCGATAGATCCAAAAAAACTGTCATATACTATTGTCATTAAGTATACAACATTAAGTATAGTACTTAGTAATATAACCAATGTTACTGTTATTTCTTGTGAGTTATTGATTAACAATGTTTTAGCCCAAAAGTTTACAGTAGGAGGTAAGCCTATCATTGCCAGTGAACCTATTGCAAATGATATCATGGGTATTGGAATTATTTTCCCCAATCCTGCCACATCTTTTATTTTTGTGATACCTGTAATAGAGTATATTATTCCTGCCACGAAAAACAAAGTGATCTTAGCAAATGAATGAAATATCATATATGACATGGTAATCAGTGGTTCTTGAAAAATTGCATGGGTTGTAGTATTAGCAAATTGGCTGATGCCAAGACATATATAAGACAATTGACTAATTGTAGAATAAGCTAATCTTGCTTTTATTGTGTCGCTATTTAAAGCCATGAAAGAAGAGACTAAAACTGTAATGCTGGCTATAATCAATAGTATATATTGACAATGCATTGCTATAAACATATATGTACTTATTTTGATCAAAATAAACACACCAGATTTTACTACTGCCACTGCATGTAATAAAGCACTAACAGGAGTAGGTGCCACCATAGCTGAAGGGAGCCATGAGTGTAATGGGAATAAAGCTATTTTACCAATTCCATATATATAAAGGCAAAATATCAATATGCTCCATTCAGGACTTACGTTTAATTGCACAAAGTCAAAAGATCCATTGTGATACCATGAAAAGAATATTGCAGGTAAAAAAAACAGTAAGGAAGTTCCCATAAGATGACCTATGTATATCCTTCCTGCTTTGATTGATTCTTCAGTAGAGTAATGTGTTACTAAAGGGTATGTTGATAAAGTAAGTATTTCATAAAATAAAAACATTGTTATAAGATTGCCTGAAAATGCAATTCCAATTGTAGAAGCTATAGATAAATTAAAAAAAACAAAAAATCGAGATTGATTTCCATCATTGTGATAATCAAAATATCCAATTGTATAAATTGAGGCAGGAATATACAAAAAAGATATCATGAGCGCAAAAATATAACCCATATTGTCTATGTTTAAAACTATAGGTAGACCTTCTAAGTAATTGAGATCAATGTAATCAAGGTTTGTTTGCCAATGTAACGTTGTATTTATAAAGCACAAAATTGCACTTGTAATATTAATTGATGATCTAAGATGTTTTTTGGTAATTGCAGATAGCAAAGATGCAATAATTGGTATTAATATGGAATATAAAATAGATGTCATTGTTTGCCTGTTTTTTTTTATTTTATACTTTTTATATACATTACATCAATTGTTAATTACTCTTTATAATTAATAAGCTGGTTTTTTTTAGTTAGATAGGTATTGCTAGAGCTTAATGTCTATTTTTATTGAGCGTATGAGTCAAAAGTTAAATATATTTACTTAGAGCTTGATAATGATAAATTGATTCTTTGGAAAATGAGATTTTATAAAATATTTATTTGCCGATATTATAATCATGTTTTTTGATAAAATAAATATTATAAAATATGTTTTAAATTGTTCCGCTGTTATTAACCATTTCAGAAATAGAGTTTGTTGTTAGATATAAATTAATTTGTTATATGAGAAACATAAGGTGATCATGAGATTGTTTTTTTTGTGCTTGACTTATAAACTAGTAAATGAATAAACCAAAAAAAATTATGTGAGTAAGTTGAACATGAACATAAATGGAAAAAAAACAATGTGTATTTAAAGAAGTTGGCTCCCCGAGCTGGGCTCGAACCAACGACACAGTGGTTAACAGCCACTTGCTCTACCAACTGAGCTATCGGGGAATGATCATACTTTTTCTTATATCATGACAAATATTTGAAGTAAACCCCCTATATACAAGTAATTAAATTTGATTGGCTCATTTGATTTAAATCAATATTACTTATAGACTAATAGTTTCTGAATTTTCCTCTAAACTTTCCGTATCTTCAATTTTAGTTTCAGGATCTCCATCGTTTGATGAAAATGATTTATCTAATTCATGATTTTTTGTGTTGTTAATAGTACTATTTTCAATATTTTCGATGGGTTCAATATCTATTCTGTTAATTAAAATTTTCATACATTTTAAATCTTTCTCTAAATGTTCTTTGTAATCAGATGAACGAATTTTTGATATTGTCTCATCTTCATCTTTGATTGATTTTAAATTCTTAATATTAAGCATCATTTTTTCCATAAACATTTTATCATCAATAGGATCTAAGCGTCCATCATTATCAAGAATTAATCCTAGTTCCAAAATAGTCTCTTCTGTACACTCCACTTTTCCTAATATCTCTTTCACAAGCTTTTTCATTTTTTTATCTCTAAGATAAATTGCTATAGGACTATATTTACTACTTCCCTGTAGTTCTTTGAGATTTTCTGTGTTATACAATACATTCCCGGCTTTAATGACAAGATCCGCACGCTCTTCATAATATATTCTTTGAGCAATATTATTCTTAGAATGAGCAATATTATTCTTATAACTTTGTGATATGTGCTGTGCAGATATTTTAAATATCGCTGAAATAACAGAAAGGACAAAAAACAATACCGTTGCCAGGGCAACTCTTATTATATAATCTATAAATATATTTTGATGGAACATAATTTTATTAGTTAAAATTATTTATTATACAGGATAAATATTAAAATATTATGCATTTGTGGGTTAAAAAAATAACCTTAGTTTTTAGACATGTTATTTGTTTTTTTGCAGAACAATTTCTGATGATATCATTTTAATGATTATTTAATTTAAATAAAATAGCATTGATTTTTTTCATATACTTTTCATATTTTTACAATATATTGATTTATGTATTCAACTTTATTGATTGTTGTTGATAAATATAATTTTATTTAAGTGATCAATAACAAACTTTTTTTGATTTCAAGATAAATTAAATCTAAATTTAAGTTTTCATCAGTTTTTGTAGATTATTGTATTTCATCTCTTTATTACTCTCTTATAAGTCTCAGCTCAGATCTTGACCCCAAAGAGTTCTTCAGATACTTTATGAATGACATATTTATAATCAACATTATCACCATATACAAGCAACAATACCAATCAATATTTTGTCTTCTATTTTCATGACAAACTATATAATTAAATAAATAATACTCATACTATTGTAAAATCTTTTTAATTAGTAAAGTAGTTGTGTGTTTCATGTCAAATCAAAAGAATAACTTATTTTTAACATTAGATCGATGATTCTTGTTGTTTGAAGTTTTTATTGTAACTGACTTTGAATATCAAAGATTGCACTGTTAAATATATTAAAGAGATGAACGAAAGGTTAGCTGAGTGTTTGATTGTCAAATGGATGTGAGTGATTATATTCTGTAGATCAAAAAAATTTATTATGCGTGTATAAATTATTTAAAATTTATAGTTAATGTTATTTAATTATATTTATTTATAAAAATGAAATCATGCATTTAAGAAATGAATTAAGTATATGGCAAATGTATAATTTCCCATATACATCTTCATAAGATTTTATTTTTCACCAATCTTTTTTTCATCTGTGAAATATGGTGTTTCCTTACCTTCGGTTACTTGTGTAAGAAATTCATTACTATTGTCATCTTCCTGTACTTCATATAGCGGTAATGGTATATCTTCCTGTTCTACTTCATTTTCTTCTCCAGTTATGTATTCTGTAAATTTATAAACAGCTAAAGTAAGACAAGCAGATACAAGCAATGCTGAAATCAGTGGAAATACATTGTTAATTTTTGGTATATGCTTACTGATGAATAATGCTGATTTAGAAATCAAATTAGTTAAAAGATAAACGATCAAGCATGAGATTAGAGTAACACAAAAGATGGTCAAGGAAATCACTTTAGGTAGATTATTGCTTTTTAAAATTGCTTCAGTAATCCTTTGGTTGGAATTTTCGTTTTCTGAATCATTTTCGTTTTCTGCCGATTCTTCGATTGTGATTTTATTGTGGTTTTGATATTTAATCGTTATATTTGTTAATGTATATGCCATCAAACTTAAAGTGCTGCATACAAAAAAAAATGCAACAAACAATGAAAAGTTATCAATTTTTGGTGTATATTTTCTAACAAACATTTCTAATTTACGAATTAAACTGTTTAAAAATAAAACCAAAGCACATGCAGTCACAGAAGCTGGAAAAACAAAAATAGCGATTTTTTTAGATTGTGTGTTACTTACGTTTCTTAATGATTTTATGTCAAAAAACTTTGCTTTATTGAATAAATTAAATCTTTCTGTATCGTTCATAATGATGCCTTAAGTAAAGTAGTGTATAATTAACATATTAATATCTAGGTTTTAATTATTAGTTAATATAAACAGAAATTATTCAATAATTGCGTTTCTATTCATTAAATTCATTTTTATTTATCTTTATTATTAAGAGCAATTTCATTTTGTCTGTGATTGAATTTCAAAAATATTTTTTTATTCATATTTGTTGTCTTTATCAAAATTTGTTTTGATTTGTTTTGTGTTTTCGAATTTAGTTGAAGGTGAGTTGTATTCATTAGTATTAACAGCATCATCTTCATGCGTGAATTCTTCAATAATTTCATTGTTTTCAGTGTAGCTTGATGGAAAATTCGTTCCTAGCTGTTGATTTAATTTTTCCCAAAAATCATTAATAACTTTTGCAAGGTACTCTGTGGTAATTGCCTCTAGTTTTTTTAAATTATCAATGTCTAACTTTGCGAAAGCTGTGATAATAACAGTCGTAAAGACAATTGGCAAACATATTCCCAAACTCGCAAAAGTAGATAATTTTGTTAAATTGATAAGCAAGGTTAAAACTTTAAATAAAAAAGTCATTATAGAATTCCTGGTCAACTGATACATTTTATACACTAATACAAAAAAGCTAAAAAGTTAATAATTCTAAATTTTTTGAAGCGAATTGTAATACTATATAAAAAATCAAATTTTCATTCTCTGTGCTGTAACAGATATATTTTTTTAATACTTGATGGAAAACACTTTTATAATTTTAATTATTTAAAGATTCTATTAATTTAGTAGAGTTTGTTGCGCATGTGGCTTTTTATGATTTTGATAAATTTTAGTTTTTATATTTTTTGTCTTTGTTGTAAAAATGTTTTTTTTTTGTGTGAAATTAAAATACTCGTAAGAAGATGTGATAACTTGGATGCGTTTCATTGTTTTATATTCAAAAAAAAGAACAATGGATTTTTTTATCCATGATGTTCTTCGTGGAAATTTCATGAAGTATTAATAATAATCTTCATTGTATAATATATATTATTCTGGTCTTCTGATTTTTTGGAATCTTGTGATACGTTTGAAAAAATTATTTTTTCGTCATCCCATTATATGACTTATGTATTTTTTTGATGGTATACCATGATGAGTATAGCCACAATAGATATCAAAATCAACAAACATAAGACGTTTATATGTTATTTATTGGCTTAAAATGTATTGTAATTCAGCCAAGATGAACAAAGCTCATAGGATTGTATATACCAAACTATGACTAATAAATCACGAAAAAAACTAATTAAGAATTGAAATTAAACTTAGGCATGAAACCATTATTTTTTGTTTTCACTGACAATTTATTTGTTAGGCTGACAATCTTACTATGATCCTAAATGACACTGAAATACACCTAAGCACTAAAAAATACAATTACTAGAAATATTACATTTGTTTTTTATTATAATTCTCTTTCTTTTTTCCTTCTGTGTATGCCATTTGTGCTTCACAAGATAGGAGCTCACTATTAATTTCACTAGATGATTCTGTTGGTGGTGCACTTGGGTTAAATTGTTCTTCTTCATCCCATGGTGGTGCACTTGGCTTAAATTGTTCTTCTTCATCACATGCACTTGGATCAAATTGTTCTTCTTCATCCCATGGTGGTGCACTTGGCTTAAATTGTTCTTCTTCATCACATGCACTTGGATCAAATTGTTCTTCTTCATGCAATGGTGGTGCACTTGGCTTAAATTGTTCTTCTTCATGCCGTATTGGTTGTGGAGTTCGAGGAAAAGCATTAGAATGATTTTCTTCAAATGTTGGTGGTAGACGCAAAGAAGAACAAGTATCAGAATCCTTCTTATTAAGATCAAACGAATATATAGCATATATAAATGCTACAACGATACATATAAGAGGAACAATAATAATAGTTGAAACAATAAACGAAGAATGTACGGTAATAAAGTTTATAACATTTTCTTTGCGCATAATAAATTTTTAATAATAATATAATTATATTCCTATTCTACCATAGCTAATTGCTAGAATCAATATGATTGCTTATTTGTTTAAGATACAATCTAATTGTGTGTGTTTTTTAACATTGATTTTATATTTATCGTTGAAATAATCATTAATCTAAATAAAATCCCTTTTAGATAATATAGATTATCTGCTTTGCCTTCTGTGTCATTTTCTTGTATTTATTTATAATCTTCATGATTAAAGATTGTTTTATCCATCACATCATAAATACTTTCGTAGGTAATGGATTATACTTAATCATTTTCCTTATAGATTGCTGAGTGTATTAGTTTGTTTTTTCTTCTGTTGCATTTTTATTTTCTTGTTTTTTATTTTTTTGTTTATTGAATTGCATATATAAACAAATTTTCGAGGTCTAGAAAAACAAAGGAATCATCGTTATTACTAACATATACATAACAGTAAAACACGCAACAGTAATTTTTATTTAGTTATTGAAATGTATATAATCATCTAATCAAATAAATAATATTCACAATATTATTTATTATTTTAATTGATTGACGATTGTTTGTCTTAAGCTAGCTCAGAAATAGCTTGTTTTTTAACTTTAGTCTGATAATTGGTTTTTTTGATTGTTGTTTTTTTTTTGGTTGGGAGGGGGATTGATTGGTGGCTATAAATAGCTGTGAACACAGTGTATAATGATACATTATAAACAGAAACATCATATATAAGCTGTAATTGCCTTAGAAATTTACTGGTTTGATAGCTGAATGTATTGCAACTATTCCACCAGTATGATTTTCATATGAACAATTTATCAAACCATTGTCTGTTATCATTTCTAGGAATTCTTTTTGAGTGGGGAAAGAGCGTATGCTTTCTACTAAATAATTATAAGCATCTTCATTGCCTGTAATATATTTTCCTATTTTCGGTATTAAAATAAATGAGTACAATTCATATGCTTTGTTCAACAGTGAAAACGATGCCTTGGGAGTGAATTCAAGACATAAAAATTTACCTCCTGGCTTCAAGACTCTATAAGCTTCAGATAATGCTTTTGCTTTATTTGTAAAATTTCTCATACCAAAGGAAGTGATATAATAATCATATTTTTCATCAGAAATGGGAATATTCTGAGCATCTCCACAGACCCAATTTACTCCCAAAAAATTTCTATCTATCAACTTTCGTTTCCCAGCGCTCAACATGTCTATATTTAGATCTAAGGATGTTATATTGGCAAAAGGCGATCTTTTTAATATCTCTATAGATACATCTCCAGTTCCTCCCGCTACATCTAGTATACTCAATGAATGTTGACTTCTATCTATGTTATCAACTAAGCATTTTTTCCAGCATTTATGCATTCCAAAGCTCATTAGATCATTCATTATATCGTACTTAGAAGATACAGAAGAAAAAATACTTTGTATGAATTTTTTGTTCATGATATTAATCATATAAACATATTTCATCCATGAGTCAAAAAATATAAGCAAATGCAACACAGAATTTATGAAATAATATTTTCAATTCACGGTTTATATATAGTTTGGTTAATAAAGGCTGAATCATTTGTTGATTAGGTTATTATATCTATAATGTACTCATTTGACACATTGATTGGTAAGTGTTAAGTTTGGGAAGAATATCATTTTATATTTTATGTCCAAAATTTTACTTTTATCTTGCGTGTTTTTTATAGCGTTTCGTTTTCTGAAATCGAGGTTGAGATGAATGTAATACTTGAAGAGATTTCCAAATCGTTGACATTAATAATGAGGTATCTTTGACCTTGACTCAAAAAGAGCTCGTTTGCATGATTTAGAAACCTTGTCCCATAATCCCCAAATATGGAATGATCCACAATCTGCTACATCTTTGCTTAAAGAGCAATCTAAATTAAAATCTGAAATTAATAGTTTTGATCAATTGAATGAAAGATATAATGTTTGTTTAGAGCTTTTTCAAATTGCAGATGATTCTATAATGTATGATTTAAACAAAGATATTGAATCTTTATATCGTGATGTTCAAATCAAAAAAACTGCATTTTTATTTTCTCGAGAATCAGATTATTTTGATTGTTTTCTCACTATACAATCAGGAGCTGGAGGGACCGAAAGTAACGACTGGGCTGAAATGTTATTGAGAATGTACACTAGGTGGTCAGAAGTTTATAAAGGGTATAAATTAGAACTTATTGATGAAGTCAAAGGTGAGGAAGTTGGAATAAAATCTGCAATTTTGAAAATTTCTGGAGATATGGCTTATGGATGGGCTAGAACTGAAACGGGCACGCACAGACTTGTTAGGATCTCTCCTTTCAATGCAAATGCAAAGCGTCATACTAGTTTTGCAAGTGTTTTGGTTTCCCCAGTTGTGAATGATGACGTAAACATAGAAATTAACGACAAAGACATAAGAATAGATACTTATAGAGCGTCTGGTGCAGGTGGACAGCATGTAAATAAAACAGATAGTGCTGTGAGATTAACCCATATCCCAACAGGGATAGTAGTTCAATGCCAAAGCAGTAGATCTCAGCATAGAAATAGAGCAGAAGTTTTCAATATGTTGCGATCTCGTTTGTATCAAGTTCATGTGAAAGAAATGCAACAGAAATTTGAATCTACTGAAAAAAGTGACATAGGTTGGGGGCATCAAATTAGATCGTATGTGATGCAACCCTATCAAATAGTTAAAGACAATAGAACCGGGTTTGAATGTGGTGATATAAATTCTGTATTGAATGGAGATATAGACCAATTTATAATACAAGCTCTGTCTAGGGAGGTTTCAACATCTGTTTGATTTGTAAATCACCTTTAGTGTTTAAATTATTTTTTTTCGAATGTATTTGATATATTTTTATTAGCTATTGCTGATTATTTGAATTTTATTGAATAGTGTTAATAATTCAAATTTCTCGCAAAGTACTTTTATTATTTCATGTTGTACGCTAACTTTACCACATGCTTGGTAATTTCTGATATGCTCTTAGTTTGTACGCACTCGTCTATTTTTATTACCAATTCTTTCAAAGATGTTATAGACCTTTCGGAGGTGTTTATTATGTATTCTACTATATCTTTTTTAATTTTTATATTTCTTTGTTTGAAAAATTTAATTAAAATCGATTTCAATGCTTCATCGTTAGGTTTTTTTAATTCTATTGCATGAGATGAAAATATTCTAGATTTTAGATCTGGTAGTTTTATATCCAAACTAAAAGGATTTACCGAAGATGTAATCAGTATGGATGAATCTATATTTTTTGTGTGGTTGTAACAGTGGAATAAATTCTCTTCGTGTTCCGTTTCTATCTTATCTATGTCTTCTATTATAAAGTTTTTATTTTGCAAATAAGATAAGTAAGGGGGTTTTAGAAAATGCGCTTGTCGTTTTTTAGACCATATATTGGCTAGATGTGTTTTTCCATAACCTTTTGGGCCAAAAATTATGACACAATGTCTTGTCATATTGAGCAATGATTGCAAATTCCCAGAGAAGTCCACATAAGAACACTCATCATAATAATCTTTAAAATTGAGCAAGCTTAATTGACGCATTTTCTTTAAAAATGTAACCAAATGACAATTGCATGTGGATATTATATATATTAGTGTACATTCTATACATATTATCTATTCTAATATAGATTGGCAATTTTTTATATATTATAAATATTTATATATAAACAGTAAATTTGTTTTTCAATGGCTTGGAAGTGATGAAATTTATTTTCTCTTTTCATGCTATTTTCAATGCTATCTTTTACTTTATTGTTTGTGTTTCAATCTAAACTTGCTAGAAGATTGTTACATGTATATAATCATCATTGTTGTATTTTTTATGATTTATTGAGTTTCATAATCAAATGAGTTTTTCTATAACTTCTTTTTATCGTTTTGTTGAGCTGGATGATTATTTTAATATGAAGCCTCTAATCTTCCAAAGATGTCAAGAATTAGAAATCATGGGAACCATTCTTCTTGCACAAGAGGGAATCAACGGTTCCATATGCGGCAAACCAAATTCCATTGAAAAATTTTTTGATTTTCTAAATACCTATCCACAGACTTCTAATATTCATTATTTTCTCGTTGAAACCGATTCAATTCCATTTAGCAAATTAAAAGTAAAGATCAGAAACGAAATTGTTAGGCTTGGTGCGAATAATCTAAATCTTGGAAAATCTGGACAATATGTCCAACCTTCTGATTGGGATGATCTAATACATAGAGATGATGTTGTTCTCATTGATACCAGGAATAATTATGAGATAAATTTTGGCAAGTTTGCAAATTCTATAAATCCCAAAACAAGTACCTTTCGTGAATTTATTGGAAGAGCTAAGACAATAGATTTTCAAATTAACAATAAAAAGATTGCAATGTATTGTACATCTGGAATAAGATGCGAAAAATCTACTTCATACATGAGGCAACTTGGATATAAAGATGTTTACCACTTAAATGGAGGGATTATTTCTTATCTTTCTCATACTTCCGGATCGTCCTGGAAGGGGAAATGTTTCGTTTTTGACGATAGAGTCGCATTGAATTCAGACCTATCTCCAGTTCAAGAATTGCCTTGTAGCATATGCAATGTAAGTGTTAATAAAAGTTTGTTCAATTCGGTGGTAAAGGGAAAAATATTATGTGCACAATGTTCTAACTAGTGCTATCAATATGAAAACTTTCATTGTCGACAAGACACAGAGGTTAGATCAATTTCTTTCTCTAAAAATGCCAAATTTTTCCAGGTCTTACATTCAAAAACTCATCAAATCTGGCAATGTTTTTGGACCACAGGATTGTAAAAATCTTCAATCAAGCAATATAGTTCAAATAGGACAAAGATATAAAATAATTTTCCCAATCATAGAATCTAAAATTATTTTCTCTCAAAAACTAAAAATAGTTTATCAAGATGATGATTTATTAGTAATTAATAAGGATCCTGGTATAACTGTACACCCTGGTATAGGAACAAATGGTGACACACTTGTTGATGTTTTGAGAAATGCTTTCGGTGAATCCAATCTATCATCCATAGATCCCAATCGTCCTGGAATAGTACACAGATTAGATAAACATACTAGCGGACTAATGTTGGTTGCCAAAAACAATCAGGCTCATTATATTTTGGCAAACGCGATTGCAAATAAAGAAATCAAAAGAACTTATATTGGTTTGGTTTGGGGAGTTCCTGATCCAAATTCTGGCAGTATAAACGCTAAAATTGGCAGAGGACGTGGTAACTCTAAAGTTATGCAAGTGAGAACAAATGGGAAATATGCTATTACTCACTATTCTATGATAAAAAAATTTGGAAGCTGTAGCTTGGTTCAATTTATTTTAGATACTGGTAGAACTCATCAAATAAGAGTCCACAGTCTTCACGCTGGGTTCCCCATAGTTGGCGACAAAACATACACAATGTCAAAATATGAAAACACATATCTCATGGATAGACAAGCTTTGCATTCATTTTCATTATTGCTTAATTTACCTTTTAGCAATAAACCAATTAAATTAAAATCAAAGCTACCAAATGATATGCTAAAAGCTATTTCAATTCTAAGTTAATCAACATATAAAAAAAATTTATTAGTTCCCTTTAATACATTATTAGTTGAATCTATAGCACTTAATCGAATATTTGTGATTTTTTAATTTTTGCATAAAAAATATATGGATTTATTTCAAATAATTTGTTTGTATCTGAATTGAAAAGCACTAATTATTTTCATTGAATATTATTTTCACGAGATGTAATGATTTTGTTATGTATGTAAGATATTGGGATTGATAGAATATAAAGAACAACGATTATTATTAATCCTAATAATGGATTTATTGTTATTATGCCAAGAATTGGAGAAGTGCATATAAAAAACAATTTCAAGCGGTTTTGTGGGATATTTTTTATGGAATATGTCGGTATATTAGTGATTAGCATCAAAGATATAATTATATTTATCAACATGATTGATTGTTGATTTATATTTAAATCTATGTTGTTCATAATTGAGTGATTATTATAAATAATAGATGGTATAACTAAAATAACAGCACCTATAGTAGATGGAACTCCTTCAAAAAAAAATATTTTTTTAGGCTTCGTTGTATTAAACCTAGCCAATCTAATGGTTATACATATGAGATAAAATATGTAAAAGCCCCACCAAGATGTTCCGTAGTTTTCAATAGACCACAAATGCATCAAAAACGCTGGCGCCACTCCAAAATTCAGCAAATCGGCAAAAGAATCTAATTGAGCGCCAAATAAACTTGTTGCTTTTAATGCTCTAGCAGCGTATCCATCAAGCCAATCAATTATTGATGCTATTACTATCATAAATATAGATTTATTAAATTCAGATGCAAGAGAATATGGTATGGACGAAATACCAAAGACTATCGAAGCCAAAGTGATACAGTTTGGTAAATATTTAATAAGCTTAGACATTGACAATGTTTTGAATTGTACGAACGTGAATTAGATAATATTCATCTATACATAAAACAATTTGTAGAATTTAGCAAATCTCATGTTTGTTCATTTTTTTTTTGAGCAGACTCTATCAAAAACAAATTAAAATTATTATAAGTTTCTAGAGCATTTATTTCATTTGGTTTTAACAAAGAATTAAATTGCGCATCTATATCAAGGTTTTCTGCTTTTTTTATTGAATCCATAAGATTTTCACGTAAATGAGAATTTGTTTTCTCCAATATAGACAAAGATCTTTGTAAATGTACTGACTCGTCTACGCTTAACTTAAGTTTGTTTTTTGATGATTCCAGATACATTTCTTCTTGAGCAAGAATATCATCTTTTTCTTCTTCCGAATATTTGTTGTTCATGAATATGGTTAGTGATGAAAAAAATGTATTGTGTTGTTTTTTGTATAAATATAATGATTGAATATTGCTGCTTATGTTCATTAGTATGTCAGAAGCACTTATAAGGTACTTTGAAAGCTGTGAGTTTGAAATATACGATGATATAGGTCCTATATAGCAGTTTAATATAGTTTTATCTATGTCCCTGAGTTGATCAATCATTATATCTAATTGTTCTTTCTGAGAAGAAAATTTCAAGGAATTTGAGGAAAGCACAGAGTCTATTTCTTCTTGTATAAATCTTAACATACTCACCATCTCATCTCTGAATGGTTCAATTATCATTTTCAAGGTATCATCCGAAAATTGATATTTCAAAGACACAAACTCATCCTGGTTATTCAATTGGTAGGAAACAAATTTGGAATAAACATACTCCATGCAATCAGTTATTTCATTTCTAATACATCTAAGGAAATCTATTATAACTTTGGTTGAAGTTATATTATTTGTTATGTTTTTGGATATTTCTTGTAAAATCTTACAAAACTTTGTTCTGTTTACATTATCTTGTTCTAGAATAGATCTTATTCTAATAGATGCATCTTTTATATACGGAGCTGCGTCTTGCATTTTTATCTGGAAGCCGTGAGAAGTTTGCAAACTTTCATCTTGACTTAGACATTGACTACTGAAGACATTGTTGATGTGGTTTTTGTTTCGTAACATAATTATTTCTATAAAAACAAGATTCAATTAATAGTTGAGATAAAGAAAGACCCATCAATAAGATTTTAACTATGTTTAAATTCTTTGAGAAGATGAGAGCTTTCATGATAAGCAAACTTTTCTATTCTTTAGCTTTATTTAATAATGATATATTTTATGTACAAATAAATCAATGGTTATAAAGCTTTTTAGCCACATGAAACTAATTAATTTAATTTATTTCTATTTTTCGTTTGTAGCTACAATGTCTGAAAAATAAACCAATTAAATTTGCTTTATTAGTGCGAATCACTTCGTCTTATGAGGCATTTTTCATTAATATATTTTCCGGTTTTTGTAATTTTTAGTTTTAAGTATTAATTTTACAATTTGTGTGGATTTTTTCATAGCGCATATTTGCTTATATTTCTTTACCAAATTATATATTTTCAAAAAAAATAGTCATATAACAAACTTCAGATAAAAGCGGATAATAATTTTTGCTAAAATAATATGAAAATTGGATAATTATAAAACAAATCATAGGAGACAGCTTATGTCTGAAATTGGACATATCAAAGACATTAATGACTGTGTTATTATTGTTGATTTGCTAAAAAATAAAATCAAAAGATTAATTTGTGTGACAGATGACACCAAACAATCTGATTTGATAAGCACTATATTAAAATTCTTCAACATCAAAGCATTTACTATAGATTTATCAGGAAATAAATTATCTTCATATCAAATGTATTTAAATATACTAGAATTTGGAGGGAAAAAAGATACAAGCAACGAAGAAATATGTGTGATTCTTGACAAAGAGTCTATAAATTCAAAAATGCCTATCCATGACGATGTAAAATGCAATTATACTCTAGAAATCAACAACAATCAAAATTTATCACATTCAAAGCTTTTGGAATTTCTTGAATCAAACGGATATGAAAACCTTGATATACCCATGCATTCTGGGGAATATTCTGTGTCCGGAGGTATTGTTAACATATTAGTTCCAAATCAAGATGTTGTGATAGATTTCATAGGTAACAAAGTTGAATCTATTGTGATTAATAATAAAAAAGTTGAATCTGTATTACTGTCTTCTTTTTCTTTTTTTAAGGAAGATTTTGTGCGTCCACTTGAATATTTTGATGACTTCAATGTGATTTCAATCTCCAACATTGAATCAAATATCAAAAATATAAAAACATTAGATCAAAAAGAACTATGCTTTGAAATTCCACTTTTTACGAAAAACAAAGATTCTTTAAAATCGCTAACTGATTTCATAAAAGAAAAAATCAGCCTGAAAAATAGAAGCTTGAATAGTACAATAAAAACAAATCTGCGCAAAATTATAATCTCCGCACCTTCTGAAGGAGCCAGATTACGATTAATGAATGCTTTGAAGTTTTTTGAAATTAATGCGGATCCAATAAGCACTATATGTGATATTAAAGAAGTTGGAATAGCGTTGTTGCCTATAAGAAAAGGGGCTTCAACAAAAGATTTTATAATAATAGGCTGGAATGATATATTTCCTTACTATAAAAATAAAAACAAAAAAAAACAAATACATAATAATCCAATAGAACCAGGAAACCTTGTGGTACATGTTGATCATGGTCTCGGGAAATTCATAGATCTTAAAAATGTTGCAATTGGATCAATAAGTTTTGATTGTCTTGAGATTCAATACAATGGAAATGATAAATTATTATTACCAGTGGAGAATATAGCTGATTTAAAAAAATATGGATTAGACAGCGATAGGATTTCATTGGATAAACTAGGAGGCAATGCCTGGAATATAAAAAAAGCTGCAGCAAAAGATAAAATAAAGTTAATTGCAGATGAATTGATCAAAACTGCTGCTATAAGAAAATCTATACCTGGAATAAAAATGGATATAACCAACACAGACTTTCTACAAAAACCAAATTATCATCTTACGGAGGATCAAATCAACGCAATAAGTGATATACAAAATGATTTGTCAAGTGGCGTGATAATGGATAGATTGATTTGTGGAGACACGGGCTTTGGGAAGACTGAGATTGCAATACGAGCTGCTGCTTACGTTGTGTCTTCCGGATATCAAGTTGCAATACTGGTGCCAACTAGATTGTTATGCAATCAACATTTCAAAGTTTTTAAAAGCAGGTTCCCTCATGTTACAGTCAAGAAGATTCTTGGAAATCAAACTAATGCTGAGCATATAAAGCTAGAACTATCGAAGGGTAATATTGATATAATAATTGGAACTCATTCTTTGATGAATGTAGAATTTAAAAATTTAGGCTTGTTTGTAGTTGACGAAGAACATAATTTTGGAGTCAAGCAGAAAGAAAAGCTTAAGCAAATTTCTAGAAGGGTGCACATGCTTTCCATGTCAGCTACTCCAATTCCAAGAACTTTACAAATGTCAATCAGTATGATTAAGAGTATGAATATAATTGCTACTCCACCTGTTGATAGAAAAACAGTGAGGACATCGGTAATTAATTTCAATGAAGAAAAAATCAAGAATGCTATTTTAAATGAGGTTAATCGTAATGGATTGGTTATATATGTATGTCCTAGGATAAAAGATATAGATGAAATAATATTCTTTTTATCACGAATTCTTCCGGATATTAAAGTTAATTTTGCTCACGGTAAAATGAGTTCCAGTTCGCTTGATGAGATTATGAATGATTTTTACGAACATAAGTTTGGTGTTTTGGTTGCAACTACAATTGTAGAATCTGGTTTAGACATACCTGATGTTAATACTATTATTGTACATAATGCTGATATGTTTGGCTTATCTCAATTGTATCAATTAAGAGGCAGGGTAGGTCGAAGAGACAAAGCATCTTTTGCTATTTTCACTACTGAGAAAGCTATCAATTCAGAAGATGCTGCTTATAAAAGATTGAAAGTAATTAATTCAATAAAAAACAGCATAGCGTTGGCCTGTGAAGATATGGATATGCGTGGTTTTGGAAATCTTGTTGGTGAAAAGCAATCTGGTCAAGTCAAAGAAATAGGTGTGGAGATATATCAAGACATGCTAAAAGATGCAATTAATGCTCAGCCCATTTTAGATGAAGATGTCAAAGTTGAAATACAAATCTCAAGAGGAATACCTTCTAACTATATATCTGATTTTAAAAAACGTATGCTGTTGTACAAAGAGATTAGTAAGGTATCTTCTACAGAAGAAATAGATCAAATTGCATCTTCTCTTATAGAAGAGATTGGTGACATGCCAGAAGAATTACAATCCCTGTTAAGGATTGCAGAATTAAAAATATTTTGCAGAAAAATTAAAATAAATTTGATCAAAATTGGATTTAGTAGTGTTTCTTTTTCTTTTTGTAAAGAGTTAAATTTTGATATTAATCTTATTTTAGAGGCATTAAAAAATTATAATATTAATTACAAGCTTTCTCCCTTGGGTGAGATTTTCTTATTAAAACGACACCATAGTCTTTCAGATGCTTTAGATTTTGGGATCATTTTCTTTGAGTTTTTTGTCAATTTCATAGAATCAAGCAATGCAAACAAGTAATATCAGAGTAGCCGTAATAATCATGGGCGGTGGGTTGGGAAAAAGATATAATTCTTGTTCCAGTGTTCCAAAACAGTATAAAGGCTTTCCATCCATGATACAAAAATCTATTTCAGCATTTGATGATTTGGTTTCATGTACAGATAGTAAAATTATTAGCTTAATAAAGCTGGAGCATTTTTCTTTGTATCGATCAAAGGTAAAAAATCATATTAATCATATTTTACTGCCTTGCGGGAATAGTAGATTTGAATCTATTAAAATTGCTTTAAACCGCTTGTCACAGATGGATTTTGATTTTGTGCTTGTTCATGATGGTTGTAGGCCTTTCTTGAGCTCTGATTTAATATGGAGGGTCATTAATGCTCTAGAGTCAAATGAATGCATTGTTCCTGTTTGCTCTATTAATGACACTGTGTGCTATGTTGAGGTGGATCAAATATCTAGTTATATTCCAAGAAAAAATCTATTTTATGTGCAAACTCCTCAAGGATTTCATTTTAATGCCATGAGAAAAATTTATAATAAGACCGAGGTAGAAAATTTTGATATTTTCACTGATGAATCTAGTGTGATGTTTAATGGAGGCTCTATAATTAATTTTGTGAAAGGCGAAATCTCTAATATCAAGATAACTCATAGTACGGATTCTGATATATTTTGATTGATAGAAAAAATTATTGTGATACAAAATTGATGTGATATCTGTACAGACAAAGAAAAATTATATAAAATATTTTTTGATCAGATGTTGTCATTTATTTTCATAATGTTATATATTTTAATATAATGGGGTAGACTTCTTGTTAAATTTAAGTTAAAATAGTTTTTAACACGATTAGTTATTTGTTTCTTATTTGAGATAAATACTATTTGATTTTAATTTAATATTTTATGAGGTAAATATGTTTATGAATGATAATGCAACTGATCTTTTGAAGTTTAATTCATCCCAAATCCTAAAAACTGTTATTTTAGCAGTATCTGCTACTGTAATTTTGATTATACTTTTTGCTTTGGTTATTGCTGCATCACATTCTTCTGGCAAAGAAGAGGCAGAAAAGAATTTAAATGCAGAATTGAAATCTTTACAAAAAGAAAACTCAGATATTCAAGAATCAAATGCAACTTTAAAAAAAGGTTTACATAAAATTAAGCTTCTTTCTGAAGATTCTCGAATAGAACCAACAGATAGACTATATGATATCAAAGACTTTATCAAGAAAGATATGGAGTCAAAGATTATATGAAGTATATTGCCTAAGATCTTATTAGATAGAGATTGCTGCCCAAGATATAAAAAGTCTTCTACGTAATCTGGAATTATTTTAATTTTCAGATCTATATTTTAATTAATATTCAGTTCCTTTCTTTATTCCATTCTGGATATTTTGTGGCTCCATTGATTTTCTCTATTGATATTTCCAAGCATGGTAGCCACTTACCCCCATTAACTTCAACAAGAAATTAAGTCTTCAAGACATAGAATACAAAGAATTGCACTTTTGTTTATTAATTGTATCTCTGCTAATTAATATTCAGTTCCTTTCTTTATTCCATTCTGGATATTTTGTGGCTCCATTGCTTTTCTCTATTGATATTTCCAAGCATGGTAGCCACTTACCCCCATTAACTTCAACAAGAAATTAAGTCTTCAAGACATAGAATACAAAGAATTCCACTTTTGTTTATTAATTGTATCTCTGCTAATTCAATCAGCACAATAAATTCTCTTTAGTTCATGCAAAAAATAAAAAATTCTCATTCATTGCTTTAGATGTTAAGATTAAATCATCTGCTGAATTCATAAAAATCAAATCTATGAAAACTTTAACAATACATCTAGACTAACAATCTTGATTGTGATATAATCGATATTAACAAAAACTTTTTATTCGTTGAATTTAAGTCTTTTTATTGGATTTTTTATATATAGGTAATTTAAATGAGAATCATAGCATCACACACTAGAACTTGCACTATAGCTACTACAATTATTACTCTTATTACTCTTATTGTAATAATTGCTATAATAGTTGCTTTAAATGCTCTTTTTGGAAATACACAAGTAACAACAAATACACAAACTCCAGTTCTTCATGGAGGAACAACAATAGTTCCTCATCACCCTCGTGTAGTACCAACAATAGTTCCTAATCACCCTCGTGCAATACCAATATCTCATCACCCGGTAGCTCGTGCAGTACCAACAATAGTTCCTAATCACCCGGTAGCTCATGCAGTACCAACAACAGTTAATCATGCCCCGCGGTTTCCAGCACAACCAGTTTTTCATTCTATTGATCAAAATCAACATTCAATTTCAACTAACCCAAAAAACAATAAACGCTTTCAAGATAATCAAAATCATCATGCTATCAATACATCAAATACACGACTTAATGGAGCTCATGCAGTGCATTTCAATCCAAAAGTAATGAATAATAAATAAAAAACCAAAAAACATTACACATTCTGCATATAATGCACAAAATTTCAGACAAAATATTCATGCTGCAAGTACAGAAAAACATACAGGAAATATTCCATATAGTATAATATCTTTTGACTCCAACATGAATATTTGTTGACTTTTAAAAAGTGCTTATAATTTAAACTCTTAGAATTCTAACTAGTTAATTAAGTTATTAGTGCTTACTATGTGTGTATCTTTCATTTGAATGATGATATTGTAAATATCGCAAAAAAAAACAGCTTTAAAAAATATCTCTCCTTGGAATTGAAAAGAAAACAACTTCATACCCATTGCTTCTAAAATAATTTATCCAATGTCTCATAAAAAAAACCTAACAATAGCAGAAAGAATAGCAAACAACATATATTGCAATAAACAAACTACATGTTGCACGTATAATTAATTTAAATATAAGGAAATGCACTATTGGATGGAACTACATCAATAATAGCAACAAATGAAGATGTAGAGCTAGACAAAAATAACAAAGCAATAAATCACAAGCTCCGTAGGTGAATCTAATGAATCAATTAAGTAGGAAAAAATAAAATCTCACTCAGACTATTTGTGCCGAAAAATATGATGTAAAAAAAAGTTCTTTTAAAAGTTGATTGAATTAGAATGATTTACAACTATATAAAATAGCTCACTATATGTTTATTTTTTCAAGATTGATGATTTGTATCTTTGTTGAGTTTAATTTAAAAGTATATGTTAAGTAAAACTTCCTGAAAAATAATTCATAATACTCTGAATATCCTATAATTAAAATCTAAAGTATATATTTATATACACAACTTTTGCTTTATTATATTCATATATAAAACATAATTAGTCATATAACTCACAAACATGTTGTTTGTTGCATTTTTATATTAATTTTACACTCCCGATAAGTCAAGAATTTACTACTCTACTGTTTATAACACGTCATTGAAGTGTTAATAAATTCTTATTTGTTAGTAAATAGTTTACTGTTTCAGGTTATAGTTAATATATAAATATATAGCTTGCAAGAGCAAGTGGTAATTATAATTGTTGAATATTCACAAAAAAATGAATTGAGAGGGAGAAATGACTGAAGATAAACAAAGGTTAAATCATAAAAAGATTTTTTTAGATGAAGAATTAAAAAGATTACAAAAAAGTTACAAACAAAACAAAAAACAAAGTATAAAAGAAGAAATAGATCAAATAAAGCTTATTATAAAAGATACAAAAGAAAAAATAAAGATAGATAGAGATACAGAATCTATAGATAGAGATACAGAATCTATAGATAGAGATACAGAATCGATAAATAATAAGATAGCATTGATTATAAAAGCAGAGATTGTAAATCTTAATGATAATATCAAAGAATATGATGATGAAATTAAAAAAAAATCTAAAGAAATATATAAACTTATAATAAAAGGTTTTGATACAAAAAAAGAAGTATATTCGAAATATATAAAAGAAGATGCGGAAGAGGCGGTAAAGAAATTTTCAGATGCAGCTAAATACAAGAAAAAATACCTATATGAGTACATCTTAGCAAATAAGGAATTATCTGAAATATTCAAAGAAAATGATTCATATGACTTGACTGAAGCTATAACAAATAAAGCAAACTTCGAACATCAATACAAAACAATACAAACCTTAGAGAAGTTATTAAATAGTATTACTGAATCTATTTTAAAGATCCAAAAAAATAGAAATAAAATCCATGATTTAAACACAGAAATTGAACAATTTGAAAAAACTCTTAAAGATAAAAATTCAACAGAAGCTTCTCGTAAAGAAATAATCTTAAACAAAATAGCCAAAAAAAATGAAATTATTGATCTTCTGGCAAAGATAAGAAATGAATATGAATATATTTACGCAAAACATCAAAAAACTGATCTAAGAGATTTCGAGAAATTTAATAGTATTAAAAGCCATGTCGAAACAATAAAAAATTCAATCAACGATAAATACCTATCAGAAAAACTTCATTTAAGCAAAATGATTGAAGAATTTTCAAAACAATATGGATACGAATATGGAAACTTTCGTAAAACTGGATTTGGGGTCATTCATATATTAGAAAACATAACAGTTAGATTCAATCAAAAAATGGACATTAGAACAACTATTGATACAGCTTTGAATGTTTCACACAAGTTAAGGCATGGCGTTGAAAAAAGAGGAGGTATCTTGAGCAATGATGGTTTTTTATACTTGAAAAACATAAAGCCTTATATGACGAATGTTTTCAGGACAATGAAAACAATTACACCAAAGAAAAAAACTAAAATTAGTTTTGCTTCACTATTCAAATCACCTAATCAGCCAGAAAGCTCTGAAGGAATCTTTTTACGCTTTACAAATAAAATTAAATTATTAGGTAGTATTTTGATATCAAAAATTTCCAATTTATATGATATATTATTTTCTAAAAGTACAGAAAATAATATATCAGAAAAAACAGAACAATCAATAGAAACAGAACAAACTTTTCCGATACAAAGAGAAAAGGGTATCGGACCTAATGAAGAAATTACTGAAGGAAGTACAAAATTAAAGAAAAATAAAAAAGATAAAAAAGAGACTTCAGAGCCAGATAAACCTTTATTGAGTCCTCAAAAGGAGGATACAATAACAATAACTCAGGGAAAGAGGAGCAAACGTAAGGATATAACTAAAAGATTAAAAAAGCAATTAAAAAAACACATACCAAGTAGCAAAAAAAAATCTAAATCTAAATCTCCAAAAAAAATAGTAACTTCATCAGCAAGTAATGAAAACAATCAAGAACAATCTATAACAAAACATGATTCTGAAACAGGCATAGGAGTAAATTTTGTTGAAATTCATCATGAAGATGAAACATATAAATATAGATCGGAAAATAATGGATTAGAAACAAACACTTCTTATAGACCAAATGAAAAAGATCTTAAAACATATCCTTTAGCCTCAAATAGAGGAAACAATCCCAATTCTTCTAAAGAAAATTCTTCTACTTCATTGTCGAATGATGAGGAAAAAGGACTACCACATCAAAACTCATTAAATTCAAACACAGGAAATTTGTATAGCACTACAACAACTTCTAATATAGATGATAATAAAAATGAAAAAGGTGATAAAAAATTACATAGTTCAGAACATAGTTTAAATCGAGAATTTGATGAAGAACAATCAGTAAGTAGTACTGAACTATATGCACAAGAAGGATTGCATAAAATTGATGATCAAGTTACAGAAGAACAACTTTATGAAACCAAAGAATTAAAAGCAAAAGATAGTAAATCAAGTTCTATGACACAGAAATTAGAAAAACTTTTTAAGAAAACTTCAAAAAAATCAGGTTCTAAAGATATTCAAGATGATGAATCAAGTAGTGCATCCAAAGAAAAAAAAGGATTGATTAATAAAATTTCAAAAAAAATACATTCTAAAGATATTCAAGATGGTGGATCAAGTAGTGTATTCAAAAAAAACAAAAAACCTCTTAAGAAACCTTCAAGAGAACCACAGAAATTTCGAGCTTCAGAGTTTGAAGCAGACAACTCAAGTGGGAATAAGAAATAGATAATAACTCAGAAAAAATTGGAATTAATTAATTCTTAAAAAAGCAAATGTTGCACATCTTATAGGGATACTGTTTTTTACCTGGCGCGAAATCAATGATTGAGAGCTTTCTATAACTTGAGTAGTTATTTCAAATTCTCTATTAACCGGGCCAGGGTGAAGAACTATTGCTTCTCGCTTTGCAAATCTTAATTCTTTTTCTCCAAGACGATAAAATTTCTTATACTCGGAAATGCAGAAAGTTTTTTTTATTCTCTCCATTTGCATTCTTAGAGTCATTACAACATCAGCATCCCTTAATCCATCTTCAATAGACGTAAAAGTTGGGAAATCGGTATACTTCGGTAATAAAGTAGGAGGACCCACCAATCTTATTTTTGCTCCTAACATAGATAGTAGCCTCATATTCGAATGTGCTACTCTGCTATGTAGTACATCCCCCACTATAGACACTATCAATCCTTTTATACAGCCTTTTGCTTTTTGTATTGTATAGGCATCTATTAATGCTTGAGTTGGGTGTTCGTTGGTTCCATCTCCAGCATTAATCAAATTGCACGAAACAAGTCCATCAAGTTGATTTAAGATGCCACTTTCAAAATGCCTTATGATTATGAACTTAGGATCATATTGAGCCAATGTTAGAACTGTGTCTTGAAGTGACTCGCCTTTTTTTAAGGAAGATGAGTTTACGTTAAAGTCAATGAAATGAGCTCCAATTTTTTTTGCAGCAATTTGAAAAGATAAAGAAGTTCTTGTGGAATTTTCAAATGATAGATTGATGATCAATTCATTCAATAAAACATCTCCAATATCTGAGTCTGCTAATTCAAATATTTTGAATACTTGTTTTGAATCTAAATCTGTTATATGTATTAAAGACATTTGTGCTATACTTATGTTGTGATTAATTTGCCATTCTGACATAATATATTTTATAGGTTATTGTTATACAACCATGTTCTTTAAATTTATTTTTTTATTTTCTTTGTTTATTTCCATTGACAGTTTTGCTGACTCTTGTGTTTGTAGCCAAGCTCCAACAGTTGAAGAAGCATACCAAAACAGCAACTATGTTTTTACTGGTAGAGTTGAATCTATACGATACGTAAATCCTTATGATTATATAGTTAAATTTAAAGTCATAAATGTTTGGAAAGGTCCAAAAGAAAAATATCATTTCATTGCATCTACTAGATTTAGATCAGAATGTGGATATGATTTTGCTACCGGACACAGATATTTAGTATATTCTTATTTAACTCCAAAATCCTGGTCCGCAACAAATCATTGCGGCAGAACTGATGATTTTTATAACATCTCATCAGAAGAGTTTGCTATGCTTTCTTCTCTTAAAGCTGCTTTCTTGAAAAAAAAATAGATTCACTGATTTTGCTTTGGTATGGAATGGAGTAGTGCTGCTATAATATTAAGCGTTAAAAGTTTATTTGAAAATTCATTTCTAGTTACAGTCCTTTCTCAGAACAATGGATTATATAAAGGTATGTTTTCTACAAAAAAAAATAGGGGAATATTACAAACCGGCAACATAGTGTCTGCGCACTGGAAATCTAGGCTTTCCAATTCACTTGGATATATGAAAATAGATTTAAATTGCAGCATATCTGCATTTGTCATGAATGATAAAATAAAGCTTTTTGGCTTGAAGTCACTTTTATCTACTTTGAATTCAATTTTACCAGAAAGAGAAGAAAACAAAAATATATATACTGAAACTCTGAATTTTTTATATTCTCTTAAATATGAAAATAATTTTTTCTTGAAACAATATGTTTATGCAGAATTGATAACATTAGAGGAATTAGGCTTTGGAATAAAATTTACTTTTCCGAATGACTTTATTTCTCCAAAAACCGGGAAAACTGTAGATATTATCACAGCAGGTAAATATAAAGATAAATTATTTAAATTCCCAACAATTTTTAATTTCGATGATAAGGAAAAACACACACACATTGATCTCAAAGATTTTATGCAAGGTTTTAAAATACTACAATATTTCTTAGATAAGAGATTTTTTTCTCCATATGATAAAAAGATCCCAATCTTTAGAAAAATGTTTTTCAATACAATATCAAAACATTCTTAATAAGATTATTTGCTTTAATTAAAATTCAAAACCCTTAATGATTTACAATACTTCATTGTTACTATTCAGTAAGTACTTATATATAAGTTTTGATTTATTGACACAAACATCTTAATTGATAGAATTTATTCTATTTGATTTATTTTTTTTATTATGTCTTTCAATGGAATTGTTTCTGGCATAGGAAATGTTCTAGACTATACAAGATATAAGTCTGGAGCTACCGCAGTTATTAATATTCCAACAGAAAATTATATCAAAGTTGGTTCATCTGTATGTTGTTCTGGTGTTTGTTTAACTGCTACTGAATCAAATTCAAATATCATAAACGTTGACTTGTCTGAAGAAACTTTGAACAGAACAAACCTAATAAATTGGAATTATGGTGTCAAATTCAACTTCGAAACTCCTGTTAGAATGGGTGATCAAATAAACGGACACCTGATACAAGGACATGTTGATTGTGAAATAGAGATAACAAACATAATCAAGCAAGGCAATGATCATATTCTTGAGTTTTTAATCCCTCCCAAATATCAAAGTTTCATATTAGAAAAATGTAGCATAGCACTTGATGGAGTATCAATGACAGTCAATAATATTTTGAATAAAAACAATACTTTTTGTGTGAATGTAATTCCACACACTTGGTCAAGTACAACGTTTCAATACAATAATATAGGTGATAAGGTCAATGCTGAATTTGATTTGATGATCAAAATCAACCAAATAAAAATTTCTTAGTGCAACCAACAAACAAAAATTAATATACTTCATATTTTCCTACTAATCACATAGACGTCAGCTGTAAATTACTTTGATTTTATTATCCCAGTTTAGAGCCAAGCAATTTCTTCATTAGAGTTTTTACGAAAAATTAATTGAGTTACACTGAGAAGTAGCTCTCTATCTAAAAATCAACTTTATACAGATAAAATATTATAGTCACAATTGTTTATTATTTAATTCTCGGAAGTTATTTTGGATGAATCATTTTTTTAACTTTCCTTAAATGTATTTATGCAAAAACCCTATCAGAAATTTCCAGTATTGCTCAAAATAAAGAGAATAAAGATTCATTTATAAATCTGAAGAATTTTATACGAGAATCAACAAAATATCTTATACAGGATCTCAAAGAGTGATTGTTTTTTAATCTAGAACAAGCAATGTCTTATAAAAATGTAATGATTCGTAAATTTACCACTGAAACGCTAAATAAACTAGAACTTTTTCTAGTTTCAATTTAAGAAAAAAACACTCAATATATCTTCAGATAATGGTTAAAGTACTACAACAAACAAGCTAATGTTTCTAGATTATCTGATGATCCCCAAGTGAAATAACTTTAATTGTTGATAGATGCAAATTGTTATTAGTAGAAATTTTATTAAATTCTGAAATAATAATAAATATATTATCAATATAGTTCTTATTATGTTTAATTCCAAAAAAAAAATAACTGATACTTATTCATCAGAAATCAACAATAAACAATATACTGTTCCGTTATTTGCATCAATAACAATTACTTTGTCAAGTGTATTGTTATTAGCAAGTACATTGTTTGGTAAATTTATTCCTAATAAAAAAATATTGACACCTATATTATTAATAATTTTATGTTTTGCTCTTTTGTGTTCTATTTCTTTTGTAGTTCTTTCTGTTATTGACCATAATAAGAACCAAATCCATAACCATTTACCTAAATTATTGAATGAATTAGAAACAATAAAACCCTGTGTTAATGATGTTTTTTTTTTACTAGAATCACAAATGCTTGAGGAAATATTATTGCAGAAACTTCATGAAGAAACCAATGTATCAAATAAAGAAAAAATAGTAGAATATTTGAAAGAACATGAAACTAGAGTAAATAAATATCATGGTTTTATTTCTGTTGAAAATGAACAAGATTCTAAATCAATACAAGACCTTATCATTGAACAGAATAACAATACATACATATTCCTTAATGAAAACCATTCAAAAAGACAACTCAATCTTATATATAATACACTAGAGAAACTTCTGACTTTAACAAAAAAAGATATAGATAATAAGATGGA
Organism: Anaplasmataceae bacterium; assembly: GCA_965216745.1. Classification (GTDB taxonomy): domain Bacteria; phylum Pseudomonadota; class Alphaproteobacteria; order Rickettsiales; family Anaplasmataceae. The sequence continues at coordinate 767,109 of OZ244191.1, read as the reverse complement.
AAATCTATCTTTTATTGAAGAAAACTCGGATGATGAGATAATAAATACTATGCTGAATATAGGCACAAGAGCAGTTTATAAATTAAAATTTTACTTAGGAAAACAAACATTAAATATTAATTTACTTCAAACATTTTCCCCCGATATTCAAGAATATATTGAGGATTTGGAATTGGAGCTGTACCAGAAAGTGTGGGAATCAAAACCTGATCAAAACTTTAAACATAAAAATTTGAATGATTTAAGTAGATATAAAAAACGCTTATTGTTTTTGGCATCAGCAAGTCCAGAAAATAGAAAGTATATAGATGGTCAAATATTCAATTTTACTGATATGTTGTCATCTCTTGAAAATGATGATTCTAGGAAAATTCAAATACCTATTTTTAAAAAAAGATTAATGAATGAATTGACAAAAAATTTAATGACAAACGAAGTTTATGATCTTAAATTAGATATGTATATGAAAGCCTATCTGTTAAAGATCACAGAAAGTAATACAAGTGAAGGTGTTTATAAACTCGATATATCTGAAATAGCCAAATTATATGTACAAATGCAAACAGGAGAAAAAATTGATACAGGAAATATAAATGATATAATTTTAGAATTAGATCTAATATTAAATTCGCTTGGAAATACTGATCCTGATACACAAAAGAAGACAGAAATAAGTACAAATAAAAAAATATTTACAAAATATATAGAAGCAAAGAAAGAAAAAGGTTTAAAAGAAATTTTTGAATTGTTTGAAAAAAGTTTGGACAAAACCACCATTGATTTCATAGACAGCAAACAAAAAGATCTTATTGATAAAGTGAAAAATATGGAAAATCCTCAGGAAGAGGATTCTAATTTAAAGAATGATAAGCAAATAGTATTAAATGAATTTGAAAGTTTACTTTCATCACAACTCCCTTCGACTAAATTGGGTGAAGCAGATGTTATACACAAAAACCAGAATTTAGAAAATCAATATAATCAATTTTGAAATTATTTCAATTCAATATTCACTGCATTAAAATTAATCATGAATCATAAAAAAACTTATTTACTTTCTGAAAAGATAATTATCTCTATCCTTATAGAACTTACACATATTGAAAGATTTTATTGACGAAGGTAAAGATATAAATGCGAAAATCATTGAATGATTTATTCAGTAAGAAATAATGTAAATTAATATATAGCGAAAAAATTAGTTTTTTACTAATTTACGAGACTCTTCCTAGAGTTAATTAATTTTTAAACGTAATATAGTAATATATTATTATATTACTATTTATCATAGTATAGTTAAATTATTTTTTTTATTCGGAGATGCTTATGTCAAATCTATTACCCAACTTCTCTTCTTTAAAATATATATCTTTGAATACTCTTATTTTTTTCTTTGTCATTGGTTGTTGCTTCTATCATTGGATTAATTGCAGTACTTGCTCCTTATCCATTTAAAAGCAAACAACATCAAAAGAAGTTAGACGAACAACATCAAAAGAAGTTAAATGAACAATATACAAAGAAAAAGATATCTGGAGAATCTTTTTCCGAATTTATGGAAAGAAGTAGTTTCAAATACATAGAAAATTGTAGGGTCAGGAATAACCAAAAAAATATAAATTCTAGTACAATTAATGAAATACTAAAAGCAATTGATGAAGTTTATTCAAACATCAAAATTTCCATATTCAGTATAAAAGATGAAGAAGATTCAAAAAAATTAAATGATCTTGTAAAATCATCAATAAAACATCTTATACATGACGTTTTATCACCCGAAGATGATCAACAAAATTACGAAAAGAGAAATAAAGAAATCATTGATAATTTTATTGAAAAAACATGTAACGAATCAAACAATTTTATGTTCTCAAAGTTTAAAGAAGAATTTGAAAAAAAGCACTCTTCAAATAATGATCCAACCAACACCACATTAGAAACAGGTGATGTTATTCAAACGTTTGATGTTGATAAATTACTAGGAATAAAGTAGGGTAATCTCATAATAAATACAAGCTGTAATCAGCATATATTTGATTAGATATCGAGACAGTAATTCTTATATTAATCAGTAGAGTAAATTGTGAGAAAAAAACAGCATCCAAAATATAAAGATTGATGTTGGTTTTGTGATTGCTTTGGTGGCTTCATTAGTCATCTCTGCATTTAGATTGTAAATTTATTAGAATCTGTGATGAATAAGTCTATATCTATTCGCTTTGGTTGAAAATAACAGCATTAATTGGCTGCTATGTTTGTCTTGCTTTCTGTAATATTGTTGTTCTTACCTATGTTGAAAGAAGAGGAAGATTTTTATAACACCTTGATTATATTAACAGAAACAATGAATTAGATTATAAAACAATATAAAACTATCATAATTTTTTAAACATGAATTTAATCTCATGAAAGAAAAAATCATTAAGGAAGCATCAGAGCTAAGCTATAGTTATTTATGCAACTAATTTTGATAACCCATTTATTCAACATGCAAGTTTCTTCCATGTATAATTAAAGAACTAAGATATTATGTGTGAAAAACTAAAACTTTTTCCTAATGAATTAAAGTTAAAGCCGAGAAAATATAACAACATACTGAAAACAATTAATTATTATTGTGGAATAATGAAAAATTATCATAAAAGTATGAATAAAGGATGTGGGGTTTTATTTAGAACAAAAATATAAAATATAACTCAACGGAATTTAATGTAATAAATACAAAAATAGAAATAGGATTTACTACAACACTTTATGATCTTGAGCTGAAAGCTTATTGAAATCCAAAGTTTAAAAAATCAAAAAAACATCATAATATAATTAAGTAAAAAATTCTCGTTGTATTATATTACTTATATATTTTGAAAATAAATTTTTGATTTGATTTTTCGAAATATATAGTATAGAAAAGTAATTCATTAACAAAATCCAATAATATTTAGATATGTTTTTATATATACCGTAGTAATGTATCAAACAAAGTGGGTAAATTTGTTAATTTACTAGTTGACATATATTATCTTTTTGTGGTATATTTGTTAAAACACTAAGCCTGAAATTTTTATTTTTAATCTATAGGAATTTAATATGTATAATTCTCGAATGAATCTCATATCAACAATTTTGATGTTTATTTCATTTATTTCATTTATTGCATTTATTGCTATTCTTTTGATTTTTTCTAAAATGCGCAATAAATCTTTTGATTGCAATTCATTTTCCAATAAAATTATAAAAGATCTAAATATAACTGGAGATCAAACCAAAAATATTGTACGTAAAGCCGTTGAAAAGATTTTTATACAATTTTATGACAATAATAGACTTATTGTCCAATGTAGTAGAATTCCTGGAACAACAGTGTTGCCACCAAAAGAAATTCGTAATTTATTAGAAAAAGATACTTATGATGTAATTTCATCAATGAAAAAAAACAATACTCTGACAATACATACAGAATTAAATTTACGTACTTTTTACTTACAAATGAGAATTTGTTCACTTTTGTTTGATTATCATAATAAAAAGGGAATAGAGGAATTTAATAAAATTGATAGCGAAAGAGTTCAATACAAAATCAGAATAAAATCTTTATTGGATAAAATGGAACAAGAAGGTCTAAGTGAAAGATATATTTGGATGATTAGGATTCTTTTTAATGAATCTTGCCGTAAAATTGAATCACATATTTTTGATAGTTTCCATACTACAACTTCACAAAAACAAAACATTCAAGATTTAATGCAACAAATTTTAGATTCTTGCTTATTATTTCTAAAACAATTAGATCAAAAAGCAATATCAATAGATGAACAACTTGAAACATATGAACAACTTAAAAAACATCACAATAATGAAATTAATTCGAAAATCCAACCTATCTTGGATGATCTCTTTGAAAATAGCAAAATAAATTCTAAAGTTTCTCTTGATGAGGTTATTATAGGAAATCAAAATTCTTGTAGACAATTTTAATAATTATAACTATTTTACCAACAATGTTTTTATTATAATTTTAATATTAATTCATATTACTAATTAATTATTCTTTGCTTGATTTTTTATTATTTTTTTGGTATAATGTTTATTATTCCTAATTTAAAAAAAATATGTATATGTCACCTGTAATGACAAAAATTATCTCTTTTTGTTTAATCCTTATCATAGGATTTATTTCAGTTTGTTGCATTATCCTATTTGCTTCTCTTTCAAATGATGTAGAAGATCACAGGAAACCAAATCCAAACTCGAACAATTTACAAACATTTCAACTTAATCATAATACTTTACACCAACCTAAACAAGACAGAAAAATTCATTCTCAACTCGAAACTTTCAAAGCAAAAGCACAACAAAAAAATTTATCATTTGATTTTAATGATTATTCCTTAGAAAATTTCACAAAACTATCAAGAGAAGTGGAATTACCATCTAAAGTTTCTAGTGACTTCAATGAAGTATTCAAAAAGCTTGACACTTATGTTATATACCTTACTAACAAATATCCTTCTCATTCTAAAAGAGACTTCACAAGAGAAGCTAATGTTATAATATATGGACCAGTAATGGAGCACATGAATGACTTAAATAAACAACAAAAAACGCTTGATATAAAAGATAGTGAATTATTCGAAAAATACCAAAATGAAGCGAAAAAAGAATTGTTAAATAATCTTAGATATCCATTAACATGCAAATACATCGATTTGAGTGAATCACCACCCAGAACTGAAATTGGAGAAATAAGTGTAGATGGATACAATCCAAAAACAGAAAATTGCATTTAGCAATAATTAAAATATTTCTATGATTTCAACAAAGTATATCTCATGATTTAAGTGAGTTTCTATTTTTCAATGCTGCTTCTACAAAAGAAGCAAAAAGAGGATGTGGGGACATAGGATTAGAATTAAATTCAGGATGAAATTGAACTCCGATAAACCAATCATGATCATTGCGCTCGAATATTTCAGGCAACAATCCGTCTGCAGAAGATCCAGAGCATAACAAGCCAGTTGACTTCAATAAATCAAGATAAGATGAATTAACCTCATATCTATGCCTGTGTCTCTCGAAAATATTTAAAGAATTATATATGCTATGTAGTTTCGAATTATCAACCAACAAACATTGATGTGAACCCAACCTCATTGTGCCACCCATATTTGAAGAAGCAAAACATTTTTTCATTTTATCTGCACTCATCCATTCCGACAAAAGTCCGATCAGGGGCTTTTTACAATTAGAATCAAATTCTGTTGAGTTTGCTGCTCCAAAGCCACCAACATTTCTTGCGGATTCAATTACAGCTAATTGCATTCCAAGACATATGCCAAAAAATGGTATGTTTTTTGTTCTAGCATATTGTATTGCAAGAATTTTACCCTCTATCCCAAGCTTTCCAAATCCTCCCGGAACAAGTATTGCATTAGAGTCTAACAAACTGTCATGTAAGTTGATTAGAGAAATAGACTTAGAATTCACAAAATTTATTTCCAGTTTTACACTTTTTTTGAGAGCAGCATGATTGAGTGATTCAATCAAAGACCTATAGGCATCTGGAGAAGAATATTTACATATCAGGGATATCTTTACTATTCCATTTGTAATAGGTTTATTTAAAACTTTAATCAGATGGGAATAATCAACTTCATTGATAGTGGATATACCAAATTTATTTAATATGCTAACATGTAAATTAGACTTTGCGTAATTTATAGGTAAAGTATAAATGTCTTTGACATTTTCGGCAGGTATTACATGCTTTTTACTTATATTGCATGACATAGAAATTTTATTACAATCTGACTCCGAAGCTCTTTGCTCAGATCTACATAAAATAATATCAGGTCTTATTCCCATTGAATTAAGTTCTTTGACAGAGTGTTGTGTTGGTTTTGTTTTGAGTTCTTGTGTTACAGAAATATATGGAAGAAAAGTTAAATGTATATAACAAACTCTATCACTCCCTAAGTCACAAGCTAGCTGCCTTATTGCCTCAATGAATGGTTGCGCCTCTATATCACCAACTGTCCCTCCTATTTCACAAATAAGAAAATCCATTTGACCGAGATCAGCAATAATGAATTCTTTGATTAAATCAGTTAAATGGGGTATAACTTGTACAGTTCTACCAAGATAAAATCCTTTTCTTTCTCTAGCTATAAGATCAGAATATGCTTTTCCTGTAGTTAAATTATCACCGTGTTTAGAATTCAATCCAGTAAATCTTTCGTAGTGCCCAAAATCCATATCAGTTTCCGCACCGTCTTGAGTAACAAATACTTCTCCATGCTGCTCAGGACTCATGGTTCCAGGATCAACATTTAAATATGGGTCCATCTTTCGTACTCTTACAGAAAAACCAAGATTTTGAAGCAATGACGCACAACTTGCTGCACATAAACCTTTTCCCAACGACGACATTACTCCGCCAGTGACGAATATATAGTTAGTTTTTTTCATCAAATATCTCTATTTTATTATTTAATGATTGACCTTGATTTGTTATATTTTGATTCAAATATTGTTTATCATCCTTCAAGATATTTGGATCTGATTGTGGTATTTCTTCTGAAATTCCCGAAGATTTGACTTCATTATTAAGTGGCGCCAAATCAAGTTTAGAGCCAGCGTTCATATATAATTTACATAAAAAAAGGGTGTTAATGAAAAATATACATAAAAACAGTATTGTAGCTTTAGATGCTATAGGATTTGATGAACCTGGTGAAAAAGTTCCTCCGGTATTAGAGAAAAGACCCAGATTGGAAGAATTTTGAGAAATAATAAGGCAAGCCAAAAATATCACTATAATAATCTGAACAACAGAGAAAAAAAGTATCACAAATACCTGCAAATCAATATTAATTACAAAATACTATTCATATATAACATTTTCAACTATAAATGTATATTATATAATATATGTATTTGTATTTATAATATATAAGCATCTAATTCACTTGTATTTGGCATTTTATTAACGATACATTGATATATCCATCACAACAAAAATAATGAATTTATTTGTATAGATATATTGCGTATTATTAGTTTTAATGTACTAAGTGTAAAAACTCTTGCTTTACTAACTAATATTTGCTTTGAATGTTTGATTGATTCAAAATATTGATTGACCCATTTTATTTAATACATATCATTGTATTGGGTTAATCTATAAAATATAAATCGTTGTGACCTTTAAAATATCTATTGCTTCTGATCATGCAGGTTTCGATTTAAAATCTAAGCTTGTTAGATCATTATCTTCCCAATATATGATACAGGATTGTGGATGTAATAAATCTGATTCTAATGTGGATTATCCAGATTACACACATAAAGTTGTCTGTAATCTTGTCAGCAATGTTTCTGATTTTGCAATATTAATATGCAAGACTGGGATAGGAATGAGCATGTCTGCTAATAGATATTCGTTTGTGAGAGCTGCTTTGTGTCATAACATTAATTCTGCAAAACTTTCCAGACATCACAATAATGCTAATGTTCTGTGTTTGGGATCTGATTTTATATCTCAAGACTTTGCTATAAATATTACAATTGCTTTTCTTTCTACTAAATTCGAAGGTTCTAGGCATATTAATAGGGTTGACAAGTTCAATTCCTTAGGCGAGAGATTATTTTTCTTTGATTGAAAATAGTTTTAATTTTCATTCAAACATTAGATTTTTATGTTTGAATGTTTTTTCTGAAATTTATTACTGAGTTATGTTGATATGAACATTTTCAAACAAGAGACAAGGTTTTTATTTTCTTCTAACTCTCAAAGCTTTATACCAAATCCAACAGGTCTTCCAGAGATTGTTTTTGCTGGCCGTTCTAATGTTGGAAAATCTTCCATTATTAACGCTCTTACATATAGAAATAATTTAGCTCGCAGCTCTAAAACACCAGGATGCACCAGAAGTCTTAATTTCTTCAACGTAGGGAACAAATTAATAATAGTGGATTTTCCTGGATATGGTTATTCTAAGATACCTAGAGATGATTGGTCTGGGGCGATAGAAAAATACTTAAGTAATAGAAGGGAATTAAGTATCTTGTTTTTGTTAATAGATGTCAGGCGTTCTATTTCTCCAAAAGATATAAATGTTTTAGAATGGCTTGAATTAAATAGAATTAAATATTCAATAATAATCACAAAATGCGACAAAGTTTCTGTGAAAGAGATTGATTTATGCACACAATCTATAAATTATAATTCTAACCCTCATAGAATTTTAAACACAAGTGCAAGAAAGTCCGAAGGTATGAACCCTTTAAGAAGTTATATACTGTCCTTGCTATAAATCTTGCCTGAGTGTCTATTAATTAACTTACATGTTTTAATATAAAATAACTCTATTATATACACTCTATTGACTACCAAATTCTATGGTATAATATCGTGATAATATAATTTCTTATTTGATGTAAGGTAACACATGTCTGTTAAGGTCTTTTTCTCTAGTTATTCTGAAGCTTTGCCCAGGGCTAATTCTCTCGTCATTTTTTGTTTTGAAGATACTGATTTTTTTGGTAGAGCTGCTGCATTAGATTTGCAGAGCAATAAATATCTTTCTTCTATAATTTCAAAGGCTGATTTTACTGGAAAAAAGGAGCAGTCTTTGGCCATATATATACCCGATAAAAAGTTTGAAACTTGTTCAGATCTCAGTCTCGTTACATTCATTGGATTGGGCAAAGAACAGAATTTAAACAATCTCTCATGGCAATCTATTGGTGCTTATATGTACAACAAGTTAAAATCTTCAAATTTCTCTGATCCAGTCGTTTTGATTGAAACAAAAAACAATCAACATATTATTGCATCTAATATTGCATATGGTGCTATGTTGATGTCATTTAAATTCACACCCTATAAAACAAAACAAGATGATCAAAAGGATGTTTTGAAAACTATATGTTTTATGACTGAAGATGAAGAAGTTGCAAAACAATATTTTCAGCCTATGTTAAACAGAGCATCCAGTATTTTATTTGCAAGAGAACTTTCCGTTATGCCTCCTAATGACTTGTATCCTAAATCTTATTCAAAAATAGTTCAAGATGCTTTTGAAAATGTTGAAGGTGTTAAGGTAGAAATTTTGACTCAAAAAGAAATGTCTAAATTAGGAATGAATGCTTTACTTGGTGTTGGTAGAAGTAGCGAGAATGAACCACTTTTGATTATAATTAATTGGAATGGTTCTCCCAATAAAAACGATCCTCCAATAGCTTTTGTAGGTAAAGGTATAACATTTGACAGTGGTGGACTTTGCTTAAAATCATTTAGAAATATGATAGATATGAAGTATGACATGTCAGGTTCAGCTGCAGTTGTTGGTGCGATGTCAAGTATAGCAAAAAACAAGTATGAAATAAATGCTGTTGGAGTTTTAGCATTAGCTGAGAACTCTATTTCATCTACTGCTCAAAGACCTTCGGATGTTGTGGTTTCTATGTCCGGACAAACTATTGAAATTCTCAACACTGATGCTGAAGGTAGACTGGTTTTAGCTGATGCTATGTGGTATACACAAGAGTATAAAAAACCAAAATATTTAATTGATATAGCCACTTTAACTGGCGCTGTTGAAGTTGCTCTTGGAACTCACTATGCGGGATTGTTTTCTAATGACGATGATTTTTCTGATTCTTTGAAATCCATCGGAAAGGATACTGGAGAACTTTTATGGCCTTTGCCTCTTGATGACAAATATGACAAACAAATAAATTCTGATGTTGCTGACATGCAGAATGTATCTATGAAAGGTTATGGAGCAGACGCAATTACTGCAGCTCAATTTTTAAAGAGATTTGTGCAAAAAAATGTAATATGGGCTCATCTTGACATAGCTGGTGTACATTCATCAAAGGATGATTTAGATCTTTGTCCCAAAGGTCCAACTGGATTTGGGGTTTCAATACTTGATCAATTTGCTTTAAAACAATCACAAGAATATTCTAAAACAGAATAATTTTTGTATCTACTCAATTCTATATGACTGCATTAAACTTTTTTAATTTCCTCAAGTCTCGTGGATATATATATCAATGCACCGATGCTCAATCTTTTATCAAGCAAAAATCTCTTGTGTGTTACGTTGGATTTGACTGCACCGCACCATCTTTACACATAGGAAGCTTGGTACAGATTATGCTTATAAGAGCTGTTATAAAATTTGGCGGCAAAATAATAGCTCTAATGGGAGATGCAACCACAAGAGTAGGTGATCCTTCGGGAAAGGATTCATCAAGACCTATAATAACACAAAAAGAGATTCAATTTAATATGAAAAGCATTGAATCTATAATAAAACGAATTTGCGGTGATAAGGTTATATTTATTAAAAATAGTGACTGGTTAGATCAAATTAATTATTTAGATCTTTTGGATAAATATGGTCGTTTGTTCTCTATTAACACCATGTTATCATATGATAGTGTTAAGCTTAGATTGGATAGAAAACAGCATCTGAGCTTCTTAGAATTCAACTATATGCTTCTTCAAGCATTAGATTTTTCTGAGCTTTGTAAGCTTCATAATTGTAACGTACAATTTGGTGGATCTGATCAATGGGGTAATATAGTTTCAGGTATTAACTTATGTCGAAAATTGGGTCTAGGAACAGTATATGGCATCACTACTCCACTTCTTACAACCTCTTCTGGCAAGAAGATGGGAAAAACTGAAGATGGTGCTATATGGTTAAGTGAAGATAATTATTATAATTTTTGGCAATATTTTCGAAACTCAGATGATGCAGACATAATCAAGTTCATGTATTTATTTACTGATATACCTTCCTCCGAAATATCTCAGATATGTCTCGGAAATGATCCACACAAGATAAATAAACTAAAAAAGCAATTAGCAACAGAAGCTTCTAAAGTTGTATATGGTGAAGAAATGGCTCATGACGCTTTGACTAGAGCCGAACATGAATTTGAACTAAACAGTGAAGCTTTTTTAAAAGAAAAAAAATGCTCAAAAAATCTAAGACTTATAGAATTTCTTGTTATCGTTGGTTTTGCTAATTCCAATACTATGTCTAAAAATCTTATACGTAATAACGGAGTCAAAATAGATGAAAAACTAACAAATGATTCAAATCATATATTAACATATCGATGTAAAGTATCTTTTGGAAATAAAAGTATAATCTATGTTCCTACTGATTAGAAATAAAATTCTATTTCATTTTTACACATATGCATTATTCGTGATGCACACCTCTCAAAATTCTTATTACTTGAGATATTTTGAATTGGTACTTCAGAGATGCAAGAAAGTTTAATTTTTGCATCGTAAAAAATATCAATTAGTTTAATGAATCTATATAAATCATCATTGCTTTTTATTTTACATAATCCAATTATAAAACACCATTCAAAATTTTCCGATATGCATTTATAGTGAGGTGTCCCAAGGTTATATTTGCATATTTCATGATATTCATAAATACATGCTATATTCTCAACACATTTATTGATCCTAAATTCGTTATTTAATACATTGAAATCACGACTTACAGTTGGTTTAAAGTTTGTAATTTTAGAAAATAATTTTAAAAACCGAATATCATTCTTTATAAAAAAAGTATTCATTTGTTTCATTCTATAGTCTTTTTCTATATTTAAAGTTAGTATTTTCATTTTATCGCTTATTGTTTTTATGATAGGTAAGAATAAATTTCTATTTAATCCATACTTATATAAATTTTTAGGACATTGATTTGAAGTCATTACGAATATTAGAGATCGGTTGAACAATATAGAAAACAATCTTAAAAAGATCATTGCATCACTAATGTCTGTTATGCTAATTTCATCTAAACACAATACTTTATATCTTGAACATATATTTTTTGCAAGTTTTTCAATGGGATCTTCTTGATTAGACAACATATCTAAAGAGATTCTACATTCATCCATGAAATCCCTAAAATGTTTTCTTAATTTCTTAGACGTAGGCACTTGATTAAAATACATATCCATCAACATTGTTTTGCCTGTTCCTACTCCTCCATATATATACAAACCCTCTGATTTATTAAAAAAATAAGAGCAAAGTTTAGGCTGAGTAATGGACTGTAATTCATGCAATATTTTTATCTGTGGATATGATTTTTCTATAATTCCCTCAGATACTTTTAAATTGTATTGATCTATTAGATTCATTTTCACATGACTATAGTAACAAATTCAATCCCGCTCCAATTAAATTCAGGTTTTACTTCATAATTTGAAACAACCCTACCAATTAATAATCCAGGAGCAAAATTAGGAGAATTACCGGTTGTTAATACTTTTTCGCCTATTCTTAATTTAACAGACTCATTTAAATATTTTAATTTCAATAGGTAATCATCAGAACCGTAAATTATTGATTTTTGATTTGTTTCTTCTGTAATCACAGTTGCTCTAAAATTAATATCCGTAATGAACATTATTCTAGCAGATGATTCGGTTGCATTAACTATTTTACCTATTAGTCCATTTTCGTTTACAACCGCCTGATCATTTTGTATCCCATTATTGGTTCCTAAAGCAATAAAAGCAGATTTGCCAAATTTGTTTTTAGAAGATGTAACCAACTTAGTAGTAATATGACTCTTTATTTGATTATCTTCGATAAAATCCAATAATGCATATAATTTTTTATTTTCGCTTTCTAGCTTCTCAATCAAATGTGGATCTAAGAGTTTATATTCACGCATTATTGTGTCATATTTATGTTTAATGTTATAATATTCAGTAAATTGCAATAGAATGTATTTGATTGTGTTGGGAATATAATAAGAAACATTCATTGTATGCATTGTAGCATCGAAAACAAAAGATTGAATTTTGTTGTTAAATCTAGAATCGATTCTATAAATTGAAATCATAGATATAGATACTATAAATAATAAAACGATTTTAGAGACGAATAAATCATTTTTTATAAAATAAATCAATCTATTAGAACTTTTGTTATTATATGATTTTTTAACGTTAATCATAAAAAAGCCTTATCAACAATCTGGTTGATCTAAATCAGATATATAGGGAACAAATGCTGAATCAGAAATAAATGAATATAACATTATCATGTGATTTTAATTGAGGCGCTCATTCCATCTTCAGTAGGTAATACAATTGAATGATACTTTGTTATATCTGTTATTCTATTATTGAATTCATTCATTACCATAGATTTTGTGTTAAACTTACGTTCTTTATGCCATAAATCTCCAAAAAGAAAAGTATTATCTGCAACAATCATTCCATTTTTAGAAACATGTTTCTCGGACCAATCTAAATACTTACAATAATTAATTTTATCAGCATCGATAAATACCATATCACAATTTATTTCAGGAAGAACTTCAATTGCATCTCCACATATTATTTTAAATTTAACATCTAAAGCAGATAAATTAATTTTAGCTATATTGGCATATTCAATATTCTTCTCTATACATATAATATTAGAATCTTCCAACATAGATTTAGACATGCACGCAGCAGAATATCCAACCAAAGTTCCTATTTCAACTATTGTTTTAGGTTTAGCAATTAAAGTCAAAAAACTCAACAAGGATCCTTCATATGCAGATACCTGCATATGTTGAATAGATTTTGGCACAGAAGAACGTATTTTAGATAAAACCTTATCTTCTTTCACATAAATAGAATTTATGTATTGATGTTTTAGATCCAAAGTCTCGCGCATAACTATATCTAATAATATTTAATTCAAATAATCAGTATCATTATAATGATAATAAGGTAGGTCTATTTTATCAAATTTAGTTATAATTTTATTTTCAGTAGTAATTACGCCTAAATCGTATACTTCAAAATCATTAAATAAATTCAAAAAGGTCTTATGATTATTGGGGTTTATGGTTACTAGAAAGCCTGGTGTGTATTGGATAGAATTTATGAAAGTGTCTTGATTTGAAAGTCTGGCACCCATTTTACCAGCCATTAATTTTCTACAGAGTGCATAAGGTATCCCACCTTTACCTGTCGATATGGCAGAAGAAAACAATTCTACAGATTGATTGAATTTTTTGTAACAATTCTTTGCCAATTCTAAATTAATATGTGGCTTTTGGAATGATTCATGATTTATTAATGGTATTTTAATATAGCATAGTATGTCACCTTCATTTTTCACATCAAAAGTCAAACATTTCAAAATATTGTCTATTATACCTACGCCAGAGACAAGAAGGGTAGGGGGAGCTTCTATTTGAACATTATTGCCATTTTTATCAAATCCCTTGAAATTGTTGAACATGCTGTCTTTTCCAGATATGAAAGGAGTTTCAAATGAAATCGAATAATCATGACATGCCATAGCAGTAAGTTTTAATTGCCATAATCTACTTGGTTTTTTTGAACTAGACCAACAAAAATTATCTAATAGGGCTATCCTATCTATGTCTCCTCCAGCTGCCACAATAGATCTTATGGCATCATCAATAGCCATACCAGCCATATGATAAGGAGACTCTTCATCAGACAGAAGCATTCCAATGCCTTGTGAACTTATAACACCAGCATTACTATCAAATATAGGACGAATTACAGTCACGTCACCACAAACACCATTCTGCATTGGCTTTATTGCAGAATTACCTTGCACTTCATGGTCATATCTTTGTATTATTTTCTTTCTAGAACGATAATTTTTATTCATAAAAAGTTTTGTTATAGCGTCTTTTAAATTATCACACTCTTCATGTGTGTGGTTTTTCGGCTTCAACTCAAGCGAAGCAGTCTTGAGAGGTATTCTTGGATAACCTTCGTGTAAGAAATCTAACGATAAGTCCATTATAATGTTCTCAAAATAACTAACAATTCCTCTTCCGCTTTCGTTGAATTCACCAATAACTGAATATTCAACTTCATGAGTTTCTAATATTTTGGATAACTTGTCTAAATTAGAGGGATCAACAGCAATTGTCATTCTCTCTTGAGATTCAGATATCCATATTTCCCATGGCTCCATATTAGTATATTTAAGTAAAACTTTTTCAAGATTAACTTTAAAACCTTTTTTACCCATTTCACCTATAGAAGAAGAAAGTCCTCCGGCGCCATTGTCAGTAATTGCGTTATATAAATTGAGATCTCTTATTTCTCTAACAAGGGCATCCGATAATTTTTTTTGAGTTATCGGATCACCTATTTGAACAATGGAACCAGGAGTATCTGAAGATATTGAACTGGAAGAACATACTGATCCAAATATACCATCTCGACCAGTTCTTCCACCAATGATAACTATTAAATCATTATTATTAGGCTTGCAATCAAATGATTTAATTCCATTTATACTTTTTTTCAATATACCTAAAGATCCAACATATACTAATGGTGTTACAGAATAAGAATCATTAAAATATACTAATCCTTGACTTGTGGGAATTCCAGCGCAATTTCCTCCAACCTCTACACCTTTAATAACTCCATCAACTATTTGTTTGTTCGAAAGGGCTGGAGATTGTTTGCCTCTATAAAAACCATGTTGTTTTTCTGGGTCTCCAAAACAAAAAGCGTAGCTATTGAGTATAGGTTGAGCTCCTAAGCCAAACCCTAGAATGTCTCTGTTTACTCCTAAAATACCAGTCATCGCACCACCAAAAGGCTCTATTGCTGATGGACTATTATGAGTTTCTACTTTAGCAGTAATCATCCAGTCTTCAACAAATGATACGGCTCCTGCGTTGTCAGAAAAAACTGATACACAGAAATTAGGTTTTGTTTTTATAATTTTCTCAGTTGATCCCTTAATATATTGCTTATATATACCCTCACTAACATCATCCAAACTTGAAGAGAAAATAATATGCTTGCAGTGTTCACACCATGTTTGAGCAATACTCATTAGCTCTACATCATAAGGTTCACGATTTTGGTCTTTGAAATGTTTTTGCACAGCAATCATATATTCTTTCGATAATCCAAGGTTCATTTTTGAACTTAATATTTCAAGATCATTGGAAGTTAGGTGTGAGATTTGTACTTGCTTTGCTTCTAATAATTGATTGGTTGTTGTTATACCTTTATCTATAATAGGAATAAATTGTGGTGCAGGATGAACGAGTCTGATGTTATTAACGGTTGGATTATATAGAGTGCTCACATTCTCAGGAATTGCACCTTTGCCACAATATATTTTGTATGTACTTACATACTTCAATTCTACGTTAATTCCATGAAGTATGTTTTTTATAGTTTCTGCAAGTGGATCTTTTATTCCTTCAATAAAACCAACTTCTATATACCATTCATACGAAGGAAACTCCGAATGATTCAATTTACAGGAATCAGAATAAGCCCTCCAATCTCTGTTACCAGACAACACAGAACAAATTTCAATTATTTTAGATTCATCGAAATTTTCATGGAATGTCAAATCATATGCCTCAAAAATCATATTTGAGTTAGGGTATGAATGAGTAATGTTTTCTAATCTCAAGGTCATAATAAATACCATCTTCTAAATTAATATGGTTATTATACTTAAAATTTAAAATTAATACAGAAAAGTATGATATCTTTTTGAAAAAAATATCAAATAAATTATATTACAAATAGTACTTGACATGATATAAATATAAACAAACATTCATTGGAATATTATGAACATACTCCACTTTTCTTCCAGCAACTTGATGACTCCTTGTATATTATTTTTTATATTGGGGTTTCTATCTGCTTGGCTTAAATCCGATCTTGAAGTTCCTAAAAGTATAAGCAAATATATTTCTATATATTTAATGATTGCAATTGGTTTTAAAGGAGGAGCTTCTATTAGCCAATTTCAAGTTTTAGATTCGAAAATTATATTTATTTTATTGGCAGGAGGAATTTGTAGCTTAACTTTTCCATTTGTCGCATATTTTATTTTAAGTCTAAAAAATAATATCAGAAAGATAGATGCAGCAGCAATTTCCGCCCATTACGGCTCTGTCAGCATAGTTACATTTCTTGCCGCAGAACAGATTTTGTTGGAAAACAACATACCATATAGTGGTTATATTATTGCTGTATTGGCAATAATGGAATCTCCAGCAATAATATCTGGTTTATATTTATCAAGGCTTGATTCAACAAATTCAACTACCAAGAAAAGTAATATAAGTTTTATAGCTAATGGAGCTACAGTTGTACTTATAGGATCTCTTGTTATAGCTTTTATATCAGGACCGGAAGGTTTCCAGAAAATGAAACCTTTTGTAGTAGATCCTTTTCAAGGAATGCTATCGTTATTTCTATTAGACATGGGTATATTAGTTTTTAAAGAAATCAAAACAGTGAGACAATTTACTTTATTTCTGTTTTGTTTTGCTATTTTTATGCCGTTTATAGGAGCAATAATAGGTCTTTTCCTCGCATTGGCCATGGGACTGGATGTGGGAACTGGTTTTCTTTTTATAGTTCTCTGCGCAAGCTCATCTTATATAGCTGTTCCAGCAGCCATGAGACTTGCTCTCCCTGAAGCAAATGCTTCTTTATATTTGCCATTATCACTGGGTGTTACATTCTCATTTAATATCATTCTTGGTGTTTCAATATATCTTTATTTAGCAAAAGCATTTTTATGATCAGATAAATAACTTTCATTGAAAAACCTATATTATCTATAAAAAAATACTTTTGTTGACATTCGTAATTGAATAGGTTTACTATAAAAAATAAATTATAACAAACAAAATGCAAATTTTTGATCTTTTTATAAACAATCTTATATCTCCTTACATATTATTCTTTTTTTTAGGATTATTTTCCGGATTATATAAATCTGATCTTTCTATCCCAGAAAGTATCAGTAAATATTGCGCTTTATATATTCTAATGAGCACCGGCTTCAAAGCTGGAGTCGAAATATGCCAAACAAGCATAAAAGACAGCGTAATGATTCTAATATTTATTGGAGGTTTTTGCTTTAGTTTGTTAATGCCATTTGTTTGTTATTTTATTTTAAATTTTGATAAAAAACTAAATAAAGTGAACGCAGCTGCAATTGCTGCTAGTTATTCATGTGTTAGTTTGACAACTTTCATTGCGGGTGTAAATTTTTTGTCTCTCACTAATGCAACATATTCAACCTATATTATAGCTCAAATGGCAATAATGGAAGCTCCCGCAATAGTTTCTGGGTTATATATAGCAAAGCGCATTTTAAACAAACAAAACAATCAACAAAATTCTCAGAAAAAGAACCTTCTTGCAAATGGAGCTATGATTATGACCTTAGGTTCTTTTGTGATAGGTTTTCTGACAGGAGAAACAGGATTTTCAAAAATGAGGGGATTTATAGAAACTCCATTTGCTGGCATGGTTGTAATTTTCATGCTTGACGCTGGAATTCAAGTGGGGAAAGAAATAACAAAAATAAAAGAATTTTCAATTTCATTACTTTTATTTGGCATTTATATGCCTATTGTAAATTCAGCGATAGGATTATTAATATCTATATGTGTTGGATTAGATCTAGGAACAGGCTTTCTGTTCATATTGCTTTGTGCTAGCTCTTCTTATATAGCTGTGCCTGCGGCGTTAAAAATGTCGTTACCTCAAGCTAATCCATCCGTATATATTCCATTGTCTCTAGGAATAACTTTCCCATTTAATCTTATTGTGGGTGTGCCTCTTTACTATACAATTTATAATTTATTGATCAAATAGCTGAGAATTCTTATTGTGGGTGTGCCTCTTTACTATACAATTTATAATTTATTGATCAAATAGCTGAGAATAAATATCTTGTATGTTTTGTTGTCTGAATTTTTTTCAACTTCTTTGCAAATAAAAAATATAATTGTATGTAAATATAGATTGCTATAATGCAAATATCATGTCAGGATCTATAATCAATATAGATTCATATAATATCCCACCATGGAAGCCATTGATCTTTTAATTCAAAACTTTTTGTCTCCATCAATTCTTTTTTTTGCATTAGGAGTTATATCTGGTCTTTTGAAGTCAGATTTCACTTTACCAGAAAGCGTTAGTAAATATATAGTTATATATATATTAATGGCCAATGGGTTTAAAGCAGGAGCGCAATTAAACCAGAGCCTATGTGTGGATATAAATATGTTTTTAACATTGGCATCTGGACTTGTTTTTAGTTTTTTCTACCCAATGCTTGTTTATTTTATACTAAAACACGTATCCAAATTAGATACACTCAACATCGCAGCTATTGCTGCTACTTTCGGTGGTGTTAGCGTTACTACTTTCACTGGTGCAACTAGTATTCTTGAATCACATAATATAGTATATATTGGCTATATAATAGCTCATATATCAATAATGAAATGTCCTTCTATAATATGCGGGATATATATGTCTAATTGGGAAAAAAAAGAAGATCAATATTATAATCCAAACAAGCTTAATATCAAATCTCTTGTGTTCAATGGTATTGTTTTAATATCAATTGGATCTTTGTTTATAGGTTATATGACAGGAAATAGTGGATTGAAAAAATTAGAAGGATTTTTAATTTCCCCATTTTACGGCATGTTATGCATTTTCATGCTTGACATGGGTTTGAGCGTGGCCAAACAAATTCATAATTTAAAAAAATTTAATATATCCCTTGTGCTTTTTGGAATGTACATGCCTGTCATCGGAGCTTTCGTTGCTTTAATAATAGCTATATTATTGGGAATGGATTTGGGAACTGGGTTTGTGTTCATGGCGATTTGCGCTAGTTCATCTTATATCGCTGTGCCTGCAGCAATGAAAATAGCTATTCCACAAGCTATGCCCATACTATATATTCCTTTAGCGATAGGTATAACATTTCCTTTCAACTTATGTATAGGTTTACCTATTTATTTTTCTGTTGCAAAATTATTTCTTGCTCCATTGTGATAAATAATTGAAAAACATATTTAATTTGACGCTAATTTGTTACCTTGTCACCTTTTCAAAAAACCCAATAGTCAAACAACAAAGCAATAAAATTAACCAAAACAATTGATGTTGCTATTATTCTTAGCTTAAAATAATCAAAAGTTATAATTTTGATTTTAAAAAAATGAGCATCTATAATTAACAAAACAATAAAAATCAAAAAATGCACAAAAAGGCATTTTTTTTGATCTAAAAAAATCCAAACCAATAAGGCAATTATTACATTTGCATTACTGAATATAGGAATATTATTCAACATAAAAAATTTCGAAATATCTCGAACTTTAAGATGTTGTGACCAATGAATACCAGAAATAAATGATATAATAGATATAGAATAAATGTTAAACAATAAATCAAACGAATGATTCATCCACTCTAAACTTTCTTTTTGCTTCAATAGAATAAAAGTCAATACAAAGAATGGCAAAGTGCCAGACAATGTAAGTAAATAAGTGTATTTTCCCATAAAAAGCCTTGTTTGTATAAAAACTATATTATATATAAAAATATCACATAAATTGTTTCATTTGATTCAATCGATTCTCTACAAGAGAACTATTAATATAATTTCATTAAAAATTCATTAATGAATTTCATGATATATTCTAAACGTTATGAATTTAGAGATTGCGACAATATTGCAAATAATTGATTTCAATCAAAAAAATCAAATCAAAACTTGAAATATTTCATGTATAATCATATTTTGATGATATATAAAGATGCTCAAGTTTATAGAGTTCTCAATTTAAATATTTTGATTTGTATTTAAAATACAATTGAACACATTGTAATTATTTTAAAGGATCTTCACCAAAATGTGAAAAAGGAATACATTCTAACTCAACCAATTCACCATCTTTTATGAATTCAATTCCACTTTTAAAAACAATATCTCCAATATATTTTATGTTATACCCAAAGATCTCGAAAAATTTGTCATTCAAACAAGTAAAATAATTTGAGTTTAAAGTAAATAATATGCTATAGTCTTCACCTCCTTCTAAGGCATTTTTCATTGAAACTTTGGAATCAAGATATCTATAAAGATTTTTCAAGTTTATCAATGCACCTACACCTGATGCTTTACATAATCTATATAAATCCACATATAAACCATCTGAAACATCAATCATAGAATTAATTAATTCTATCTGACCCAGCCATATTCCCTCTTTTGTTTTTGCATTTGGTCGTAACAATTTTTCCAAATATGGAAAACCATTGATATTATTTTCTTCAGCATAAAGCAACCCCAAATGAGCGAGTCCAATTTCTCCTATTAAGCATATATAATCTCCTATTTGTGCGTTGCTTCTAAGCTTTGGTTTTGTGGAATATCCAAATGCAGTAATGCTAATAAACAAATCTTTTTTTGATGCTGTAGTGTCTCCACCTATTATAATGACTTCATTGTTTTTGCATTCCTTAATGAAATAATAAAAATACTCTTCAATATATTCATTGTAATAAGCAGGAATTGATACTCCACACATGATGTATGCTGGTTTTGCCCCCATAGCGGCAAGATCGCTTAGATTTACGTGTAAAGATTTATGAGCAAGGTCTTTTGGCGTATAATATTCAGTTCTGAAATGAATACTTTCAACCAATATATCTTTAGTTATCACTAATTTAGTTTCACTGTCATTCTTAGGTATAACACATGCATCATCACCAATAAATCCCATTGAATGTTTTTTTAATAAATTGATAATCTTATTTTCATTGACCATAATAATTTCATAAATATGAGATTTGTGTTATTCTGAAATCAGAATAAAACGTACAATATTTTACACAAAGCTGATTTAATGACAGCTCTATAAATAAATTATTTTGACCAGCAATCACACTCTACCATTACTTCGTTTTTACGCATAAATGAAGGAATCCATGGTGGATTATAAAATGCATATTTGGCATTTCCTGAAATAATTATACCATTATCTTTTATTTTTTCTAATAAAATCTCTTCGTTTATTTTAATATTTTCATCATTAGTCGATCCAGAAAACTTTAATACTAAATAGCATTTTTTGCCTATTGAGTTTATTTCAATATTGTCGTTATTGGGAATTGGAATAGAACCATAACTATGGTTTGATGGAATTATAAAACTTATTTGCCATACATCTTTCTCTAACATTTGTTGTTGAACTGGCGCTGTCATTGCAATTTTTTGTTTATTTAAATTGTTTCCAAATATATAATCAGCTAAAACTTTAAACCCAGCTGAAATGCTTTCTTTTCTAGATCCATTTATAATAATTTGCGCTAAATTCATTGAATTATAATTCCTTAATTCAAAACCATCAAAATCTTTTATAACTATATAATCTGGTTCTTTGGGTTTAGTCATTTTTGGTTTGAATAGAAAAAAAGATGAGATGAGTATAGCAAAAAACAATAAAATATTTATTTTATTTGGAACGGATTTAAAAATCATATTAGCTTTGGTGTTTATTGTTTGTGGAAATATCAAAACCTTTTTCTATCCAGTCAGATATACCACCAGACATGTTATAAACTTCTTCGAAACCATTTCGTAATAATATTAGACAAGCATTAAAACTTCTGAACCCACTTTCACAATACACAACAATCTTTTTATTTCTAATATAATCTATCTTTGAAATTGATTCTGAGGAGAAAGTGCTTAATGGATTCATTATCGAACCATTTATATTTTTCAACAACCTTTCGTTTTCCTCTCTAACATCTAATAAAATAGCTTGTTTGGTTTCCAACCATTCTTTTGCTTCAGAAGAGCTGATTTCTTGTACTTTCATATAAATAATATTGTTTTAATGAATATTATTTAAGCCAAAAATATTTAATTTGCAACACAGAATTTAAAAATCAAAAAAATGTGTTTTATTAATTAATTTCATGATAAAAAATCATTCCAAAACAAATAAGATTTCACTTTATATTATCAATTTGATATTTAGACAATAATTATTGACAATATGTTGATCTGGTTTAGTATGATGAATAGTTATTATCTTATTTGTCTTTGGATGTTGTTGATTGTAAATCCATTTACCTTAGAGACTATAAAGGAAATCAGTTTTACATCTCTCGATGATATAGAATTATTTATTAACTCTGCTTTGGCAATACATAAAAACAAGACTAAATGGATTCCCAAACATAAGATAGTGGATATATTCAACACAACAATTCAAAAAATGATTTCTGTTCGAGATCTTTTGGCAAATATGATAGTACAAGAAGGTGGAAAACCAATAACTGATGCAAGAATTGAAGTTGATAGAGCAATAAATACTATGCATCAATGCATAGTAGAGCTTTCAAAATTATCGGGAAAACAAGTACCCATGGACTTGACCTCCGCCACTAAAAAAAAAATAAGTTTCTCAAAATATGAACCCATTGGAGTTGTTCTTGCAATTTCTGCATTCAACCATCCATTAAATCTAATAGTTCATCAAGTTGCTCCAAGCATAGCTTCTGGATGCCCCGTGATAGTAAAACCATCTATTAAAACTCCTTTATGCGCTCAGAAGTTTGTAGACATATTATATGAATCCGGACTTCCCAAAGAATGGTGTAAAGTTGTTATATGTGATGATTACAATGCTCAAAAGATGGCTATGGATAATAGAATTTCTTTTATGAGTTTTATTGGTTCTGCAGATGTTGGATGGATGCTGAAATCCAAAACTGCTCCTGGTGTTAGATGCGCACTAGAGCACGGAGGTTTAGCTCCAGTGATAATTGATGAAACAGCAAATATTGATAATTTACTACCCTGTCTGATGAAAGGAGCTTTTTACCACTCTGGGCAAGCATGTATATCTACTCAACGAATATTCATACCAAAAAAGTCATCTAGTGATACAATTGAAAATATAGTACACAGCACAAAAAATCTAAAAACCGGAGATCCAACAATGGAAGATACTTTTTGTGGTCCTTTAATTAATTCCAAAGCTTTAAGCAGGGTAGAAGAATGGGTGAGACAAGATAGCCATAAAAGTAAAATAATTCTAGGCGGAAAAAGATTGAGTTGCTCAACATATGCTCCAACTATTTTATTAAATCCAGATAATCAGTCTTATTTGTCAAACAAAGAGATTTTTGGACCAGTAGTTGGAATATATGAATACGATAATATTGAATCTGCATTATCACAAGCAAATGAAAGTCCTTCTATTCAAGCCTCAATTTTCACTAATAGATATGACATAGCAATGAAAGCAATTCAAGATTTAGATTCGAGCACGGTTTTGATTAATGAAGGTACGGCTTTTAGGGTAGATTGGATGCCATTTTCAGGTCGTAAGATATGTGGATATGGAGTTTCCGGTGTTGAATATACAATGAGATCTACTTCTCAAGAAAAACTTGTGATAATGAATTATAGTTAGAATTTACAACTTAAACAACACATATAAAATTGAATTTATCTTATTATAAATTAAATAAAACATCTAAGAAAATCAAAATCAATTTTTTTATATATAACTCTAATCACATTTATTTTATTGTTTTTATCTGCAGATGGTGTTTCTTTTACTGTTTCATATTCTATTTTAAAATCTGGTTTTCCTCCTATTTCTTAGCTCTGATTGTATTAAATATTTATTCTGCATTTGATGGATATTCTTAATGCATAAAAACAAGATGTTTAAATCATTAGATTTTGATTCTATATTATCAAGATTTTCTATGCAATCTATTGGTATTAGCTTGGGTCTTATAATTATATTTAAATAAATTTTTAGATTATCAAACTCTTCATTGTCAATCAAATAATTTTTGAAAGATTGATTTATTTTCTTATGTATACATTGCATCAATTCCTCAAAATAGTTCATCTGATCAATAAAAGAAAAATATTTTAAAGTTTGATCCTTTGTTTTTTGCATTTACAAGATCACTTCATTAGAAATGATATTTTGGCCAACTTCATTAATCATAAAAAGAATAGTACTTAACAAATCAAAAATATATATTTTTTCTTGAATCGAAACATTGCTGTTGTTTGTTATCTTTTTGACTAAATTCATCTTATTAATTGCATCTTTAGCACTAGATAGTGAGTTTATAAGATCACTGATTTTTTTTAAAATCTTTGAATATTTTTATTTATTCTATTTCTATTATTAGTTTGTATCCACTTATTGATTTGCCAAGGAACTTTGTTGCTTGACTTACAATGTTTTTTCAATAGTTCAATAAAAACAATAGTTATTACATACTGAAATAGAACTTTCTTGTTTACAAAGAAATTATATTGTACACCAAGTTTTTGATTTTTTGTATCAAAAATGTTTTTAGAGAGTTCTCCAGCACATTTTAGCCTAAAATTACAAGATCGATTATACGGGGGTAAAACATCACCATAACCTAAATAAAATATTCTGTACCATCTTCTGAAACTCCATTAAATCTCGCAGCACGATATATTGGTTTGCGATTTTTTATTATTTCCCGTCAATTGATTTAATTTATTTTATTATAGTTAACATGATCTACAATATATTCATAGATTTTTGGTGGGATTAAATTATGATTTTATTGAATTTTTTGACTTTCCTTTTGGAGAAAAACTGAGATCAGTAGATATTTCGGCAAGCCAATCATAAGTGTCATCATTGACTAAAAAATATAAATTTATCTTACTAATAGGATTAGTTGATTAACATGAAGAATCCAATTGCTGTTTATCTAAATAATTTTCACTGACCGCTTCATGAAATAGAAAATCAAGCTTCTTAAGAGTTCTATGTTTTGAAAAAGTTGATATTTTGGATTTACCTTTTATGAAAAACTGAATTGTTACATTATTTTTAAGACTTTTGTTCACTCTTGCGATTTTTTCACGAAAATCACTCCTATGTCCATATGCATCTATTATTTCTTGATTCTTTTTATCAAAAAATTTACATTTACTTAGGGTTTCTTTATTAAAAATGTCAAATCCTGTTTCAATTTCAACAACTTTCTCTTTTACAAGCTCTTTGAGCATATTTTCTAGAAGGTTGATCCTTATTTTGAAAGTATTAAGAATCACAAGCTTATCTTTAGAATTAGTTTTTGTAGTACCAATACATTCAGCTAAACTACTGACAAATTTTCATTTTTCATAAGGTTCGTTTTTCATAAGAGCTGAAAAAGAAGATTTTTCAGCTTAACCAATTGCAATCTTTTATAACTATTTCTTTTTTCTATACAAACCACATTCTTTTTTGGATGATTTATTTTTGTATATAATGAGAAAATAGTCCAACGGGATCAGCTTCTATTACCAAAAGATCTGGTTCAATGCTTTTTTGTTTTGATTAACCTAATGTTTTTTCTTCACATAACATATCTTTTCTCCTTAATACATATAGAAAACATTGGTTGATCATTAATTAAACAGTATTGTCATAACCATACTACACAATATTATTAATATATTGTAGCACTTTGAGTTTTTCTAATCAAGAAATCGTTAAATATCTTGTTTTCGTTAATCTGCAAGGATTACACACAAAATTGAAAATAATTTGCATTATTTACACTATGATTATATAGTTGTGATTGAGTTTTTACTCTTGCTGGATCTAATCCTATTAATCTTACATTGAGTATGTTTGTCTATATAGGCCTTATGATTATAATAATTTCTCCCAGTTATTCTTCAATAAGAGTGAATCTGTTTTAAATGTATTTTTTACATTATATTTGTGCTCTTTTTGAAGGTTTGATGCAAGTTTATACAGCAAGATTTCGCGATAAATTTGAAATACTTAAGTCAATTCTATCCAAAAACATTTCTATCAATCTTTTTATTTGCAGTATTAGACTCAAAGCTTGCAATAGGCTCATGAAAACCAATAAGCATAAAAATTTTTTATTATTTGCTCAACTTTGCTTTTTCTTTTACCTACATATACAAAGACCAACTAGATTATTATATTAATAATACAACCTATAAGGAAAATTATGAAAACATTTCAAGAAATGAATTTACCAGAATCATTGATGCATACCTTGGCTCATATTGGCTTCGATAGCCCAACTCCAATACAATCAGAATCAATACCTGTTGCTTTAGATGGCTCAGACATTCTTGGTTCCGCTCAAACTGGTACCGGTAAAACTGGGGCGTTTGGTATACCTTTAGTGGCAAGAATGCTCTCTAATCCTGACTCATGTAGCTTAGTTGTAACTCCAACTCGAGAACTAGCAACTCAAGTAATAAAACAAATCCGTTCCATGGTAGGAAATCAATCTCCTATCAAAGCATCTTTGTTGATTGGAGGTGAATTTATGCCTAAACAATTAAATCAGCTTCGTAATAACAAACCAAGGATTATTGTTGGAACGCCTGGAAGAATCAACGATCACCTAGAACGAGGAAGTTTATCATTAGAAAAAACCGATTTTCTTGTACTGGATGAGACGGATCTAATGTTAGATCTTGGATTCACAGTACAAATAGACAACATAATGGATCATTTGTCTTCAAATAGACAAACTCTGTTGTTTTCTGCAACCATGCCAAAAAAAATATCAATTATTGCACAAAAATATTTAAACAACCCACATCGAATATCGCTTGATTCGGCATCTCCCACAAGCAACAATGTAACTCAAGAGAACATCAAAACAACAGAACAGGACAAATATGCCAATTTAATAGATCAAATCAACAAAAGAGAAGGTTCCATTATAATATTTGTAAAAACCAAACATGGAACAGAAAAATTAGCAAAAAGCATAGCTAAAGATGGTCATAGCGTGAACGCTATACACGGAGATTTGAGACAAAACAAACGCGACAGAGTGATATCTTCTTTTCGTGCAAAAAAATATCGCATACTAGTTGCTACTGATGTTGCTGCTCGTGGTCTAGATATACCACATATAGAGCATGTAATTAATTACGACATTCCACAATGTGCAGAAGATTATATACATAGAATAGGTAGAACCGCCAGAGCTGGTTCTCAAGGTCAAGCATTAAATTTCATCTCTCCATCAGATTCTAGAAAATGGGCAGAAATAGATAGGTTTTTAAACCCCAATTCAACTTATAGAAATGAAAAGCACTCTAACGACAGGAACGGACGTCGTAATAACAATTTTAGATTTAGAGAAAACGGTCACTCTAAGCCATTTGCTCGTAATGGTTATGTTCGTAACAATAAGAACAGTTATTCTTCAAAAAGAAATTTCGATTAAAAACAAAAATATATATAAGTTTGAAGGCTTTTAAGCCTTCATTCTCGATTTTTTAAATTTATAATAACACAAAATTATTAAAAACATTAATATAAATGATATTCAAGAGTGTATTTTAGAAAATTTTACAGACGTAAACCCTATTATAGAGATGAGTGAGAAAAGTTTTTTCCTAAACCCTATGTAAAACCTAAAACACGTAATCTATTTGCTACGTTGAAACAAATAGATAGTTACAATGACAAAGAGTCATATTTGAAATTAAAACTACTTTCACAGACTTGATATGGGTTTGAGTTATATATTTTAGGCTACCTTAAACTCACTGCAAGTTATTGCTTCATAGCTGTTTTTACGATATAGAAATTGGATATTGTTTTACAGCATACCTATTTGCGGATGGATAATGTGGATTGTTTTTTTGAACCAAGCGCTGAAACATGTGGAAATTTCTAGCTCATGCCTATATCAGGCTATGAAAGTAAATTTTGAAAAAAATCTCACATCCATAATAACAGTTATAAACTGATATGAACTGGTCAATTTCGCAGTTTTTGATTTACCATGACTAAAATCTCAGTACTTCGCTTTTTCAATTAGTATATTTTTCAGGAAAGGTTGGTATATATGAAAAATTAAACAAAACTAGGTAAATTTATAGAAAGAAAGTCAATTGAAGAAAGCTAAAAAATGCTTTCTTCTGAGGCTATCCAATATAACAATACATAAAGTTTGGTTTTGATAAATGGCGGAGGAAGAGGGATTCGAACCCTCGATACAGCTACTAGCTGTATAACGGTTTAGCAAACCGTCGCCTTAAGCCGCTCGGCCACCCCTCCATTTTGGGAATAATAGCATGTAAATCATATTGTATCAATATATATATAAGGTTGAGGCTCGAGTTATATATAGATCAAAATCAAAAAAACTATTTATGTTGAATCAAAATGAGTATACAAATAAGCAAACATATTTAGGCAAAAACAAATGAACATTATATATCTAATATATAGAATTATAATATCTTCATTTATAATAATATCAATTATTAGCTATAACCCTTATGATCAGTCTTTAAACACCCTGAGTGACAATTTAGATAATCTTGGGGGAAGTTTTGGAGCAATAATATCTGATCTGATATTACAATATTACGGTTTATTAGGTTTGTGTATTCCAATAATAATTATTATTAAACCAAAAATATTAGAAACATCAATGCTTTTAATTCTTATGCTGCCAATAACAATGGCAATTCAATTATATATAGAAATACCAATGTATTATAATTCAGGAGGTGTTATAGGGTATAAACTCAACGAGATAATTTCTGATTATATAGATCTCAGTGATTATATTGCACCAATATCTTTTTCTATTTCTGCAATGATTTTGCTTATTATGTCCACTTTACGGAATACAAAAACACACATCGAAACAAATAAAGCAAAGAAAACAAAAAACAAAAAAGCAGCAAATGTAATTATAACAAACACTAACAATAAATTACCTGATGTAAAATTTTTATCAATGCCAGAAATAAGCAATATAAAGCAAGAGTCACACAATAAATCAGCAAGTATTTTAGAGCAGGTCCTTCAAGATTTTGGCGTAAATGGAAAGGTTGTAAGAATCAGTTGTGGCCCAGTTGTGACTTTATATGAATTAAAACCATCAGCTGGCACAAAAACATCTAGAGTTATAGGTCTTTCAAGTGACATAGCGAGATCAATGAGCGCTATATCAGCAAGAATTGCGGTTGTACCTGGTAGAGATGGGATAGGAATAGAACTGCCAAACAATGAAAGACAAGTGGTTTTTCTTAGAACATTAATAGAAAGCCCCGAATATAGAAATGAGAAATTAAAACTACCTATTGCATTAGGAAAAAATATAAATGGAGAACCAGTTATAGCAGATCTAAGCAAAATGCCACATTTATTAGTTGCTGGGACCACAGGATCTGGCAAATCAGTCGGAATCAATGCAATGATTCTTTCCTTAGTTTATAGGCTATCTCCGTCAGAATGTAAATTTATAATGATAGACCCCAAAATGTTGGAACTATCTGTATACAATGACATACCACACCTACTGTCACCCGTAGTAACTGAACCGAAAGAAGCGGTTGCAGCGTTAAAATGGGTAGTAAAGGAAATGGAAAATAGATATAGATTGATGTCTAACCTTTCTGTGCGTAATATAGAAGGATATAATTCAAAAATAAAATCCGCAATTAATTCCGGAAAAATTTTAAAAAAAACCGTACAAACTGGATTCAATAAAGAAACTGGAAGACCTGAGTTTGAATTTGTTGAATTAGATATGCAAGTAATGCCATTCATAGTAGTCATAATTGACGAAATGGCTGATTTGATGTTGGTGGCGGGGAAAGAAATAGAAGCATCTGTTCAAAGGCTTGCACAAATGGCCAGAGCTGCTGGAATACATATAATCACAGCGACACAAAGACCATCTGTAGATGTTATAACTGGAGTAATAAAAGCAAATTTCCCAACACGTATAAGTTTTGCAGTAACATCCAAAATCGATAGTAGGACAATTTTAGGAGAGCAGGGAGCTGAACAGCTTTTGGGAATGGGTGACATGTTGTTTATGTCCGCAGGATCACACACCCAAAGAGTTCACGGCCCATTTGTCAGTGATGAAGAAGTGCAATCAGTATCAAAGTTTTTAAAAGAACAGGAAGATCCAGAATATAAACATGAAATAACAACAATATCAGAAGACGCAGATGAAAAAATCGACTTTAATCCATATAGCGACAATTCTATGTACGAACAAGCGGTTAGAATAGTTTTACAAGATAGAAAAGCATCTATAAGTTATATACAAAGAAAACTTAGAATTGGCTATAACAGAGCAGCAAGCTTAGTAGAACAAATGGAAGAAGCAGGTATAGTAAGCCAACAAGGACACAACGGAAAAAGAGAGATATTAATAGATAAATAAACAGTGATAAAGGGTAAGAACTTCACCCTTCAAATACAAATAAAATTTAAGAAGAAGATCTTATGTTTTTGACAATCCTTGACACAACATCAGTAGGATGAGCTCCAACTCCAACCCAATAATCAAAAAGCTTTAAATCTATTTTGAATCTCGAAGAAGTATGGTCAAGTGGGTCATAAGTTCCCAAAACACATTTATGAGAACCATCTCTTGGGGCAGTAGAATTTGCAACAACAATTCTATAAAAAGGACGACCTTTTCTTCCAAAACGGGCCAATCTTATCTTTACCATATCAACACTCAATGAATAAAAAATCTAAAACGATTGTATTACATTGAAAAAAAATGTAAACATGATTGAAATGAATTTTACAACAAGATTAACAAATGTAATTAATAAGCTAAAAAATTCATTTAGAATTCCTTGACATCATCTTGTAATTCGCCTTTGAAAAAAATATTATAAATGCACCATTTGCCAAAACATTGACAAGAGTGATCATAGGATCTAGTAAAGCATACATTAACGTAATGATTGAAATCATAGAATCGTCAAACATTAAATATGAAGCAAGTATAGGAATCATAACTATAATACCTCCAGATGGTATAGCTAAAACTGAAAACTTTGATATCACAAACTGAAGCGAAAATATAAAATATACAAAAGGACTTGGAAATGAAACATCAAACCCCAACATAATAGCAAAGGAAATTAAAGGTATCATAAAACAATCACCAAGAAGATGGAAGTTTATTAACGAAGGCACGGCGCTTTTGGAATATTCAAAAGAATCTTTTTCTATGTTTTTTTTCGAAGCATCAATTATCATAGGTAATGCTATTACGCTAGACATTGATATTAATGCCGTAAAACCTGCAGGAAGCATATTAATAATAGCAGAAAACTTGGCACGAGCCACAAACAAATATAAAAATAACAAATATAAAATAGAAGCAATTCCATACCAAAGCAAAATATTTGAACATTGAATGAACATATCTAGCAAAATAGATTGATGAGCCATTATAATAATCAAACTAATAACAAAAATAGGAACTAGGGGTCCAATAAGCTTTGTAAGCAAAAATGAAGATATTTTTTCAATATAAGATATTAGTTTTTCACACTTGGATTCAAAAAATAATATAAAAAAGATACCAAAAAACAATCCAATCAGCAAAGCTGTACGAGGAGAAAAAAGTTGTATAAATCCTATATTCCAAACAGGAGAAAATTGTGTTGAATCAAATTTAAAGCTAGATACACCTTCACTAACGCTATTGCCTATAAAATAGGCCAACCATGTGGCAATAAAATTTGACAAACAAATCATACCAATCAATAGAAGAAGAAATTTGAAAGAATTTTTTCTCATCTTCAAGATCCCACTTAAAGTCACCATAGATATAAAAAATGGCATAACAAATAATATAAAATCTTTTGCGTTTTGACCAACAGTATATATTTGGATCTTGATGTTTAATGGTATGTATGAACTAAAAACAAAAACCAAAATAACAGATACAAGTATTATAAATGTTTTATAATGGATCATTATTATATCTAAAACCATTTTCTAACATAATGGTTTTAAATAATCAAAATTTAATAAACACAAAACAACTATCCAACAATTTTGAATAGCATAAATTTAGTAAAAACAGGCAACAGTATGACCTAATGAATATATCAAGCAAGCGAATATATGTAACTTAACAAGTCAAATCTCACATCTATATCCGTCATAACCGGGTATTATTTTCACATTAAGACAATTTTCTTTTTCTATATCAGCACACATTTGATAATAGTCTATTGTATGGTTCATATGTATTAAAACTGCAAGTTCAGGTTGAACATACTTGATCCATTCCATTGTTTGCCTGAAACAAGAATGAGAATCACTATCTTCATAAGACAAACATTCAACAAACCAAACTTTTATACCTCTCAATTTGTCGAGATTTTCTGAGGTTATATTTTTAACATCTGTAGAGTAAGCTAAAACATCATTAAATATCAATCCCATAGACATGATTGGATTATGATATTGAGGAAAGGTTTTTATCTTCATTCCCTCAATATAAATAGTTTCATTAAAGTTTACAGGCTTAAAATCTATGCCTAGATTATGTACAGTAGGAGACTTTAAACCTATATTATAAACTTTTGGTGAAAAATATGAAAATCTATCTTGCAGTAATTCAAAGCAATTCACTTCACAATAAGCTGGTAGTGGTAAATTTGACTTAGAAATCAAAGGCCTCAAATCATCAATACCAGAAATGTGATCATAATGTGCATGAGTGTATATAACAGAATCAATGGATTTTATTTGCCCCAAAAAAGATTGATAACGAAAATCAGGCCCACTATCTATTAACACTGAACATCCCGAATGATCTACTATAGCAGAAGTTCTATATCGGAAATTTTTATCTTCATCAGATTCAACAGAAGAGCAAACAAAGCATTCACATCCTATAATAGGAACACCGCGAGCAGCTCCGCAGCCAAGTAAAGTTATCTTCATAAAAAATATAGCAATATTGAAATAATGGATTATATGTATAATATAACAAACACAAAAAAGAAACAAAAAAGGTTGTAAAGACCAAACAAATTCATAAAACCATAAAAAAAACAAGCTAAAGAATCAAATTTCAATTAGAATAATACTTAGAATAATAATTGATTTTTTTCAATAGAAAGCTTTCTCCAGGATTTAAAACCATTCTATAAAGATCAGAATCATCAATCTCTAATAAAGCTTCATAATCAGAAAGATCCGCATCAGAGAGATTATAAATTTCATTCCTAACAAATGATGTAAGCATTATTTCTGTCTCTTTACAGCCTCTATAAATGCTTCTATAAATTATTCTGTCAAGATCCTTTTTTTTCATTTTGCATCGCCATACGAATCAAAGAAGCTGACTTGTTATACATATCAATGGCTTTCTTGTGTTCAAAGCTGTTGGAGCCAATTTTAAAAGATTGTGATTCGATACTAACATTATTTCCATCAACTTTTACGTCTGTATCTTTTGGTTCAAAAGATCTAAATTTAGAATTTCCAGATATTGGTATATGCATTTTATGGGTAACAAACATGGGAATATGGCTTTTTAAAGCTTGAGAAAGATAGAAAGGTTTTAGGTCTTTAGATTTGAAACCAGGAGTGTTTATATTCCCAACATTAGAAGACAATAAAGCATGTCTCTGAGAAGTGTAAATTATTTTTGATTTCAGTTCAGATAACATAACTATATATATAAAACATAAGGCAAAAAAATACAATTGCTTTTACAATGTTTTCCCACATATACATATTCTAAAATTCAACAAAAACAATGTTATCGACTTGATATATATTACAAACAAAACTAAAATTAACTCAAAATAAACTCAATAAGTATAGTATGGGTCAATTATGGCAGGGCATTCTCAGTTTGCTAATATAAAGCATAGAAAAGCGGCTCAAGACGCTAAAAAATCAAAGAAATTTACTAAAACAAGAAGAGAGATCATTGTAGCAGCAATGATTGGGTCTCCAGATCCAGAAATAAACCCTAGGCTTAGATCTGCCATCTATTGTGCAAAAAAGATAGGATTCCCAAAAGATAGAATTGATGCAGCTATCAAAAGTGCTATCGGTAAAGATAAAAACGAACAATACAATGAAATTAGATACGAAGGCTATGGACCTCAAGGTTCTGCAATAATATTAGAAGTTCTGACAGATAATAAAAATAGAACAGCTTCTGAATTAAGATCAATCTTTTTAAAATTTGGAGGATCACTAGGAGAATCTGGAAAATTATCATTTCTTTTCTCTAAACTAACCTCAATCTATGTGTCAAAAACCATGGATTTTAATCGTTTGCTTGATTTAGCAATAGAGTCTGGAGCACAAGATGTTTATTCGAATGATGAAGAAGATCATTATATAATATATTGTGAGACACAAGATTTCAAATCTTGCTACAATAATATTAAATATAACATTGGAGAACCAGATTCTTTTAGAATAATATGGAAGCCAAAAAATTTGATTTCGATACCTAAAGATAAATTAGAGTCTTTTAATAAAATGATGACATGCTTCGAAGATTGTGATGATGTGCAAAGTATATTTACTAATGTGAGATGAAGAAAAGTAAAGGGGAATCAAAGTAAAATATTAATTTCTTGTATATGTGATAGGATTTTTGTTTTTTCGATTGTTTTCTCAGAGAGAATTTTTTATGTAATTTGTCATTTTCAGCTTTTTTGTTATATTTAGAATAAATTAAAACAAAGCACACTGTGAAAATTAACTTTATAAAATACAAAAAATTCTCGTTTATATTAAGTGGTATAGCTGCAATAATTACATTACTAATTGTTTTCGTAGGAGGCGTTAGGTTTGGAATAGATTTCACTGGAGGTACTATAATGGAATTACATGCCCAAAAAGACATTGACGCAACAAAAATTAACCAAATCCTAAAAAGCAAAAATCTTAATAATCTTATGGTTCAGAATGTTGATGGTAATATATTAATAAAGACTAACGAAAACAATGTAGATTTAATAAAGAGGGCTCTTACTTATCCAGATTCTCAATACATAAAAATAGAATCAATTGGACCACAAATGACATCAAAATTGATAATAAATAGCTTTATTGCTGTGTGCTGTGGTTTGCTGAGTGTTTTTACATATTTATTATTTAGATTTAATTTTAAATTTGGAATCACCGGTATAATTGCATTAGTACATGACATAGTCATTACATTTGGATTCATTTCTGTTACACATATTGAAATCAATACTACTATAATAGTAGCATTACTGACCATTGTTGGGTATTCAATCAATGATTCTGTAGTCATATTTGATAGAATAAGAGAAAAATTACGTTCAAGAAGCAATGAAACTATAGATCAGATTGTCAACTTAAGCATAAACAGCACACTTTCAAGAACAGTTATAACCTCAGCTACAACTCTACTTGCAATTCTTCCATTAATAATTTTTGACAGAGGAACAGTTAGAGAATTCAGTATAGTAGTTTTTTTTGGGGTTTTAATTGGTACTTATTCTTCTATATTTATAGCTTCTTTATTATTAACAAATGAAAAATAAATTCAACCTTGAGGATAAAAATTCAATTTTACAATTTTACTTGGAAAATGGTATAAGGTTTGCTATGAGCAATAAATCAGATAAAAATCAATCATTTCAAGAAATTGAAGAACAAAATACAATTAATCAAGACTTGAGAAAATCACCCAAAACAGAATATGTGGATTTATTGGATAATGAAAAACTAGTTGATTGTTTCTCAGACTCAAGAAAAATAGCAGACTCAGTTTTCTCATTAGATGAACTGAAAAAATCCGTAGAACTATTTAATGGATGTGGATTAAAAAAAAATGCAAACAATACAGTTTTTTCAGATGGCAACCCAAAATCAAATTTAATGGTGATTGGAGAAGCGCCTGGAGCACAAGAAGATCAGAAAGGAATTCCGTTTTGTGGAACTAGTGGAAAATTGCTAGACAAAATGTTTCTTGCAATAAATGTTGATAGAAGAAATATGTATGTTACAAATATTGTTTTTTGGCGACCTCCAGGAAATAGAAAACCAACGCCACAGGAAATCAAAACATGTATGCCATTTCTAGAGAGACACATACAAATTATATCCCCCAAATTAATAGTTTTAGCTGGAGGTGTGGCAGCTTCAGCATTATTAAAAAAAGAAGAAGGTATATCTAGTATAAGAGGAAATTTTTTTGAATATAATAATGACTATCTGGATAACAGTATAACCACAATTGCCACATTTCATCCTTCTTATCTGTTAAGACAGCCAAAACAAAAAAAGCTTGCTTGGGACGATCTACAATCAATAAAGAAATTTCTAACAAAAATTTAATCGAAACTAGGATAATAAATTTATAAATATTTCTAATTTGTACAAGAAATACATCTGATACATTTATACAAATAATATGACTGAGAAAAGTAATTAAACTTTTTACTGTAGTCGAAAATTATTAAATTTATTTTAAATATAATTGTTGATGATGTTGTTCTATCGAGTGTAATAGAATAATATGACCGATAATATTACTTCTCAATAAAAATATAGTGAATGATCTAAATCACAATCCACCTGACCGTTTTATAAACAAACTTGTTTTAGCAACTCAAAAAGCAGCAATAGCAAGTGCAGATTATATAGGGCTTGGTTTGCAAAACGAAGCAGACAAAGCAGCTGTTGAAGCAATGAGAGATGAATTAAATTCTATAAATTTCAAAGCACAAGTCTCAATAGGAGAGGGGGAAAGAGACAAAGCTCCTATGCTTCATATAGGGGAAATATTAGGAAAATCATCTACTAAAAATGTTGAATTTGATATCGCCGTTGATCCATTAGAAGGAACTAAATTATGTGCTAATGGTGGGAATGGAGCTATGTCTGTTATTTCTATTTCTCGGCAAGGATCACTTTTGAATGCACCAGACATTTATATGAACAAACTAGCTTTATCGCCCTGCATACCACAAGACACAATATCGATCAACAATTCAATCGAAATGAATTTAGAAAAAATTCAATTGGCCAAAAAATGTAATCGGAATGAAATTACCGCAGTAGTATTGAATAGAGAAAGACATTTAGAGATTATATCGAGAATAAGGGAATACGGAGCTAGAGTGAGATTAATACAAGACGGAGACATAAATGCTGCTATATCCACTTCTTTATGCGAAGAAATAGATTTATACATTGGGACAGGAGGTGCTCCAGAGGGAGTTTTAGCTGCATGTGCCTTGAAGTCCATAGGGGGGAGCATGCAATCTAAATTAGTTTTCAAAAACAAAGAAGAAAAAAATAGAGCTCAATCTTTTGGCATATATGACTTTGAAAAAGTATATACCATAAAAGAAATGGTGAAATTTGACGCTGTGTTTGTTGCAACAGGTGTAACAGATGGGCTTCTAACTCAAGGTATAAAAAAAACCAAAAACAAGCTTTTAACTCATTCAATTGTCATTACTAACAACCTTATACAAAAAATAAATTCCCAACATATTAACAGGAATCGATAGTGGGAAATATAGCAACAAATCAAAAACAAATTTATAATGAAAATATAGGTCATAGAAAAAGGTTAAGAGAAAAACTATTATCATCAAAAACTAATTCATATTTACACAAACATGAAATTTTGGAAATATTGCTTTTTTATACAAA
This sequence comes from Anaplasmataceae bacterium, assembly GCA_965216745.1. GTDB lineage: Bacteria > Pseudomonadota > Alphaproteobacteria > Rickettsiales > Anaplasmataceae. The sequence goes on along the minus strand of OZ244191.1, from coordinate 728,734 downwards.
TACACGTAAAGACACAAAATCAATAGCAAAATCAATTTTACAAAAATATGGAAGCTTAAGACATATATTCAATGCTTCAATGTCAGAGCTTAAAATTATACCAGGAGTAGGGGAAGCATCCGCTACTTTAATAAAATGCATAAAACATTTATTTGAATTTATATTACAAGAAGAAATATTAGAAAATCCAGTAATCAATAATTGGAAAAAACTAATAGAGTATATATCTATACGTATAGGGAGCAGTCGTACAGAAAAATCAATGAGTATATATTTAAATAAAAAAAATATGGTAATAAACGAAACAATACAAGAGACAGGAACTATAGATCAAACACCACTATACATAAGAGAAATATTAAGAGAAGCATTGATATTGGACGCATCTTCAATAATTATAACACACAACCATCCTAGCGGAGATCCAAAGCCTTCCTCTGCGGATCAAAGCCTCACAATGAAACTACAACAAGGATGCGAATTCATGGGACTCAACTTGATTGATCATGTGATAGTTTCTAATAATAAGTCATATAGCTTCAAATCTAATGGGCTACTTTGATATAATAAATTATTTATTCTTATCTTCACTTATATACTTTAAATTCGCCATGGAATCTTCAAAAAAAGTTCTAGAAAGCAAATAACAAGAAAGAGGACTAGTAGTGAATATCAAACTCATTAGTAAAATGCATTTGAATATTGTTAAAAAATCTGGGAAAATATGAAAGCAAAAACCAATAATCAATATATGTATACCCAAAGAATCAATCATACCGGATGGATGAAGCCTAGAAAAAAAATCATTAAATCTTAATACACCCAACACACCAGTTAATATAACAATCACTGAAATGAATAAAACAAATTCAGATATACCAAACATAGAGAAACTCTACAAAAACACATCCTCTTACCATGAATTAAATACAAAATAATGTCAATAAGAATTTGCAATCACTGGATCAGAGTCACGTTTATGAAAATATTATAAATAAGAGCTTTCAAACACACATAGAAACAAATTATGTGGAGTATATACATGTGTAAATTTGTATGATAAAATATAAGACATTATGTATCCAGCATTGGTTGTATTTTTGCCATTGTTAAGCTTGTTGGCTTCTTTGTCAAAATTAAAAATTTCTAATCTTATCTCTACTTTGATAATATCATGTTCGTCACTATTATCTTGGTCAATACTCCTACAATACAGCAATAATCCATTTCAAATGGATATACTAACTTGGTTTGATTTTGGTAATTTAAAAGCAAATTGGTCGATATATTGCGATAGACTCACACTTTTAATGTTTGCTGTTATCACTTCTGTTTCATCTTGCGTACATTGGTATTCTATTGGGTATATGGGATCTAACAATAGGTTTTTTGCTTATCTCTCACTTTTTACCTTTTGTATGTTGATGCTGGTTTGTAGCAATAACCTTATGCAATTATTTTTTGGATGGGAGGGGGTTGGTGTATGCTCATACCTATTAATTGGTTTTTGGTTCAAAAAAAGTGCAGCAAAAACAGCATCAATAAAAGCATTTATTGTAAATAGAGCAGCAGACATTGCTTTCGTTTTAGGTATATTAGTTATTTACAACGGATGCGGATCAGTTGAATTCGAATCAATAAGTACATCTATAATAGGAGACGAGCCTTGGATTGAAATAGCTTGTATTTTGTTGTTTATAGGATGCATGGGTAAGTCGGCTCAATTAGGTTTACATGTTTGGTTGCCAGACGCTATGGAAGGGCCAACTCCAGTATCAGCATTAATACACGCAGCCACAATGGTAACAGCAGGAGTGTTTTTAATATGCAGATGCAGCTTTTTGTTTGAAGTAGCTCCTATAACTAGCCAAATAATATTAATCACTGGTTCATGTACCGCAATATTTGGTGCTGGAGTTGCTTTTTTTCAAAACGATATAAAAAAAATAATCGCTTATTCAACATGCAGTCAGTTAGGATATATGTTCATGGCTTGTGGCTCATTAGACTTTTCTGCTGCAATGTTTCATTTGTTCACTCACGCTTTCTTTAAATCTTTGTTATTTTTATGTGCTGGAATAATAATATATTCGGCAAAAAACCAACAAGATATATTCAAAATAGGATTGCATTTCAACAAGCTTAGATTTCAAAATCCTTTGTCTTATTACTGCTTATGGATTGGCTCTTTGTCAATTACCGGTATATTCCCATTTTCAGGATTTTTCTCAAAAGATCTCATAATAGAGTCTGTATATTTCAGCGACAACTTGTTCGCTTATATTTCATCACTTTTAGTTGTAGTAATGACTTCTTTGTATTCTTTGAGACTAATCATAATCACATTTCATAGCCCTAAAAATGATACACATGAAATAGAAATAAAAAAACCAAACATTTACATGAATTATGCTGTTATAATCTTATCTATTCTTTCAATCTTTGCTGGGTATATAGGTAAATATTTCTTCTTAGATGATTTTATGGTTTTGAGCCAGTTGTTTAGATCAAGTGTTTTCTGGGGTGATTCAATAGGTGTAAAGCATTATCATGTAACATATTTAATAAAATTTCTACCATTAATATGTTCTGTGTTTACTATAACCACATGTTTAATATGCAAGAATTTATTCTTTGGCAAGAAAATAGATTTATCCAGGTTTTGTAAAGTTGCAATTATATCCTCTGCACTTTCTTTCATGATACATCCATTTGCTTTAACTGTTGTTGCATTCCTATATTTATTGTTCAGATATTTACCTTCTACATCTAATTTGATAGCTAATGCTCTATACTTTGATAGTATATACAAATATCTTATATTAGTTCCATTTCATTTTGTATGTTCGTTTCTTTCAAAATTTTTTGATGCAAAAGTCATCGATAGATTTTTGCCTCAGGGAGCTGTTGATATTAGTTTGTTCGCATCTAATAGGATTTCTAAATCACATTTAGGATTCATAAATTCTTATCTTCTTTGGGCTTTTTATTGCATTGTCGGAATACTGACATATATTATATTTTTTTGATAAAACATGAAACGATCACAATCTAATATTTCAATCACAGGTGGTAAATATAAAGGAAGAAAAATTCTTTCTTTAGATACTATAATGAGACCAACCAAGGCAATTGTCAGGGAGTCTATAGGTAATATACTAACACATTCATCATTCGCTGGATTGTTAGAAAATGCTATAGTTTTAGATGTGTTTTGTGGAACAGGTTCAATGTCTTTTGAATTTATATCCAGGGGAGCAAAAAAGTGCATAATGATAGATATAGACACACTCAACGCAACAATAAATAAAGATAAATTTCCAGATTCTGACATGTTGATACTAAAATCAGACATAAACTTTTTACCAACAATACAAGATCCAATTGATTTGGTTTTTATAGACCCACCATACGACAAAACAGATCTCATAGAAACTGCAATAAATCAAATATCTAAAAAAGCAAACCTTAAAAATGGAGCATTAGTAATAATAGAAACTCATAAAACAAATAATATAAATTATTCTTTTAAAGAATATAAATTGATATTTGAAAGAAGATATGGTATATCCAATCTGTATTTTTTATGCTTTGAGGGTTCTGATGTTATTGTCTAAGGTTAAATCTATATTACAAAAATCGTTTCCTGACGCTGATTTCAATATATATCCCAATAAAGATAATCATAAAGAAGATCATTTGACTTTGGAGATATTAAAACCAGGCTCATTGCTTTCCAATCAAGATAGAATAGAACAAGATCGTATGATTTTCAAAGCTTTAAATGGCTTGATTGGTGGCGAATTGCATGCTCTTCAAATAAGACACAAGAATGAAGAAAATTTCCAACATGTTTCAATAGATTGCAATGAATCCGATTCCGTCATACATAATACCATAAGACAAATAATTAATTCCAAAGATATAGTTCTATTTATGAAAGGTACAAAGACATTTCCTAGATGTGGTTACTCAGGTAGGGTTGTAAGCGTTTTGAATGAATTAAATGTTGACTTCAAAGACATTGATGTTTTGTCTGATGATTCTATAAGACAGGGAGTGAAAACTTTTTCTGATTGGCCCACTATTCCTCAACTTTACATAAAACAAAAATTCATTGGTGGATCTGACATTGTTTTACAAATTTATAAAAATGGAGACCTACAGAAATTGATTTCAGAAATATAGAAGAAATGTTTCATCAAGCTTTAAAATATTTGAACGACGGATATCCTGTTTGCTTTCCAACAGAAACTGTTTATGGAATAGGAGTAGACTATTTGAATTCTGAATCTGTAAGTCAATTGTATAAACTAAAACGTAGACCTATATCAAAACCATTCGCACTTCTTGTATCATCTTTGGATTTCATGATTGATTACTGTGATATTCCTGAAGAACATTTGGAATTTGTAACAAACAATTCAAACTCAACTTTTGTCGCCACATTAAGAAGAAAAGAAAAATTTCATTCTTGTGCTACTTATTGCATAAGAGATAATAAAATAGCTTTCAGAGTCCCAAGCCATTCAATACCACGAAAAATAATCAAAGATCTATCCAGACCTATTGTAGCAACCAGCGCTAATTTTTCTGAAGAAAGTAGTGAAATAGCCAGGTATCAGGATATTAATACTCATCTATCACAAAGTATAAAATTCTCTATTGTTAAAGACGAAAATGTTAGTGGAAAACCTTCTAATGTTTTTGATATATCTGGTAGCAGTATTATTTGTGTTAGATAAAATTTATTTAAATATAATACAATTTAGATATAATATAAAATTAAATCATTTGATTGGTTCTGTTTTATATATCTAGCATTTATTTATTTTATTCAAAAACATTGACTAACCTTTGATATTTTAGTAAGATTGAATTATATTTATTATTTAATTACTAAGAAACAAGATGACCAATTTACCAAAATTATTAAATGCAGCTTCTATTGCAGGCAGATTATCCTATGCTGGATCAATGCTATTGCTTTTTGTTCTTTTGTTTTCTGTTGTAGTTCTTCTTTCTATTGCATTATTAGTGTTTGTTATAAGTACTGTTGCAAAACCCAAGAGAGCTTTTAGCAATATCGTTACACTTGTAAAACGAAAACTTATCGGAGATGTGTCTCAAGACATATTAATTGAAGCTATGGAATCAAACCCAATCAAAGAAGATGGATCGATTTCATTTGTCTTAGATTTGAATTCAAATCTAAAATCAGACATTGGTGTTACTCCTGCAGGAAACTTACCTATAAATGCTAGTGTAAAGATAACAAATACCAGCCCTATAGGGAGTATCGAGGAAATATTAGCAAAGTACAATCTTAAAGAAAATGGTATACAAGGGTATACACAAGGAAAAGAAATCACTGATATTATTTCTTTAGCAAAATCAGGAGATGCTGTTAAACTTATACTCTGTGGAGCTCCTGGTATTGGTAAAAGTTGCACATCAGAAGACATTGCTTCTGCTTATAACCTTGGTTCAAAAACTGTAATACATTATAAGATACCAGTATCTTCCATATCAGGTTCTAATGGCTTCTTTCATTGTTTTGAAATACTTCAATATCATCTAAAAATTCTAAAAAAAGAGATGTCTAAACAATTAGGTAAAGAAATTTCAGACAAAATAGTTGTACTTCTAACATTTGAAGAGTTGGATAAAATCAATCCAATGCATCGCAATGAAGCCATAAACCAACTGAATACATTTGTAAGCAATCTAGAATCAGATGATTTTCCTAAAACATCAATAGTATTAAATGGAAATGACACAAAATATTTTAGACCACCAACAGAATCTGATGCTATAGAATATCTCAGTACTAAACATTCTATAACTCCTGATGGTCGAGAAATTATCACCCGAAAAAAGAATACTGATGGTCTTTACAATAAGTACGATATTCAATTTGCCATAAAACAACTAAATCATGAACGTCAAATAAATATGCTAACATTAAGTAGATTTGGTAATATTGTTGAATTCAGAAACACACCTGTTCTCGAATCAACTCTAGAAAATGTTCTAAATGGATTAAAAAACAGAGAAAAACATCAATTTAATTTATCTAATCATCATGAATTGAAAGATCGAAACAAGATATTAGACCCAAAACTTGATGCAGCTATACATAAAGTTTTAAAACACAAAGATAAATTCATTCAATTTAAAATTTCACAACTTCTTGAAAATCCACATTCAATGTGCACGTATTCAAGCCCAGAACATTATAAGCTCTTAACAACAAGTGAGGCAAGAGATTCATTAAAAAGCATTGAAAGTTCAGAAAATTATCATAGAAAAGCTTCCGAACCACGCGAATCTGATTTCCCATACAAATATGCTGGATTTAATACTGATTTTAGAACTATAAAGGAAGATGTACTTGCTTTTTATGAAAAAACAGACCAGGAAATTGATAAGATTCAATGTAAAGAATATCAACCTGAATTAGATGAACTACATGATGACACAAAAGCATACAAACTAGGTACTAAATTTGACACTGTCATTGACATTGATGATATTCCACCACATTTTCTAAATTATTAATAATCTTAAACCACAATTTCTACATATTTTTAGTAAAATCCTAACATCAATACGCTCAATATCCAATCGTATGACATTGTTTGACATGTCATACGATTTTCAATCTAAAATGTAAACAATAATACAATTACACATAAAAGCCAACCAAATTCTGAAGCTAAGAAAATCAATCAAAATTAGAATAAAAAATTATATTAAATTAAAAGAGGAGATTGCTGGGATGGCAGGACTCGAACCTACGCTCACGGGATCAAAACCCGTTGCCTTACCGCTTGGCTACATCCCAAAATACAGATGAGGATCTTATAACACATCAATATAGATATTTCAAGCTTATAACAAATATATAAAAAAATCTTTAAATCAAAATCAACAAAAAGAGAAAAGTAAAACAATAACTAGAAATAGTTACTATCAATTAATTCATGCATTTGACTAAATATGCTTATATTTGATTATAATAATACTAAAGTTATAATGGGGGTCATATTATAATTCATTTGGTAAAAGATTGTTTAAGTTTATTTTTTTTGTTTTATTTGCGTTTGTTTCTAATCAATGCCTCTCTAAACAACTTTTAGAAAATAGTATATCTTCAAATAAAGTTATATTAAATATCAACAACCAAAAATCAATACACATAAAAGATGGTGTAGAGAACACAATATCATGCTTTGAGTCAAATAAGATTTGGTCTCTTGATGCACATGTATTGAATTCCAATAACATATCTTTTGCAGCAAATAATGAAAAAATATTTATTACTAATGGAGCAAATATTATTTTCTGTATAAATTTAAATAATGGAGAGTTGCTTTGGACAAAAAAAATTGATCACGATATAATTAATACAATTGAAATCTTCGACAATAAAATTTTCATTGTAAGCGCAGAATATAAAATGTATGCATTAGATCAAAGTACTGGTAATATTTGTTGGCGTAACATTCTCAACACCAAAACAGGAGTAATAAAAAAAACAAACATAAATAGAGCTGGATACTTTGGAAAAAATTTTATAATCCCATTCCTTCCAGATACAAATTTATGTGTACTAGAAAGACAAAATTTAAATCAGTTATGGTGTAGAAACGTATTAGATAAATATAATATAAAAACATATGCAAATGAATATGGAATGAATTCAATGCCAATATTGTTAAAAGAAAATTTTATCATAGCATCTTTTAGAAACATTGGGACTATATGTTTTGACCTGCATTATGGGAATATCATTTGGACAATAGATCCGATTGCAGAGGAAAAAATATTTGAAATAGAAGACAATAAAATTGCTTTTGCTAATAAAAATGGGGATGTATTCGTTGCTTCACTTGAAGGGGAAATTGTTTCAGCATTTTATGCAAAAAAACAAAATACTCTAAGTACAAGAAATAATCACATAGCAGTTCTTTATCATCAAAACATTTTATTTCTTAGTAACAATACGAAAAACATTACTCTTGTTTATTTGTCAACAGGAAAAAGATCAAAAGTCAATGCAAGTAAATTAGGGAATTTAAAAGATGATCTACTTGCAAAAAATAAAGCTTGAATATACAATTGGGTTGTTTTTATAGAGGTTTGGTGTCTACTGTTTTTGATTATATAGTTCTGGGTGGAGGTCCAGCAGGTTATCCTTGCGCCATAAGACTCGCTCAACGTGGGCTTAAGGTGGCATGCGTTGATGGAAGAAAAGATCCAAACGATTGTCTGCTGGGAGGTACATGTCTTAGAGAAGGCTGCATACCATCTAAAGGACTACTTGACAAAAGCTGGAAATATTTTAATGCTAAATCCAGTTTTGAGAAATCTGGTATTAATGTAAAAGAAATCTACTACGACCTAAAGAAAATGTATGAACACAACAACGCAACACTTAAAGAGTTAGGTAATGGAATAGATTATTTATTTAAAGCTAATGGTGTTCATAAAATAACCGGATTAGGCAGATTGAATTCACCAAAGTCTATGTCAATAAAGTGCAATGACGGTAAAAATATAGACGTTACAGCAACAAGAGGAATAATAATAGCAACTGGATCGAAGACTACTACAATGCCAGGTTTTCAATTCGATGGTAATTATATAGTTTCTTCCTCTGATGCATTGAAATTCGAAGAACTTCCAAAGGATTTAATTGTAATCGGTGCAGGCGCCATAGGCTTAGAGTTAGGTTCAGTATGGAGCAGACTTGGATCTAATGTTACTATTATAGAATATTGTGATTCAATTTTACCTAACATGGATATAGATTTATCTAAATCCCTCCAAAAATCATTAAAAAAACAAGGTATATCCTTCCATCTATCTACCAAAGTTCTTGGGCATCAAATAAAAGAAAACAAAGTACATGTTGACTGTGGAGACAAGCACTTTATAGCTGATAAAGTTCTTGTGGCTATAGGTAGGTCCCCAAAATCTTCTGACTTAGGAATAGATATAAAAAAGAACCAAAGAGGGTTCATAGAAATAAATAATAAGTTTGAAACAAGCGTTCCAGGTGTATTTGCTATAGGAGATGTAGTGGGTGGGCCAATGCTTGCACACAAAGCCGAAGATGAAGGAATAGGATTAGCTGATATATTAACTGATCAAGGTTTTTATATTTCCGACGTTCCTTCTGTTGTGTACACTCATCCCGAAGCTTCCTCAGTTGGTAAAACCGAACAGGAAGTAAAAGAATCTGGCATTGAATATATAGTTGGGAAATTTCCTTTTAGTGCAAATAGTAGGGCCAAAGTCGTAGGTGAGACTGAAGGTTTGGTCAAGGTTATAGCTAGAAAGGGTGGGTCACAATCAATACTGGGAGTACACATAGTTGGACCCCAAGCAGGTGTGTTGATAGGAGAGGCATGTGTTGCAATGGCATATGGAGCCTCCCCAGAAGACATTTCATTGATATGCCATTCTCATCCTGACTTCAACGAAGCTATAAAAGAGGCCTCTATGTCTGCATATTTCAAGCCTATACACAATGTCTGAAGATAAGCTGATTTATGAATTTGATATTTCTTTGGAAAAATCTTCCTTTGACATTGATGTTTTAGGCAACAAAGGCGCAAAACTTTGTGAGATGTGTTGTATTTCTATCCCTGTTCCTCCTGGATTTATAATCTCCTCAAATTGTTCTAATCCAAGCTTTGATTTAGAATCTATATCAGGTCAAGTTTTAGACTCCATTAAACGTCTCAGACTAAGATCTAATTCATTCTTAGAAGATATTCCTGATTCTATTTTTATGTTTTCAGTCAGATCTGGAAGCAAATATTCTATGCCTGGAATGATGGATACAATTTTAAATGTAGGATTAAATGATAAATGTTTAGAAACAAAAAATAGATTTATTTACGACAGTTACCGTAGATTAATACAAATGTATGCTTCTTCTGTTCTCGAAATTGATTCTCAATTTTTTGATAATGCAATAGAAGATATAAAGTTCAAGCATGCTATATCTAACGACTCTGAAATGAATTTAATGGTTCTTCAAGAACTGATAAAAGAATTTAAAGCAATCATATCAAAAAACAATAAAATATTACAACAAGATCCAAACAAACAACTACTTGAATCGATTAAAGCTGTTGTACGTTCATGGAATAGCAAACGTGCTGTAACTTATAGAAATGCAAACAAAATATCGCATTCAGCTGGAACTGCTGTCATAGTACAAACTATGGTATTTGGGAATTTCAATAATAATTCTGGTTCTGGAGTTGTGTTTTCACGAAACCCATCAAGCGGAGAAAACAAAATTTTTGGAGAATATTTGGTTAATGCACAGGGAGAAGATATTGTGTCAGGTTTTAGAACCCCTCAGTCAATAGAATCTTCAATGTCAAAGCATTTTCCTAAGCCTTATTCTCAACTGAAATCAATTTCTAAAAAGCTTGAAAAATATTTCGAAGACGTGCAAGATATAGAATTCACAATACAAAACAATTATTTATGGATTCTACAAACACGCTCTGCTAAACGTTCTCATATTTCATCTATCAAAGCAGCTGTTGCAATGGCGAATGAAGGTATAATATCTAAAAATAAAGCTTTAATGTTGGTTAATACCAATACAATCAAAGGTATTTTGCATTCTTCTGTTTCTGTATCTAGTGAAAATAAATTAATATCCAAGGGACTTCCTGCATCTCCAGGTGCTGCTTGTGGAGTTGTTGCTTTTAGTATACAAAAATGTTTAGATTTAAAAAAAGAAGGAAAATCTGTTATTTTAGTAAGAAACGACACCACTCCTGAGGATATAAATGGGATGATATCATCTGATGGAATTCTAACCACACGTGGTGGGATGACCTCTCATGCTGCTGTTGTTGCTCGTGGAATGGGCAAAGTGTGTGTTTGTGGAGCAAGTAAAATATCAATAAATCTTCACGATAATTATTTCAAATGTAATGATAAATTCATCGTAAAGTCTGGAGATATTATAACTATAGATGGATCCACTGGTAACATATTTTTAGGGAGCGTAGCAATTTCTTCCTTAAACCTTCCCAAAGAATTTTATATTTTGATGCAGTGGGCAGAAGAAAAAAGTTCTTTAAAAATAATGTCTAATTCTGATACAATTACCGATGTTAATATTTCGTCAAAGTTTAATGCTGATGGGATAGGCTTATGTAGAACAGAACACATGTTTTTCGCTTCAGATAGGATAAATACATTTAGACATTTAATAATAATGGGACAAAGTCACAGTGGACATGCTAAATCTCTTTTAGAAAAAATATTTTTTTGGCAAAAATCAGATTTCAAAGAATTATTCACATTAATGCGCGACAAAGATTTCACTGTCAGACTCTTAGATCCTCCTTTACATGAATTTCTTCCCAAAACTGAAGCTAGTATAAAAGAATTAAGCGATTGCATTGGTATTTCTTATCAAGAGTTAGAAAAAAAAATAGCATCTTCTCAAGAAATCAATCCAATGCTTGGTAATAGGGGTTGTAGAATATACGTTTCTTATCCTGAAATTTATAAAACACAAATAAAAGCAGTTCTATCTGCAACTCAGTATGTTAGAGATAATTATAATTGTGATTTTGTGCCTTCTATTATGGTCCCTTTTGTGATGTGCGAAAATGAGATTAAAAAGATATATGATTGTTTTATAGAGGAAAAATCTATTTTCAATGTAGAATGTAATTTTGGCGCTATGATTGAGTTACCTAGTGCAGCTTTCTGCGCAAATAAAATTGCCAATTATTGTGATTTTTTTAGTTTTGGAACTAACGATTTGACTCAGACAACATTGGGATTATCTAGAGACGATTGTTATAATTTTTTAGAATCTTATATTGAAAATGAAATCATTGAATTTGATCCTTTTGTAGATCTTGAAACAAACGCTGTTGGAGAGCTCATGAAAATTGCAAGAGATAGAGCATACATTAGTAACAAAAAAATCAAAATGGGAATATGCGGTGAACACGCAAGAAGTCGGAGTGGAGTTTCTTTTTCTATAAACGCCAATTTTCATTATCTATCTTGCTCACCTTACGCTATACCCAGCGTAAGGTTAATGTCTGCTCAGTATCATATAATGAATAATATTTAACAACTAATGGGGAAAGTCTATTGTAATTTAAATGCTTTATGTATAAAATCAATACATTTCGTCATGGTAATATATGGAATGGGAAACAGTGATAGGGCTTGAAGTACACGCTCAAATAACTTCTGAATCAAAACTTTTTTCCGATGCATCAACTAACTCATCAACACCCAATTCAAATGTTTCTGTAATAGATGCAGCCATGCCTGGCACTTTACCATGTTTGAACAAGCGTTGTATAGAACAAGCAGTCAAGACTGGTATTGCAATAGGCTCAAAAATAAATCAAACGTCTTCTTTTGATCGTAAAAATTATTTTTATCCTGATCTTCCAAGTGGATATCAAATCACTCAATTTTATCATCCTATAGCAGTAGGTGGGCATGTTTATATTCATATAAACGAAAATAAGGATTCCCACAAAAAAAAAATAAGAATACATCATTTGCATATAGAGCAAGATGCAGGTAAAAGCATTAGGGATCTTAGTCCTGCCAAAACTCATATAGATTTAAATAGGGCAGGAGTACCATTGATGGAGATTGTATCTGAACCAGACATGAGAAGCCCACAAGAAGCTGTATTATATGCATCTAAATTAAGACAAATCTTGATGTATATAGAAGCTTGTGACGGTAATATGGAGGATGGATCTTTTAGATGTGACGCAAATGTATCTGTAAGACCTTTTGGAGAAAGCAAGCTTGGAACCAGATGTGAAATAAAAAACCTTAACTCAATGAAGTTTTTATCACAAGCAATAATTTATGAATCAACTAGACAAATTAAATTAATACAAGAAGGTGGTCAAGTCATACAACAAACAAGAACTTTTGATATTTCTACAGGAAAAACAGTATCTATGCGGAACAAAGAAGATGCAACAGATTATAGATATTTTCCAGAACCAGATTTACCATCTGTAAAAGTAGACAGGAAATTTATAGATTCAATCATTCTTCCCGAATTGCCCGATATTAAAATTCAAAGATACATTGAATCATTAGGACTATCATATTATGAAGCTGAGATACTATGCTTAAACAATAATATCGCAAAATTTTTTGAAAGTATTGTAAACAAACATGATCCCAAGTTACTTAGTAAATGGATTACTATTGAATTATTTGCAAGATTAAATAGACTTGGAATTTCTATCAAAGATTCACCTGTATCTCCAGAAGATTTTAGCGAGCTTTTATCTTTTATCGAGTCAAATAAAATTTCTTCCAGAATGGCTAAGGATGTTTTGGATAAAATGTTTGAAACAAAACAAAACTCATCAGATATAATTAAAAAGTTTGATTTGTTGCAAATAACTGATAATACTAAAATAGAAGAAATGGTTGTATCAGTATTAGAATCAAACCCAGATAAAATAGAGCAGTACAAACAAGGCAAAACAAGAGTAATATCATTTTTAATAGGACAAGTAATGAAATTAAGTGATGGATCTGCTTCCCCTCAGATGGTCAGCACATTGATGAAACAAAAACTTGATGATCAGTAGGGAATCCCAATCATTTCTCGCAAAACAAATTGCACAAAGCTTTTTGTTGAGCTGGATTTCGATCAATTTTTTTATTTAATTGGATCCACTCTGATGGTGGAATAATTTTATCTGAATCTAATAATATTCTTTCTCCAATAACACCCAAACATATGCTTCTCTTGTTTTCTGTTTCTTCTGAACAATTTTGATTATTTGCTTGCTTCATAGAATTTAATATCCTTATTGGATATTTAATATTCAGAGCTTCAGCAGTAAGCATATCACTATCCAAATCTCCATAATAAATCATCAAATCAAGATCTTGCATGTATTTAAATTTATTGTAACTTCCAGAAGTGAAAATAACAGGGTTGATATCTGTCATAGAATACAAATATTTTATATAATCACTTAAAAGCTCTTTTTTAGACTTTACGCGTGCAGTGATAAAATAAATATTATCACCTCTTTCTTGATGAATTTTAATTAATTCGAAAGGAATACTCTTTGGAATGGAGAATGAGTCTAAACCGAAGGTATTAATGGAATCAATCAAATTGTAAAAATCACTCTGTGAATTATTTAGAAGATGATATATAGGACCTTCAGGGTATAAAAGCGTACCATCTATATCAAAACCAACATTCATTGAAGGCAATTCATTTATAAGACTCTTTAAATCTTCTGTTGATAGATATGTTGAATTGCTCCTAATTAAAATAGGTTGATTTTTGTTACAGTAGTTATAATGATCACTGACTTGAGCATTAATAGGAGAAAAATCTTTTGACCAAAAAGAAATAATTGTTTTCAAGTATTGTTGACCTTGATTTATATCACAAACAAATAATGCATTATTTTCATATTCAGATGATAATTCAAGATGTGTTATATATGAACCTTTTTTACGGAATAAAATCTTAGGAAAATTTATAAAATCTACAAAATTTAAAAATATTTTAATTTCATCATGTTTGGCTTGGATGGGAAAAGTAATATTTTTATTATATACATTAAAAGAGAAATCTAAATAAGAAAAATCAGTAGAAATAAAAGAATATTGATCAGAAATTTGAGAACAAAAAGAAGGTGTATAAGACTTAGAATAACACAGTTGAGGCAACCAATGCTGACTAACAGTAAATTGAGAAGCTATAGAATAGTTGGTAATATAAAAAAAACAAATATACAATAGAAAAAGGATTGAATTAAGATTTTTTAGATTCCAAAACATTAACAAACAATTTGGCTCCAGACCTATAAGAAAAAGAAACATAACCGGAAGAACAAGAAAACAAAGTATGATCTCTTCCAAGACCAACATTACGACCGGGATGAACTTTGGTACCGCGTTGTCTAACTATTATATTACCGGGTATAACAAACTCACCTCCATACTTTTTGACACCAAGCCTACGTCCGGCTGAATCTCTACCATTTGAAGAACTACCACCAGCTTTTTTATGAGCCATCATTACCTCTGAGTATATCTAAAACCTTCAAAACAGTCTTGGACTGCCTATGACCATTTTTTGTTCTGCTGTTGCATCTTCTTCGCTTCTTGAAAACGATAATTTTAGGCATTCTCTTTTGTTCTATAACTTTAGTAAGTACACGCACAGATTTGGATTGGTCGGAAGAAAAAAGAACTTCATTAAACTCAACAATATCACCTACATTTGAATTTATTTTCTCAACACATAGGAAAGAATTCTTTTGCGCAATATACTGAGAAGAACCAGATCGAATAACTGCAAACATACAAAAACCACAAAAACAGAAATCTCATTATAACAGAAGCTTGGAAAAAATCAACACAACATCATAAGGAAAAGAAAGAAAAACAAATCACAGTATTCAGAGCACAACCCTAGAATGTCCAAAAGAACTTCTTGGATAAGAAATTCTTGCTCCACACGAGCATAACTTCTCAATCATGGACTCATAACCCCTATGTATATGATTAAGTCTGGTTACAGTGGTAATTCCAGGAGCAGCCATGGAGAGCAAAACCAAAGCGGCACCACCCCTAATGTCAGTACACGCTACTTCAGAATCACCAATCAAACGTTCCCGAGACCCACTTATAGTAGCTAAATCTTTTTTCAACTTTATAGCACAGCCCATTTTACGCATACCAGGGACATGAAGAAATCTGTTCTCAAATATAGTCTCGACTATAGAAGAAGAACTGCGAGCAACTGCAGCTAAAACCATCAACAAAGGCTGCAAGTCGGTCGGTATACCAGGATATGGACCAGTCACGATATCAAATCCATCAAGAATACCGTCGCTTGAGACTAGTATATCACCATTGTCAGATTCCTTGATTTCAATACCACATTTAGATAAAATATCGAACACAGAACTCAAATGCAAGGAATTTGCACCTTTAATTCGAATAGCACCGCTCACAATTCCGGCTGCAATTGCATATGTTGCCGCCTCAATACGATCAGGTAGTATAGAATAATCACAACCAGATAAATAATCAACACCATCAATGACAATCTTTCGAGTACCAATTCCATCAATATTAGCACCCATAGAACAAAGAAAATTAGCAAGATCAGAAACTTCCGGCTCCATTGCAGCATTTTCAATCACAGTACGACCATTTGCTAAAGTAGCTGCCATTAAGATGTTTTGTGTGGCACCAACGCTGGACTTTGGCATATTAATATGAGCACCAACTAATCTTGAGCCCAAAACTCTACCTTGTATCAAATCACCATCGGCTTTTATATCACAGCCCATCATTTTAAGTCCAGCGCAATGAAGATCTATTGGACGAGCTCCTATTTTACATCCTCCTGGAAGATAAATAGATGCATGTCCATGCTTTGCCAAAAGAACACCGAAAATCAATATAGAAGCTCTTATTGTAGATATCCTATCTTTTGATACAGGCACACTTTCAGTACAAGAAGAATCAATAGAAAATACACCTTTAGACAAAGATATATCACATCCTAGCAAAGAGATGATATATTTCAGAGACCTAACATCAAGTATATCGGGAATGTTGCTCAAGTTAACAATCCCACTTGATAATAATGAGGCAATCATGATAGGCAAAGCGGAATTTTTTGCACCAGAAATATTGATGGACCCACACAACTCAGGCACACCATAAACTTGCATTCTATCCATTGACTTTGGGATTAGTTATACCAGTCTGATTCATATACTTGCCGTTAAGCTCATCATAGGAATTCTCACAGATGTCCTCCGACATAAAAAATAAAAACTGACATATACCCTCGTTTGAATATACTTTTATAGGCTTTGGACCTGTATTAGCAAATTCCAGGGTAACATTTCCTTCCCAACCAGGCTCTAAGGGGGTAACATTCAAAGCAAGGCCACATCTGGCATAAGTGGATTTACCTAAACACAAAACAAGAACATTTCTAGGTATTTTAAAGTACTCAAGTGTACTAGCAAGAACAAAACCGTTTGGAGGCACTATACAGTAATCGCCTTTAACCTCAACATACACATTGGGATCAAAATTTTTAGGATCCACTATAGAGTCAGAATCAACTTCAGAAGAAAATACTCTGAATTCATCCGAAACACGGGCATCATACCCGTAAGAAGACAAACCATAAGAAAGAACGCCATCAGAACACTTAGTATTAACGAAAGGAAATATCATCTTGTTAACATTAGCGTTGTGAGAGATCCACTTGTCACATTTTATACTCATAACTAATATATAGTTTATATTAAGCAACACATTTAATCAATCCAATATAAGCAATTAATTTAAATAGAGTAGGCACACATTTCATACTCGCGAAAAGAGACAAAAAGAATAAAAACTCAATCTGTATATATGTATAAAAGAAAAAATTAAAAACATTCTATATTCACAAGAATAAAATTCAAAACACATATTTATTCAACTTATTGCCACAAGTTAAATCAATATTCTGTAAAGAGATAAAAACATATTGCAATCTTAAAAGAAACCAGCAAAAATATCAAAGAACATTAAATGTATTTCGCAAACTTTATTAATAAACCAGAAACAAAAAGATTATGAACTACCAATCTTAGACCAAGATGGCTTCAAAATAACAATAAACAACATTCAGTTTTTTATACACAAGCAAAACAGCCAAAACCATTAAATAAAAATGACACTAAACGAAATCATAAAAAGTTGAGTAATTGATTAGATGAAACAATATAATATAAATTCTCCACTTACATAAAATTGCCAAAAAATCTATAAAACACCCTAAAACCAATGTATTCTAAGATTTTCTAGATTTAAAACGATTTTTTATTCACATCAATAGCCACAATCTCCACTGTAACATTTGTCAATATCCCTTCGGGTGCTTAATTTTCAACTTCATACTCTGGAATTTCAAATACGAATGTTCTCTATCTTCAGAGCTATAAATCGAATCACTACTCTCATTACGGTTTTCTTATTTGTACGATTATAACAACTCAGTTGCTTCTTCAAGTCTTTGTGACAATTGAGTGGATTGATCAAGTTTTTACAACAATTGATCCATTTGAGAAAATCCCAATCTCATAATAGCATTATATATGCCATCTACATTTGTTTGATTTGAATCGAACTTTCAGACTCCTGCTACACCTACTGAGATTGTATTTAGTTTCTTTATCTGTATTTATTTTATAATCCAATGAGTCTTTTTAAGCATGAATTCTTGACTTATTACGCTCAGTTTCTATATCTTGATTATTTATTACATCACGTTGTTTTTTTAGACTTGTTACATTTTCCATAATTTCTAATCAATCAATCTTGTACGATCTTTCTTGTTTCACCAACAGAAAACGCTTATATCATGTTGATCCAAAACCATCTACACAATTTCTCTGATTTTTTATTTTCCTTAACTTAAATAAATTAATTCTATCAATCTTTTTCCAGCCAATGAATGCGTAACTCTATAAATAGAGGTACTTGATTACTAACAATACAATAAACGGAAGAGGGAAGCCTTAGAAATAAAGTATTTTAGCGGTAGGGGGCGGAGCAATAAGGTTGGTAATTAACATAAAATCGTTGTGTGAATTTTATAAAAAAGATTTCATTTGAATGAAATGATGAATACCTGAAGTAATTAAATTACTTCAGATAAAATTGACAAGATTGAAATATGAAAACTAGATTTGACTCAAATTTTCTGAGTTTGTTGAATGTACTATTTCATTTTCACAACCAGCCAAATTAGATGAAGGTGCTTCTTCTTTAATTTCTTTCTTCTCATCAGGATTACTGTGAGAAATAGATTCAGAGTTTGAAGCAGGATTAATGTCAGTAACGGCTTGACAAGTGCTGGACGGATATTCATGAACTGGATTATTACTAGTACTAGAGTCTTTTACACTTTTTAAAGTTTTTGAAAACTCTTCAAAATCTTTTGAAAGAGCTGAAATATCATGGATAATTTTTGAATCGATAATTTTTGAAAAATATTCTGAAAAAGATAATTCTCTTGAATTCTCAGAAGAATTAGAGATTGCTGAGAGATCATCTTTTGTCATTTTTCTATCAGATAATAATTCTTCGAAATCATTACAGCAGCCATCAAATTCTGATTTCAAAGAATCAATTTGAGAAATAAAATCCGTAATTCTTGACTCTATATATTTAAAAGGTTTAATACAGTCGTGTAAAAACTTTTTTAAAAGTTCGATATCTTGTAAAAAACCATCTAAAAGATCAATTTTAAATTCCTTATATTTATCTCTAAAACACTCAACCATATTCTCTAATTTCTCAAATTGTGAACAAAAAATTTGTACAATGAGATTTGTAAAACAACAGTCTTGTGACTCTAACAAAAAAAGCTTATCGCAAGAATCATAAAGGTCATGGGGAAAAGCATTATCAAATATTAAATAAGGGAGCAATTTGTATAATTGATCTATTTGTTTTTCCAACAAATCAGGATATTGCTTTAATTTTTTTAGGACAACATCAGCATTTTTAGATGATTCATTTATAATTTTTTCCAATTCCGTTAATGAAGATGGAAAATCATCAATATTTTTTTGCATTTCCACCATTGATTCAATATTTTCAGCCTTTTTAGCATTTTGTTCTTTAGGATCATAGTCAGAATTTAACCCTGATTCATTATTTTCTACCACAGGTTTTTTGATTCCTTTTTCTAATTCCTCTATTTTTGCTTTTACTTCTTTTATTTCTTTAATTATTTTTTCCGCCTCTGAAATCACTTCTGTTATTTCTTCAAATGTTTTTTCCGCCTCTGAAATTACTTCTATTGGTTCATAAATTCCAATCAATGCAACCCAATACAATTCTTTTTTTAAAGAACTTATAAGAACTGATAACGATTCAAGAGCTTGTTCTATAGAACAATTTTCCGACTTTGAAATTACTTTTTTTATGTCAATTTTTTCTATCGTTTCAATCTCTTGTTTTGTAAAAGAAATTTTTTGGGCCTTGTGGAAATCATCTAAGTTTTTAATTGCTTTTTTTGATTCTTCAATTAGTGTTGGTATATCAGTGAAATACTTCTTAATTAGTGTTGCTAGATTAGCGGAATTCTTATATTGATTAATTTTCATTAAATTAGTAACGCATTTATCATAACCACTTAATGATTTTTCCATAAAATTGATTGCTTGATTATTAGATTCTATAACTTCATTGATATTCATTATTTTGTCTAAAACACATTCACGATACTCTTGTTTTAAAATATTAGTACTTTCTGAAATATTAGTACTTTCTGTTTTGACAATATTTTTTGATATTTCAAAGATTTTTTGTTTGAATTCTTCTACTAATAAAACTAATCGAGAATCTATTGGTTCTTGTTGTGGGTGAACTTGAGAATGATCTGCTTGATCTGTTTCAGATTCTAGTCCTTGATACATAATAATACTCCAAAAATATAATAAAAATTGCAATATAATAAAAATTGCAATTTAACAGAGGTATATAATAAAAAGTTACAAAATAATACTATATATCGTATATCTCTGCTTGGTAATAAATAAAATATTATTAGAAATAAACAAGTAATATCAGAATGTTTTTATTAAAATATAATCTCTGCTTATTCATAAATAGCATATTATTAATAAATAAACAAGTAGAATCAGAATGTTTTCATGAAAATGAAATTATCTCTGCATTATATAATAAAGCCCCACCAAAGCACATAACATATGTAAACAATACAATAAAACAGAAGAGGGAAGCCTTAGAAATAAAGTATTTTAGCGGTAGGGTGAGGAGCAATAAGGTTGGTAATTAACATAAAATCGTTGTGTGAATTTTATAAAAAAGATTTCATTTGAATGAAATGATGAATACCTGAAGTAATTTAATTACTTCAGATAAAATTGACAAGATTGAAATATGAAAACTAGATTTGACTCAAATTTTCTGAGTTTGTTGAATGTACTCTTTCATTTTCACAACCAGCCAAATTAGATGAAGGTGCTTCTTCTTTAATTTCTTTCTCCTTATCAGGATTACTGTGAGAAATAGATTCAGAGTTTGAAGCAGGATTAATGTCAGCAAGGGCTTGACAAGTGCTGGACGGATCTTCATGAACTGGATTATTACTAGTACTAGAGTCTTTTACACTTTTTAAAGTTTTTGAAAATTCTTCTAAATCTTTTAAAAAAGCTGAAATATTATCGAGAATTTTTAAATACCTATCTTCCAAAAATGAATTTAATACTTTTAAACACTCAGAAGAATTAGAGGGTACTGAGACATTATTTTGTATCATTTCCAGATCATGAAATGATTCTTGTGAAGAAAGATACAAGTCATTAAGATCTAATTGGAAATCATTAAGATCTAATTTGAAATCATTCATTTCATCTAACAAAAAAATAATTTTTATATTACACCTTTTAAGATTTATAATACAGTAGTATAAAGAATCTAGTAAATTTATGACATCTTTTGAAAAATCCTCTAAAAAATGAGGTTCAAAAACAATATCACTTCCAAGGTCCTCATATTTATCTAAAAAATCCTTAAACATATCCTTATATCGCAAAATTTCATGGTTTTTGCAATTAACATGAAAAACATCATATATTGATTTAAGGATAGGTCTGAATGATGCAAAAGAAACTTTTAATAATTCTTGAGATGAGTCTCGATAACGGGATAATTTATGTCTTTTGCTTTCTATTTCTCTTTTCAAACTTTCTTCTAAGTCATCATTATTCCACTCTAATTCTTTTAGGACAAAATTAGCATCTTTAGATAATTTATCTATATTTTTTTTCAATTTCATTGATAAAAATGAAAAATCTTTCATATTTTTTTCTATTAATTTCTTTTCAAGATTTTTTGCCATTGATTTAATATTTCCAAACTTTTTAGCATTTTGTTCTTTAGGATCACACGGGTCAGAATTTAAACATGATGCATTATTTTCTACCACAGGTTGTTCGATTCCTTTTTTTAATTCCTCTATTTTTGCTTCTACTTCTTGTGCTTCTTTAATTATTCTTTCCAGCTCTGAAATTCTTGTTTCTATGTCAAATGCTTCTATCTGTTCAAATACACCAACTTTTTCTTGGAGATTACTTGCTAATAGCAGTGCAATTCCTTGTTTTATTAATTCAATCTCTTGTTTTATAGAAGAATTTTCCGCCTCTGAAGTTACTTCTGTTGGTTCAGAACTTTTCATCGATTCAAATCTATAATGTTTTGATTTGAAACTACTTTTTTCCTCAACTAATACTGGTTCAATCTCTTGTTTTATAGAAGAATTTTCCGCCTCTGAAGTTACTTCTGTTGGTTCAGAACTTTGCATCGATTCAAATCTATCAATTTTTCCTTTGACATTAACGTCTACCACACAATCTAATAGTTCATCTTTTTGTATAGAATAATTTTTTTGGGAATTGTAAAAATCATCTAATTCTTTAATTTTTCGTTCTAATTTTTTAATTAGTGTTACTATATAAATGTTATACTTTTCCTTTAGTGTTACTATATTAGTGTGATAATTTTCATTTAGTGTTACTAAATGAGCGGCATCCTTAAATTGACAAGTGCTAGAATCAAGTAGATCCTTTGCTTTATATAAATCAGATGAGAGTTTCTTTATATCATTCGAAATTATATCATTATTTGTTTTAAGATCATCGAGAAATCTTTTTGTCCTGCAAACAACATATAAATTTCTTCCACGGTTCTTAATATTTTGGGGATTCCTTGTTCCAAAGCTCTTTGTTCATCTTCTGATGATTGAACTTGAGAATGATCTGCTTGATCTGTTTCAGATTCTAGTCCTTGATACATAATAAATATACTCCAAAAATATAATAAAAATTGCAATTTAGCTTAGATATATAATAAAAAGTTACAAACTAATACTATATATCGTATATCTCTGCTTGGTCATAAATAGCATATTATTAGAAACAAACAAGTAGTATCAGATCAGAATGTTTTTATGAAAATGAAATTATCTCTGAATTATATAATAAAGCCCACACCAAAGCACATAACATATGTAAAGGTACTTGATTACTAACAATACAATAAAATAGAAGAGGGAAGTTAGAAATAAAGTATTTTAGCGGTAGGGTGAGGAGCAATAAGGTTGATAATTAACATAAAATCGTTGTGTGAATTTTATAAAAAAGATTTCATTTGAATGAAATGATGAATACCTGAAGTAATTTAATTACTTCAGATAAAATTGACAAGATTGAAATATGAAAACTAGATTTGACTCAAATTTTCTGAGTTTGTTGAATGTACTATTTCATTTTCACAACCAGCCAAATTAGATGAAGGTGCTTCTTCTTTAATTTCTTTCTTCTCATCAGGATTACTGTGAGAAATAGATTCAGAGTTTGAAGCAGGATTAATGTCAGCAACGGCTTGACAAGTGCTGGACGAATCTTCATGAACTGGATTATTACTAGTACTAGAGTCTTTTACACTTTTTAAAGTTTTTGAAAATTTTTCAAAATGTTTTGAAAAAGCTGAAAGATCATTGAGAATTTTTGGATACCTATCTTTACACAATGAAATTGATTCTTTGAAATTCTTAGGCAAATCTTCAAGCGATAAATTTGATTCTTTGAAATTCTTGCAAAAATCCAAGACTACTGAGATATAATCTTTTATCATTTCCAGATCAAATTTTGATTGCTCTTTTTCAGATACTTCAGATAACTCTAATGATTCTTTTAAAGAACGATTCAAGTCACTAAGATCTAATTCCAAATCTTTGATTTTTGCTGACAAAAGAATAATATCAAAATTATCCATATTAAGATTTAAAATACAGGAGCTTAAAGACTCTTGTAAATTCATGACATATTTTGAAAAATTTTCTAAAAAATGAGGTTTAAAAACAATATCACTTCCAAGGTCATCAAAGCAACCATATTTATCTAAAAAATCCTTAAACATATCCTTATATCGCAAAATTTCATGGTTTTTGCAATTAACATGAAAAACATCATATATTGATTTAAGGATAGGTCTGAATGATGCAAAAGAAACTTTTAATAATTCTTGAGATGAGTCTCGATAACGAGATAATTCATGTCTTTTGCTTTCTATTTCTCTTTTCAAACTTTCTTCTAAGTCATCATTATTGCACTCTAATTCTTTTAGGACAACCTTAGAATCTTTAGATAATTTATCTATATTTCTTTTCAATCCCATTGATAAAAATGGAAAATCTTTCATATTTTTTTTTATTAATTTATTTTCAAAATTGTTTGCAATTAATTTAATATTTCCAGACTTTTTAGCATTTTGTTCTTTAGGATCACACGGGTCAGAATTTAAACATGATGCATTATTTTCTACCACAGATTGTTTGATTCCTTTTTCTAATTCCTCTATTTTTGCTTTTACTTCTTGTGCTTCTTCAATTATTCTTTCCCACTCTGAAATTCTTGTTTTTATGTCAAATGCTTCTATCTGTTCAGATACACCAACAACTTTTCCTTCGAGATTACTTGCTGATACCAGTTCAATTTCTTGTTTTATTAATTCAATCTCTTGTTTTATAGAATAATTTTGCGCCTCTGAAGTTACTTCTGTTGGTTCAGAACTTTTCATCGATTCAGATCTATAAGGTTTTGATTTGAAACTACTTTTTCCCTCAACTAATACTGGTTCAATCTCTTGTTTTATAGAAGAACTTTCCGCCTCTGAAGTTACTTCTGTTGGTTCAGAACTTTGCATCGATTCAAATCTATCAATTTTTCCTTTGACATTAACGTCTACCACACAATCTAATAGTTCATCTTTTTGTATAGAATAATTTTTTTGGGAATTGTAAAAATCATCTAATTCTTTAATTTTTCGTTCTAATTTTTTAATTAGTGTTACTATATAAATGTTATACTTTTCCTTTAGTGTTACTATATTAGTGTGATAATTTTCATTTAGTGTTACTAAATGAGCGGCATCCTTAAATTGACAAGTGCTAGAATCAAGTAGATCCTTTTTTTTATCTAAATCAGATCGGAATGTCTTTATATCACCCAAAGCTCTATCATTATTTGTTTTAAGATCATAGAGAAAATCTTTTTTTCCTACAAAAAACATATAAATTCTTTGCACGATCTCATGATTACAACTAATAAAACCTGGTCTGATAAGATTTTTTAATATTTCAGGGATTCCTTGTTGCAAAGCTCTTTGTTCATTTTCTGATGATTGAACTTGAGAATGATCTGCTTGATCTGTTTGAGTTGCTTTATCTTGAGTCATAAAAATATATATTCCTAAAATATAATAAAAATTGCAATTTAACAGAGATATATAATAAAAAGTTACAAAATAATACTATATATCGTATATCTCTGCTTGGTCATAAATAGCATATTATTAGAAACAAACAAGTAGAATCAGATCAGAATGTTTTTATGAAAATGAAATTATCTCTGAATTATATAATAAAGCCCCCACCAAAGCACATAACATATGTAAAGGTACTTGATTACTAACAATACAATAAAACAGAAGAGGGAAGACTTAGAAATAAAGTATTTTAGCGGTAGGGTGAGGAGCAATAAGGTTGATAATTAACATAAAATCGTTGTGTGAATTTTATAAAAAAGATTTCATTTGAATGAAATGATGAATACCTGAAGTAATTTAATTACTTCAGATAAAATTGACAAGATTGAAATATGAAAACTAGATTTGACTCAAATTTTCTGAGTTTGTTGAATGTACTCTTTCATTTTCACAACCAGCCAAATTAGATGAAGGTGCTTCTTCTTTAATTTCTTTCTTCTCATCAGGATTACTGTGAGAAATAGATTCAGAGTTTGAAGCAGGATTAATGTCAGTAACGGCTTGACAAGTTCTGGACGGATCTTCATGAACTGGATTATTACTAGTACTAGAGTCTTTTACACTGTTTAAAGTTTCTAAAAATTTTTCAAAATGTTTTGAAAAAGCTGAAAGATCATTGAGAATTTTTGGATACCTATCTTTACACAATGAAATTGATTCTTTGAAATTCTCAGGCAAATCTTCAAGCGATGAATTTGATTCTTCGAAATACTTGCAAAAATCCAAGACTACTGAGATATAATCTTTTATCATTTCCAGATCAGGATTGTCTTGCTCTCCCTCAAATAAATCACGTGATAATAATAATTCTTCTGAAGAAGTTAATAATGGTACTGGTAAAGATCTATACAAGTCATTAATATTTGCTCTCAAATCATCTATTCGATTTAACAAATCATTAGCATCATTAAATTCAAAATTCATATTACAGTTGGCTAAAGAATTTCGTACATTTTTGACATCTTTTGAAACATCCTCTGAAAAATGAGATTCAAAAATTTTATCTGAAGTAATTAAATTACTTTTAATACGAAATAAAAGGAACTCAAAGCAATTATATTTATCTAAAAAATCCTTAAACATATCCTTATATCGTAAAATTTTATGTTTATTTAAATCAACGTAAAAACCATCATGCATTGATCTAATGATAGATTCTAATGATGCAAGGATAGTGCTGAATGATTTTCCATATTCGAATAATTGAGATATTTTGCTTTCTCTTTCTCTTTTTAAGTGTTCTTGTAAGTAATCTTTATTGTGCTTTAATTTTTTTAGGACAACATCAGCATCTTTATATAATTTATCTGTAATTTTTCCTAATTCCCTTAATGACAATGGAAAATCTTCCATATTTTTTTCTATTTCTATTTTTGCTTTTACTTCTTTTATTTCTTTAATTATTTTTTCCGACTCTGAAATTACTTTTTTTATGTCAAATTCTTTTTTTATGTCAAATTCTTCTATCGGTTCAAATGCATCAAGTTTTTCTCTGAGATTACTTACTGATAGCGATTCAATCTTTTGTATTATTAATTCAATCTCTTGTTTTATAGAAGAATTTTCCGCCTCTGAAGTTACTTCTGTTGGTTCAGAACTTTTCATCGATTCAAATCTATCAATTTTTCCTTTGACATTAACGTCTCCCACACAACCTAATAGTTCATCTTTTTGTATAGAATGATTTTTTTGGGAATTGTAAAAATCATCTAATTCTTTAATTTTTTGTTTTAATTGTTGAATTAGTGTTAGTATATAATTGTGATACTTTTCATTTAGTGTTACTAAATGAGTGGCATAATTAAGTTGATTCTTTGCTTTATCAAAATCAACAATCCATTTATCAAAATCAACTACTAATTTTTCTCTATCACACGAAGTTTTATTTTTATATCGTTTAAATTCATCGAGAAAATATTTTTTTCTTGCATGAAACTTATAAATGTTTTGCTTGATCTTAACATTATAACAAATAAAACCTGGTCTGATAAGATTTTTTAATATTTCAGGGATTCCTTGTTGCAAAGCTCTTTGTTCATTTTCTGATGATTGAACTTGAGAATGATCTGCTTGATCTGTTTGAGTTGCTTTATCTTGAGTCATAAAAATATATATTCCTAAAATATAATAAAAATTGCAATTTAACAGAGATATATAATAAAAAGTTACAAAATAATACTATATATCGTATATCTCTGCTTGGTCATAAATAGCATATTATTAGAAACAAACAAGTAGTATCAGATCAGAATGTTTTTATGAAAATGAAATTATCTCTGAATTATATAATAAAGCCCCCACCAAAGCACATAACATATGTAAAGGTACTTGATTACTAACAATACAATAAAACAGAAGAGGGAAGTTAGAAATAAAGTATTTTAGCGGTAGGGTGAGGAGCAATAAGGTTGATAATTAACATAAAATCGTTGTGTGAATTTTATAAAAAAGATTTCATTTGAATGAAATGATGAATACCTGAAGTAATTTAATTACTTCAGATAAAATTGACAAGATTGAAATATGAAAACTAGATTTGACTCAAATTTTCTGAGTTTGTTGAATGTACTATTTCATTTTCACAACCAGCCAAATTAGATGAAGGTGCTTCTTCTTTAATTTCTTTCTTCTCATCAGGATTACTGTGAGAAATAGATTCAGAGTTTGAAGCAGGATTAATGTCAGCAACGGCTTGACAAGTGCTGGACGGATATTCATGAACTGGATTATTACTAGTACTAGAGTCTTTTACACTTTTTAAAGTTTTTGAAAACTCTTCAAAATCTTTTGAAAGAGCTAAAATATTATCGAGAATTTCTGGATACCTATCTTTACACAATGAAATTGATTCTTTGAAATTCTCAGGCAAATCTTCAAGCGATGAATTTGATTCTTCGAAATACTTGCAAAAATCCAAGACTACTGAGATATAACCTTTTATCATTTCCAGATCAGGATTATATTGCTCTTCCGCAGATAACTCATGTGATAATAATGATTCTTGTAAAGAAATATAAAAGTCATTAATATTTGCTCTCAAATCATCTATTCTTAACAAATCATCAGCATCATCAAATTCAAAATTCATAATCATAATACAGTAGTGGTCTAAAGAATTTCGTACATTTTTGACATCTTTTGAAAAATCCTCTGAAAAATGAGATTCAAAAGTTTTATCTGAAGTAATTAAATTACTTCCAATAGGAAATGAAAGGAACTCAAAGCAATTATATTTATCTAAAAAATCCTTAAAAATATCCTTATATCGCAAAATTTTATGTTTATGTTCTTTTGAATCAGCGTAAAAACCATCATGCATTGATTTAATGATAGATTTTAATGATACAAGGATAGTGTTGAATGATTTTTCATATTTGAATAATTGAGATATTTTGCTTTCTCTTTCTCTTTTTAAGTGTTCTTGTAAGTAATCTTTATTGTGCTTTAATTTTTTTAGGACAACATCAGCATCTTTATATAATTTATCTGTAATTTTTTCTAATTCCCTTAATGACAATGGAAAATCTTCCATATTTTTTTCTATTTCTATTTTTGCTTTTACTTCTTTTATTTCCTTAATTATTTTTTTCGACTCTGAAATTACTTCTTTTGGTTCATAATTTTCCATCAATTCAAAGCAATAAGGTTTTTGTTTTAAACAACTTATAAAAACTGATAGCGATTCAAGATCTTGTTCTATAGAATAATTTTCCGACTCTGAAATTACTTCTGTTGGTTCAGAACTTTTCATCGATTCAAATCTATCAATTTTTCCTTTGACATTAACGTCTCCCACACAATCTAATTGTTTAATTAGTGTTACTATATAATTGTGATACTCTTCATTTAGTGTTACTAAATGAGTGGCATAATTAAGTTGATTCTTTGCTTTATCAAAATCAACAATCCATTTATCAAAATCAACTAAGAATTTTTGTGTATGATCCCAAAATCTCCTATTATTTAGTTTAGATTCATTGAGACCCTTTTCTTTTTCTGCAAAAAACATATTATTTTCTTTTTTGAACTTATTAATATAATTATTAAATTTGATAATATAATTTTCTGCAATTTTAGAGCTTTCTTTTTTCAAAGCTCCTTGTTCATTTTCTGATGATTGAACTTGAGAATGATCTGCTTGATCTTTTTGAGTTTTGTTTGGGTTTATAGCCATGATAATATTTATTCCTAAATATAATAAAAATTGCAATTTAGCATAGATATATAATAAAAAGTTACAAACTAATGCTATTATATCGTATATCTCTGCTTGGTCATAAATAGCATATTATTAGAAACAAACAAGTAGTATCAGATCAGAATGTTTTTATGAAAATGAAATTATCTCTGAATTATATAATAAAGCCCCCACCAAAGCACATAACATATGTAAAGGTACTTGATTACTAACAATACAATAAAACAGAAGAGGGAAGTTAGAAATAAAGTATTTTAGCGGTAGGGTGAGGAGCAATAAGGTTGATAATTAACATAAAATCGTTGTGTGAATTTTATAAAAAAGATTTCATTTGAATGAAATGATGAATACCTGAAGTAATTTAATTACTTCAGATAAAATTGACAAGATTGAAATATGAAAACTAGATTTGACTCAAATTTTCTGAGTTTGTTGAATGTACTATTTCATTTTCACAACCAGCCAAATTAGATGAAGGTGCTTCTTCTTTAATTTCTTTCTTCTCATCAGGATTACTGTGAGAAATAGATTCAGAGTTTGAAGCAGGATTAATGTCAGCAACGGCTTGACAAGTGCTGGACGGATATTCATGAACTGGATTATTACTAGTACTAGAGTCTTTTACACTTTTTAAATCTCCTTGTTCATGTTCTGATGATTGAACTTGAGAATGATCTGCTTGATCTTTTTGAGTTTTGTTTGGGTTTATAGCCATGATAATATTTATTCCTAAATATAATAAAAATTGCAATTTAGCATAGATATATAATAAAAAGTTACAAACTAATACTATTATATCGTATATCTCTGCTTGGTCATGGATACCATACTATTAGAAATAAACAAGTAGTATCAGAATTATTTTTTTGATAAAATAGCTTGAAAATCTATACTATCTATTTCAACTTTTATAGTTCTTGAAGAATTAGCCTCATTAATACTAGAACTTGGTTCATTTTGTGCAGTTGGATCATTAGTATCTAATTCATTTTTTTTCTTTTCTGATCCAGAAAGATCATTTACTGTCGGACCTGAATCGTCGTCTTTAGCTTTTTCTTTTTCTTCTTTATATTCTTGCAACTCTTCTATTTGTTTTTTTTTATACCTTGTTCCTCCTGATGGAAGAAGATCACTTACTTTCACACTTGAATTGTCGTCTTTATCTTTTTTTATTTTTGCAAAATTTTCTTGTAGCTCACCTGTCGCATCAAAAGAATTAACTTCAGCTGGTAATTTGCTAAGCACTGTCGGACCTGAATCGTCGTCTTTAGCTTTTTCTTTTTTTGCTTCTTGCATCTCTGCTATTTTTGCTTTTAATTCTGCACGAAAACCACCAGTACGAATAGGACTAACTTGCGTTGGTACTTTGCTCGACATTTTCTTCTTATTATTATTAGCTGCTTCGTGGTCAACAGGAGGATGAGCGGTAAGAGTAGGAGGAGGAGTAGGAACGTAATTAGGAGGAGGAGTAGGAATAGGAGAATGATCTTGATTTTTTTCCAATACCGGATGTAAATGCAATAGCATTGATTTAGAAGAATTAGCCTCATTAATACTAGAACTTGGTTCATTTTGTGCAGTTGGATGATTAGTATCTAATTCATTTTTTTTCTTTTCTGATCCAGAAAGATCATTTACTGTCGGACCTGAATCGTCGTCTTTAGCTTTTTCTTTTTTTGCTTCTTGCATCTCTGCTATTTTTGCTTTTAACTCTGCATTAAAATTACCAGTAGGAATAGGACTAACTTGCGTTGGTACTTTGCTCGACATTTTCTTCTTATTATTATTAGTTGCTTCGTGGTCAACAGGAGGATGAGCGGTAAGAGTAGGAGGAGGAGGAACGTAATTAGGAGGAGGAGTAGGAATAGGAGAATGATCTTGATTTTTTTCCAATACCTTACTTAAATTAATTAGCATTGATTTAATTTCAGCAATTTCATTAACAAGATTTTGATTTTCTTTCAATACCGCATTTAAATGAACTAGCATTGATTTAATTTCAGCAACTCCATTAACAATTGTAGAAACTTCTTCAATTAATGATGATGAAGGTTCTTCTTTTTTCATTTCTTCTGAATAATCAGAATTAATGTCATCAAAGACTTGACAAGTGATGGACGGATCTTCATGAACTGAAGTATTGCTCATAAAATTTTCTATTTCCAAAGCTCTTTTTTCATCTTTTGATGATTTTGATTCTAATGATATTGGTCCTAAATTGGATACAATTTCAGGTATTACTTTTTGCAACACTACTAATGATGAAACTAATCCAGAAGTTGTTGGTTCCTTTTTTGGTTGAACTTGAGAATGATCTGTTTGACCTGTTTCAGTTTCTGGTTCTTGATACATAAGAAATATATTCCAAAAATATAATAAAAATTGCAATTTAGCAGAGATATATAATAAAAAGTTACAAAATAATATTATATATCGTATATCTCTGCTTGGTCATGGATAGCATACTATTAGAAATAAACAAGTAGTATCAGAATTATTTTATTGATAAAATAGCTTGAAAATCTATACCATCTAATCCATCTTTTATAGTTCTTGAAGAATTAGCCTCATTAATACTAGAACTTGGTTGATTTTGTGCAGTTGTATCATTAGTATCTAATTCATTTTTTTTCTTTTCTGATCCAGAAAGATCATTTACTGTCGGACCTGAATCGTCGTCTTTATGATAAAATAGCTTGAAAATCTATACCATTTAATTCATCTTTTATAGTTCTTGAAGAATTAGCCTCATTAATACTAGAACTTGGTTGATTTTGTTCAGTTGTATCATTAGTATCTAATTCATTTTTTTTCTTTTCTGATCCAGAAAGATCATTTACTGTCGGACCTGAATCGTCGTCTTTAGCTTTTTCTTTTTCTTTTTTATATTCTTTCAACCCTGCTATTTGTTCCTTTTTATACCTTGTTCCTCCTGATGGAAGAAGATCACTTACTTTCACACTTGAATTGTCGTCTTTATCTTTTATTTTTGCAAAATTTTCTTGTAGCTCACCTGCCAAATTAGTAGCTACAGCTGGTAATGCGCTAATCACTTTCTTCTTAACAGCTTCTCCCTGGTTAACAGGAGGAAGAGGAGGAGGAGGAGGAACGTTATTAGGATTAGGAAGAGGAGGAGGAGGAGGAACGTTATTAGGATTAGGAAGAGGAGGAGGAGCAGGAATAAAGGAAGATCTAGCAGAAAATTGTTTCAAAGAATTTTGAAATTCATCTAATTTTGCGCTGGAATCAAGAAATTTGTTATTGACATAACTAGAAAAATGATCAAGTTTATTATTCACATATTCATTCAATTGATTGACTGAATTAAAAATATTTTTTATCGTATATTCATAACTTTTGTAGTCTATATCATTTTTAGATGAATCATTTTTAGATGAATCATTTTTAGATGAATCATTTTGATTTTTTTTCAATTTCGCACTCAAATGCCATAGCCTTGATTTAATTTCAGCAATTTCATCAGACATTATAGAAAATTTTTCATTTTCAGATGAAGAATCATTTTGATTTTCTTTCAATTTCCCACTCAAATGCGATACCCTTGATTTAATTTCAGCAATTTCATCAGACATTGTAGGAAATTTTTCAATGTATGGTATGGAATCAATCTTTATTGTTTTTTTTGGCTTTGTGTGTAGCCGAATAGCTGATAATAAAATAACTGACAATATAGAAACAATAATCAGCAAAATGAATAAAAAAGTCAATATTCTAAAAAGGAGCAAATTTTCTTTAAATAAATTCATAATAAAAACCTCACAAAATATAAATTTAATTTAACACAACATGTAACATCTTACATAAACCTATGTAGGATCAGAGTATAAAATATTTAACATTATAATGGATTTAACATTATATGTTATATATTAGCGCCTAACCTCGAACAAGAAATATAAAAAATTAATTCAAGAATAATATCTTCAAAGCAAAAGCTTACAAAATCAAGACTCACGCAATAATAAGCTTTCTTTTATTCTCTTCTAATAGAAAATAGAAAGAATAATTTTTATTTGAATTTTTAATTTTAAACAATATTCATATTAAAATAATAAAAGATCACTTTTTTAGCCTCACTATAGACCCGATAAACTAAATTGTTTTATATAAACATATATCTCTCTAAACAAAGAATAATAACTGTTTATTATAATAACTGTTACGAAAAATCATAATAATCTAGATTTATTAAATTACATTGAAAACTAAAAAAACAATAAAAGAAGTCTTTCCTCCCAAACGAAAGGGGGGCGAAAATTTAATTTGAAAACTATTTTTGTATTTATCGTAACTGTTTATATAATAAAATGAGAAAGCTTTTATGATCTCAACATGTACGCAAACATTAATACAATCTCTTTGCAGGGACTCGAAGTTATAGATATAGATATACAAGTTTGCATCATGAAAGGTCTACCTAGCTTCAACATAGTAGGTTTACCAGATAAAAGAATAGGGGAATCTAAAGAGCGTATACGTGCAGCAATGAATTCAATAGGGCTTTCTTTTCCGCTCAAAAGAGTCACAATCAATCTAGCACCAGCAAACATAATAAAAGAAGGAACTCATTATGACTTGCCTATAATATTAGGAATTATGGTTGCAATGGGAGTCATAAAACAGGAAAAATTGAATGAATTTTATGCAATGGGTGAACTATCCCTGGACGGAACTCTGATATCAGTTAATGGAATATTACCAGCAGCAATACATATAACCTCAAAAAACAAAGGAATTATATGCCCTGAAACCAATAGTGCAGAAGCTCTTATTACAGAAAATAACAAAATAATCTCAGACAATAAGCTGCTAAATATAGTGGAGCATTTCATAGGGAAGAAGACACTCCAACCTCCCGAAAGAACACTTGAATTAGAAAATCAAAAAAAAAACATATTATCTATTGATCAGATCAAAGGACAAGATTTAGGTAAAACAGCATTGATGATAGCAGCAGCGGGCAGACACAATTTATTAATGGTAGGTCCACCTGGATCCGGAAAGACCATGCTAGCAAAATGCTTGACTGAACTTATTCCTCCATTAACTAAAAAGCAAATATTGGAAATTAATATGATAAGTAGTATGAGCGCCGCACTGAATGATTGCCTGAAAACATCAATACCTTTTAGAGAGCCACATCACTCTTGTTCTATGGCGGCAATGATCGGAGGAGGAAAAAACATCAGGCCTGGAGAAATCACAATGTCACATAATGGAATACTTTTCTTGGACGAGCTGCCAGAATTCAACAAAAATGTTTTAGAGTCACTAAGACAACCAATAGAAAACAAAGAAATAAATATATCCAGAGCCAATGGACAGATATCCTATCCATGTGATTTTCAACTTGTTGCCGCAATGAATCCTTGTAAATGCGGTAATTTATTTAATGAGCAAAATCACTGCAATAAATTCCCTAAATGTAGATTTGAATATCAAAATCGAATATCCGGACCAATATTAGATAGATTTGACTTACACATTCAGATGCAAAGTGTTGATATAGCTTCAATTCCTTCTTCAAATCTAATTACTGCAACAGAAATCAACAAAAAAATAGAAAAAGCACATCAAATACAGAAAAAACGATTCAATGACCTAGAAATTAATTTCAACGCACAAATGGATAACGAAATTTTGACAAAAAATTGTATATTAAGCAAATCAGCAAAAATAAAACTAAATAGAGCAACGCAGAAAATCAATATGTCAATGCGAGGCTATAACAGAACTCTTAAGGTGGCTAGGACAATAGCAGACCTTGACTCGTCAATAATAGTTGATGAACAACACATAATTCAAGCATTAAATTACAGACCCTACACCGAATCATTTAAATGACATTGATTTTTACGACTTTAATTTTAGTAAATTATTACAAGTTCTAAGAGATTATATATCTTAATCAGGGATATGTTCAATATCAATATTAGAGAAAAAAATATTTACTTCAGAAGGCGAATTGTCTGATTGTGATGTAAAATTGTCCATGTTTGTATTCACTTGTGATCTACTGATTTCATTTAGATTACTCGAACTCTGATAATCTAAAACATCAATTACTGTATTAGATGAAACCACATTTGATTGTTGTTCAGTAGGAATTTCATTAAGACAAAGGCTAAAGTTTTCAGTATGCATTTCATGATCAATATGAGAACTTGCCATACTTGATTGAAATTCTTGTAAGTAATTTGTTGAAGAAACATTCTTGACACAACACAAGGTTAATAAAATTAAAATTAAACAAAATATAAAAGAATAGATTATAGAAGAAAATTGCAACTTATATGGAGAAATATCGTCAAACAAGTTACCATAGCCATCAAGAGAATCGTTTTTTATTGTCATATTTATATCTTGAAACACTAAAAATAAGTTCTCATTATCACATATAATTAATTTAAAAAACAGTATCAAAATAATGTTTTAAAGCATAAATTTATTTTTTTTGTCAATCAAATCAACTTTAATCACCATTTTCACAATATAAATATTTGATAATAGATATATGCACCCAATATTATTTTAAAAAATAGAATGGATTGATTTTGCCATACATCAACAATAATTCAAATTATAATTTCCTGACTTTAAAAAAGATGATTAACTATTGATATCAATTCTTGTTAGCTTTTTTGCAAGCAATTTATAGTGTTATCATCAATAAACAAATATAAAAATACAAAAAAATGGTAATTAATTGCTACCATAGAATGATTAATTAAAATTATATGTCGTATTAAAACATTTAGGTATTGTATAATAAATTCTTAGATTTGCGTTTGTGTATTATCAAGAGGCAAATCTTCCGAATTGGAAATATTACTAACGGTATCTAATGAGCCATTTTTTTTATTTTCTTCTGTGTTTATGTCGTCATGGTCGAATGTAGTATCATAGGAGTTGGTTGATATTGTTATGTTTCCCAAGTTGGGGTAATAAATGTTGCTTAATGTTGAATTTGATGATTTTATATCCACAACAGTATCTTCTTGTTTTCTAGAAAAAATGTCTTCGCAGTTGGTGTAATGATTTTGGTTTGATATTGAAGTTGATGGTTGTATATACATAACAGTATCTATTTGGTTGTCCTGTTTGGAAGTGTTATTCAATATATCCAGAATTTTATCTTTAAGTTTGTAGATACAAAAGGAAATAAAACAAATAAAAATAAAGAATAATGGAATACCAATATAATAAATATATGTATGTGAATCTGATTCTTCAGAAACAGAATCTGAAGAATTAATATTATCAACAAAATAGGAATAATCTGGAAATAATGAATTAGCATCAGACCCTGAAGAATATTCATCAAGTAAAGCTTGGTATTTTGGGCTCATATAAATATAAAATACGAATAAATGGTCTCCATTATAACGAAATAAATCTAAAAGAAAAAGCTTTTTTTAAAAAAAGTAGATACTATAAAGTAAACATTCTTTCAAATCATATTGATTAATATTTATTATGACTATGAAGAGACTTTATTAGATCACTAATAAAGCACACTCTCTATAAAAAATAAAATCAATCAAAACTAACTATGTACAATTTTCACAAAATAAGAAACTACACCGATGTATGACAACCCGGTATATGCGAACTCTCTACACTCTTTACAGTATCAATATTTGTTTTTGTACCAAAAGACACATAATCAAAAATTGGTTCATTATTTTGTTTGGATTTATTCGAATAACATTTGTTATGCACATATAAGCCTCCAAATACTAACATACCAAAAAACGATATTCCACAGAAAACCATAGGATTCATAAATTCTTTGATTTGGTCAATTGTATCATTTGATTCATTATTCACATATGCAAATTGTGTACTATTGCCAAAACCTTGTGTACTATTTCCCAAATCTTGTGTACTATTGCCCGAATCTTGCGCAGAATTAATAAGTGTATCAATAATACTAAAAATACCATTAGCAAAGAACTTAACGTTATCATTGATAAATTCCCCTAAGGCATTAAAAGTAATTTTTACAGATTCATCTTTTCGAATACTTTGACACGTAATTAAAGTGTTTGGGTACGATGATATATTGGGACAGCATTCACTCAAATCTCCTGGAATGCTTGTGAAATCTCCTGGAGTGCTTGAGATGTTATGAAATGAATTTACAGCATCTGCAAGTGAACATTGTAAATGTTCACGAGAAAAAAATGTTTTCACAAGTTCAGAAAATTTTTCTTTACTCAAATGACGATTTACTTTGAAAACATTATAAATAGAATCGAAAATTTCACTATAGACCCAATCTGGCATTTTTTCTTTATTAATTACTATTTCCGAAAGCTTTTGACGAACATCTTTTGATAAATTATTCAACACAACGCTATAGACAGCTTGAAAGCGATTAAGAGTGCGTGTATTTTCTATAAATTGTAATGTTGTCATAACAACTCCTATAAATCATATATATTAATTAAATAATACACATAAATAAATATTTTTCAAGTCCTAAAAAGAAATATTAATTTATATTTAACATGAATTAAATGTAAAAATCACTTACCCACATCAATAATTTCGCTACAACATATTTAAAAATCATTGTGAAAATATGAAAAAATAAAAATCATAGAATATAAACTGCAGTAGTAATGCACTTGTTAGGGATACGCTATCATCAAAATTAAACAACGAAATTAAATTACATTTAAAAAATATAAGACTACACCTGCGTAAAAGCGTTTTCTTCTTCTTCAGATGACTCAGGTAAAACTGAATTTGAAACTAAAGTTATTTGATCAAACCATGATCGATGTATGGGATCATTTTGTTTATGCACTTTTGACTTATTTTTTCTAGCAATACAAAAATAAAAAAGAATAAAGAGCTCAATAATAATTAATATCAAAAAAGAAAAAAATAAAATATAAAAAATATCTCTTAAATGTTCTTCGATACTCTTACTAGATTGATCATCCTCGTATTGATCAATAGGAGTTTTATAAGGACTAATTCGACCAACATGGTGTTTCCCATAGTAATAATCATCATCACTTCCATTAAACATAATGTATCTGCCAATATTAATATATATAACCAAAAATAATTAAACTTGACTTTCAAAAAAACTTTTATGTTTTTATTTAAATTATCTTGAAATTTTTCAAAAACAAATTTTTTTAAATTATCTGAATAAAAAATAGAAAACTACAAACACAAAAAATTATTAGAAATAGGTTTAACTGTTAGCAACATTAACAATAAAAAATCAAAAAAGCTAACAAAAATTAATGCAGTGATTTTATTAAGATATATTATTTCAGAAAAATAAAATTGAATCAGGGAGATTAAGTGTGTTAGTTAGTTAGTTATTAATAATAATTACATCCCAACAAAAATTAATAACATACAAGTGACAAACTAGTTAAAACATGCTTTTATCAACTTTTTTATATCTTCAAAAACAATATATTTTCTGAAATTTCTTGATCTTTATTTATATACTTAACATATTTCTTTTTTTTGCTTGGTTTTTTATGAGAAATTTTTTTCTTGTGAAAAATTATAAGTTTGTTGACCTTGGCAAGAAATGTAGAAAGGTTAGTTGGGTCAAGTTGTATATCTCTTCTAGGGGAATAGTAGAAGGCTGTGAATTCGACCATGAAGAATCAAAGTGTTTCCGGTTTCTGAAATCGTCAAGAAAACAGGCATAAACAAAGTTTATGGCATATTTGAATACACTCAGAATATTTTTATTACCATAACTACCATACTCGAATGCAAAGAAATCTATTTCCTTCACAAGGATGAGTATTAATGCAAAAAATCAATACCTTGAATTAATTTTTATGAAAATTTATATACCTCGCTAGAAATATTAAAACAAAATGCATCAAGAGCACATACCTAAAAAGGTATACTGCTTTGTTTTAACGAAATAAAATAAATAACAAATATTTAAAAATCAAAAAAAGTCTTGATATATAAAGACCTCTGCAAAACTCTAACAATCATCTATAAGCTGATTGTATTATTTTGTATTCCTAGTCCTTGATTAGTATCAGTAATTATTGATGGCATTTCAATTTCCACTTGAGATGATCCTGAAGGAACATTAGCTTGATTTGGAACTTGAGATGATCCTGAAGGAACATTAGCTGATTTGGAACTTGAGATGAGAAATTAATTGTAGAAGACTGAACATCTGATGAAGGTAATAATGATTGATTTCGTCTATTCTCCTCCATTCTTAGAATATGGCCTTTTCGCATGTAAAAAGCCAAGAAAGATAAAAACTGAACTAAACAGAAACAGATCATAATAATTTCAAGATTTTCAAGCATCTCTTTCTTAGATTTAATAATTTCTTGAAAGGGATCGAGAGTTGAGCTAAACCAATGGTTAGTTGAGTTGACATCAGTAGATTCATTAATATGATTTGGAAAAGAAAATATTTTAGAATTTAAGTTAGTCATTTTTTATCCTTATACAACAAACAAATATATTTGTAACACTAAAGATACAATTTTACAAAATTTTCAACGAGTCTCCCCATAGGGTTTATGAATAAAACAATAAAAGTTAAAATAATCTACTATCAGATAGATGCAAAAATGAGTCTGTTTTTTGTGTTAAACAGCAACAATCAAAACAAACAAGTAAATTTAATTACCAAAAGAAAGATTGCTACGGAAATATAGTTGCAATCTTACTTAACAGGTAATTAAGATTTTATATAACCTTAATATATTTTCAATAAAG
Organism: Anaplasmataceae bacterium; assembly: GCA_965216745.1. Classification (GTDB taxonomy): domain Bacteria; phylum Pseudomonadota; class Alphaproteobacteria; order Rickettsiales; family Anaplasmataceae. The sequence goes on along the minus strand of OZ244191.1, from coordinate 688,323 downwards.
ATGACTAAACATAACTAATCAAAAAGATATATTGCATTAGATAGACATCACAAATTTTGTTCCACCACAGTTTCGGGTAGATAAAAAGAATAACTAACTTTTTGTAAGTCTTTAGATGGTTCAGATGTAGATGGTTCAGCTTGTTGATTAGCTGATGTAGAACAATCAAGATCAATTTCTGGAATGAGTTCTGATTCATCTGAACTTTTATTTAATCTCTCATTATTTGATTGAGATCTTAATTGTGGTTCTTTATTAATATAATAACAAATGGCCCCAATACAAAACAGCACAAAAGCTGCAACTAAAGGATATCCCACAAACACTAATGTATTACTATTTTCACCTTGGTCCATTTCTTGAGGAGATGAGAAAGTTGAGTTAAAAAGATCTGAAATTGTGCTTGACGGATTATTATTTGAGCTAAAAAAATGTGAAGTTGCGTTTGATACATTAGTCGAATTATCTATGGTTTGTTGTTGAAAGGTATCTGGAGTTGTGCTTAACATATCAGGAAAATTAGTTGAGCTAGACAAATTTGAAGTTGCGTTTGATACATTAGTCGAATTATTTATGATTTGTTCTTGAGAGTAATCTAAAACTTTGCTTAACATATCAGGAAAATTAGTTGAGCTAGACAAATTTGAAGTTGCGTTTGATACATTAGTCGAATTATCTATGGTTTGTTCTTGAGAGTAATCTAAAACTTTGCTTAACATATCAGGAAAATTAGTTGAGCTAAAAAAATGTGAAGTTGCGTTTGATACATTAGTCGAATTATCTATGGTTTGTTGTTGAAAGGTATCTGGAGTTGAAGAGCTAGGAGTTGGTTTTGAAACAGCAGTAGAGTTTGAGATATTTCTATGGTCATCATCTGATTCCCGAAATACCGATAAAAAATTGTCTACTAAGATAGTGTGAGTCATAATTGCCTTATATTAAATAAAAGAATATTAATACTAAATATACAATCTTACAACACCTTACGCTCATATCTTAAATTAATTTCATAAGCTAAATATATACTATTGGAAATAATGTAATAATTTGCTATAATGTAACGAAATTAAGATATGATTAACTGAAATACAAACACTAAAATTTTTCGTACTATAGTTTTTGTGATATTATTTGTTTATGCTACATTTGAAAAATCGATCAGTAATAAAAATACTAGGCCCAGACTCTATAAAATTTCTGAATAATATTCTCACTAACGAAATCAAACATCCTTGTTATGCATTACTTTTGAACTCACAGGGTAAGTATCTTTACGACTTCTTCATATCAATTGTTAATGAACAGGAAATATTTTTAGATTGTTCGTCACTTCACAAAAGTTATATTATGAAATTATTGGAAAAATATAAAATTACATTAAGATGTAAAATAGTGGGAACCGATCTAGAAATACTTCATTCTCCATCTGATAATTGTATACCAAAACAACACGTCCAAAGCATAATACAAGATCCCAGGCACAAAGAACTTGGCTTCAGAATATTTGCAAAATCATGCATAATTGAAAATACTATAAGTTTTGAAGAATATGAAAGATTGAGAATTACTCATTGCATACCAGATGGAGACAGTGACATGGTATCATCTTATTCATATCCATTTGAATTTCCATTGGATTATGCAATTAGCTGGGAAAAAGGATGCTATACAGGCCAAGAAGTTCTTGCTAGAGTAAAGTATAGAGGTCAGACAAAAAGAATGGCAAAAAAAGTATACGCATACAATGAAAATCTACCAATAAAAGGAAAAGAACTTGTGAACGAAGAAGGTACAAAAGTTGGAATAATGCTTTCTTCGATGCAAAACATAGGAATGGCGCTTATCAACAAAGAACAAGGAGACTTAATTGATGAAAAAGGAAGGGTATACAAACAAGTCTAAAGATCCAATAAAAATCAAACATAACATCTTCCATTGCCACTTTCTATATCTTCAATGATATTCAAAATATTATACATGCTGATTTTTTCTATAAAACTAGATTTCCTGGAACGAATTTCTACTATTCCATTTTCCAATGTATTTTTACCAACTACAATGGAGTAGGGTAAACCTATAAGATCCATTCTACGTAGCTTTGTACCTATACTATCATCTGTATCATCAAATAGAACATTGAAATCTCCCAATATTGAATATATTCGTTCAGCTATTGAAGAGCTTTTAGAAGTTAAATTTATAATCGCAAAACTAAAAGGTGAAATTGTAGATGGCCATATTATACCTTTGTCATCATGATGCGCTTCTATAATAGCAGCAACCAACCTAGACAGACCTATTCCATAGGACCCCATGCTGAAATGTTTATACTGATTATCAGAACTTTGCACACCAGAATTCATTGGCTCAGAGTATTTTGTTCCAAAATTGAAAAGATGTCCCACTTCTATACCTCTAGACTTTTGAACATCTCCACTGTAATCAGAATGGTCATGAACATCATCTGTAGCAGCATAAACAGAATCAGGAACAGAAGATATTTCATTTAAATCTATAGAGGAATCATAATAAATTGTACTTTCCCCAGAATCGCTCAAAACATGAAACTCATGACTCATTTCACCACCTATAGGACCAGCATCAGCTTTAACAGGCAAAACATTAAGGCCTAATCGATGAAAAATACGCAAATAAGTTTCATACATTAACATATAAGAAACTCTTGTACCATTTGCATCCAAATCAAAACTGTAAGCATCTTTCAATAGAAACTCCCTAGACCTCATCAATCCAGATCTAGGCCTAATTTCATCCCTGAATTTCCACTGTATTTGATATAAAATCAAAGGAAGCTTTTTTTGACCACCAAGTGTGTTTCCAACCAAATCAGTAATCATTTCTTCGTTTGTGGGACCAAAAATTAGCTCTCTATTACCTCTATCTTTAATACGCAACATCTCAGAACCGTAATCATTATATCTACCCGATTTCTTCCATAACTCAGATGGCTGAAGACAAGGCATTGTCATTTCAAGAGCTCCAGACTTGTCCATTTCATCTCTGACGATGTTTTTTATATTTTTCAAGACTTTTAAACCCATTGGAAGCCAGCTGTATAACCCTGAATTGGATTGTTTGATAAGTCCACAGCGAACAGAGTATTCATGAGAAGGGATGACCAGATCTGATGACACTTGATTAAGAGTGGGTAAATAATATTTTGACAGACGCATATACTCTTGTAATTTATTTTATGCTATAATCATAACATGAAATTCATCCATTTGCAGTTTTTAAAATTCAGATATAATGAAATTTAATCTAAAATAAGGAAATATAGCAAAAGAATCATTCAGTATAAGCTCAGTTACTCAACAAAAAATTTCACTATGCAAACAAATTAACAAAACAATAAAAACATCCAATAAATTTTATTTCAAAGAGGATTCAAGTATTGATATAGAAAGTATAGAAGGCAAATATACCACTTCTCCGTAAGGTTTATATAACACATTTTGCGGGATTCCAGGTCTATCAAGAGAAGAGAAGTAAATCATTGATTCAGTGTTTTCAAAAGTTAAATCTGCAACCATATATACAACACCAGTGGACTTAATCAATTGCTTGAAAGAATAAGTATCAAGAACAAAATTTTTGTTATTCTGACATGTCGTACACCAATCAGCTTTCACTACAACCAAAACTTTTGCACCATCTTCAATCAAAGCATCTAATCTCTTTTGATTAAATTTATAGGTCTGCAAAGAATTAAAATGATCGTAATATACTATATATAATATCGGAAGCACACTAATAAAGAGAAAAAGTATATGTTTTTCAAGAGAGCTGGAATAGAGGCCTATAGAAAAAATTATAAGACCAAATAATATTGGAAGCAAAATCCAGGCACCACATCTATCAACCAGTACGTATACTAAGAAAGAAGCATACAAATAATAAATAAACGCACTCAAAGGTTTTAAATGTACAAAGCCAGACTCTATCTTGAAATCAAAAAAATAAAAACAGCAATAACACAAAATAAATCCTATACACACACACAAACAAACAAGAAAGTAAAAAAACAAACCATGGTCGGTGAAAACACCAATGCACCTGTCAAAAAAAGGACTAAGCAATACAACAGAAGTACAACTTACAAACAAACCGTTAAATCTAGAACAAATAAAACTTATGTAGTTTGAGTACCCTGAAAAATTCAAGCCCATGAAAAACAAAAGATATATTACGAAACAAACAAAACATATAGCTATCAAATTATATTCCAACAAGTCATGCAAGAACAAATAAATCAAGCCAAAAGAGGTAAAAAATACAAATACAGAGATAATATAAAAACATAAATCATTTGAAGATATCTTTGGACGATCTGCAGCTATAGTGCACAAAATAGGCCAGGAAACAGGGGTAATAGAAAGAAAAACACCAGAAAGCAAGCAAAACAAAAATATATCAATCAAGGAAGCACCTCATACTTAAAGAATCTAAAATTTCAAACAATGACTTTTATAAATTCATTAGAGTATATCCGTGCTTCATTGTCTATATCAAATATCTCATCCAAAGAATCTGGTTTTGAATTGCAACTATGTTTTTCAACAACATGGGTAATAATTTCAACTATTTGAAGAAAGCTTATTTTTTTATCTAAAAAGGCAGAAACAGCTATTTCATTTGCTGCATTCAAAGTAACATATTTATCAGTATGTAATAAATTTAAAGCAGGAAATTCCAAAACATCAGGAGAAGCGAAAGACATATCTGCGAAATCAGACAAAGATTTTTCTTCATGGCATTGAAAATGATTAGGAAAAGGCCAATGAATTGCGTTCGATAAAGGTATAGACATATCAGGAGGGTACATTACAGAAACAATCATACCATCATTATAAGTAAGAGCGGCATGAACTATAGATTGTGGATGAATCAAAATTTCTATATCCGATTTAGGTATATCAAATAATATATTACACTCTATGACTTCAAGAACTTTGTTCATCAAATTTGCAGAATCAACAGAAATTTTTTTACCCATTTTCCATATGGGATGCTTTATAGCTTCATCAGGCAAAACCCCTTTTTTATTCTTACCATAAAATGGTCCTCCTGAAGCAGTTATAGAATATTTTTTAATTGAATAACCAGACCTGGAATCAATCAAATTAAATATTGCATTATGCTCTGAATCTACGGGAATTATCTTTCCTTTACCAATAGAAAATAATATATTTCCACCACATACAATTGATTCTTTATTAGCAAGAGCCAAAACGCCACCTTTTTTCAATGAATGAATAGAAGGCAAAAGACCATCCAAACCTGTTATAGCATTTACGACCACTTCAGATTTATGATCTATTGCCTCTACAATTCCAGAATCACCAGCAACAACCTTAATAGAATCATCAGAGATCATAGATCGAAGTTGCTTATGTAAAGATACATCTTGAATAGCTACAATTTTAGGCTTAAAAATGGAAGCTTGTGTTGCAAGCAAAGGTAGATTAGTTTTAGCAACCAATGCAACAACATTATGTTGTGATTTTGCTATGAGACTTAAAGCTGTAGTGCCAACAGATCCAGTTGAGCCAAGTATACATATATTCCTAGAATCACAATTTGATAAATGTTCAAAAGACATACATTGTTGATTACAAATTTATAAAGTACATTCAGATTTTGTGTATAACACACTTATAAGCAAAAAAAAATGATATTAAAAAATAATTCATCTAATAAAACACATATATCACATATATCAAAAAACACTTCTCTTTTCCGAATAGATATATATTTATATATAACCTAAGAAATATTTTTTGAATACAAAAAAATACATTAACAACGTAATAGGTTGGACATTATGATGATTTATAAAACATGAAACATAAAATCATATATAATCACAAATTCATAAAAGTTAAAATAAAATAAATACATAAACAAACCACACAACTATGTGTATTGTTTTATCTTAAATTGTCATATAAGATTTCTATATATTTTATAAATTCAAGAGAATAAGTGCAAGACACAAAAAATGCCAGAACATCGGATATTATCAAAAATGCAATTGATTCGGATGGGGCAGACAAAATATCTTTATTTGAAATACGTGATGCCCTTGATGGAAGAGGTTTTAGTGTTTTGATATTAATGTTTTCTCTGCCTGTTTCGATGCCATTACCTATGCCACCAGGTCTTACAACAATAGGGGCATTGCCCTTGTTGATATTTTCGATGCAAATTTTATTGGGACATTCTTTGCCTTGGATGCCTCAATGGCTGGGTAAAAAATCTTTTCAGAGAAAAAAAATTGCAAACATAATGGAAAGAGCATCCTCTTTGCTGAAAAAAGTAGAAAAAATAACAAAAACAAGAATGTCTATTTTTAACAACAGATTTAGCGAAAGAATTTATGCTTTCCTAGTTTTTATATGCTCCATTTCAATATCTCTTCCTATCCCTTTTACAAATTTTATACCTGGATTAGGGGTGGTAATTATGTCTTTTGGGATGGTTAACAAAGACGGTTTAATGGTTGCTATAGGATCAATAATAAGCTTTATAGGTTTATTTGTATCTTCTGTTGTAATAATTTCTGGCCCAAAATTGATTATGGATATGTTTGATGCGTTATTTTAAATTTACACTTATAATACTCACTTTGCTCTCAAATAAAACAATAGCCTCTCATTATGATAATTATTTCCAATCTGCAGAATTAAATATTATAGACAAAACTACTTTACGTTCATATCAAATAACAACAAGCATTTATCAGCCAATCAAATTAGGAAGCCTTGAAATAGAATTACGTAGCTGCTGGTCAGATAAAGACTATAAAGAAGATAAAGCTTTGATAATAGCAAAAGAAGAAAATAATCGAATATTCAGTGGTTGGATATTTTCTTCTTCACCTAGCTTGTCATCATTAGAGCACCCATTATATGAAATAACACTTCAATCCTGTATCAATACTTCAATAAATTAAATTTCATACAATAAAAAGATTTGCTTTTTTTTTACAATAAAAAAAATCTTCAATTGTGTCTATGGAAATTAGAAAACGCAAAAACAAAAATAAGATACACCCAAAATGAATATATAAACAACAACATCTGTATTATTATAAATATGATTTTATTAAGCATGAAATCAACAAAAAAAATCAATTGTATACGAAAAGACGTATTATTAGACAATCAATCTTCTGTATTTTCATCTAGCACAAAAACCTTCCCACAATAAGGGCATGCAATTTGTTCAGATTCTGATATTTTTAAGAAAATTCTAGGGTGACCACCATCACCTCCATCACAAAACACATCTCTGCTTGACACATTAACAATAATATTACTATTCATATATAAGTATATAACAAATGATAATGATTGTAGAACAGAATGGCCACATATCAAGAAAAAGCTTATTTATCTTCTATGAAAAAAGCATCTGCATCATGTGATGACATAGCAGAGATATACGGATATATAATTTCATATATTGAAGATGCTAAGAAAAATCACAACAGCAAGAAAAGATTTGTATCGATAGATAAAGCAATTAAGATCGCAGATCTTTTGTCTAAAGATCTATTACAACAGCAACAAAATACCGTCAACAAATCACTCACTATGTTTTATTTGTCATTAATACAGAAGCTACATGAAATAAAGTTTTCAAATAACACTGATGAATACAAAAAAATAATCAATAATATACAATTATTACAAAAAGAGTGGAGAAAGATATCTATACCAAAACATCAAAACAAAACAGCATAATGAAAATTATTTAGCACCTGAAACGATATCAACCCATTCATATTGATTTATACATCTTATCCCCAGCTCATAAGCTTTTTTTGCTTTTTTGCCAGGTTTTTCGCCCAAAACCACCAAATCAGTACTGTAATTCACATCGCTTGATATTATTGCTCCTAAGGCCTCTGCTTTTATTTTTGCTTCGTTTCTGGTCATATACATAGATCCAGTGAATACTATTTTCTTACCCTTTAGAATGGAATCTGAAACATTAGATACAAAATCATTAATTACAAAACAAGAAGAAAATCTATTTATTGATTCTATATCAGAAAAAAAATCTAAAATAGAATTTGCAGCCTTGGATCCTATTCCCTCAATACTGCATAAATCATCAAACGCATTCATTCGCATTTTTGTATAGAATGCGTTATATGAAACATAATGTTTTGCAATTGTTCTAGCAGTCTCTTTGCCAACAAATCTTATACTCAGCGACATTATGAATTTATCAAGAGAAATACCAGATTTGATTCTTTTGATCTCTTTGAGTAATTTCTCAACAGATCTCTTACCCCATCCAACTTGATTCACCAATAAATCATATTTACTACTCAAACTAAAAACATCCTCCATTCCATTTATAAAGCCATTTTTCAGCAAAAACACAACCTGCTTATCTCCAAGTCCGGTTATATTAAGAACATCTCTAGACGCCATATATTTGATCTTACCTGCGATTTGATCAAAACATTTGTGTGTATTATTACATCTCAAAACAGATCCATCTTTTTTTGTTTTAGAGCCACAAGAGGGGCATTTATCTGGTTTCACAAAATATTTATTCTCAGAACAACTCTCTTGAACACTTATGATCTGTGGTATTACATCACCAGATCTCTGTATCAAAACTAAATCTCCTGGACAAATGCTTTTTTGCTCTATTTCATCGAAATTATGCAAACTTGCTCTAGAAATCATTACACCACCTAAATTAATAGGCATCAGTTCAGCGACAGGGGTTAATGCACCAGTCCTTCCAACTTGGACTGTTATAGAGTTAATCTTCGTGACACCATTTTCGGGAGAAAATTTATGAGCCACAGCCCAACGTGGAGAACTACTTGAGTTGCCAAGCCTATTTTGCGATTTAATTTCATTTACTTTATAAACTAATCCATCTATATCATATCCCAAGCGAGAACGTTTCAGGCTCATATCATCATAGAATTTTAATATATTTTCTGGAGAATCAACTACCAAATGGTTAGAATTCACACAAAAACCATTCTGCTCCAAAAAAGATAAAATATCTGATTGATACTCAAACTCAAGACCGCAAACATTATATGCAAAATACTGAAGTTTTCTCTTGGATGTAACAAGAGGATCTATATGCCTCAAAGACCCTGCAGCAGCGTTTCTAGGATTTGCAAATCCATCAAGTTTATTGAAATTATCATGACTGATATACACTTCTCCTCTCACTTCAAATTCATCTTTAGAATTCACTTTTATTGGAACTTTAGACAAAGTTAGAAAGTTTTTGGTAATATTTTCTCCAGTTATTCCATCTCCTCTAGTAGAAACTTTTTGCAACACACCTTTTGAATATAAAATGGAAAACGAAACACCGTCAATCTTTGGTTCACATAGAAAATGTATATGATCAATATTAAGCAAATTTTTGATTTTAACAAAAAAAGATTCAAGATGGTCTTTATTAAAAATATTATCCAAAGAAAGCATTGGATATTTATGATTTGTTTTCGAGAAATGAGAGTTAGGAGCAATTCCTACTCTAGCAGGATGTTTATTGTATAACCGAAAGTATAATGAAGTATATTCAGACTTAAGTTTATCGTATTCAAAATCAGAAATTCGAGGAGAATCAAGATTGTAATAAAGATTGTCATGATAATCTAACAAACTTTCAAGTTCATTGACATCATTCATATTATATACCAATAAATTAAAATCAGAGTTATTATATATCTATTTCAACAAAATCAATTCAAGTTTCCTAACAATAGATTGAGCAACTTCTAGATCAGAAGATTCAGCCATAATTCGTATAACTGGCTCTGTACCAGATTTTCTCACTAAAAATCTACTATCACTGTTTAAATCATGATTTATTTTTTGAGTGAGATCATTGAAATCTCTTGGAATTTCCACACATTTTACATTAGAGAAAACCTGAGGGTTTTGATCAAAACACCTCAATACTTTACTAGTAGGTCCAGGGTTCTTCTTTAGGTATTTTAATATAAAAAGCATAGATAAAATACCATCACCAGTCAAATTATTTAGTATAATATGACCAGATTGTTCACCACCAAAAGATGAATTATTCTTTTTCATAGAATGAATTATATTTTTATCACCCACTGGAGTACGTATAAGTTGCAATCCAAGTTTATTTATATAAGCTTCATAAGACATTGTTGACATAACATTAGACACAATGTTATTAGAGCACAATTCACCTGATTTTAGCAAATTTGAAGCTAAAAATGCAAGAATATGATCTCCACATACTTTTTCACCGAACTCATCATATACATTTACACGATCACCATCTCCATCTAATATTATTCCTATATCTGCTTCATTATGAACAACAAAGGAACAAAAATTTTCCTCGCCCATATTGATGTTGAAACCATCTGGATCATTGCAAGTAACAAATAATTGCGCTCCAAGCTTTTTAATTACTTCAGGAGCAAAAAAGCAAGCACCATTAGAGCAACTGATAGCAATTTTAAAACCAGAAAGAGACGTTTTACATTTGCTTAAAAGAAAATTTTTATATATCTCAAGGCTGTCATAGGCCTTTACAGTCTTACCAATTTCATTAGACTTAACTAATGTACCAGAATTAGATTGTAGCAAAGAACTTAATTCAGCTTCTTTTTCAGTAGAAAATTTTATACCATTAGAATCAAAAAATTTAAAACCATTGTCATGCGAAAAATTATGTGAAGCAGATATCATAATACCAATAGCAGAAAATCTACGAGACAAAAATGAAACGCATGAAGTTGGTATACATCCACATAACAACACATCAGTACCATTGGACATGAACCCAGAGATCAAGGCGTGCTGTAACATTTTTGAAGAAGATCTGGTGTCAACACCTATAAGAACTTTATTTTGTATTTTTGATATCACAGAAGATAAATTAAGACAAAAATGAGGAGTAATAGGATAATTGTTTACTTTCCCTCGTATTCCATCAGTACCAAACAAACAATTGATCATGAAACAAAAACAACAGAATATTTAGACATCATCTCCTGTATAGCTTTGTTTTTTTCAAGGAGAAATTTTTCAGATAATATATAAGAATTTATATATTCATGATTGTAATAAGAAACATTTTTATAATCCAAATCTTCTATATAAAAAAGTGATTTTGAGCCAAGGGAATAAACTTTGAATTCAGATATATTCAATGCAACTTTATTTATAATTTCAATATCCAGATTAGAAACTGTTTCTCTTATTTTATTTACCTTCAAACCATTTTTATACAATAAATCATTGAATTCATCGATGCTTTTGGATGCAATTAATTTTTTGAACAAATCTTGATCATTGCAATCATCTAAAACAGATATATATATCTCTGCATCCATTAATAGTGGAGGAATTAAAATATGATCAGAGATCTTAAACCCTAAATAATCAAGCCCTGATGCTCCATTTTCAATAAATGACTTTTTGGCTTCTAAAGAAAGATCTCCTTTCTTGATCCATGTAGAATAAGTTCCTGATTGTATCTTAATCATAACTTCTGAACTATGTTCAAGAATTTCTCTATATTGCATTATTTCGTGATCAGAAACAAAAATATTGTGATTAGGAATTATATAATTGATCAATAGATTAGAGATATAGAAAGATTCTATAGACTTTCGTTGTTGTACATCAGTAATATAATTTAAATCAAATGGATCTGGAAGTAAATACTCTATTTTTTTAGAATCTAATAGAATTAATTTTTCTTCTACCAACATTTTTAATGCAGTGTCAAAACCTATTTTTTCTTGCAAACCAGACCAAGTGTTAAAAGCTAAAACACGATTTTCAACTTCCTGAGATGTAATAAATTGATCTCCACCAACCACTGCCTCAATTTTATTACTCCCAATAGAGCACAGTGGAATGCAATACAGAAAAAAAAATAAAAAAAATAACTTCATATTCAATAGCCTGTATACCTATTGATTCCATCAAGTGTTATATCAAACACATATTCATCAATTCCGGAATAAGAGAGCAGTGGGCCATCCGGAAAAAGCAAATGGTGGAAATCGGAATTAACACCATATATATCATAATCATCAAATAAAATTCTAGTAGAAAAATAAATAAAATCATTGTGCTCTAGTAATAAATTTATAAATCCATCAACAGGTAAAATTGTAGTGAAGAAATAGTAACCTAAATTATCAGTAACAGCAGTACCACTTAATATAGAATCGATATCACAATCATTATTGTTTTTATTGTTTTGGTTGATATATGTATCATTTTGAGAAAAACAATTTTTGTTTTTAGATTGCCAAATCCTTATCACAGCATTGGAAATAGGAACGCAATTGGAATCAGTAATTCTACCACGCAGAATTATAATTTGCCCTTGTTGCTCGAGGTATGATCCAGGAGTTGATGTTAAATTGTTGTTCTTTAAGAAGCGAGAAGGTGTATCGGTAAAATAAGACAATTCAGGAGTTGGATAACATGCTTCTTTACTATTAATAGCAAAAGCAGTAAAGCTAAATCCCAAAAAGATCAAGAAAACAAAGGAAATACGTGCTAAAAAATGCAGAGAGAACACAAAAAAATCCTAACAAAGGTATAAAATGAATCGGAGCGGAGAGATTCGAACTCCCGACCCCTTGGTCCCAAACCAAGTGCGCTACCAGACTGCGCTACGCTCCGTCTTTTAAAGACACAACTTTTTTCCTTATAACACAAAAAACAATTTTTATCAATACACATTTTCATCAATACAATAATCAAAAAACATATCAAAACATAAGCCAATAAGCTAATTCTTCCAATACAGAACTATGGGGAAGCAAGTATTTTAATTGAATAATTTTAATATTATCAATAAACGAGACAAAGTATTAAAAATCATTAAACAGCAAGTGAAATTATACTCATTTTCGTATTCACTTACCTAACACTACTTGACACTTATAAATAAAAATAATACAAATACACGTTATGATATTTCAGAAAATCGGTAACTTATAAATGAGCAATAGGAAGATACCAAATCAAGGAATTGAAAGTAAATCAGATAAACAAATAGATCCAAACATACATTCAGTAGTCAAGGATCTTGTTCGAAAAAGCACAAAAAAAGGATTTCTTACTTATAAACAGATACATAAGGCATTAGAAGATTCTGATCTTTTTTCTTTTTCTAATAGAGCATTAACCGCAAAAATTTGCGAAGATGCTCTTTCAATGCTTCAAGAGCATGGCGTTGAAGTAGTAGATAAAGATGCAGAAGAAGAAAGAATAGAGTCAATTTCAACCAAAGACGAATGTATAGAAGATGAAAATGGTGAAATTCCTGCAACAGAAGATAATGAGACAGCTGAAAACGAATCTGCAATGTTGTCAATAGGTAGAACTGATGATCCAGTTAGACTTTATTTGCGTGAAATGAGTAATGTAAACTTGCTTTCCAGAGAACAAGAAGTCTTGATCGCAAAAGAGATAGAACAGGAAAGGATATCAGTTCTTTCATGTTTGTTGCTGTCTCCAAAAATGTGGAAAACTATACGGGAATGGAGAGATTGCCTTGCAAATGGAGTCATTGCACTAAGAGATATAATTGATATAGACACTAGTATTTTATACAACCAGTCCGACTTAGATGAAGAAGACGATACAACAGATAATACACAAGAAACTGAGCAAGACACAGAATTCATTGACGAAGAAGATCTTGGGGATAAAGACGAAAGCAGCATGAGTATGTTGCTAAGAGCTGAAGTAATAATGCTTCCTTCAATTTTAAACAGTTTAGATCAATGCATTTCACACATAGAGAAATTAGAAGAAATATTTAGTGTAATACTTGTTGATCCAAGAAAAGTGGAAACCAACTCTCATTATTTAGATTTAAATTCTATATTATCAGAGATGCGGTTGACTTCAAAACAAGTGTCCAGCTGTGCACAAGATTTTCATTCTGCAAATCAAGAAATATCCCAACTGCAAAATGAAATTTTTTCTATAGCACAAAAAAATGGAATCAAAAAATCTGAAATAGAACCATTCAAAAAACAATTTCTGAACAAAAACAGCTTTCTTAATATTATAAAAGAAAAAAAATGGGAAAATATATGTTTGGATAAAGATTCAGAGGATGATCAATCTTTGCTTGATAGAGTATATCAGGATCTTTCATTCCTTATAGCACCTTTTGGTTTATCGGCAGAAGACATACGTTATATATCAACTCGAGTTAAAAAACATGAGCACAAATCAAATAAAGCAAAACATTCTATGGTTAAAGCTAATCTTCGACTTGTTATATCTATTGCAAAGAAATATTCAAATCGAGGAATGCCATTTCCTGACTTAATACAAGAAGGAAATATTGGTTTGATGAAAGCTGTTGACAAATTCGAACATAGAAAAGGACATAAATTTTCTACTTACGCTACATGGTGGTGTAGACAAGCAATAACTAGAGCTATTGCAGATCAAGCTAGAACTATAAGAATTCCCGTACATATGATAGAAACTATCAATAAAATAATAAGAACAAGCCGACAAATGTTTCATGAATCTGGAACTGAACCTACAGCAGAAGAATTGTCAAATAGATTAAGCATACCAGTAGATAAAATAAAAAAAGTTATCAAAATATCCAAGGACCCAATCAGCTTGGAGAACCCTGTGGGAGACGATGACAGTGGGGGGTCTTTTGGTGATTTCGTTGAAGATAAAACAACTGTCAATCAGTTAGATTCTGCTGTCTTACACAATTTGAACAAAGTTATTAATGAAGTCTTGTCATCTTTGTCGCCCAGGGAAGAAAAAATCTTACGATATAGGTTCGGATTAAACACCGTTCCAAATCTAGATAGCAAATCATCACTAGACTCATCTTATCATGTCAAAAAAAATACATTGACATTAGAACAGGTGGGTTTCAAATACAACGTAACACGCGAAAGAATAAGACAGATAGAGGCAAAAGCATTGAGAAAGCTTAGGCATCCATTGAGATCATCTAAGCTTAGAACTTTTTTAAAGTTCTGATTTTTTTTATTATAAAAAGAAAATATAATTTAACTGGAATCAAAATTAGAGTCTCTCATGCACTCTGATCATTTCATTATACTTAGCAACTCTTTCAGATCTACAAATTGCTCCTGTTTTTATTTTATGACATGAAGCTCCAAAACCAAGATGTACTATAGAAACATCTTCTGTATCACCAGATCTATGAGAGATGATTGTATTATAATCATTGTCGTGAGCAAGCTTTATAGCTTCAAGAGTTTCTGTCAAAGTACCAATTTGATTGGGTTTTATTAAAACACAATTTGCTATTTGGTTTTTTATGCCAAATTTTATAAGTTCTTTGTTTGTAACAAACAAATCATCTCCTACAATCATTATAGATTCACCTAATTGTTTAGTAAGAGATTTCCAACCATTATAATCCTGTTCTTCCAAACCGTCTTCTATAGAAACTATAGGATATTTAGATATAAGATCAGAATAAAAATCTATCATACCGCTAGAATCTAAACACTGAGAATCTATATGATAAGAACCATCGAAATAGAAAGAAGAAGCAGCACTATCCAAAGCAATACCAACTCTATAACCATCAATAGCTTCCATCAAAAGGTCAAGTGCATCACTGGTTTTATCTATACCAATAGGGACAAATCCACCTTCGTCACCAACGCTAGTTCCAAATCCATTGCACGAAAGTATTTCTTTTAATTTATGATATATCTCAGAACACATTGCAATTGTATCTTGGGAATAAACATCCATAGGAGTAATCATAAATTCTTGTATTGCCAGTTTATTGCTAGCATGAGAGCCACCATTTATGAAATTCATCATTGGAATTGGCATTCGTAAAGTATTTTTATTATTTGAAATCTGTGCAATATAAGAATATAAACACAAAGACAGAGAATTAGATGCGGCCACAGCACAAGCCATAGATACACCTAACATAGAATTAGCACCTAAATTAGATTTGTTATTTGTTCCATCTAATTGGAGCAAAATAAAATCAATTTTCTTTTGATCAGAACAATCAAGGCCAATAAGATTAGGAGCAATGTATTTTGATATATTATCAAGAGCATTACTCACTCCATTACCATTTTTATTTCTAAGCTCCAAGGCCTCTGCTTTTCCTGTGGAAGATCCTGAAGGAACTGCATAACGTCCTAAAGAACCATCAGAGGTTATCACATCAACTTCAACAGTTGGCAATCCTCTACTATCAAAAATTTCACGAGAAACTATTTCAGATATTACGGACACAAAAAGTATTTGTCATACAAAGGAAACTACTTTATAATACATTATTTATCTTATAAAGCAAATTCAAATATGAAACAACATAAAAATTTTCCGAATGAACTGAATGCTATAGTGGAAATATCCGCAAATTCGGATCCAATCAAATATGAAATAAAAGACAATGAATTATTTGTAGATCGATTTATACCAGTTAGCATGCGATATCCTTGCAATTATGCTTTTCTACCCGAAACTCATTCTGATGACGGAGACCCTATGGATGTTCTCATCATTACTAGATTTCCAGTAATACCCAAAGCAGTAATAAAAGTTAGGCCAATTGGTGTTTTATGTATGTCTGATGAAGCTGGATTGGACCATAAAATTTTATCCGTACCAACAACGGATCTGGAACCTTGTTATTCTGAAATTAAAAATTATACCGATATATCAAAGATCATACTAGATCAAATTACTCATTTCTTTGATCATTACAAGGATCTAGAAAAATCAAAACATACTGAAATATTGGGATGGGAATCAGCAGATTTTGCTATAAATTTATTAAAGAAGCATTTAGAACCTTACTATTCTCAAATTAAATAATAAAAAAAGATAAAATAACACAATATTTTTTGTATACGTAAATTATAAGTTTATAGAATATATAGACTTATAATTTTTAATATAACACCTTTATATACAAAAATTATACATTACATTTACCACTTCAAGTGGTGTAAGAATTTCTATAAATAGTCAAACTAACATAATAAGTAATTTCTCATTTATTAAACTGAAATCAACTAAAGCACAAGATATATTTCAAATCATAAAAATAAAAATAGTGGGAATATCAACAAACATAAACACAATCTGTCCCCCGTAAATATATTTTTTTATTAAAAAAATACAGCAATTCTCAGTGCTTAAAAACATGAAAAACAAAACTACTTTACAGAAATATTTATTATTTTTTTTACATAAATCTAATGTATCACTTTAAATAAAAAGCATGAATTACATTGTTATACAAATTAAATTCATGATTATTGAGGAATATCCTTTAAAAAAGGAATTATTTGTTTAAGTATTACTTTAAAAGCGAAATTATTAATCAGGAGATATGGAACAGAAATGAAAAACAATAAAATTGGTGCTAGAGACAAACAATCACAACAAATGTCTTAAATGAAAATTGATTCAAATCATAAATGACGAAAAACCAGCTCTTAGAAACTCATTTATAACAATTAAGAGGTTTATGGTTCCATAATGTATATTATGTTTCTATAATAGATCTAACAGATTCTAATAAAAAACAATTGAAACGAATGGTATAAGCGAAAAAACAATCAATTTATTGTTTCACTTTGTATTATCAACAAATATGTTATATAGTTTGTATCAATTGTTAATTTCGTCAAAAATATAAAATGAAAACTGGGTTTGTATTTCATAAAGGCAATACAATCAAGTATCAAATAATATTAATGCAGCAAGCACAAAAAAAGCCATTATTGATTGTATACCCAGATTTATCAGTCATAGTAATATGTCCACCACAAATAGACAGATTGCTTGTTTCTGTTGCTGTAAGAAAGAATGTGAAAAAAATTTATGATAAAATTTCTTATTTCAACAAAGTAATATTACACCCAGACTTATATAAAAACGGAGAATGTATTTTATACCTAGGTAGAAAATATTCAATAAATATAAAAAAATGCACACTGACTAAAGTAATACTCACAAGAAGAGAAATTCAAGTTTATTTGAACAACATACAAAATAACATTCAAATAAAAAAAATAATACAGAGCTGGTACGTCGAAAAAACAAAATCAAAGATCTTAGAAATACATGAAAAGTACGAAAGCAATCAATTAATAAAATCAATCACAACACATACAGTTATAAAATATAAAACATGCAAAACCGAAAAATCTATATGCTTTTACGATAAAAGCAACGATAGATATATTGTCAATGCCTGCATAATCAAGCTTCCAATAATTGGATTAGATTACATTATTTATCATTACGCTTGCCATCAATCAATCACCAACCATTCACAAAACTTTTATAAAATGTTGAACGCAATAATGCCACAAACTCTTTTCTCTAAATTCATTATCGGTTAAAATCACTCTGCAATGAAAATAATTATATCGACCGGTGGGACCGGGGGACATGTTTTTGCTGCATACGAATTTGCAAAAGAAATGTCTTTCAGAAAACACCAGATAGTAATAGTCGCAGACAAAAGACTCAAGCTATATAACCTCAAAGGGTATGAAAATTTCACAATAGAATACATACCAATATCTTCCCCAAACAAAGGTTTGATAAAATTTTTATACACATTGACAGTAAGTTACTTCAAATCCATGAAAATAATAAGAAGATTTAAACCAAACGTAGTTATAGGATTTGGGGCATACCCTTCTCTACCAGTACTACTTTCAGCATCTAGCTTGCTCATAACAACAATTGTACACGAGGCAAATTCAGTTCTTGGAAGGGTTAATTCTTTGTTTGCGCCAATATCGAAATATCTTGCAATATCAATGCCAACCGAAATAAACAAAAAAATTGTTCCCTTGGTAAAAAATAAAGTACTACTCACGGGAATGCCGGTAAGAGAAGGCAAACAACCTAAATTCAGCAATAATTACAATTTTACCGATAGCATCAATATATTAATAATGAGTGGGAGCGAATGCAGTGAATTAATAGATAAAACTGTCAGCTCAGCAATATGTGTTTTAAAAATACCACTAAAACTAAATATAGTTCAACAATGCAAGGTTTCTAACATCAAAGATATACGCGACTTATATAACAATCAAAAACATATATCCGCAGAATTAGATACATTTTTTTTTGACATTGAGAATAAAATACTATCATCTCATTTGATTATATGCAGAGCTGGGGCAGGAACCTTGAATCAAATCTGCATGATGGGTAAGCCTGCTATATATATTCCTTATAGAGGGTCAAAAGATAACCATCAAGTCAAGAACGCACAGCAATTGGTGGAAGCAAAGGCAGGTGTAATGATAGAAGAAGAGAATCTCAGTGTCGACAACATTGTTAATGAGATTCACAAGTTAACAAAAAACCAAAAGCTGTTACAAGAAATGGGAATTAATGCCAGAAATTTTTATACTCCTAATGGGAAAGTCAAACTTGCCAAAATTGTTGAAACAATCAATATAAAATAACAGCTTCAAAAAAATGCCTCTGGCCGGACTCGAACCAGCATGCCCAAAAGGACAATAGATTTTGAGTCTATCGCGTCTACCAATTCCGCCACAGAGGCATTTGAAACATCCTAACCTATATTCATAAACAGTCAATCCCTCTTTTACATATTGTTAATATGCAGGTAATAGCATATCTACTTTTACAAGAGAAATTATGATAATTGAAAAACAATCTACAAGCCAACTATGTGAATATTGGGAATCAATAAAAGGTGATAACATTTTTCCCTCAGATGTAGATATAGATTATGAATATTTGTCTGATATAATAGAAGATTGCTTTATCATAGAAATAAAAAATGAACACAATGAACAGGAATATAATTTTTCCTTTCTAGGAGAAAAAGCTCAAGAAATCTATAAACTTAAGTACCAGTGCTCAGAAGAGGAAATAATAGAATCACTTCATTACATGATAGACGAAGTGTTATGCACAAAAAAACCTTTAGCTCACAAAGACGAAAAAGTAATAGATTACTCGGAAATCAATTTCGAAGAATGCCTACTACCTGTTGGTATTAGAAACAGGATAACAAAAATCATAGGAGCTATAAAAATTCCAGAATAAAAAGAATTTA
The DNA here is from genome assembly GCA_965216745.1 of Anaplasmataceae bacterium. GTDB lineage: Bacteria > Pseudomonadota > Alphaproteobacteria > Rickettsiales > Anaplasmataceae. The sequence continues at coordinate 668,190 of OZ244191.1, read as the reverse complement.
GAGTTATATATAGAGCAATAATGAGAAATTAGCTCCAGAAAAAAAAATCAAATCCCAATCAAGATTCTTTCTGAACTTCTATTTCAAAATCAAGCACAACATCAGGATGAAACTCTATAGACACAGAGTGAGATCCTAAAGATTTTATCACAGAAGGAAAAGAAATACTTTTCTTGGGAATTTTTATTCCTTTTGAGTCTAAAACAGCTAATATATGAGAAGATAAAACTGAACCAAAAAGCTTGCCTTCTGGGCTTGCTTGTCTATATACAACCAAAGGAAGAAAAGATAGTAAATTATCTTTATTTTTATTAGCAATCTTTATGGCATCAATATCTTTTTGTTTGGCAGATTCTTTCATCGTAGACAAGTTGCGCAGATTTGCATCGTTAGCAGGCAAGGCAAAGTTATAAGGAATTAAATAATTCCTAGCAAAACCAGGCTTTACACATAAAACATCACCCGGTGCACCCAAACCTTTTAAGCGTGCAATCAATATAATCTTCATAATAAACTCAACAATATGGCAATAAAGCAAGAAATCGTGCTCTTTTTACAGCGACAGCAACACAGCGCTGGTGCTTGGCGCAAATACCAGTAACACGAGAAGAAAGTATTCGGCCAGCTGGAGAAACAAATCGTCTAAGAAGCTTTACATTCTTATGATTCAAATCCTCACGCAGAACACCAGAAAGAGGACATGACTTGGCCTTACGCTGAAAAGGAGCTCTCATTGCAGCTAGAGCAGCAAAACCGCTAACTTTTTTGTTATCAAAAGACATATAAATTAACCAGAAACACTATCATCATTTTTGGCACGAAAAAAGCCCTGTGGTGACATAGAATCGACTCTCAGGAGCAAGTACCTTATAACAAGTTCATTTAACTTTATTTTGGACTCAAAAGCAGAAAGGGAACCTTTTTTATCTTCTTGAACGTAAAACATGAAATAATAACCTTTCTTATGCTTTTTGATATCATAAGCGAGATCCATCAAACCCCAAAACTCAGAGCGAACAACTTTGGCACCAACAGAAAGCAAAAGATCGGAAAAAGTAGACATAAGATTCTCAACTTCAGAAGCTGAAAGACCTTGATACACTACAAAGGTACACTCATACAACAAAAAAAACCCACTAAAGCAAAATACGTTTATTATTTATACCATCCATTCGGGATATTATCAACCACTAAAATACGTATTTCATCAAATAATTCAAACTCGCAACGCAATTAAAGCAACAAACATCAAAAAAAACAACTTGCATAATCAGATACACACAATGAATTCTCCTATCGAAAACAGCAAGAAATTTGACCCTTTACAAAAAACATTTCATCGATTATATTTGCAACTCTGATAAAAAATTAATCACTTGTCCGAGATAATCAAATGCAAAAAAACAAAGAATGGTTGGATTGGCTAAGAATAATACGAAGTACACCTTTCAAACCCAAAACATTAGAATTGATCGGAAAACTTCACGAAAACACGGAACATATAATAGAAGAGCTACCAAACATAATACGAAGATCATTTCCAAATAAAAAAATAAAAATTAAATCACAACAAGAGATTCTAAAAGAAGTTGAAATGACAGAAAAAATAAGTGGCACCATAATAATATTTAATGATAAAATATATCCACCACAACTAAAAGAAATAAGATCACCTCCTTCATCTATAACCACCATAGGAAAAAACGAATTACTATCAAAAAACAGAACGAACATAGCAGTAATAGGATCTAGAAGCGCTTCCGCGCACGGAATTTTGATAGCCAAGAGAATTTCAGAGCAATTAGCCGAAAAAGGAATAACAGTAGTATCTGGATTAGCAGCAGGGATAGATTCAGCAGCGCACTCAATAATAGAAAACAATCATCCAACAATAGCGGTAATGGGCAGCGGAATAAATCTAATTTATCCAAAACAAAATACTGAATTATATAACAAAATCACTAAACAGGGACTTGTACTCACAGAGTATCAATTCAACACAGCACCCAAACCTTCCCTATTCCCACAAAGAAATAGAATAATATCAGGACTTTCACACGGAGTGTTGGTTGTAGAAGCTACAAAAAAATCAGGCTCACTTATAACAGTAAGGCATGCATTGGAGCAAGGAAAAGAGGTTTTCTCAGTGCCGGGCTCCCCGCTTGACCCAAGGTATTCGGGCTCTCTTTCTTTACTTAAAGACGGAGCTAAGCTTGTAGACTGCGTAGAAGATATAATAGAAAGCTTGAAATTCAACACGATAAACAGCTCAAATCTAAATGAAATTTCATCTGATTTTTTCTTATACAACAAATACATAGAAGGCACAAACTCGAAATTGAAAGAATTGCAGCAAAAAATTATAGAGGATTACAATGAAGAATAAAAAGCACGATGAGGAAAACATAAAAAAAAAAGTTATGTCATACCTTGGAGCAACACCAATAAGCATTCACAAATTCATATCTATAGTGTCAACTCAAATTAAAAAGCCTGAAAACGAAATCATGTCCGCAATAACATCACTGGAAATAGATGAAAAAATTTACAAAGATGAAGCAGATTTAATACAATTGAAAATCAATAACAAGACCTAATATATGAAATTGGATCATCATGATTTCTTGGATTAAAATCTAAAACCAAAGATCCTTCCTTCAACAAAATAACTCTATCTACAATCTTTATAATAAAATCCAAATCATGTGATGCCACTATCAAAGATACTCCATTACTTTTAACAACATCAAGCAATGAAATAACATCATTGGTAGAGTTAAAATCAAGTCCAGAAGTTGGCTCATCACATAACAATAGGTCAGGCCTGATCATCAAACTCCTAGCTAAAGCAACTCTCTGTTTTTGCCCGCCAGATAAATTAATGGGATAATCTCTAGATTTATGGAATATACCAAGATCCTTCATTAAAGAATTAGCACGTGCTCGAACTTCTGCTTCACCCTCCCCTTTACGCATTGGGGCATAAATCAAATTATCTACAACAGACATATGTGGGAAAAGTTGAAAATCTTGAAAAACGAACCCCATTCTCAGAGAACATATCACAGAACCAGAATCTGGAGACTCCAAACCCATCAAACACCTTAATAAAGTGGATTTACCGCTACCGGAAGGACCAGCCAAACCTGTGACACTCCCATCCTGTATGACACAAGATATGTTGTCAAGTATCTTTATATTGCCGGATATCTTTGTGATTGACTTAATTTCCAACAAACAAAAACCTCTTATTAATTAAAGCACCAAGGTATTCCATAGCAACAACAAGAATATAATAGTATAAAGCTGCAACAGTTAACGGCATAAAATAAGAAAATTCTTGAGCAGATAACATTTGAGACTGACGCATTATATCCATTCCACCTATAGTAGATATCAAAGCAGTTTCTTTCAATAAAGTTATAGCCTCGTTAACAATTGCAGGAAAAACGTTTCTTATAACTTGAGGAAGTATTATGTCTTTCCAAGTTCTGAAACAGCTAATTTCTAATGATTTGGCAGCTTCAAATTGACCTTTAGGCAAACTTTCTATTCCCGCTCTAATTAGCTCTGAAGTGTATACAGAACTATTTACGCCAAAAGTTAATATACCAGAATATATAACATCCATTTTTATATTGAAAATAGTAGGGAAAACAAAATAAACAATGCTCAATTGTAAAATCAAAGGGGTGCCACGGATAAAAGAAACAAAAAATACAATAAATATTCTCAAAAATCCATAATATCTAAGCAGTGCTAAAAATAAACCCAAAAACCACCCAATTATGACTGCACCGAAAAGCAACTCTATAGTCACAAACAAACCACCCCCTATAAAAAAGAAGTGGTCCAAAAAGCTGTACCAAAAAGACAACACAAAGAAATAAAACAAAAATTTTCTAATTATTATATAACATAAAATCACTAACCACAACCCATTCACTATAAACAAACTTGACAAAAGGGAGCATATAAACACAATGTTATATAAATAGAAACCAATCATTATTAGTATTGTTACTCGTAAGTATAATTTTCACCTAGCCAAAGGAGTATTAAATGCCTTCAAATATATTAATGCCTAGACTATCACCAACAATGGAAACAGGAAAGATAGTTAAATGGCACGTGAAAATAGGAGAAAAGGTCTCAGTTGGAACATTGATAGCAGACATAGAAACAGACAAAGCAGTAATGGAACTAGAATCAGATTCTGTAGGCACAATAATAAAAATAAACTACCAGGAATCTTCAGAAGGCATACCAGTAGATGAAATTATTGGAACCATTTTATTTGACGGAGAAACAAAACAAGACATTGACTCTCACAAAGAAAATGATCACGAGAATGCATTCATTGAGTCAGAAAAAACACAAAAAAAAGCCCAACCAGATGAAATCCAAACAAATAATATCAACACTACAAAAAACATAGAACAAACAAACATCAATAATAATACAATTCAAGAAGTGAATATTAGGGAAACAAAAGCAAGTCCAGTTGCAAGAAAAATTGCACAAAAAGAAAACATAGACTTAAGAAAAATAAAGGGCACTGGGCCTATGGGGAGAATAGTAAAACAAGATGTGATGAAATACACCAAAGAAGTCAAAGTTGATGAATGTACAACAACAAAAATTCCATCAAGTGGTATGCGCAAAGTCATAGCCCAAAGGTTAATAGAATCCAAAACCACAATACCACATTTCTACATGGAAGAAGACTGCATGATCGACAATTTGATTAGCATAAAAAATGAAATGAAAGAAAAAGGAGTAACGCTCAATGATATAATCATAAAAGCAGTCGCTTCTTCTATTACTCAAATACCTGAAATAAATGTATCTTGGGACAATGAACATATAATAAAATATTGTACAGCAGATATATCAGTTGCAGTAGCAATCAATGATGGGCTGATAACCCCAATTTTAAGAAACGCTGAAACAAAAACTTTACTCCAAATATCACAGGAAACAAAATCTTTAATACATAAAGCAAAAAATTCATTGTTGAAACCTGAAGAATATCAAGGAGGAAATTTTACAATATCAAACCTTGGAATGTTCGGAGTAAAGAAGTTCTTTGCAATAATAAACCCACCACAATCTGCAATCCTATCTGTAGGAGCAGCAAAGCCAACTCCAGTTGTTGACACAAGAGGTGATATCAAAGTATCAAACGTTATGTCCATATCTCTTTCCTTAGATCATAGAGTAATAGACGGATCTATAGGGGCAAAATTTATACAAACATTGAAGAAATGTCTCGAAAACCCTATATGGATGTGTATGTAACTCTATATTTTTTCTTGAAAAATCATAATATATTTTATATATAATAGTTAGGGTCTAAGAGACATATTGGAAAGGTGGCCGAGTGGTTTAAGGCGCACGCCTGGAAAGCGTGTTCATGCCTAATAGGTATGACGGGGGTTCGAATCCCCCTCTTTCCGTCATTTTCAAAATCTCACAAAACTGCTCTCTTATACTTTAAAAAAATATTTTTTCATAAAATCAATCATATATGTATTTTTTTTCAACATAACTAAATACTTATGTTTGGTACATTAAATATAGTTATTCAACTTGATTTTTTGTTCATAGAAAAGTTTATAAACTAATTGAGTAATACAATTTAGAAGCAGAAAAATAGCACCTACAATATTTAGGAATTGTGAATTTTTATAATCTATTCATTCAAACACTAAAAAGATACTAAATAAAAAAAAATCCAAGAACATTTAGGAGAGATGATTGTTAAAAAGGAATCAATCCTATATTAATTTTAGGATTATCTTTTAACCATATATCACGGATCTCATTTGTATCTTCAGCAGATAAGTTTGGAGATTCAAGATAAGTAGAGTATTTTGTACATAAAAGTTTCTCCTCAGATTCTTTAAATGCACTATCCATTTCATTGCTATCTCTATATGACTTATAACTCAACACACCTATCAAGCCTACAAGGGAGCATTGGGTTGCAATGAAAATTACTGGTAATGGCAGCAATGGGAAAATGAATGAAGAAGAGAAGAGTCTGGTTACACAATAAAACACGGATAAACAAAACAATACCAAGGAAGTCCACCATAAAAAAATAACAGGCTTTTCTAAATTCTGAAAAAAAGAATCGAGATTTACTTTTTGATCTAAAGTCTTAAGATTTTTTTCCTTTATACTCATGAAATTAGGATCATTGCGATAACAAACACTAGCCATACAGATGGTATGGTATTTTATGTTTTCTTGTAATGAAGAACAATGACTAGCAGCTGGTGATGGAATTAAGTTAACAAATACAATAAAAAGCGCCACAGAAAAACTAAAAACAAAACCATGGAAACACCCATAAGCTCCAGATCCATGTATATTAAAAGGTATATTACAAAGTAAAACAATTTGAAAAATTAAAAATATGACATCTAATATACGGTCCTTTTGAATATGCGACTTTATTTTGCGCTTATCTTCAAGATATTTTTTGAGAATCTTTTTTCTATTTTGTATTTCATGTTCAATTTTTAATTCAGAAGTCTCTTGCAAATCTTTTCTTAACTCACTTATATATACTTTGTGCAAATTCAAATCATCATTTTTTACATCTGAAGCTAATGAAAGCAATTTATATTTATTATCATTTAGAATACTATCGAAAATTTTTGCGAAGTATTCAATTACATGTCTTTGTAGAAATAGATCACTTTCCATTAATTTCATATCAAGATCAGCAGATTTAATACAAAACAAATTATGAACACAATTTGTTAGAAAAAAAATTCGATCATATTTTAAAATTCCAATTGATTTATCATTAACAGGAAATTCAAAAAACCGCTTCTGTGGGTCTTCTGTATATATCCTCGAGAAATCACATATTTCGGAGTTATCAATATCAGCATGCAAACTTTCGAAGGTGGTAGAATTAAATTCGGGAAATATCGTAGTAGTATAATCATCAACTTTTTTCATAGCACCATAGAAAGATATGCCATGACAAAGTTGAAAAACCTGAGAGGCTAGTTCTTTGAGCCTCTCTTCCTTAGATTGGCATTCCACTTTGTCAAATATATAATAGTCAGCATCAGAAATATAACTTGCACAAACTTCAGAATACTTTTTACGATTTTTCATGGAATTCCAAAAATCATAACAATGATTGTTTTCTGGATTTTCTCGTTCAATCAAATCACTTAAAAAAAGATCCATAAACTCTATATATTTGCATATATATTCACTGCAAAGCTGTTCATAAGTTACTTTTCCATCAATGATAGCGCTATTTACTTTGGAATTTGTCATGTTGTTGCATGTCTTCCTAGCCTCTAAAAGTATGCTGAATAATGAAACAAAATCTGAAGTCATAATTAATCCTATAATAAAAAAAAGAATGTATATATTAATATATTAGCACATCAAATGAGTAAGTTCAATGATACAACCAAATAAAAATAGAATCTAAATCTACATTAAAAAAACTATGAATTCAATGTAAGTTCAGAGAAAATTCAAATGAAGTCTGATGGTGTTTCATAAGTAAAACCATCATCTCAGGAGGAAATATCAAAAACTTAAAACAAGTATTATTAAACAATTTGAAAATTTTATTTCACGATATGATTTTTGAGATTTTTTTTCGCTCTATATGACAAAAGTTTTAAGAATAATAATTTATTTTCCATTGATTCAAAAATTAAAACATATGGCAATTATTTCCTATATATGGCAATTATTTTCTATATATGGCAATTTTACACAACCATAAAATGGGACATTAGATTCGTCCAAAGTATTTTCAAGCTCTTGTTCATCTAAATCAGACAAATCTGAGTTGGGGTTTGAACACAAAAATTTCTTCTCCATTGACACGAATCCCAATTCTATTGTATAAACATCTTTAATTGCCTTAAGGTGAAACATATACAATAACCCCATAGCACATAAATTAATCAACAACAATAGCCCCCCGATAGCATAATCATGTACAGAAGAGTGTGATTTGAAAGCCGAACAAACAACTCCAACCAAGAAGAATGAAGACAATGTAATCAAAGCAAATGAGCAGTATGCGAAACCAGCACCACAAGTTGACAAATTCTTAAACAAATCATTGTTATTCACCGCTTTGGATATTTCTAGGGATGCATCTTCCTCTGAAATTGTAGAATCTATACAAGAGTCATATTTCTTTACAGAGTGCTCTATTAATTTAGCTTCTAAGTCATTGTGAAGATTGTCTGACAATTTGAATACAAAAAGGAAAAGCCTTAAAATATTTAAAAAATACAAAACACCAACACAGAGCAATAAAGCTTTATACCTTTTTCTCAAAAACTGTCGGATAATCACTAATGCACCAATAGTGTTCAATATTATAAACAAAGCAAAAGATAATGAGACTTTATTTTTGAGTTTCAATTTATTTGACTCTCCGAGCATAGACTTGTACTGAAGGTATTCTTTAATATTGAGTTTCATTTTTGATAATAATTCTTTGGAAGCAACTTTATGATCACAAACATTATAATCATCATTAGATCTTTTTTCCTCTGAAGTAGATAAAGTGTTCCCATGAGATTCTATCTTTTCAGCTGCTTTTTGAGCTTCATTGTGTATTTTTTTGTGTTCAGTATTTAATTGATTTTTTCTCTCAAGCTTTTCTTCCAAATTAAAACCTTCCCTTTTTATTACTTCTGGCGAAATTGGCTCTTGAGTTAAATTCGAAAGCGCATCAAATATTAAGGAGGAAATTGGAGTATTTTCAATATTAACATCATGAATTGAAGAAAATTTTTCTTGTCCAAAGATACAACCAGCCATATTTCTCATAAGTGCGACATCTCCAGTAACGAAGTGTTTTTGTAGTAAATTAGCTTCATCATTACAAATAAGTTTAATAAAATCATTTACACTTGAGGAAGTTTTGTTTGAATTTTGGAAAAATTTTGGAAAAAACGAGAATAAGCAACAGTCAAATAAACCATGTACATATTTATTTTTCATAGTATCTTTAATAGGTTCGATTGAAATCGGACTGAAGAAGTTCTTTTTTCTGAACAGCAGTATATAAAAATCCATCATTTCTGACTGTTTTTTTTCTATAAATCTTAGGTTCTGAGTTATGTAAGAATAAAAATCATTGTTTTCACAAGAAAACTTTATATTTAATTTTTCATTACAGTATTCTAAAAAATTTGAACATAAAGTTTTTATTGCTATCAACTCATTAAGCCACCATTCTGCTGAATTCGGACCAGCCATATATATTTGACTTGGATCCAATTTATCCACATCTTTAAGGCAATTGTCAAAATAAGCTACTGTAAAACCAAACACTTTAATAAGATCATATAAAGATTTTTGTTGCTTTTTACTTTCATCATCAGAAATACTTTCAATGCATCTTAACCAAGGGTCTTGTGCATCTGTAGATTCTGTAGTTTTTAAAATAAATTCCATAGTAGAGATTAAAAATAATAATAATAATGTAAGTAAATGTTATTTTCAAATTAATGATTCTTCTGACTTAAATTGATTTTCACAATAAGAACCACATAAAGATGATCCTGGTGAATTGTGTGTTTTTCTCTCAAGCTTTTCTTCCAAATTAAAACCTTCCCTTTTTATTACTTCTGGCGAAATTGGCTCTTGAGTTAAATTCGAAAGCGCATCAAATATTAAGGAGGAAATTGGAGTATTTTCAATATTAACATCATGAATTGAAGAAAATTTTTCTTGTCCAAAGATACAACCAGCAATATTTCTAAGAACACTCAAGTATTTATTAGCTAATCTTTCTTTCAGTAAACAAGCTTTATCACCAGAAATAAGTTTAGTAAAAGGATGAGTTTCGTTTGATTTTTTGAGAAATTCTGAAAAAGAATCAAATAATGAAGTATCAAACAACCCATTTAAGCATCCACATTTCATAACACCTTGAATAGGTTCGATTGAAATCGGACTGAAGAAGTTCTTTTTTCCGAACAGCGGTTTATAAAAATCCATCATTTCTGACTGTTTTTTTTGTATAAATTCTAGGTTCTGAGTTATGTAAGAATGAAAATCATTGTTTTCACAAGAAAACTTTATACTTAATTTTTCATTACAGTATTCTAAAAAATTTGAACATAAAGTTTTTATTGCTATAAACTCATTAAGAACCAATTTCGCTAAATTCTGATCATAAATATATATTTCACTTAGACCTATTTCATTCACATCTTTAAGGTAATTGTCAAAATAAGCTACTGTAAAACCAAACACTTTAATAAGATCATATAAAGATTTTTGTTGCTTTTTACTTTCATCATCAGAAATACTTTCAATGCATCTTAACCAAGGGTCTTGTGCATCTGTAGATTCTGTAGTTTTTAAAATAAATTCCATAGTAGAGATTAAAAATAATAATAATGTAAGTAAATGTTATTTTCAAATTAATGATTCTTCTGACTTAAATTGATTTTCACAATAAGAACCACATAAAGATGATCCTGGTGAAAATGAATCTTGACAGTTGACTTTTGAATGATTCTCATCATATAGGGGAGATTGTTTTTCTATATCCAATTCCTCTGAAGAAAACTTAAAATCCGTTGATGAGAGAAAGCTGTAAATTTTACTTTCTTGACACTGAACAGACTTTAATAACATATAAACACAAATGCTAACAGAGATACAACAAATAAACAAGTATACAGAAAGCAAAACAGTAGACAGAATGTTGTCATTAAAATAATAAAATTTAATTGGTATTCCAACAGCAATGAGTGATATTCCTATAATACTAAGAAATGAAATATTTTTAATAAACGAGCCTAATTTCCTATCACCTTCAACATTAGACTTATGGAAATTTATTTTATTGAGTGTTTCTAAAGCTTCTGTATCAGAACAAGGAGATATTTTAAGATATAATTCGAATAATCCTTCTGTAACCTCATTAAATTTATCACAATGACCATCTGATATTCTAAATGAAAGAGAAATCATTATAAAAAAACAATAAAAAACAAAAAAAGCAGCAGAAAGCAGGATCACATCTCTAGAAATATGATTTTTATTGTTCATTATTCTAAATATTGTAGTCAAACATGACGCAACAACACACACAACCATAGCAACAAAAAACTTTATAAGTTCATGTTTATTATTTTTCTCGATATACTTTTTCATTTCTGATGTTTTATTGAAGTATATTTTCCTATATTTTTCTCTAGCACCTTCATCGTTTTGTTCTTCTAAGGACTTAATTATATAATCCGTAGCTTCATTTAAAGACTTAGATTTAATTAATGTTTTGGGAGAATGTTTTTCTCCCAACTTGAAAAGTGAATCTTTTGACTTGTCTATTGTCAAATCATCGTTCCATTTTATATCTTTAACTTTGTCATATGATCTTGAGTAAGAAATGGTTAATCCAGATAAAATTTTTTCAATAAATTTAATATCATCTTGTTGTAAACTACAATTTGATTGAGAAGAAGAATAAAGACTTTGAATCCTAGTAATTAAATGATTTTTGTTATAATTATATAAAATCATGTTATAGTTATCTAATAAAACTCGTAACGAAGAATGATCAATAGGAAATTCCATTTCATTGAGAATATTCCTATTAAACGATGGGTATTCAAAAGTTTTTGGATCAAATTTATATCTAAAATACATTATAGAATGATATTTATTTATACATAAAACAAGCTGTTTAATTTGATGAGCTAGAATTTTAAGCTTTTCTTCGTCAGAGGAACTATTTACGTCAGGGAACACACTGTACTTAGGCATGTCAGCTACAAGCTCTTCAGATTCTTTTTGTTTGCTTCGAATAGAATATAAATTCAGATCTTTGAAGGTTTTAAAATTCATTAATAAATCGCTCTCCCTATCATCTAATAATGACATTAGTAATTCTTTTTTTTCTTCGAAAGATGAATTTTCAAAGCAATCTTTTATGTTATCAGCTTGTGGAAATAATTTAAATAAATCATTTACAGTTTGTATTGTACAACTTTTAATTTTCTTTTTAAGTAATGTAACATTTTGAATACCATCATGAATTTTTTGTATTTCTTCAACATTTAATTTAGCTTTAGACAACAAAGTGATAAATTCACTGTCTTCTGTGCAATCTTTTTTTAAAGCAATACTTTGGTACTCTGAGCATTTTTTAAGAAAATCAATGTAAAGAACGGGAAGATTAATTTCCTCGCTAACAATTTTATTAATTAAATCATATTCTATCTTATCAACACATTCTTTTTTTGTATCTAATATGCATGACAAGAAAACTGGTAAAATATTGCTCACAAAAAACCTCTTTTTCTAAATTATTTGTTAAGTATGTTAAATATATTATACAACAAAAAAATTCATATATCCAATCCAACCCAAACTAAAAAAAACTAACATGGAGAAATTTACATAAAATTATCGAAATAAAACAAAATTAATATCAATAAGACATTTTAATCAACATATAAAAAATAATGAAAATACAATAAAAAATTATGATTTGGGTTAATGCTTGACAGATTGTACGGTAGGCTGTAAGAATTTTCTCATGATTAGATGTGTGTTATTATTTTGTCTTTTTGCAGTACTGTTTCCATCTAGTGCTTTTTCTCCAAATTCCCTATTGTAGAATTAACTCAACTGGTAGCCCTAGCGGAATAAATCTTTGCTACGGTACATCCTTATCCCTTCCTGATGCTGTTAATTCATCAAGGCCAATGAACGCGATATACAAAGATATATGTGCAACACTAATAACACTCAATTCTTGAGGAGCTAATGCTTTTTGCAATGAAGAAGCTTTATCATCAGAAATAAGTTCAATAAAAAGATGTGTATTCAAGGGAGTTTTGTTTAATTTTTGGAGAAAATCTGGAAAAAACATGAGTAAGGAATTGTCAAACAACCCAAATGATCATCTACATTTCATAGTATCTGGAATAGGTTCCACCGAAATCGGACTGAAGTAGTTTTTTTTTCGAAACAGCTCTTATATAACAATCCATCATTTCTGTCTGTTTTTCTTTTACAAACTCTAGGTTCTCAATTATGTAAGAACAAAAATTATTGTTTACACAACAAAACTTTATACCTAATTTTTTATCCCAGTATTACAAAAAATTTGAACATAAGGTTTTCTCATTCCTATCAACTCATTAAGCAACCATTCGGCTGAGTTCTGATCATATATATATATATTTGACTTGGATGGATTTATCCACATCTTTAAGGCAATTGTCAAAATAAGCTAATGTACAGGCAAACACTTTAACAAGATCATATAAAGATTTTTGGTGCTTTCTACTTTCATAAGCAGAAATACTTTCAATGCATCTTAAACAAGGGTCTTGTGCATCTGTAAATTCTGTAGTTTTTAAAATAAATTCCATAGTAGAGATTGAAAATAATAATAATAAATCAATGTTCGTTTAAATTAATTGTCCTTCTGACTTAAATTGATTTTGAAAATAAAGACCACATAAAGATGGTCTTGGTGAAAATGAATCTTGATAGTTTACTTTTGGATGATTCTTATCAGATAGGGGAGATTGTTTTTCTATATCCAATTCTTGTGAAGAACACTTAAAATCCATTGATGAGATAAAGCTGTAAATTTCACTTTCTTGATACTGAACAAACTTTAACGTACATACACAAACAGAGATACAACAAACAAGAAAGCATCCAGAAAGCAAAGCAGTAGGAAAAATGTTGCTAATACAATAATAAGATTGAATTGGTATTCCGACAGCAATGAGTGCTATTCCCACAATACTAAGCAATGAAAGATTTTTAATAAATGAGCCGAATTTTCTATTATCTTCAACATGAAACTTATAAAAATTTATTGTATTGAGTGTTTCTAAAGCTTCTGTACCGGAATAAGGAGATATTTTAAGATATAATTCTTCTGCAACATCATTAAATTTATCATAATGACTATCTAATACTCTAAATGAAAGAGAAATCTTTACAAAAGAACGATACAAGATAAAAAAAGCAGTAGCAAGCAGGATCATTTCTGGAAAATAACAGACAGAAAGTACACACGCAAGAAGAAAAGAAAGAAAAAAAAGCAATAAAGTATTGTCATTAAACTTTTCAGTTAAACATAACGCAACAACACACACAACCATAGCAACAAAAAACTTTGTAAGTTTATGTTTATTGTTTTTCTCGATAGACTTTTTCATTTCTGATGTTTTATCGAAGTATATTTTCCTATATTTTTCTCTAGCATCTTCATCGTTTTGTTCTTCTAAGGACTTAATTATATAATCCGTAGCTTCATTTTTTTTTGAATCTAATATCCATGATAAGAACACTGATAAAATATTATTCATAAAAAACCTACTTTTCTAAAGTATTTAACATATTAATACATTATACAGCAAAAAAATTCATAAATCCAATCCAACCCACACTAAAAAAAACTAACATGGGAAAATTTACATAAAATTATGGAAATAAAACAAAATTAATATCAATAAGACATTTTAATCAAAATATGAAAATACAATAAAAAATTATGATTTGGGTTAATGCTTGACAGATTGTACGTTAGGCTGTAAGAATTTTCTCATGGTTAGATTTGTGTTATTATTTTGTCTTTTTGCAGTACTGTTTCCATCTAATGCTTTTTCTCGAAATTATATACATATTGTAGGCTCTTCTGTTGTTTTTCCATTCACAACGGTAGTCTCAGAGGAATTCAGTAAAGCATATAGGACAAGAACACCTATTGTAGAATCAACTGGTAGCGGTAGCGGAATAAATCTATTTTGCTCCGGTACATCCTTATCCCTTCCTGATGCTGTTAATTCATCAAGGCCAATGAACGATATAGAAAGAGATATGTGCAACAAAAATGGCGTTTCTGATATAATAGAAATCAAACTTGGGTATGATGCTATAGTTTTCGCTAGAACATTATCTGCACCTCAAATCAATTTATCTAAAAGCGATATATTTAAGGCTTTGGCTCTATATCTTCCCGACAAAACTGGGAATAAATTAATAAACAATAACAATCTATTTTGGTCGGATATAAAAAACACAATGCCGTCTACGCCAATTGAAATTTATGGTCCTCCAAGAAATACTGGAACATATGAAGTTATGACTTCTATAGCGTTTTTAGATGTTTGCATGAAAAATAAAGCTTTCCAAAATATGTATCCATCAACATCCGATTTGTTAAAAGCATGCTCCATTACGAGAGAAGACGGTAAGTTTATAGAAGTAGGTTACGATGAATCCGTGATCTTAAGAAAGATGAATAATAATAATAATATAGTGGGAATATTTAGCTATCATTTTTTACATAACAACAGGTCTGTAATAAGTCCTAGCAAAATAAATGGGATTGAACCCAATTACCAAACAATAAGCTCTGGTGAGTATGTATTGTCTAGACCTATGTATATATATGTAAAATCACAAAATATAGAAAAAGTAAAAGATCTAAAACTCTTTCTCAATGAAATAATCAGTTCTTCAGCTATAGGACCCAAAGGATACCTTACAGAGTATGGATTGGTTTCATTGCCAGATGACGAAATTCAAAAGCATAAGAACGCTATAGAAAAGTATAATCAAACCTAAAATTATGAATTAGAATTACAAAATTGGAGATTCTAAAAATGAGAATTATTTTGACTCTAATGTCAGTAATAGGTCTATTTAACTTAGCAATAGATATAATGCTACCAGCCTTCCCTTACTTGAAATCTCATTTCAACACCGATCAACAACATGTTCAAATCACTTTTGTTGTATATTTAGTAGCATTTGGAGCATCCAGCCTGTTCTATGGATATATATCAGACCTTTACGGAAGAAAAAAAACATTAACTTTTGGAGTAATATTATTCATGATAGGAAGCATAATCTCTGCTTTGTCAGAAGATGTAAATCTTTTCACATTCTCCAGAATAATACAGGGATTAGGGGCAGGCTCTGGAACTACCATAGGATACGCTGCTGTAAGTGACATATACAAAGGAGACCAACTCTCAAAAAAAATATCAACAATTAACATGATGATGATAATAATACCAGCCCTAGCTCCAATTTTAGGAGCCACTCTAGTTGCAGAACATGGAATAAACTATGTTTTTAACACAATTCTAATAGCATCTATTTTTAACACTATAATCTTCATTGTTTTTTTCGAGGAAACCTTGCCTAAAGAAGTGATGATACTTAATACCAAAAAAAAATATAAACTAATACCAAAATATATATCAGTACTAAAAGACAGAAATTTTCTTATACCATGTATAATACAGGGATTATGTATTGGTTCTATAATTTCAGACATGAGTAATACTCCTTTTATATTTATACAAGAAATGGATGTACCATTGCATCAATATGGTTATTATATGACAGTTTTATGTTTATCCTACTTAGTAGGAACTCTGATCAATCAAAAATTTATATTAAGAATAGGATCAATAAAAATGATTGGTATAGGATTATGTGTACAGATTTTTTCACATATATTAATGTTAATATTAAATCATTTCTTTGCTTTAACATCTATAAGCATCACAGCAATATGGATAATAACCAATTTCGCAGTTCCATTAGTTGCAAATAATTCTGTTGGATATGCAATTGATTCTTGTAGCCAATCAACAAAAGCTTTAGGATCATCATTAATACAATTCATTGAATTATTTTTTGGTGGTTTGTTCACATATACACTCAGTATGCTATATAACGGAAGTATAGTACCATCTTCTTGTTTAGATATTTTTTCTTGCATTTCCGCTGGATCTTTGTTTTTGTTTCTGAAAGCAAAAAAACAAAGTAATGCCTCCAATCATTGCAGCTGATGGTCCTACTGGTATATCAAAAACATAAGAAAAAAAGAACCCAATCAACATGAATTGAAAACATAGAAATGAAGCATTTAACATCATGATTTTCGGAGATTTGCTAATAAGACCAGCGCAAAACGCAGGTGCAACCAACACTACACTAACCATAAACATACCTATTATATTAATAGATATAGCTATAAATGTAGAAACAAGCATCATAATTTCAATGTCTTTAACTCGCATATTTTCAACTGCCGAAATATCTCTATCGATTGAAAGTAAAAGCCAACGTTTCCATCTTATTTTTGTGACAACTAATATCAAAAAAGCAACACAATAAATAATAAACATATCTATGTAGGAAACAGCAAGGACATCACCGAAAAGCAAAGGAGTAACCACATCTATTGATCTAGGAAAAAAAATCAAACCTAATGAGGTTGCAACACTAATCATTACAGTTAACAATGCATCACTATAGATTTTTTTATGAAATCTAAAATTATAAAATAAAACAGAAAAAACAGCAGATACAAATACTATTGCAAACATTGTATTTATATTTAAAAAACAAGCCAATGCAATGCCAAGAAAAACATTGTGTATAAGAGAGTCACTAAAGTATATCAACCTACTCCAAACAACCAAAGAACCCACTGGCCCTGCAGCAATGCTTATGCCTAGAAAAGACAATAATGCAAAAATAAAAAAATCCACACACCATTATAACATATAAACAACACATCTTAATAAAAAACTTCTCTTTAATAGAAAAAGACATGTAAAATAAATTAAATTAGTACATGAAAATAAAACAGACTTACAAATGAATAAAAATAATCACAACAAGATCAATAAATTACCATAACTTATTGAAATTATATCGCAAGATTTATAAAATATAGTAATCGGTTAATATGTATTTATCATGATATCTATAGATCCAAAAACAACAAAAAGGAGCATGGAAATACAGACTTTAGTTATAATGAAAAACGGACCTGAATTTGATTTAATAAAAAATATTTCAAATAAACAAAAATTATTTTGTACAAACTCTCAAGATTTAGAAAATGCACTCATACAAATCAAGTCTTTCAAACCCGATATAATAATACTAGATATATTATTAGAGAGCCAGAAAGATTCAAATTCAATGAAAGGTCTTTCAACTATAAAATCAATACATCCAGATGTTATAGTAATTACAATAAGTAAACCTGGAAGCTACAGCACTACCGTAAGATCTTTAATAAGTGGAGCATATGATTACATAGAAAGACCGCTATCAGAGAAAAATATTAATTCCGTAATAGAAAAAGCAAAAGTTTTTTATGAACAAAAACAGCAAGATTTAGAAATAAAAAATTTTTCATCAGAAGATGAAAATGAGTTTTTAATAGGAAATTCAAGTGCAATCAATATATTAAAATCTATGATAGTTAAATTTGCACCATCATCTAGCAGATTACTTCTATCGGGACAGCCAGGGTTAGGGAAGGAAATAATAGCAAGAACCATACATCAAAAATCTAGAGCAAGAGATAAACCATTTGTGACTCTGCGTTCTTCTTCAATGCCAAAACATCAAGCCAACGAAATTGTTCTTGGGCTCGAAAGTTCATCACATGATAAATCAAAAAATGGACTGATTGAAGATGCTGGTGAAGGAACACTTTATATAGATGAAATTGCTGATCTTTCATTGGAAACACAAAATTGTTTACTGCAAATCTTGCAAGATCAAAAATTTCGCAAAATATCTGGGAACAGAGACATACAATTTTCTGCTAGGCTAATATCAGCTTCTTCGAGAAATTTAGAACAAGAAGTATCTTCTGGAACATTACAAAAAGGTCTTTATAACAGGCTAAAAGTTGTTTCAATACCTATTCCATCTCTAAGCGAGAGAAGTATAGATCTTGAAGAAATATGTAATTTCTTATTAAAAAAAATAGCTTCTGGCCTTGGGGTATCATGTAGATCTATATCAAGAGACGCAATAGCAATAATGCAATCTTACAGCTGGCCTGGTAACATCAGACAATTAAGAAATGTTTTAGAAGGCGTAATGATAATGGACTATGGAAGCACAAAAGAAATAAAAGTTGACAACCTCCCCCCAGAACTCACCTCACATTCTCCTTTTCTTTTTCACAACATAGAAAAAAAGTCAGACATTATATCTATGCCACTCAAACTAGCCCGTCAAGAATTTGAAAAGCAATATCTATCAGCACAAATCTCAAGATTTAATGGAAACATATCTAAGACAGCAAATTTTATAGGAATGGAAAGGTCTGCATTACACAGAAAACTAAAAATATTAAAATTATCTAAACATTAATAGTGCTCTTGAAAAAAAAAATTGCAAACCTACTAGGTATAGGAGCAGAAATATTAATAATCATTATTCTGAAAATAAAATTACACCAAATATTACATCATAGATATAAGTGTCCATTTGGTGAAATAGACATAATTTCATATAAGAAAAATTGCTTGTTTTTTACAGAAGTGAAATATAGAAGCAAGAGAGAAAATATAGAAAATTCTATATGCATTAAACAAAAAAATAGAATAAAAAAAGCAGCATTGTACTTTCTGTCAAAACAAAAGTTCAATAACACCGACATGAAATTTATAGCTTACTTTGTGAGTCCAATCAAGATAACCAAAGATTTCATATTATAATCAGAGAGATTGAGAAGCTATTTTTTTCATTTTATTTATGACAGAAAAAAAACCATTAGCCCTACTAGGGCTAAGATGTGATTTTAGACCTATATTAACAAATTCTATTTCTGGATCAAAACTTACAATATATTGACAAGATTTTCCAGAAAGAAAATCTTTTAATATGTATAGTAAACCTCTGACTATCAAAGCATCACTATCTATGTCAAAAAACAATAAGTTGTTTTGTTTTTTATGAATCAACCAGACTTTGCTAATACATCCTGGAATTAAATATTTAGAATTACTTTTAATAGATTCATCCAAACGAGGCAAACGCTCACCTAATTCAATTATGTAAGAATATTTTTCTTCCCAAGTATCAAACAAAGAAAAATTTTCAATAATACTAGTCACAGAAAAAAATACAGAAACCACAAATTAACATTATACACCTATTAGAAATAATGTAAAAACACAAAACGAAAATTAATCTTGCTTGTATTTTGATCAAGATAATTTACAGAAATTTGATCAATCAAAACTTTATAGAAAAATAGAAATTAGAACAGATCTTTATAAAAATAATTTTTGAAAACTATGTTTATCAACATATCATGGACCTAAATCATTTTTTGTTTCATTGCTATTCTTAGGAGTTTTATCAGGAACAGGACTAATTTCTTCATTTGAGTTTTCTATTTTTGGCGGGGAAATTTGAGTAGATGTTGGTTTTTTGGGTATATCCTTTATTTGGTTTAAAATTTCATCTATATTAAAATCATTTTTGCTTTTAGAGCTTTTATCATTAGGGAATGGGTTAGTTGAAGTTGAATACGCATGTAATCTCTTTAGAAATGCGGTATAATTATTATTATTAACAGATGAATTCAAAATTGATTTATTGATTACGTCAAATTGTTTTGTCAATATATCTTCTTTTTGTTCTTTATCTAAAAAGATATCAATCGAATATCCATCATCCAACTGTGTAACTTCTATGTAAGACAGTGGTGATATTGCTTTCAACTTTTCTTCTATATAAAAAAGCTTGCCTTTTTTATAGTTTTGAAAATCACTTATCTCAGAGTTATCAATAATATGGCACTTAGGATTTATTTCAAATGAAAGCATATCTTTATGGTTTTTAGTGGCAGATCCAAGTTTTACACCATGTTTGGCATCTAAATCTTTAATATCTCTGAATTTATTCTTGGGCGGTTTACCCATAAGTTGGTTGAATTTATTACGAACTACGTTGAATATATCAACAGGAAAATCCAGCGATTTTTGAACACCTTCTCCAAAGGATTGAAATGGATTAGTCAATATGTAATTGATCTTTGATTTGGTAGAATAAGCAATGTTATAAAAACTGGATACAGCGAAATCTTTACCCATCAAAGCAGAAGATTTCACAAAATCGATTGCTTTATAGATATAATTTTTTGCTTTGTTTTTTGCTTTAAATGAAAAAGATTTTTTTGTAGTATTATCGTCTTGTGATTGATCTTTTTTTTCTTCCTGGCCTATATCTCCATCACCAGAGTTTCCACCATCCTGTAGAGGATCAGGATTAACTGATGATGAGTTTGCATTCAATGAATTATCGGAAGGAGAAACATTCTCTTTATCTCCATTATCATCAGCATCAATTGTTGACGAGTTTTCATTAGAAGAACTATCATTATAGTTTGTCTGATCATTGTTTTGAGAAGATTCAGATGCAGATGTTGAGGCAATAGAATCATCAGATAACTCATTATCTCTTTCATCATTAGGAGATTGATCATCATTTGGATAAGTCATAAACAACCAAAAAACTAAATATCGAAAAAATAAAATTCATAGTTAATTTAAATAATACACTAATAGAACTTATTATGAAAGTTTATTATTCTTTATTATATAAAAACAAGATTTAAAATTAGTTAACAAAAAAAACATTAGATGTTAGTTTTTTAATCAAGAATCTAGATTAGCTCAAGACTTAGGTCAGATTAATGTTTATTGGTAAGAAAAAATAGCATAACAAGAGCAACAGCCTGAAAAACCACACGAAGAAACATAAGAGTACTCATATACTTTCTGTTAACACTTGTAGGAAGAAAAGCGACTCCAATCAACAAAACTATTAAAGTTATTAAAATAAAAAATAAAAGCACTATAAATATATGGTAACGCAAAAACCATCAATGTAAAGGTTGACTTCTGAAGTATATAAGTCTATATTTCCAACAATAACTAAATCAAGGTAGAACAAAATGAGTACGCACAGTAATCATCTGGGGTCAGTTAAAGAATTAGACAGTCAAGACGATCTTTCTAATGGTCTAATAATATTGGATTTTTCAGCAGAATGGTGCTCTCCTTGTAATTCAATGTATCCTATATTTGTATCTGCTGCTCAAGATTTCAATAAAATCAGATTCATAAAAGTTGATATACAGAAAAATGTAAATCAAGCATCTGAATTTAATGTTCAATCTGTACCAACAATAGTGGCAATATTCAACGGAAAAGAAATACTTAGAACTGTCGGCGCTTTTACCAGTCAAGCCGAAATTTCAGCATGGATAAAAAACAATATTTTGAATAAACATCCAGAATACTCATAAACAAATTTCCATTTTTTATAATTAAATTCTCGGTTCTTGTAATATAATACTTAACTTATATTGGCTAACAACTCAATTTTGGACACTGCTCTTTTATCATCTGTGCAGCACCATTAACCCAGGTTTCGTGAGCGTTTGGACAAGATACTAGGGTGAAGCTTTCTCCACCTAGTTCTTCCCATTGTTTTTTTGCTTCCATCCCTATTTCTTCTATTGTTTCTATACAATCGGCTACAAAAGCTGGAGATACAACAACTATCCTACGAAAACCTTTTTGATAAAGCTCATCCAATATTTCATCTGTATAGGGCATAGCCCACTGCTCTTTGCCAAGCCTTGACTGAAAAGCAGTAAAATAATTTCTCAAATTCAATTGCTGCACAATTAACCTTGTCGTTTCATAACATTGAGCTCTATAACAGAATCTGTTTCCAGAATTAATTGATGGACAAGGCTTATTACTAGCACAACACTTTGGGTCTCCTAGCCTAGATATATGTCTGACTGGTAATCCATGATAGCTAAATAAAACGCAATCAGTATCATTGCTAATATTTTCACCAATTTGTTGGACCCAATATGTTATAAAAGCAGGATGATTATAAAAAGCACCCATCACAGAAAAAGGCAAAACCAAATCTTTTTTAGTTATAATCTTAGCAGCTTCTTGAGCAATGGAACCGGTAGTGGAAGAAGCATAATGTGGGAAAGCAGGAAATATTAAAATATAATCAACACCATTCTCAACAAGGGAATTGATCGCCTTTGTAATATTAGGTTTGCCGTAACGCATTCCTAATGTCACTTTGTATTCTTCTCCCAATTTTTTTTGGAGAGAGTCAACAAAATTTACAGTGTTTACAATCAGTGGAGAACCATCCTTTAGCCATACCTTTTTATAAGCCTTGGCAGACTTTGGGCTACGAAAAGGCAATATAATCAAATACAAAAGCAATTTACTGAACCAAACATCCAGTACCCTACTATCCCCCAAGAATTCTCTTAAATATTTCATCACAGAGAAACATTCAGGAGCATCTGGCGAACCTATATTAGTTACTATTATTCCATATTTCATATAAACGATCACATAAAAAAATATCAAATCAATCCTGCTTGAACAGCACATGAAGATATCTGCTGATATCTTCGAGAACCGCTCCAGTACCCAAAGCAACACAACATAAAGGGTTTTCTGCTATTTTAACAGGCAATCCAGTTGCATTACTGATCACTATATCAAGATTTCTTAACAAAGCACCCCCACCAGATAAAGTCACACCCGAGCTTACTATATCAGAAGATAGTTCGGGAGGAGTACTTTCAAGTGCATTACGTACAGCCGATACTATTTGACCAACTGGATCAATTAAACTTTCAGCAACTTGCCGTGCAGTCAATTCGGTTTCTTTCGGAACTCCAGCAACCAAGTCCCTACCCTTCACGTTCATCGAATCAACACTATTATCATCAACAATACAAGCAGCGCCAATAGTTTTTTTGATTTTTTCAGCGGTAGATTCCCCTACAAGCAAACTATGATTTTGCCTTATATAAGATATTATAGCAGAATCCATAATGTCACCACCAACTCTTACAGCTCTGGAATATACTATTCCACCTAAAGCAATTATGGCAACCTCTGTAGTTCCTCCCCCTATATCAACAACAATAGAGCCCTGAGGCTCCATTACTGGCAAACCAGAACCTATGGCTGCAGCCATAGGTTCTTCTATAAGATAAACTTCTCTAGCACCTGCATTCTCTGCCGCATCTTGTATTGCTCTACGCTCCACAGGGGTAGAGCCAGATGGAACGCAAACCAGAATATTAGGCCTAGTAATGGTTTTTTTATTATTAACAGAGCGAATGAAGTATTTGATCATTTCTTCAGCACCCTTGAAATCTGCTATAACACCATCTTTCAATGGACGAATAGCTCTTATTTCATTAGGGGTACGACCAAGCATCATTTTTGCATTATGCCCAAAAGCATAAGGAATATAATTACCACCTTCTTTTAGAAGCGCAACCACAGAGGGCTCGTTCATTACTATTCCTTTGCCCTGAGCATAAATTAAAGTATTAGCAGTGCCCAAATCTATCGCAAGATCACTTGGAAATATAAAACTTGAAAAAAAATCTTTAGAGATATGATTGAATTTGGAAAAAAAATTTTTCAGCATTAATTTACTCAAACATATCAGTAAATTTATCGTAAGATTGAAGCCCCACTATAACCTTATCATTTACAACAAAAGAAGGAGTACCCGACAGACCTAAATTTATCATCAAATTCATAGTTTCGTTCAACATAGCTTCAACCTTATGACCATCGCGAATAGATATAAAATCTTCAATTTCAATTCCCATATCGGCAACTTTTGAATTTATTGTGTTCTCATCATAAGAATCCAAATGCATAAGATATTCATGAAACTCAAAAAATTTAGATGGCTCAAGTATAAAAACAGACATAACGCTCTTAGAAGCAATTATTGAACCTGGGGAGTTGGGATTTGATAATGGCCTAAATATATATCTCAAATTATTGTCTGAAAATTCTTCTACAAGTTTGGAAGTCACTTGGAAAGATTTTTTACAATAACCACATTCATAATTGAAAAATTCAACAATCAAATTAATATCATTTTCCCCAACATTGGGATGTGACAAATCCCTTAAAGATTCCGCATTAACCTTTACAGATTCTTTATAATATTCTGTCATGTTTTGTTCAATTTCTTTTTGATGATAATTTTTAACAGACTCAATAATCTGTTCAGGATGGTTGTTTATATAATTAGAAATTATATTTTCTAAATTACTATCATCATGAGTTGCTTGACGTCCAGATATCCATTCGCTCAAAAAAGGGAAACTACCAACTAAAATCAAAACAAATAAAAGTAAAGCTACACGCATGCCACAACCACAAACAATTACTACATCCTAATTATAGGATGTAGTCTTGTCAAACAATGTTAAGCATTTTTTTATGAAAAAGAATGACTTATTATCTATATATTACAATATATTTATTCAGCACCAAATCTATATCAATAAAATAAATATATTTGTTAAATTCTACACATACATGAAATGAAAATTTGATTGTTATTGAATGAAATTAAAACTCGACATAAAATCATACAAACACAATATGTTAAAAAATATGCTGCCAACATTACTAGATATATCAAATTTACAAGGCGTTGGACCTACAATAAGAAAGTCAATAATAAATCTCTGTGGTGGAAACAGAGTTATAGATTTGATCTTTCATATGCCAATACAGATACAAATGCGAAAACTAGTAAATAGCCCGCTATCTTGCAAAGAAGGGGATATAGTCATAATCAAAGGAAAAGTATCTTCTTGTCAAATTCCTGCTCAAAAATCACGACCATGTCGAATATCAATCAAATCATCTACTGATGAAGAATTTATTATAAATTTCTTTAGATACTCTATTCCATATATAAAACAAACATTTCAATACAATTCCAAAGTTGTTATAAGCGGACAAATAAGCAAATTTGCTACAATCACACATCCAGAATATGTTTCAAAAGAACAAAAATTCGATACTCAGCTAAAAGAATTTATACCTATATATCCATTGACAAAAGGTGTGAACAATAAGCTAATTATTAAGATAATGAATCAAGCATTAAAACTGCTCACGGATTTCAAAGAATGGGTGCCCGACGAAGCGTTGATTGAAAACAATTGGAAGAGTTGGAAGAATAGTCTAATAGCAATTCATCAACCTGAGAACAATGAAAGCTTTGAAAATGCTCGCAGAAGACTAGCATATGATGAGCTATTGATAAACCAAATCAAGTTATTGAAATTACGTAATAACCAAAAGCAAGGAAAATCAATATCAAGCAACAATGAGTTGTCAAAAAAAACTCTACAAAAACTTCCTTTCAAGCTCACACAAGGACAATGTAGCGCATTACAAGAAATATACAAAGATCAAGCTGAAAATAAGATTATGTACAGGCTTCTGCAAGGTGATGTGGGCAGTGGAAAAACAATAGTGGCTCTACTCGCAATGCTAAATGCTGTAGAATGCGGATTTCAAGCTGCATTGATGGCACCCACTGAGATGCTTGCAAAACAGCATTACGAATGGATATCCAGCCAAACAGATCTGAAAGCAAACATACTTTCTAGAAACAACAAAAAAAAAACAACAATAGAGTCAATCGCAAACGGTGACACAAAAATCATTATAGGAACACATGCTCTTTTTCAAGAAAAAATCCAATTCAATAATTTGGGTCTTATAGTTATAGATGAACAACATAGATTTGGAGTAAAACAGAGATATCAACTTTCACAAAAAGGCTTAGAAGCAGATATACTATTAATGAGCGCAACACCAATACCGAGAAGCTTGGCGCTCACCTCGTATGGTGATATGGATATATCAATAATACCAGACAAGCCTTTAAATAGAAAAAATATAACAACTAGTATAATCTCCGATAAAAACATAGACGCAATAATATCAAGAATAATAAAAAACAAATCCAAAGCATATTGGATTTGTCCAGCAATAGAAGAATCTGACTATTTAAAAATATCAGCAGTAGAAAGTAGATATAATTATATATTACACAATCATTCAAATGATCACAACTATCCCATTTATATAGTACACGGTAGAATGACTGAAGACCAAAAAGACAACGTAATCAACACTTTTAGAAATAATAATAAAGGATTATTAGTGTCAACTACTGTAATAGAAGTAGGAATAGATATTCCAGATGCTCATATAATGATAATCGAAAATTCTGAAAGATTTGGATTGGCACAACTTCATCAGCTCAGAGGTAGAGTAGGAAGAGGTGAAATTTCTTCTTTTTGTATATTAATCTATTCAGGATCAAATTGCCCAAATAGGCTCAAAGTCATCAAAGATTCAGAGGACGGATTTTACATCGCAGAACAAGATCTTAAAATAAGAGGGAGCGGAGATATAACAGGCATAAGGCAATCTGGATGGAATCAATTTAAGTTCGCACGAATCAATATTGATAAAGACTTATTGATCTTTGCGAGAAAACAAGCTTTGAAAGTAATAAAAGAAAAAAATTCTTTAAGAAACATCAATGTATTAGAGAAAATGATTTTACCACATGAAGTATCAGTCGTATAATAATAAAATTACAAAAATACTTGCAATCAATATTATTAATAGTAAAATTTGAAGGGTTAAATTTTTTTGCATTTAAGATGAAAAACATATTATTAATACACGGTGCATGGCACGCAAGTTGGTGCTGGGACATAATAGTTAAACAATTAAAACAAAGAAACTTTGCTGTTGAAGCAATTGATCTTCCAGGACATTCTACAAATGATAAACCACCTTTTCATAATATAAAACTCCAGGACTATACCAATCATTTAATCTCAATAATTGAAAAACAAAAAAAACAATTCATTCTTGTAGGACATAGTATGGCTGGAGTGGTAATAAGCCAAGTAGCAGAAAAAATTCCCAAATATATTGATAGGTTGATATACTTGTGCGCATTTGTTCCAAACTTTCAAGGGTCTCTATCCGAAGAAGAGCAAAAATTTGCAATTTCAAATATTAGAAATGAATGTATTATAGATCTAAACCAATATAGGATTATCATGTCTCATTCAAATAGGCTTAAGGAAATTTTCTATGGAGATTGTACAGAAGAACAATTTGAATACGCTAAAATGAAATTACAAGATCAACCACTTTTTCCTTTTGGGGACAAAGTTTCATTATCCAATGAATGCTTTGGATCAGTAAAAAAATCCTACATAGAGTGTACAAAAGATCAAGCTATTTTGATAGAAGATCAGAGAAGAATGAGATCTGATATAACTGATGTTGTAAGTCTTGAATCCGATCATTCACCATTTTTATCACATCCAAATGCATTATGTGAAGCAATCATAAAACTCATATAGAATTCTTATTATTGTTATTGTCAATAATTCAAGAATCAAATCATAAAGTCTTATCTCAAACCAGAAACAAATTATCATGTTTAATTACATAAACAGAGGAATTAATTCTTTTGAGAAGATTAGACAAAATGGAGATTTACAAAATGATATTACAAGGCAAGTAAATTTTTACGTTTGTAGATAATGAAAATCATATGATGAAGTTTTTGGATCAGACGAAATTATATTTATAATATAGAAAAATCAAACAATATGATCTAAAACAGATCATATTATAGATAATTCAAAACTATTGTATAACTTGAAGAAATTTTATAAATTATAAATTATAACTTAACCTCTAAAAAACCGTTTGTAGCAGCAAAAAAAGTCTTATACGACTTGAATTTGCCCCGAGCTTCCAATACCATCATACTCAAAGCAGAAATATAGTCATCACGAATCATTGCAGACCTACAAATAAAAGCATCTAATCTGCCCAAAGAAACATATGCCACAGATAGTCCCACTGAACCAAAGTTGCTTGACTTTAAATTATCAATACCCACATTAGAATCTATAGACATCTTGTTTTTATTGGTCACAGGGCTAACTGAAGCTCTAATCATATTTCCATTCATATCCTCCATATAAGTGCCAATACCTTTTTGAGACCATATAACTTCTTTCAATGCCGGAAGAGCAACAACTGTTACAAATGGAGAGTTTTCTCTATAAACAGATATAATTGTAGAAAAGAATGGAATAGCACGAAGAAAATTATTTTCGTTATCAACCAACATACATATACAATCGCTTGATTCGAATCTTTTAGATAAATTGTTCATTATAAATTTCAAAGATTTGCTTTTCACTTCCATAAAAGATTTAACTAACAAGGAAGGTGAAGATTGCATCAAAGCCAAATCATTAAAAGAACGGTGTAATACTTCAGAAGATTTAGATGCAATATCTAAAATATATTTAGCATCTGCTGATAAAGACATTAATTTTTTTGTCTAGAGCTATAAGAATTATCTTCTGTGTTTACAACAATCACATCTCCAGAATTAACAAATGGAGGAACAGAGACTTTTACACCGTTTGATAAAATAGCAGGTTTATAAGATGAAGAAGCCGTCTGACCTTTTATTACTGATTCAGTTTCAGAAACATCAATAGACACAAGCTTAGGAAGAGATAGGCTTATTATCTCAGAGTTATATTCAGAGGCTGACAATACCATTCCCTCGCTCAAGTACCTAGGATCACCTAATAATATTTTGTTTGGTATAGAAAACTGTTCATGAGTGTCATTATACATTAATGATATTGTATCAGCATCAGAATAAAGATATAGACATTCCTTTTCTAAAATTACTGCCTTAACAACTTTCTTAGATGATATAATACGCTCATTTTTTTTGATAGAATCACGCAAAGACTTCATTTCAACCTGCATATATGCACCACCTTTTCCAGGCTTAGTGTGTTGGGCTTTTAAAACTTTCCATAACTGACCCATATAATCCAATACGTCGCCAGGCCTTATATCATTAGCTAACATTTCATACATCGTATACACCTAGAATCATAGGAAATACATATCATACATAAATACAATTGAATTGACAAATATTATAACAAACTATTCCAATATTGATTTGTTCTAGACATCATCTTCGGAATCAAAAAATACAATTTTGTTATTTGATTTTTATTGTTGTAAATTATAGATAATTCAGGAGATATATTATTTTTATTTATCAAAACATATTATTATTGCTTGCAATCTTATCTTCATCATTAGCACTTCCATTAACAACTTTTTTTATCATCACACTCTCTTTGATTTCATTGCTATATAATTTCATTTCTAGTAATTTCTCATTTAGCCTTGTATTTTTAAACTCTGCATCTAATGATCCATTAATATATAAAATATCAGCAATTTGGTCTAATCACGAAGGGTCTATGTTATTTTGGTGCTGGCTTATATCTATTTGCACAGTAATTTTATCAAAATCTTCTCTAAAAAATGAATCACAAAAAAAAACTGCAATAATAACTCATTCCGCAATTTGTTCAGTATTTTTAATATACATAATATTAACTTCAAATCCTTTTGCTAAAAGTATAATAGAGCCTTCAATGGGAATTGGATTAAATCCATTATTACAAGACATAGCAGTAACTATTCATCCACCTATTCTATATATGGGTTATAGTTGTGCAACTGTGCTGTTTGCTTTGGCAATATCTGGTTTAACTTCAGGTAAAATTGATACAGAGTTAATCACACATATAAGAAGTTGGGCAATAAAGTCATGGTCAATTCTAACTTTAGGTATAATGCTTGGCTCCTGGTGGGCATACAGAGAGCTTGGTTGGGGAGGGTTTTGGTTTTGGGACCCAGTAGAGAATTTATCCCTACTTCCTTGGATTCTGACTATTGCACTGCTACATTCAATAAGCTTAAACACAAAACATAATGTATTAAAAAGCTGGAGCATATTTTTATGCATAATAATATTTATATCTATTTTATTAGGCACTTTTTTTATTAGATCTGGTTTGTTAATATCCGTACATTCTTTTGCAATAGATGAAAACAGATATATTTTTATCTTAATAATTATTGGAATAGTATCTACAAGTTCAATATTTCTTTTTTTTCATAGATACAAAACAATCAACAGCTCGCCAATATCATTCTCCCTGTTTTCTCAACCAGGATTAATACTGTTAAATAATGCAGTGCTAATAACATTATACGCTATAATCTTAACAGGAATCACATATCCAATAATTTTAGACATTATATACCAAACAAAGGTATCAATAGGAGCACCCTACTATGACTTAGTTTTTAACAGAATAGCAATTCCTCTTCTATTGATTGCTGGGATAGAAGAATATAGAAAAAGCATTATAATTCTAATAACAACCCTTTCAATCTCAACTATTTTATTTTATCACAAAGATGTAATAATAGTATTTTCATTAGCAAGTTCATTGTTTTTATTATGTATGAATATTAGAAAGGATTTTATATCACCAATGAGATTGGCACATTCTGGAATAGCAATACTTGTAATTGGAATCACAATATCCACAGGCTGGGAGATTGCATCAGAAAAATACATGAATATAAATGATACAATAAATGTAGGAAGTCACACTTTGACACTAGAAAAAGTTCAAGTGATTGAAAGAGATAATCATCACGCAGTTATAGCTTCATTTAACGGAAGCAAACAAATAAATGCTGAAAGCAGATTTTATACGAATACACAGACAATTACTCCAGAAGCTGGAATAAGTCACTCGCTGTTTTATGATTTATATCTTATGATAGGAAATATAGATGAAAACTTAGGTATAGCAGTTAGGTTGCAATATAAACCAGGAATCTCTATGATATGGATAGGATGCATAATGATGTCTAGCAGCGGATTAATAAAAAAACATAAAAAAGAAAAGTACGCCCTGGAAGATTCGAACTTCCGACCCACAGCTTAGAAGGCTGTTGCTCTATCCAGCTGAGCTAAGAGCGCATATATGGTTGCGCATAATACAAAAAACGCTCCATTCGATTATAATAGGGAATAAGACAAAAGTCAATAAGAATTACACCATTGAAGAAAAATATACAACAAAATCAATCTACTATACCATCGTAATTATTTATAAATTTCAATGTAATAGTAGTTCCATCGTTTTTAGTAGTTTCTAAAATAAATTCACCACCCATCAATTCAACAAGTTTTTGACTCAAAGGAAGACCAAGACCAGTACCTTCATGATGAGCGCAACTTGCTTGTCCAAATGATGACATTACTCTGGGTAAATCATTGTTATCTATTCCTATACCATTATCTGAAACTTTTATAAAAATATATTCATGTGAAAAATCACAAGAAAGCTCAACAAAACCACCACTTTGAGTAAACTTTATAGCGTTAGATAGCAAATTAATCAAAACTTGCTTAGTACGTTTTTGGTCAGCTCTCATAACTACCATCTTATGATTAATCTTTCTGATTAGATTGATACTACACTCTTTTGCTTTAGGAGACATCATTGCTATGCAAGAATCTAAAACCCGAACAAGATCAAAATCCTCAGATTCCACTTTCAATTTATTTGCTTCATACTTAGAAAAATCTAGAATATCATTTATTAGACTAAGTAAATGACTTCCAGAATCATATATCTCTTTTGCATATTCTATGGTATGATGTTTTTTTAGGTTAGCATCATCTTGTATCATTTTTGAAAAACCTATTATTGAATTTAAAGGAGTTCTAAGTTCGTGAGTAACATTAGCAATAAAGTTGGATTTTCCAAGATTTTCTTGTTCAGCAGATTCTTTTGCAGTTTTTAATTTAGCATTGATTTCACATTGAATTAATATGGATTTTTGATAAATGTTCCTTATGTACAATAAAACAAAAGCAGACAAACCAATCACCAAAGCTAGCACAGAGCCTAAAGCAAATAAATTGTTTAAGATGGAAGCTCTAAGATGATCCGTTGTGTAAGTGATTTTTATGTAAAAATCATCCACTAAGTGCATATCATCAACAAATAGAAAATTACCTTTTGGCCGATGTATTATTTCAGAAAAAACTACACCATCCTCATTATATAAAACAAACTGGTGCACGTAGGAATCTAACAATACTTTTGTGTCAGCAACAAAAAGTGGAAAATAACTCACACTGCTCAAATCTAAAGCTTTTGAAGATATAGATTCAAAAGCAACCGAATATTTGCTCCATACACTATGCAGGAAAGCTTTTTTAAAATAAAAAGAAGTAGAATGGAACCTTTCTTGAACAAAGTCCTGTTCAAAAATATGAAAAGACCAAAAAAAAGAAAGGATGCCAGAAAGGAGCAATATAAAGAAAAAAAATATCGAAAGCCTTAATGGTATTCTAAGAAAAAATATGTTCTTATTTTTGATTGACAAATTGCCTACGCTCTTTTATTCTTGCAGCTTTTCCAAAAAGATTTCTTATATAATAAAGCTTAGCTCTTCTTACTTTACCACGCTTCAAAACTTCTATTTTTACCAAATGGGGTGAGTATAAACGAAACCTCTTTTCAACAGCCATACCAATTGCAACAGAACTCCTGACCAAAAACGAGCTATGCAAACCCTTGTTGAATCTAGCAATACATAGACCAGAAAATGGACGAATTCTCTGCTTTCCAGATTCAGAAGAAAAAGAAACAGAAATCGTATCACCTGCACGAAAAGAAGGAAATTTGTCAATAGGATACTTCTCCATTTGTTTGTCATTGAACTTTTCTAGAATATTACCAAATCTCATACAAATAACCCTTATTTTTTCAAATACTTAGAAGAACGCCAAGACTCTATATTAAAGTGATGCCCCGAAAGCAGAACAGGATCAACACCGATTCCTTTCCAAACTCTAGGTCTAGTATAATGAGGATGTTCAACATAACCCTCAAGAGAAAAAGTCTCTTGAAACAAGCTCTGAGGGTTGCCTAAGACACCAGGTACAAACCTGGAACAAGCCTCAATCAGAGACATAGCAGCAACTTCACCACCAGATAAAATATAATTACCTATACTGATTTCATCAAACGAGTAAAAATCTAAAACCCTGGCATCAATTCCTTCGAATCTTCCACACACCAATGTTATATCGCAATGCTTAGATAAGTCAAGTGCCATTTTGTTGTCAAACAACTTTCCTGAAGGACTCATGAGAATCTTTTTAGTGTCAATATGAGAATTTAAAACATAATCCAAAGCATGGCCCAAAACATCAGCCCTTATTACCATTCCAGGTCCTCCGCCATAAGGAGTGTCATCCATTCTAACATCACATGCAAAATCTCTTAGAGGAACTACATTAATATTTAATATACCTTTGTTTATAGCCCTGCCCATTACAGAAACACCCAAAGTCCCCGGAAAAACTTCAGGAAAAGCTGTTATTACATTAAAAGTTATCATTTCGTACAATATTTTTAATATACATTGACCCTAGAAAACAATCTCAAAAAATTCTCATATGCAGCAATATGAATACTTGGATCGGATCGAAGATTAGCCACAAAATCTATAGTATGTACAACAAAGGAAGGCTCATTCTTCAAACCCCTGTGTGGGACCGGGGCAAGATAAGGTGCATCAGTTTCGAACAAAATTCTGTCACGAGAAACTTCAGAAGCAACTTTTTGCACAACCTTAGCATTATCAAATGTCACAATACCAGAAAACGATATATATAAACCCAGATCTATAGCAACTTTATATAATTCATAAGAAGAAGCGAAACTATGTAAAAGTGCTTTAAACTCACCTTTGCTTTGTTCTTCTTGTAAAATTTCAATCATATCATTATCTGCGTCTCTACTGTGTATTATCACAGGGAGACCAGTCAACCTAGAAGCTTGTATATGAGTAATAAAACTTTTCTTTTGTATCTCAGGATCAATTATCTTTTTATAATAATCCAAACCAGTTTCACCTATTCCAATTATCTTCTGATGCTTCTCACAAGGTAAAACAATATCATTTATTGACAATGCATTGTTTGCCTCATTTGGATGAACACCAACAGAGGTATATACTGAACCATAAAGTTTAGACAAATCTATCAATGAAGCTAATTCTTCCATATTGGTGCAAACTGTCTGCATTATTTCCACACCAGACTTTAAAGCCCTATTAACAACATCTTTTATATCTTGTTGCGGAAATAAATTTATATGACAATGAGAATCTACTATTTTATTCATAACAACACCAAAAACAAGTCACCACATTGGCAATCATACATCAAAAAACTATTTCATAACACAAATAAAAACATAACGAAAAATCATAAACTTTATATAGTATTATTTTTTAGGTAAAGTATCTAAATAACATATTTTTTCACAACATCAATGATAGAAGTATACTGGTTGACATTTATAGCAATAATCAATACTGCGTTTTTTAGCATTATAAAGATTCGAAACTTAAAAAAACAAAATCAGGAAAAACAAAATAAAATAAATGAACTCAATATTCAAGCTCATCAATCTAGTCAAGAGATTATTGAAAAAAACAAACAAATTGCAATTTATGACTTGGAAAACAATATTTTGAAAGAAGAAAAATATATAAACCAAGATTTGAAACAGCAAAACATCCAATTACACATGAAAGTCACAGAACTAGAAGCCGAGAAAAAATCTCTAATAGAACGAGAAAAAACAATTCATACATCTTGCGAAAATATTGCAAACAAAATAATACATTCAAAAACAAACGAATTCACTAAAATGGCTCAAAAAGACATATTTTCCGCACTCAACCCTCTAAAGGATCAGATACATAATTTCCAGAAATTAGTAACAAACTCTGCAAAAGATTCTTTTAATTTAAAAAACGAAGTAAAAGCATTAGAACAAAGCAACAAGGAACTAAGTAATGCATTAAAAGGAAATAATAAAATTATTGGAAATTGGGGAGAAACCATATTACAAAGAATTCTTGAATTATCCGGGTTAAAAAAAGGCATAGATTACGTTTCACAAGTTGGGCAAGAGTCAAGACCGGACTATATAATAAAATTACCTGAAAACAAACAGCTTGTTATAGACGTAAAAACCACATTCAAAAGCTACGAAGATTATATTAATGCAAATTCAGAAGAAGATAGAAAAAAACATGCAAACAGCTTAGCAAAATCAATAAAAACAAGCATAAAAAATCTTGCAAGTAAAGAATATCTTTCAATAAATCAAATAAATTCTCTTGATTTTATAATAATGTTTATGCCAATTGACAACGCATTTAGCATAGTAATGCAGCAAGACTCTGATATGTATCGCTTTGCTTGGGACAATGGAATAATTATCACCTGCCCTAGTAGCATATTGGCAATTCTCAGCGTAATCAAATTAATGTGGAGAGTGAAAAATCAAGAATTACATGCGGAAGAAATAGCTGAAAAAGGAGGAAAAATCTATGACAAGATAGCAAACTTTATCACTTACATGGATAAGCTGGAGTCTTCATTGTCATCAGCACTAAACAAATTCACAGATGCAAAAAAAGCCTTGTATGGGAAAGATAGCGTCTTGAAAAACGCAGAAAAGCTGAAAGAAATGGGTGTAAAAAACAAAAAATCTATAAGTTGGGAAACAGAAGATGATTAAAAAACAGTAGGATCACATTTCATTGTGATATAATTCCAATCAAGGACTTGAAAAATATTTTTTTAGTCACATATGCTTATATATAATATTGTATGAGGTAGGTCACTTATGTCTGAAACCATTGATGAAATCAAAAAAGGCGTTTCTCAAGAAACTCCAGAAGAACAGCAAATTTATAACTTTAACACTGAATCTGACCGTATATTGAAAATAGTCATAGACTCTCTATATTCAGAAGCAGAAGTCTTTCTCCGAGAGTTAATATCTAACTCTTGTGACGCTCTAGACAAACTAAGATATCAAAGCATATCTGATTCAACAATCACAAATGCAGATAATCTTAAAATTACAATTACTCCCAATAAAGAACAACTATTGCTTACCATATCTGATAATGGAATAGGAATGACTAAAGAAGAGCTAATCAAAAATCTTGGAACAGTTGCAAGGTCTGGTACCCAGAATTTCTTGGAATCCATCAACGATAAAAAAGATTTAAGCTTGATCGGACAGTTCGGTGTGGGGTTCTATTCTGTCTTCATGGTCTCAAAAAAAGTTCAGGTTATATCCTGTAAAGATACTTCTTCTCAATATATGTGGGAATCAAATGGTATTGGAACATTTTCCATCAAGGAAGTAACTGGAAAACCAGAGGCCAGAACCATTAGAGGAACTTCTATAATCTTACATCTAAAAGAAGAAAGTAAAGATTATACCGATAAGTTCAAATTAGAACATCTAGTATCAACATACTCTAATTATGTTCCTTTTCCTATAGAACATATTGACGAAAAGGGAGAATCGGAACAACTCAATGCAGGATCACCTATATGGGAAAAACCAAAACATCAAATAACTTCAGAAGAACATGATAAATTCTTTCAAGGAATTGCCCATGTTGGTGGATCCCCTTGGATGATATTACATAACAAAAATGAAGGCTTGGTAGAATACACCAATTTACTTTATATACCATCAATAAAACCTTTTGATTTATTTCATCCGGATAGAAAATGTTCTGTTCGTCTCCACATAAAAAAAGTTTTCATTACTGATTCTAATGTCAAGATAATTCCTCAATACTTACGTTTCATACGAGGAATAGTAGATTGCAAAGATTTACCATTGAATGTAAGCAGAGAAACATTACAACATAATAGCATTATGTCTAAAGTGTCATCTTCGCTAGAGGACAAGATAATAAATAGTTTATCAAAAAAATTAGAAAACGATAAGTCTGATTATGATAACAAATTTTGGTCTATTTTTGGTGCAGTGCTTAAAGAAGGTTTGTGCGAATATATGCCAACAAATAAAAGAGAGAAACTTCTTTCAATATGTAGATTTTTCTCATACAAACAAAATAAACTCGTCAGCATAGATGAATATATAGATAACATGCAAGAAGGTCAAAAGTATATCTATTATCTCATTGCCAATAGTCTGGAATCAGCAAAATCTAGTCCTCAGTTAGAAGGTTTTGAAAGTAGAAACATTGATGTGCTAATTATGATTGATTCTGTTGACGATTTTTGGGTGAATGTGAACACAGAATATAAAGAAGTCAAGTTTAAATCTATAACTAGATCTGATATTGATTTGGAAGAACAAGAAGAAACAGAATCTAATCAAGAAAACTCAGTATCCAAAGAATCCAAAGATTCAATATTAGAATACATAAAAAAAGTACTTGGAGAGAAAATAAGTGGAGTACAAGAATCAAAAAAGCTGAGTGAAAGCCCGGTATGCCTTTCAGCAAAAGAAGGGGCAATGGACATGAGAATGGAAAGATTCATGTTCGAACAAAATCAACTTCCCACAAAAACATCTAAAATCTTAGAAATAAACATGAAACATCAAATAATAATGAAATTATCAGATAAAATAGACACAGATCATGGAGCAGATGTAATAAATTTACTTTTCGCTCAAGCTTGTATAAATCAAGGAGAAGAGTTAAATGATACATCACAGTTCTCAAAAACTCTTAATAAAATTATACTCGATTCTCTGTGAAACTCAAGAAAGGCTTCAACGCCTCTCTTGAGAAAATAGGATAACTAAAACAAAGCTTATTTATTTCAATCAAGAATACAAATTCTTGATTGAAATATAGTATAAGGTCTATATGAAGGCAGATATTTATATACTGTATACCAAAAAACACATAATCGTAATATAAAACATTAGCACACTTTTTTTTTTCAATGTATTATGTATAATGTATCATTATGGCTGGATAGCTCAGTTGGTTAGAGCGGGAGAATCATAATCTCTAGGTCGAGGGTTCGAATCCCCCTCCAGCCACCATTTTTTACATTTTATTAACCGATATGATAGAAAAAATTATTTTCTCTCATTAAAACATATTTGTATGATCATTTCATAAATATTCATCGTATACACTAGGATATTTGATTGAATTGTAAATGCAATTATATATCTTTTTGTGTTAACAGCATAAATGTGAAGAACACATTCATAAACCAAACAACCAAAATCGATATTAATGTAACAATTAATCACTGAAGTACTGATAAATGATTGGCTCAAACAATAAATTCTCGCAATCAAATAGAAAATGCAGTTTATATACAATAAATCACATTGTTGTTTTGTTTTACAAAAAAATATAACACATTACAATAATATATATAACTGTTATAAATATCATGGAATACTTAATATTATCACTTGCAATCTTAGCTTCTATTATATCTCCAATTATAGTGCATAAGCTAATATCTATTGCTCTTAGAAAGACAAATAAAAATTCTTCTTTTATACACAAAATCATCATCCCATCAATAGATGGACCAATGTTAATGTTTGTATCTTCAATAATATTTTCAAAGTCATTTGAATTTATGAGCTCTTCATATATAGACATAAACTTAAATTATATAAACAAAATAATAGATATATTGTCTAATATACTTATCACATCTTCAGTTTCATGGCTTATACATAAAATAATAATTCAGCTTAAATATAGAATAAAAGACTTCAATATATCCCTTGATCTTAATTTTATATTTATAATTTTGCATGTTTTAACATTGTTGGCAACACTGGTTATAATAGGAGATATAGCCGGATTCAACATGAATAGCATACTTGCATTTGGTGGGATAGGAGGACTAGCTGCAAGTTTGGCAGCTAAAGATACTCTTGCCAATTTTTTCAACACAATTACTATAATGATAGACAAGCCATTTAAGGAAGGTGATGAAATATATATAAAAGAACAAGATATTCAGGGAATAGTAACTAAAATAGGATGGAGAGTAACCTATATTAGAACTCTAGATCGATGCCCTGTTTATTTTCCTAACACTTTATTTGGATCATACCCAATATACAATAAGAGTAGAATGATTCATCGTAGAATTGATACAGTAATCAGAGTAAAATCAAAAGAAGCACAAGAATTAATAATGCTTGCAAATGAGATAGAAAAAGGAATAAAAAGTTTTAACAAATATATAGACAAGTCACAAGATATATTTGCTGCATTATCCAATGTATCAGATAATGTATGTGACATAAATGTGCGAATGTTTTTGTTTTTCATACCATGGAAAGAATTTTGCATAGCAAAACAAGACATATTATTACATTTACACCAAATAATAGAAAAGAATAATTTCACAGTTATACATAATAGTTCTTCAATCCAGATCAATGTTAATCTAAAAAAAAATCTGGAAACTAGCGAAAATAAAGATGAACTCAAAAATGTAAACAGCTAATCATTATACAATAAAGATATTTTTTCTTGAACATAATTTTGAGATAGCCGGTCCTTTAGGAATTTAAAATCAACATACTTAGCGTTTTGATCTTGATTTTTACATGCATATATATAACTCTCACAACCATTTTTTTTGATTTTCTGTATACATTGTGCACATATACCATTCATCATACATTGCATTGGGGAATTCAGAACACAGACCAAAGCACAATCATCCGAAAACATTGAATTTTCCTGCACATGAAACGAAACAGCAGACATCATTCCATCAGAACCTATCATTAAAACATGATCAGCATTTTTGATGCTATTGGACATACTGTTTATAGAATCAATAATGTTGCCTTTGACGAAAAAATCGCATGACCTAGAAGGATTGAAATCACCATCTTCGCAAGACCAAACAACAACATCTGATGCTTCTTCAATATGCTCAATTTTGAATATATCAACAGGCTTTCTATATCCAGCAAAATAAATCACATTACATCCATTTTGTCTCATGGCCTTCCCTATAGAAAATAAGACAGCATTACCCAAACCTCCACCTATTAAAACAACATTTTTAAAACTCGGAATATAAGTCGGATCTCCCACAGGGCCCATCAGTACTACTCGACTACCTACTTTCATTTTTCTTATACATTTAGTTGACCATCCAACTTCTAATGCAATAAGAGAAATACAATCTCCACGCACATAAGCTCCAGTTAGAGCTATTGGTTCGATAGTAAAAGAATCAATCGAACAATAATTTTGTAATCTATAAAACTGCCCAGGGCGAAAGTTCCTAGCAGATAAGGGGGAACGTATTATTATTTCAACAATATCAGAAGAAAGTATATTAATTTGTTCTATTGTCGAAGA
Source organism: Anaplasmataceae bacterium (assembly GCA_965216745.1). GTDB lineage: Bacteria > Pseudomonadota > Alphaproteobacteria > Rickettsiales > Anaplasmataceae. Next base: position 627,283 of record OZ244191.1, on the reverse strand, counting down.
CACCAAACTATTGATTTTAGAAAAAAAATCAGATCTAGAAACATGATCAACAGCATAAGATTCAACGTCTGCAGTTATGTTTTTATATCCATTTTTTGCGCTTGCCATAGCTTTAACAACACTACCAGCGTATCTAGTATCAGCATCTCCAAAAATACTAATTTTGATCGACATATTACAATTATAAAACATAAAAACAAATTTGTAATTATTTTTAGATTAAATAAAATTCACAAATGAAAATTAAACAAAAAATATCTGGGCCCAAAACTATAAAGTTAAGGACCCAAAATATATAAATTTAATTAATAAAAGTCTTTCAGATTATTATCAACTATTCAATATAGAATTAGTAATTGTTTTACGCAAATTATTAGAATGAACCATAGCTGACACAGCTGCTTGAGCCTTTAAAGATGCATTTGCTTGTTTGGAAGATGCGTCATAAATGTCAATGTTTAATAGATTCTGTGCCGAATCTTCCATGGAGCCGATAACTCTACTCAAACTATTTGCTTTACTGGTAAATTGAGCTCTAGAAGAACCAATAGACGCTAATTGAACAGACAAATAAAATAATGCATTTTCAACTATCCTAAGAGATTCTTGAGCATCAAACTTAGTATTAATTTCGATATCCAAACGAGATCTTCCAGTATCATCTTTATAAACTTCATCCGGAGTAACACCTTTAAATTTTAAAACAACAACTTCATCTGCAGAAGCACCAACTTGATAAGAAAGACCTTCTGTAGAACCTTCAACACAAAATGCAGCATTAAGGGCAGCTTCTAATGCTTGAACACCAGCATCAGTACTAATATCAATATCGTTTACTCCTTGCAAATTAACAAGTAATTGACGACTGTCGTGCGATGTATCTCTTGCTATTAATTGAATTGTTGTGTCAATTCCACCTTTTATTACTTTATGAGTAGAATCATAATAATCCCCAAGACCACCTGATGACTCGTTATCCGATAATACTTGGAAATATTTACTACCATTTATAATAACGCTAATTGTATTGTTTTTAGCATTTACTGAAAATGGCTCTATATAACCAACAGAACCATCTGAATCGAAAAATGGGCTTTGTATGCTCACATTCTCTTTTTTCAATCCATGTAATACAGTTCCTTGAGTTTTGTTTTCATCAAAACTTGCGATAGCACGCCTTTGATTAATCAAAAGATTAGCAACGCTTTTTTCAATATCTTCTGCTATTGTGGCTAGATTATGATTTATATCAGCTTTTGTTAAACCAGATAAATCTATACCAGATTCACCAACACTCAAAACTATTGCATGATCATTGTATTCAGTGGTTAGAACAATTCTATTAAACGGAGCAATGAAATGGCCAAGTTTATTATAGTTAGTTCCATTTGCATCATTGTTTGCATCCACAGCACCACCTGAAAGAATCACATTTCCAGAATAAACCTGCCCATTAACAGTAGCGCTGAAATTCACTGAATTAGGAACAAAAATATCGCCAGCTTTTGCTGAAACCTGTCCTTCTTCAAAGAAAGACTTAAAGTTGGTTATTCTACCTTTCAGCTCAGTAGGAAATTGCAAAACTTCTTGTTCAATGTTTTGACCTTTAATAACATTGATATCATTTGCTGTAGAAGAGTTGATACCACCCACTGCAGAAACAAACATACCATCTCTAGATTCAGTATGATTACCTACAACTTCTGCATCAACAAAACCAGTTATAGCTATTTCTATCTCGTTACCTTCTACACCAGGAATTACCGCAGATACAATAATCTTATTGGGATCATTCCTATCTTCATTGAGAGTTAGTATCTTAGTAAGTTCCTCAAAGGATTCTATAGTACCAGGAACAAAGTTTCCATTACTAATATTCTTACCCAAAGCTTCAACAATTCCGGCAGTATCCGAATAAGCATTTCTAAGAACTATTTCACCCAATAATTCTCCTTGGTATTTTGCTGACACTTTTGCTCCAGCATTAGAAGAACTACTTTGATCAAAATTAATAGATATCATAGAAGCGGCACCTAAATTGTTAAGATGGTCTCCTTTTTCGCCAAGGGTTACATTCTTTAGGATACCGTCATTAGCATAACTACCATTAAGCTTAATATTGGCTCCATGAACAAATTTTGCAGACAGTGTGAATTCATTTCCGATAGAGCCTTTTTCTTTATGCTGAACTATAATATTATTAGAATTACCTGCAACATAAAAAGCTGCACCTATACTAGCATCTTTAGAATTGTTCAAGTACAATAGTAAATTATCACGTGTTTCAGTTATATTTTTACCTATAGAAACATCTTGGCCAAAAATAATTCTTTTACCTTGAATGTATATTTGATCATTCACAGATGCGTTCCCTTCGAATTGCAAAGTACCTCTAGCGCTAACTGTACCAATTTCATCAGTGATAGTTACTCCGCAAGATGACAAAGTAGAACAATCTCCCAGAAAACCTGCAACTCTGAATTTATCTATAGAATCTAATCCAAAATCATTAACTTGAATGCTAGGAGCAGTAATACCAAGCCTTACATTTGCAATTTGTATACTATCGCTTGCTTTTTTAACAATATAATTAAGTTCTTCCTGCACTTTAGATGCACTATCAGTTGCTTCTAAAACAATACCTTCGTTTTTGATTAGCATCTTAAAGCCTGCATCTGTTTTATTAGCACCAACTTTTTGGAAAATTAATTCAGTGCCCCCTGGGATTTTATTACCAAGACCATTAAATCCCTTACCATCAGCGTTGTCTTCTGTTTTATTACCACCAGATAATATTATTTCATTTGTATGATATATATTCCCATTTAAACTAATTTGAAACTGAACTTTGTTAGCCTCAAAATCATTCTTGACATTAGTAATATCACCAGGCTTGAATATAGCGCTTAAGGTCCCAAAACTACCAACCATAGATTTATCAAAAGTTACTTCATCTACACTGATAGAAGTTCCAACAATTGGTGACTCACCATTCTTAAGAGAACGGCCATCAGCAATTTTAGCTATATTCACAAAATTACTTTCATTTGTAGCTTTGCTAATTCCAGAATTAGAAAAGGTATAAAATGCACTACCCCCACCAACATTCAAACTATACTCATTCCCTGACATTCCAGCATTACGAGATGTTATGATCAATTGTTTGTTTTGATCATCATACTCAAAAAATGCCTCATTTGCATCAGAGTTAGATTTTCGAATTGCATCAATAAGATTGTTCACAGTTTCGTCTAGAGAATTTCCCACAGCAACATGATTATCTAATACAACATCATCATTATGAGTAAATATAAATGATTCAGAGTTAAATTCTATTTGATCACCAATTGAATAATTAGTATTTGGATCAAACTCTATTATCAATCTAGCATGATCCCTTCGATCAGAACCACCATGTAAAGATATTTTACCATTTTTCTCACCATCAATTATCTTAACGTCAACCAAGAAATCATTGCCATAGAAACCATCTTGATTGTATCTTATTTCCATTTGATCACCAAAAGCTCTATAAGAAGCTCTATTGATATCAGAAAAATCAGATAGATTTAGTTTCTTGACAAAATTTTTCACAGTTTCTTCATCATTAATACTAAGCTCAAATTGGTCACTTTCTAGTTCTTTTGACAATGATTTATAGACTGCAGTAAATTTTTTACCATTAACTTCAATAGTACTACCAGCACCACCATCCGAAATGCCAGAAAGGTTTATACTTCCATAGGCATAGTCTTTACCCATAACATCTGTAGAAGATATGGTGCTATGTTCTTGCAACATAGGATTTTCCCCTATCAATCCATATGAAGTAAATTGATTTACTTCATCAACTTTATAAATAGAAATTTTCTCATCTTTCATTGTTGTCATTGATGCATTGCCTGCGAATGTTCCATCTAACAGGGATATACCGTTATACTTAAATTTACCAATTTCTTCCACCTGACGTATTAAACTTTGGAATTCAATGTTTAACGCCACTCTTTCTTTGTCTGCAATTGTATCACTAGATGCCTGCATACATAACTCTCTCTGCCTTGAAACGGCATCATAAGAGCCTTGCACCAATGAATAAGCAGAATCCAAAGTATTTGATGCTTGATTGACATTCTTTTGCGCTATATTTAGCGAAGATACTACAGTAATCAATGAATTAGCAACAGATCTCTCAGAAACACAATCTCCTGGATTAGCGAAATTCTCACCAGTAGATAGTTTCTGAATAGCACTTTCAGCTGCATCCATACTGTTACTTACATTCATTAATAGTCTTGTATTACCATCTATAGAAAATGACGACATTATTTCTCCTTTTTATTTTAAATAAACAAACAATTATTATTACTCCCCTACCCTAAGATAGGACCAGACTCTACCGTGGGTTTTGTTAAGTTGTGGTTAATACCGCTTTTTAGTTTAGTGGTAAAGAAACTTTTTGTGACACAAAAGATAATTTTTATTCATATTTTCACGAAACACACAAGAAAGCGTACAAACAACAACCTTTTCGAAGTGCATGTAATTAAAATGAGAAATAGTCCCAACTATGACGATTGACTATCCATACATAAAATAATAAAATCTGAGAATGGGTCTGTAGCTCAGTGGTTAGAGCGCACGCCTGATAAGCGTGAGGTCGGAGGTTCAATTCTTCCCAGACCCACCATTCTTTCCAAATGTCGTTTCTTGATTCCCATGTACAGACACTCAGATCGTTCAAATTCTCTACGCGTTGATTTCGTCAATAGAAGACATTTTAAAAAATCTATTATATTATTAATAGTAATGATTATCATATCTGCTACATCATTGGTTTCTTATATCATAATGGATTTAAAAGAATGCTTGATATTCGGCTTTTTAAGCCTTTTATCCATAAGTACTTTTTTATTATGTTTTTATGCTAATCTTCTAAAACGAACTGAATTCCAAAACATGCTGTTTGCAAATACCACTCGAACATTTTGCGAGTTTTTTGTTATATTCAATCAATGTGGACAAATAATATTCATAGATCAATGCATAACACAATTAATAAAAACAAAACCCAAAAATATTTATTCTTTAATACCAAAATCACAGCATGAACAATTAAAATTGGCAATCAATTATTCCGTTTCAAAGCAATTACCATTTAACGAAGAGATTGATTTTATTATATCACCACTACCAAGGCCAAAAAATCATTTCAGTCTTATTGCTCAACGTAAATCCATTGAAGAAGTATATAAAAATGCATTACAAAAACATGAAATTGGGTATTATATAAAAAATCATGAAAATCAAATCATTGAAGCTAATCAAGCTTTATTATCAATGACAAACTTAAATTCATCAGAACAGCTCAATAGTAAAAATATAAATAAGTTCAAAATAAATTCTCTAGATGGGTCTAAAATTGATGTACGCACCACAACCATTGGCTTCAAAAAAATCAATAAAAATTATACAATTAATCTTGTCACTCCATTAAATTTTGTTAGTAATGAATTTTTAAACTCACCTATACCAATAGTTTATTCTGATCTAAAGGGGAAAAATTTAGCACAAAATCAATCTTTTGAAAAAATTATAGGGAAAAATGTCAACATAAGAGATATCTTAAGCCAAGAAGAACTTAGCAATGACAATATAAATAGAAATATAACATTTGATCAACTAGATCTGGAGATAACTGTAATAAAAAGAAACAATATTCTATCTTGTTATTTGGTTGATATTACTCCAAAACAAGAAATACAAGAACGTATGCATCATTTCGATAGAGTCAATTCATTGGGTAAATTAGCAGGTGTTATAGCACATGATTTCAATAATATACTAACAGTAATATTATCTTTCTGTGAAAACTTAATAGAAACAAATAATCCTGGAACAGAATCTTTTTATAGTATAATGCAAATTAAAGAAAATGGAGAAAGAGCTTCTAGATTAGTACAACAAATCTTGGCTTTTTCAAGTAAACAAAAATTAGACCCATCACCTCAAGATTTAAACAATATAATAGACGGAGTTCTTGGTTTTATTAAGAGGATAGCTTCAGATAAAATAGAATTAACCATAAATTACGAACATGATCCATGGCTTGTCAATGTAGACAAAACACAAGTAGAACAGGTGATAATGAACTTAGCAGTGAATGCCAAAAACGCCATACAAGACAAGGGTAAGATATCTATTACAACACAAAACATTTCCATAAAAAATCAAAACGATTTTAAATTCAAAATACCCAAAGGTGAATATATTTTACTAAAAACTCAAGACAATGGAATGGGAATACCAAACAATCTTCTAAAAAATATATTCGAACCATTTTTTTCAACTCATAACAGTTCTGGATTGGGTCTATCTACTGTCAAAGGTATAATTTTACAATCTAAGGGGTGGATTTTCATAGATAGCAAAGTAGGTTTAGGAACAACATTTTATATATTGTTTCCAAGAATATATTCTCAAGAACAACATATTAATACCCAAACACAAGATATAAATAAAATACATTATACAACAATTAATCACACAAAAAATATTTTACTAGTAGAAGATGAACAGTCCATAAGATCTCTAACAAAAAAGACTTTAATGAAACAGGGCTACATAGTCACAGAGGCTAAATCTGGTTGCGAAGCACTAAATATAGCAAAGAAAAATCTAGAAATAGATGTTTTAATTACAGATATAATGATGCCAGGAATATCTGGTTTAGAAGCAGCAGATGAGATTCTTAAGATCAAGCCTAAAATTCAGGTCATATTTATATCTGGCTATTCTAAAGAAAGCACCAACTTTAACCCAAATTTCGATTACACTTTCTTGCGAAAACCATTTGTGATGAAAGATATGATAAAAGCAGTACAAACAAAAAACATTAAAAACACAAATTAAAATATAATTTATTGAATTTCACCATCTTTTATGCGTATACTTCTATCCGTATACTTTAAGCTTAATTCATTATCATGAGTTACTATCACAACAGCAGTTCCATCATCTGCAATTTGATTCAGAATATAAAATATATTGATAGCACTAGCAGAATCTAAGCTACCAGTTGGTTCATCTGCACAAATCAATAAAGGGGATTTCACAATTGCGCGAGCTATTGAAACTTTTTGCCTCTCTCCACCAGATAGACAGTTTACTGTCCTATCTTTTAAACTTAATAAACCAACCCTATCCAAAGCCCATTCTGCGTTCTTATAAGCCATTTTATTGCTATTACTGCGTATCAATTCCTGAATAGCAACGTTATCAATACAGCTAAGACCTTTTATTAAATTATCTTGCTGATATATAAATCCTACTTTGTCTTTACGTATATTGAGCACAGCATCTGCATTCGGCTTATCACCACAAAACAACAAATCTCCAGAATCAATTTCACTCATAAATCCAGCAACTTGTATCAAAGTGGTTTTACCAGAGCCAGAAGGACCAACTATACCCAACACTTCGTTTTTATAAATTGAAAAACTAATGTTCTTCAATATAGGAAAAGAATTTTTGGTTTTAATTATGTGCCTAAGCTCTACTATCTTCATTTGCCAACACATTCAACAAAAGCATATGCTATTCTTTTCATCATAGAAAAATATAGTTCTTTGTTAGGCTCTATACCAAACCCTACAGAATCTGCTAAAACTGTTTTAGCGACTAAAGTTTTTTGGCGAGTGTTAGGATTTATATGCAAATCTGAAGACACAATCCTACATGAAATATTAGTAGCAATAAAATCACTTAGAAATCTAGAATTAGACATAGTTTGAGAAGTAATAAGAGGACTATTAATAGAAAATTGATCCTCGAAATAACGGTAAGAATCATGATCAACTAGATATATGAAATCCTTATATTGAATTTCTCTGAGGATGAAATTGATTTCTGTGTCAAGTTCATCTAGCTTTTTTTTCATATAATATGAATTTTCTAGGTATTGATTTTGATTGTCTGGATCTTTTTCAGACAATAATGAAGAAATTAGATCTATCATTTTTCTCACATTTTTAGTGCTTAACCATACATGTGTGTCATTATTATTTTCATTGTTCCTTTGAGGAAGGGTTGTTAAATAATCTATCAATTCAACAGAATTATTAAATCTAGTCATAAAAGCATCTTCTTTACGACTAACATAAAAAATCAAATCACTTTTTCTTAATTTAGAAATATCGGAAGGCTTTAGCATATAGTGATGATGTGAGTCAGAATCTTTAATCAAAAAATCATGATTAGCATCAACACCAATTAACATATTTTCAACTATAGAATATAAAGGTTTAATAGTCGTGACTATATTGATTGGAGCACTAAATACAGGAGATGAAAAAAGAAAAATAAAAAACAAAACATATTTCACAATAAATCTATAATGAGAAACTATTTCCGCAACCACATCCTGATTTAGTTGAAGGATTATTAACCACAAATCCGGTTTTTTGTATATCAGACAAATAATCCACAACTGAATCAGCAACATATTGAAGAGATTTATTGTCTATTAATATCACAGAGTTACCTTTAGAATCTTTTACCAAAAAATCATCCCATTCATCCCATTCATCTTTCTTAGAAAGATTGTTCAAGTCTTTCAATTGAACAATAGAAAATTGATACTGAAAACCAGAACAACCACCTGGCAAAACTGAGAGTCTTAATAAAACTTCACCCTTAGAACGTATTTGCTCAGATGCACTATCACTTACTTTTATCTTTTGTGTGAACTTGATTTCTTGAGTAGTATTGAGTTGTGTTTTAGACATAAAATCAAAAAATGCTACAATATATTATATATTGTAAACAATTCTTATGTGTTTTTCAATCAAACAGCATGTATTAATATCATTTAAAATACAAGAATTATTTATATCCAAACAAGAATGCAAATAACAACAAATAAGGAAAGAAACTTATTTCCATAAATATGAACCCATGATTATAAATCAAATAAAACAAAATACTTCTTGATTAGTTACAGTAAACACAGTTAATGTACTAACATCAGATTAAATTATTTTAAGTAATCTTTTATTATAGTATTTTCCACATTAAATTGAATGGTAATTCTTTAACTTTAAAAGAACATAACAAATCATGAGCAAAAAAAAACAAAACATTTATAAGAATATTGTTTCATCGCTTACTGAATATAACAAACTCAATTGGAATCTATAAACAATTATAGATATATAAAATAAAAAGAGTTCAATTTATGAGTTTATGGTCTATAATCGAATGAAATTGCAATGCAGATTTTTTTAGATTAAAAAATATCTTTTTAGCTTACTAAAAACACTTTGCAATCTGTAAAAATTTAGATTTTATGAAACAAAATAATTAAATTTATGAGTTTATAGTTTATAATCAATCAAACAAAGGCATGAGTTCATGAGAGTTTTAATAACTAACGATGATGGAATTGATTCCGTAGGAATACAAGAATTGGAACAGGTCATAAGAGAATTTTCATTTGTTAGTGATATATGGGTATTCGCTCCTGATAGTGAGTATAGTAGGTGTAGTCATTCGATTACGAAAGAAAAACTCAGACTCACTTCTATTTCAAACAAAAAGTTCAGCATTGATGGCTCACCGGCTCAATGCGTTATGGTAGGACTAGAATTTTTAAAAAAAAACAAGCCAGACATAGTAGTGTCCGGAGTAAATTGTGGAATAAACTATGGCTGTGATATTTATTATTCTGGAACTGTTGCTGCAGCCAGAGAAGCTAACTTTCAATCAATCCCCGCTGTTGCGTTAAGCCAGTGGTTTTCTTTTAGCGATCACTATGATAAATCCAAATTTGAATGCAAAATAAAGAACACCAAAGCAGTATGGACTTTAAGAAGAATCATGAAATATGTAACAAACAGGGGAAATAAATCGGATCTACATGTTAATGTCAATATACCCAACAGCAATAATATATCAGGCGTAGTATGTTTGCCTATGTCACAAAAACCTGTTTATAGAATCACAGCAAGTAGATCCGGGGAAAATGAATATCAAATGCAATTCAACGAGCCGTTAATACCCGAGCCATTATCAAGGGGATACATTGTTGTTAATACAATCTCAATAAAAAACAATTCCGATCATTATCTATATGGAATCACAGAAGAGTTATTATAATATGACAATTAAAACATTCAATATACTGATACTATTTTTTATATTAACTAATCCTAAAATCACATTAAGCACAAGCAACATATGTCAGGATGCTTACAATTATATCGATCAGATCAATTCTTTTTCATCTTCATTCAAACAAGTCGATTCCAATAAAAATCTAAGCTTTGGTCATATTTATTTTTCGAAACCCAATAAAATCAGATTAGATTATTATGAACCGACACACGTAACCATTTTAGTTAACAATGGTTTAGTAAATTATTATGACAGAGAACTAGAACAATCACATAATTTTTTTACAACTGAATTTGATTTTTTTGATAAAAAACAACATAGAATTTGCATCGCAAATAATAAAGAAATATTGATAAAAACAGAAGGCAAAAAAAAAGAAATTGGTTTAGCGTTAGATAGAAACGATTTTACACTCAAAAAAATCAGCATAGAAGATAATGAAAATTTAATAAATATAGAAATGACAGACATGACAATGGGTGTTAGATTAGATAAAAAAATATTTTCACAATATTATTAATCGCACTATCCTATTCAATAGCTAAAATATGTTTTATATCTATTAACAATATTCCTTATTTATGTATTTATCATATTGTGTGTAGTCAATGAGCGTAAGATCTGTAAAAATAAAAAATAGAACCATGACAAGAAGAATATTCAGCATATTCACGCTAAAAACATTGTCTCTTATGGTAATAAGCTCTGGATTATACAAACTACAAATATTAGACAGACAAAAATATAAAACACTTTCAGATACAAATAGAATTCGCCTGGTACTTAAAGAGCCAATTAGATCAAGCATGTATGATAGCAACAACAATGCACTAGCAACTCATCAAAAGACATACAGTATAATCTGCACATCAGAATTAGTGAAAGATAAGGATACTTTCCTAAAAAATATTGAATCCATAATTGAACTTACACCTGAAAAAAGAACCAAGTTAAAGAACTATCTACGTTCGCGAGTAAAAAATTTCACTGTAGCAACCTATGTGGATTGGAGCACTATAGAAAAAATAGAATTTAAAATAATTGATCTACAAGGAATTCGAATCGATGTTAGTCATACAAGAATATATCCTTACGGAGAGATTTGCGCACATATAATAGGATATACAGGATATGGAGGCCCAGACAATAAAAAAATAGGAAAATGTGGAATGGAAAAAGCCTTAGAAGAAAAGCTTTGCGGTAGGCCTGGAATAATACAACAAGAAGTCAATTCGAAAGAACAATTAGTGAGAATCATAAAAGAGACTCCACCTATTCCTGGACATGACATCAATTTATCAATCGATATAAAATTACAAAAATTTGTTCATTCTCTTCTTAGCACCAACAACACGTCAGTAGTTGTTTTGGAACTAGAAACAGGTAACATAAAATCAATTAACAGTTTTCCTTCGTATGATAATAATTTATTTATATCAGGTCTATCAAATGCAAAATGGGAAAAACTTGTAAAAGATAAAAATCTACCCATGTTAAATAGGAGCATACAATCACAAGTTCATCCTAGTTCCACTTTCAAATTAATATCCGCACTTACAGCTTTAGAAACGAAGATTACTAACAAATCCACCGAAGTACAATGTTTGGGACATATAACAATCGGAAACCATAAATTCCATTGCATGAATCGAGCTGGCCATGGATGGGTTGATCTTGAGCAAGCTTTAGCACAATCATGTAATATATATTTTTTTCATCTTGCAATGCAAATCCATATAGACGATTTAATGCATAATGCATACAAATTCGGATTAGGACAAAAATTCGAAACTGGTCTAAAAGAAGAAAGCTTAGGAATAATTCCAAATAAAAAATGGAGAAATGATAACATAAAAAAAACTTGGAAACTGGGCGACACAATTAATAGTGTTATAGGACAGGGGTATTTAACAAGCACCCCTCTGCAATTAGCAGTAATGTCAGCGAGATTTGCAACAGGTACAGCAATAATACCAAAAATCATTCACAACAATGATATCGAGAATTTTAATAAATTAACTGTAAAATCAGAGCATATGGATACTTTACGCAACTGTATGTATAAAGTGGTACATTCAAATATAGGAACTGCAAGGAAATTCGCTCCAAAAGATTATAACATTGCTGGAAAAACTGGAACAGCACAGCTGACATCAATCAATAATAATCATCAAGAAAAGTCTCACGCAATTTTCATAGGTTACGCACCATACGAAAATCCCAAACATGCAATATCTGTTGTAATTGAACATGGTGAATTTGGTTATAATGCTGCAAAAATAGCAACATTAGTATTTGATTATATTATAAAAAATAAAACCCAAGAATAAAAAATAAGGTAAAATACTGTAACTCAAAATCAAACAAAAAATTTTATATTGACTTGAGAATACAAATTAGCTACAGTTTCTCATATTGACTAATAATTTTTATTTTGATAGATGAAGAAGAAAATACACCCAAAACTTAACACCATAACCATAAAAATGGACTGTGGTCTTTCTTTCGAAACAAAGTCTTCGGCCTTCAAAGATGGATACGTGCTAAACATAGGCCCAAACCCTCTAAAAAATCATTCAGCATGGACCGGAGGACTTGAACAGGCTTCAAGCGGTTCAAAAACTATGTCTAGCTTTAGCTCAAGGTATGGATCACTTTCAATGATGGGTGACGTGCAGAATAAACAATCTGCAACAGAACAATCAAAGAAAACACAAGAATAATATATTTCTTAAGCTTTTATGGCCTGTGTAAAAGGAATGAGGGATATATATGGTCCGTACTTCTTTTCCTTAAAAAAAGTATATGATGTATCCTCTTCCGTATCATATCTTCACGGGTTCTCACCCATAGACACCCCATTACTTGAACATTCAGATGTTTTTCTAAAATCCCTTGGTGATTCATCTGATGTGGTTACAAAAGAAATGTACTCATTTATTGACAAAGGCGGAAAGAGTTTAACAATTAGGCCAGAATTTACTGCAGCAGTCACGAGAGCATTCGTAACAACCGATCTTTTTAATCTACCAAAGCCTCTTAAGTTGTTTTCTTATGGACCAGTATTTAGGCACGAAAGACCTCAAAAAGGAAGATACAGACAATTTCATCAATTTAACTGCGAGGTTATAGGATCTGACGATCATGTGACAGAAGCACAATTAATATTATTAGCTCACTCAATTCTTCAGTCTCTCAAAATAAAAGCAAGACTAGAAATAAATTCCTTAGGTAGCATTGATGTGATCAAAGAATATAAAAATGCGCTTATATCTTATTTTTCAAAACATAAAAACAATCTATCACAAGAAAGCATACTAAAAATTCATTCAAACCCATTAAGAATCTTAGATTCAAAAAATCCGGCTGATATAGAAATATCTATGAACAGCCCAAACATAAAAGAATATTATGATGATTACTCAAAAAAACATTTCGTACAAATTCTTGACTCTTTAGATCAACTAGGCATTGATTACGTAATAAACAACAAGTTAGTTCGTGGCTTAGATTATTATTCACATACAATATTCGAATTTAAGACAAATGAGCTGGGAGCTCAAGGTACAATAATAGCTGGAGGTAGATATGATAACTTAATCGAAAGCCATGGAGGACCAAAAATGAGCGCCTGTGGTTTTGCAGGAGGAGCAGAACGAATCACCGAATTATTAGAAGAAGATCAAATAAACACACAAAATCACTTGATAGATGTCTGCATAATACCAATTGATAATTCTCTCATCAATAAATCTATTATAATAGCCAATAAACTCAGAAACGACAACCTGAAAACAATAGTGGAACACAAGGGAAACATACGCAAGAGAATGAGCAGAGCATCAAAATGCTCCTATACAGCGCTTTTTGGCATTCAAGAAGCACAACAAGATTGTGTGAAATTACGAAACATGCAAACAGGAGAAGAATTGGTTTTGGAAATCTCTAATATCGCAGAATATATTCTAAAAAAAAGACACTCTCATTAGAAAATTGCTTTAACTCCATAACATGATATTTTAACAATTTATTGAACTACATACTCTAGTGCTACAAAATGTACAAAAAATCACAACACAACTTTTGAAGAAGATATTGAGCCTTTTTTCATTATAAAAGACAACAAACATTCTTCACTTTCTATACAAGAAATCACTTCCTTTCCGATAAAAACATATCGCCAACCATAAGATAACCTAGTTTTCATTCCTTGAACCATCATAATTATTTCACTTCTAGATGCTACTAAAAGCTTTGAAATATCAAATTGTCTACAACGCGACTCTACCATTGTATTTAATAGCCATATTACAGACATATCACAATCTAATGAAACAGACTTCGAGGATAAAGAAACAGTATCTATAATTCTCATAATATCATCATATGACAATTTATGTTCAACAAGAGCAGAAAATTCATCAAATGTCTTAGGCATTCTTTGGCATATCTTGATTATAGAGACATCAGACAAGACAATAGATTTGTTTGTATTATCTCTTCTTGCAACATGGTCTCTGATTATTCTGAGATTTTCTAATAAATTATTCGAAACAGAGCATATAGGATAAGAAGGAGAAGAATAATAATTCATCTCTTCTTTGAACCACTCTAACCTGCCACATTCTCTCAGCAAATGGTTAATTTTTTCATAGATTTTATGTAAATAAAGTACGTCAAAAGCAGCATAACGTAATTGTTTTATAGGCATAGGACGCTTAGACCAATCCGCTCTCTTATAAGATTTTTCCAAATGCACTCCCAACATTTCATTGACTAAAACAGAATAACCGACTTTGCTTTCATAATTCCTACAAAACATCATTGCTATTTGAGTATCGGCTATTGGATTCGGATATACCCCCAAAGCATGATAAATAGCAGAAACATCTTGTTTGCAATCATGAAAAACTTTCACAATCTCTTTTGATAAAAAAACATCAATCAAAGGATTGAAGTCAGAAATTTCATTAGAAAGCATGTCAAAAACAAAACATCCAGATGGACAGGAAATCTGAACTAGAGAGATTTTTGGATAATACTGAGATCTGATGCGAAAAAATTCGGTGTCAACAGCAATAAAACCGGACGATGATGTAATGATTGACTCACAAACATCAAATATTTGCCCAGAATCAATAAAAACAAATAAATCACTAGATGAAGA
Source organism: Anaplasmataceae bacterium (assembly GCA_965216745.1). Lineage (GTDB taxonomy): Bacteria > Pseudomonadota > Alphaproteobacteria > Rickettsiales > Anaplasmataceae. Next base: position 611,946 of record OZ244191.1, on the reverse strand, counting down.
CAAGTATAAAAAGAATAGAGTCAAAGAATATTATGTTATACAACATATCACATGTGGTTATCATGTCAAACTATGAGTGTATATAACATATTATTAACAAGACCAATTGAAGATTCTTATAACATGTATTTTGCAATACAAAGATATAAGGATTTAAAAGCAACAATAAGTCCACTATTGGAAAGGAAAATTAGGCAAATTCCATCAGAAAAAATCAAAAAACATAAAATTATAATCACCAGTAAAAACACCTTGAGATCTATTCCTATTCATTTAATAAAAAATAATGAGATAATAAGTATAGGTAAAGCCACTACAGAATTAGCAGTAAAATTAGGAATCAAGAAAATTCATACCTGCGATGGAAACATAAAAGCATTAATGAGATACATAGAACGAAATATTGAAATCGATCAGAAATTAATATATATATCAGGTAGCAGGGTGTCTTATGATATAATAAATGCATTACCACAGTTTAATATAGAACAAATTATTGCTTATGAAATGCATCCAATAAAAAAACTCTCATCAGGAATAATAGATAAAATCATAAATGGAGAAATAAACGGTATAATACTTTATTCATTATATACAGCACAAATATTCGAGAAATTAATAGAAAATTATTATACAAAACATTATAGTATTATAAATCATATTGAAGCATACACTATAAGCACCAAAATAGCTCAAAGCATAAGTTGGACAAAGAATATTTATGTAATAAAAAATCGAATAGATGAATTGATATTAACGCTGTTAATAAACAAATCCCGCTCAGAGACAAAATGAAAACTGTTAGAATAATATGACTACTATAACACCTAGGTTAACTGTTAATTAAACACATAATGTGATATAAACCTTCATTATGAATGACAAACACTCAACTATAGAAAGCATCAAGAAGGCAATGTCAGGACAATCTTCAGATGATGTTCTAGAACTTACTGAAATAGTACCAGATGACGATGCAGAAACCCATTTAGAGAAAATAACTCAAAAGACTTCAAATGATCATTCAAATCTTTCAATTGAACAAGAAGCTAGAAATCTTGAATCAATTGATGATGTTCAAGCTCTTGTGACGCGGTTAAAAAATAAGAACAAAAAGAGTACTTTTTGTGATGTGTCTATGGAAGATTGGATTCTAAAATTACTAAAACCTCAGCTATCAGAATGGATTGAAGAAAATTTGCCTGGTATGGTTCGTGAAATAGTAGAAAATGAAATCAAGAAAATTATGCATAAATAGAGATCAAACTACTAGCTTTAATAAAATTTTTATTTATACATATAATTTATTTATTATACATAGAAATGCATTATTTTATGAAACACAATTTTCTATATTCTATATATGATGTAATTATATAAAATGCACACAACCAGAACATAAATAACCAATTTGTATTTATTTTAAGGTCAAACCTCTATTCCTCTCAACAAACAGATTAATAAAACTCATACAAAATCCTAGCAATGAAAAATTCTTCACTAAACTCAAGCTTCGAAAATACTAATTAAATATAATAATAATAGTCTTCACGTCACTAATTTATAAAAGCATATAATACAAATTATCATATTAAATGAAATAACAATCAAGAAAATCACTTCCTTAAAAAAACACATATGTAAAAAAATTCACAATAAATGTAAAATTATCAATTTATAAAGTCAATATTTTGATTTTATACAGCAGTGTTAAAGAAACCTATATACATTATTTACAAACTATGTTAGTTTTATTATAATGATTAACAATAGATTAATACTTGCAAACAACGAAAATATTGTTTGTAAGTATAATATTTCGGAGGCTTATGAACGATTTTAGAGTCAATAATGACCCCATAATTGTCAAAGATGACAACTATGTTATACCCGTGGATGATATCAAAGAAGTAAAAACCATAGTTATTAACAAAATTGCCAAAATAATCGCAAAAAAAGGATGGAATCAGAAGCATGCAGCAAAAGTGCTGGGGATAGATCAACCTAAAATATCTCATATAAAAAATGGCAAAAGCGCTGGATTTTCCTTGGAAAGATTGCTAAAATTCCTTAGTCTTGTTGGATATGGGATTTCTTTTTCTTTGACAGGAATTAATTCTGATAATGATTCTAAGATATATGATTCAGAAGAAGATTTACATCGCTTAACCCGACATACAGATTAACGAGGTCTAAATGGAAGAAAATTTTGAAAACAATCAAATCAAAAATGATCAGAAATATCAACACTGCTCAACAAACATGACAGAGCAAACAGATGAATATGAGCCAATGTTTCATCCAAATTCTGAAATCTTCAAACATAACCTCGAAAATATATTCTATCGCACAGTTCTTTGCATACAGAGGTCATATGACCTAAGTTCAGGATTGAAATCCAAAGTCAAAAATTGCAAAAAATCTACTACAGCTTCTGTTCAAGAAATGCGAGAGGGCTTGCTTAATAATAAGTCTTTAGTAAAAGGACTGATACATAGATGTCAAGGAAGTGGGTCAGAGTTTGGTTATGTCCCGTTCAATATAACATCACCAGGAGAAACACAGGAAGTAGACCAAAACCAAAATGAAAGCGAAAGTATTCAAGTTCACACAGAAGAATATTCCAAACAAAATGCTATGTTCTATAACGATGAATTAGACACTTCATTAGATCTAGATCTAGAATCAGATACACAAGAAGAAATCAGCGAACTCGACTCTGAACCAAAAGACTCTGATGATCCAGATGATCTTACAAATACAAATGAAAGTATTTGAACAACCAGTAGCTAAAGTCGTTTCCACTAAAGGACTAAAAGGTGTATTGAAATCCACAGTAATAGTAAATGACCTACCTGACTTATCCGTTTGCTATATAGAATCTTTTCCTCTTTTGACTATCAATATTCTGGATTCAAAAAAAAACTTCATATGGATAAAAGTTCAAACAATAGATTCGATAGATGATGCAAAACAGATAGTCGGTAAGAATATATTTTTAAGAGAAGCAGAACCAATCACAGATCAAAATACTTTTTACTCATATGACTTAATAGGCATGGAGGTATTCAGCATGGAAAAAAAATATGGAATTATCACGAAAATAGAAAATTATGGTGCAGGTGACATAATGACAATAAAGAACTTATTTGATCAAGAAGAATCATTCAGTTTTTCACAAGATATTTTCCCTAAAGTTGATATAAAAAACCGATATATCGAAATAAGAATACCCAAAAAAATTGATGATTCATAATCAAATATATAAAAAAACTTATCATTTTCTTTGTTATATGAAAATTGATTACAAACATCTGTAAAGCTATTTTATAATTAAATATAATTTATATAGACTGATACTCAACACTTTTATATGTTCATCGATCATAATGACTATTGAATGTAGAACATAACCCGATTATACTAATTCTAAACATTTGGAGCGCAAAACATGCAATGTAGTACTTACAAAGGTAGTATTTTTTTTTTATCACAATCAGAAGAAGAAGAAAGTCAGGGCCATATTTCAGACCAAAATATATCCATTGATGATATGGAAGAAGTTGACAGCGCAGAAAAAAATCTCACTGAATCTAAAACAATACCTGTATTAGCTATAAGAGATTCAGTTTTTTATCCCGGAGATATCCCTCCAATAGTGGTTGGTAGAGAGAAATCTTTATCAGCTTTACAAAGCGCTGTAGCATCAGATAATAAAATCTTGCTTTTAACTCAGAAAAGCGCTTATGTTGACGACCCAACACCCGAACAGCTTTATGATGTTGGAGTAATAGCCGAAGTGTTGCAAATCATAAAACTTCCTGATAACACTGCCAAGTTGCTCACAAAAGTCGAAACAAGAGCACAAGCTTTGGATTTCCATAAAGGGGAAAAGTTCATCTCCGCCATTGTTGAAGCAATAGACGACATAGATTACGATTCACAAAATGAGACAGAAATAGAGGCTTTAAAGAGATCTTTAATAGCAGATTTTCAAGAATGCATAAAACTAAGTACAAAAATCAATCCTGAAGCAAATTCCACAATACTCAAGCTTCAAGATCAAGGAGCCTCAAGACTCGCAGATGCAATAACATCACATTTAGAAGTAAAAATTGAAAGCAAACAATTGATTCTTGAGACTTTTGACGTCCATAAAAGACTAATAAAAGTGTACGAATTACTTAAAGAGGAAATAGGAGTACTTGATACAGAACAAAAAATAAGACAAAGAGTGAAATCACAGATGGAAAACACTCAAAGAGTTTATTATCTAAATGAACAGTTGAAAGCAATACAAAAAGAATTAGGTGACAATGAATCATCTGAAGATTCTGGCGAAATAGCAGAACTTGAAAAGAAAATCAACAAAACTCCTTTATCAAAAGAAGCCAGAGACGAAGCTCTGAATGAAATCAAAAAACTCAAAATGATGACACCAATGTCAGCAGAAGCATCAGTAATAAGAAACTATTTAGATTGGCTTTTATGCATACCCTGGGAAAAAAAGGCACGACTCAAAACTGATTTAAAATTTGCTTCTTCAGTATTAGAAAAAAATCACCATGGAATGACTAAAGTCAAAGAAAGAATATTAGAATATCTTGCAGTACACAAAAGAACAAAAAAGATAAAAGGGCCAATACTATGTCTTGTTGGACCTCCTGGAGTGGGGAAAACTTCTTTGGCTGGGTCAATAGCACAAGCTACTGGGAGAGATTTTCTGAGAATATCACTTGGTGGCGTAAAAGATGAATCCGAGATTCGTGGGCATAGAAGAACCTATATAGGCTCGATGCCTGGAAAAATAATACAGTGCCTTAAAAAAGCTAAAACTTCGAACCCTTTGTTTTTATTAGATGAAATAGATAAAATGATATCTGATATAAGAGGAGATCCTTACTCAGCTTTGCTTGAGGTTTTAGATTCTGAACATAACAAATATTTTGTAGATCATTACCTTGGAGTAGAGTACAACCTTTCAAACATAATGTTTGTTGCCACAGCAAACTCCACTAACCTGCCCTCTCCATTGCTAGATAGGATGGAAATTATATTTTTGGATGGATATACGGAAGAAGAAAAGTTTAACATAGCTAAATCTCACATATTACCTTCAATAATGAAGGATCATTGTATCAATGAAAATGAATGGTCCATTTCGCAAGAAGGAGTTTATGCTCTTATACGCAATTATACAAAAGAAAGTGGTGTGAGAAATTTAAAAAGAGAACTTGCCACTTTAATAAGAAAAGCAATAAAAAAAATATTCACTTCTGATGAGAAAAATATAGTTATTGGCCCTGACAATCTTTCTGAATACCTGGGACCTAAACAATATGAATTTGGCGTGGCAGAGAAAGAAGACTCTATAGGAGCTGTAACGGGATTGGCATACACCCAAGTTGGTGGTGAATTGTTGACCATTGAAGCAGTCAAAGTTCCTGGAGAAGGGAAAATAAGCAGCACAGGTAAGCTAGGAGATGTAATGAAAGAATCAATACAAGCAGCTCATAATTGTTTATATTCTAAATGTAAAACTTTTGGCATTGAACCAGAAGAATACAAAAAATGGAATATACATATTCATGTCCCTCAGGGCGCTGTCCCAAAAGATGGACCTTCTGCAGGCGTGGGTATGTTTACTGCAATTGTATCTCTAATGACCAACATACCTGTTTCAAAAGAAGTTGCAATGACTGGAGAAGTGACTTTAAGAGGAATGGTTTTACCGATTGGAGGGTTAAAAGAAAAACTACTTGCTGCTCATAGAGGAGGAATTAAAAAAGTTATAATACCCGAAGAAAATGAAAAAGATTTACAAGACATTCCTGATGCAATCAAGAATCAGCTATCTATAATTCCAGTTAAAAATGTTGACTTAGTATTGGATATAGCCTTGACTTCAAAACATAACAAATCTTCCTGATGAGAATTAGAAATATTATTTATTCTCAAATTAAATGAATTATATAAAAAATTTACTCAGGATATCTTGTAGATTAAAGAGAAAAAATAAAAACAATAAAATCTCAGCATCACAACAACTATCGCAAATTTTTTTACACAATATTTTGATCCCCAATAATGGCATAATTGCTGCTTATCAACCTATTGACTCTGAGATAGATCCAACTCCTTTAATGCATATTCTTCTCAAACTACAGCATATAATATTAATACCAAAAGTTATTGGTCATAATATGATTTTTATAAACTGGCAAAAAGAAGAATTTAATCCACATAAAATACAAGATATAGATATCATGATCATACCTTTAGTGGCATTTGACGAGAAAATGAATAGAATTGGAATGGGAAAAGGGTTTTATGACAAAAATCTAAAAAAACTCAAACAAAGCAAAACTTTATGTATCGGAATAGGATATGAAAATCAGCAAGTAATGAGAATACCGAATGATCCATGGGATCAAACATTAGATATGGTTATAACAGAGAAGAAAATTTACACTGAAAAATGTTCACAATCCAAAATACTATGAATCAGTGTTAGACTGGCTTACAATAAACTCAAGAATATATCTTAATGCTTTTCAACATACAAAAAAAATCATTTTTTATAATCATCACTATTTGAAACATATAATTCTAAGAATTATATGTTTCAAATATCACAATTGATCTCAAAGATTACTTAATTGTTTTGAATTATACAGTAAGTTTACTATATAAAAACTAAAACAAGAAATATTTGACTTATGTCTTTTTGATCAAGTAAAGTAACAGATTCTCATTAAAGCAACAAGTTGAGTTTGTACAGTATAATTGAATATAAGTTTTTGTGGACCAATTATGAATAACAATAATAAAATAGGTTTCTGGTATCTTTTCAGCATTGTCACCGGAAGTCAGATAGGATCAGGAGTACTGTTCCTACCATCTCTACTTGCTCCTTATGGTTTCTTTTCAATAATTGGTTGGATTATATCTGGGATCGGCGCTATTTGCATATCTATGGTTTTTTCATTCCTATGTTCGTCAAATCCTAGAACTGGTGGACCTCACGTTTATGTTAAAGATGCATTCGGTGATAAATCTAGTTTTTTTTGTGGTTGGACTTACTGGATAATATCTTGGGTAAGTAATGCAGCATTAGTTATATCTGCTGCAACTTACATGGCACAATTGTTTGGAAATCTAGGCAATTATCAGTTTTTGTTTCTTGAGCTGGTGATATTATTTTCTGTCAATCTAATTAACATGAGAGGAATAAAATTTTCTGCTTCATTAGAAATGATTTTGAACATATTAAAATTCATACCCTTACTTGTAATCCCTTTTCTAGCAATAAAGTATTTTGATCATAACAATTTCACCCCTTCTTCTGATCTTGTAGAATCTGGATATACATCAATGATCACAGGAACTGTTTTTTTGACATTATGGGGATTTATCGGGATAGAATCTGCAACCACACCTGCAAGTTTGGTTAAGAATCCAGAACGAACAATTCCTGCAGCAATAGTAATTGGAACTTTATGTGTTTCCTTGTTATATATATTCAATACTACATTTATAATAGGTTTATTGGATAGAGAAGTTCTCGAAAATTCTTCAGCCCCTTATGTCGAAGCAACACAGACACTTTTTAAAAGAGAAAACTGGAATATGATAATGTCCTTGATTACATCTTTAATATGTATAGGTACATTAAATGCCTGGACTATAACAACTGGACATATAACTCTTGGTCTTTCTCAAGATAAATTATTCCCAAGTAAGTTCAACAGTACAAATTCAAAAGGTGCACCTAGCTTTAGCTTGATAGTAACAACAACGTGCATATCGTGTATCTTAATAATCACTTCTAATCAATCTTTTTCATCCAGAATACAGGAAATTATAGATGTATCAGTCACGTGTTTCCTGTTTATATACCTTTTATCTTGCCTTGCATCTATTAAATTAATGCTAAACAATAAAATTAAGAAATCAAAGATAAGATTATCTATAGCGTCAATTTCTTTCCTGTTTTGCACTTGTATAATATTTTTGACACCATTGAAAGATTTGTTAGTCTCTATATTTTTTGTTGCAAGCGGATTTCCTTTCTATTTTTATTTCACAAAGAATAATCAAAAAAATATAAACAATGATAATAAAAAAATAAGTAAAAATTAAAACATTGTTTATTAGATTTCTTTTTACTATTATAAAATCCATCAACCCTTGTCTTGGTTCAATAATGTATCAATGAACCATAATGCTTGGTTAGCTTTAGATACAGAATGTTCCAGTTTAGAAAATTGTTTTACTAAAGCTTGTTTCTTTCTTTCAGAATCTTTATTCACTTTCTTGATTTCCGATTCTTTTTCTTTTGATCGTTCAGATAATAAATTTATTTCATTTCTTATGCTACCGCTATAACTTACACTATCATTTATTAGATTTGATAAATCATTGAGAACATCACTTAATTTATTTCTATCAAGATCTGACAAATCATGAAATTTAGATTCATCAATAACAACATATGATGATGAGTTGAATCTTAGTCCAATAGATATAAAAAACTCAGAATTCCTATAAAAAAAATTTTTGATTGATTTGTATACGGAATCAAGGCTTATGCTATCATATAGCAACGATGTTTCTGATATAGAATAATCTGAATTACGTTCATGGTGTTGATCCCAAAACATCTTCAAAGCATTGTAACAATCTATCGCTTCGCGTATGTGGAAAAGCAAATTATCTATATCATTATAGATTCGTACAAAACAATTTGATTCGTTCAAACGTTGATCTCGCAAAACTTTAATAGTGAAATTATCATTGACTGTAAAAATATTATTATTAGATTTTAAAGTTATACCGTTAAGCTTGATTTGAGCATTTACATGGTCTGAATTGTTATTTTTTTGGGTCAAAGATAATCCCTGATTTTGAACATGAAATATACTTTGTTTTGATGTATCTTGTGGCTCTATCACTATCATACTTTTATCTGAATTAGATTTTATAACATAAGTTTTCAAGTATTCTATATCAGCTATTTTACTAGCGATAGAATATAAATCATCTTGTGGATTTATCTCTACAATGTCACTAATTATACCCAATTCATTATTCAATCTGTTTATAACATCGACAATTTGATTTACAAGAACTTTTTCTGTAAATCTAATTTCAATTTTGAAACCACCATCATAAAGTAATATAGTTTCAAAATCTTCTTCAGGTATAATTCCAAAATATCGATCACCATTTACATTGCAACTTAGAAAATCATCCACTATGGAAAAATTACTTAAAATACATGAATTTGTCGAAATTTCAACAGGAGCATTAGTTAAAATTCTACAGAACTCTGAATTGATCAATATTTCATTATACTGCAATATTGAAATCGAATCCAAATCTTGTAATAAATTTTCTACAATAGAGTCTAAATCTATAAAACCATCTCGAATAATCAATTCAAACGAAGAGTGATCTGATCTAAACACAGCTTTGTTATCTTGGGAATTAAAATCAATTATATCACTTATGTATTCTATATCATCGATAATCAAAGAAATACTGAAACCAGAATCATACTCATTGATACCGATATATTGCAAAACTGTAGATATCTTACCATATAAAGGTCCTATTTCTTTTAGGCCAATAATTATGTTGTTGTTGTCAAAATCGCCTTCTACTTCCTTAAATGTGCCAAAATCGAATTGAGCTTGATTGTTTTTATATATCGCAAGATTGCCTTCCATATACAGTGGTAGATTTGAATCAAATTCATATGATAAAAGTTGCTGTGTTCTTACAGCTTTAATATCAGATATTAAAAATTCTTGCACTTCAATTGGATATAGATCAACCTCTATAATATTATTGTCAGACACTAAATATTCCAAAGAATCGACAAATTTCAAAGAAGTTTGAATTTTGTTATGAAAGATTTTCAATAAATCTATAAGAGACAATAGACTATCTATTTTTTTAGAACTAAGAGATATTTTATCTTGCCCAGCACTTATCTTGCTCTGATCGGCTTCTGATGCTTTTTCGAGTATGTTATTCAAATTTATACCAGAAGACATTTTACCAGAATCAGATCCTCCTACTGACGGAAAACCTGAAAAATCTACTTTCATATCCAACCTCTGTTCATTGATAATTAATCAAAGTAAATTTTTAGTTATCAAGCAATGCAACTCAAATAGAAATAAACATACAATTGAGTATATGTTATAGAAAGTTATTGTTTTTGATTGTATAGATAATTCAACTGTGTTAAATTACAGTCTCCTAATTATATGTTTAAATCAAATTTGAGTGCTAATCTTGGCTTACGTATCTATAACAAACAATATTGAAGTTAGCGTGGAAGCTGTTCATTTAGGTGAACAAAAATCTGAAAATAGTTCCAATTATTACGTCTGGGCATATACAGTTAACATAAAAAATTTCAATGATTACCCTGTGAAGTTGATCGACAGATATTGGAGAATTATTAATGCAAAAGGAATAGAAACTCAATTCAATGGTCTAGGAGTAGTTGGTGAGCAGCCTTTGTTAAGACCTCACGGATCTTTCAACTATACTAGTGGAACTTATATGACTCTACCTTCCGGTGTTATGATGGGTCATTATAATTTTATAAATCAAGATACCAAGGAAAAAATAACTGTTAGAATACCAGTTTTTTCTCTAGATACACCTTATAATAATACTAATCCTAATTAGATATTATCTTTCAATATGAATTAACAATAAATTGACAAAAGGACAACAATGTGATAGAAAGCAAAAATGAAAAGAAATTCAAAAATGTTATCACAGCTATTGAGAGATAACCTTATAAGAAGAAAAAGACCTCAAAATAATAAACCAATGATTTCCAGAGTTGAAAATAAAAAAGAACAAAATCAGCAAACAATAAATCAAAAAAAACAAAAGCAATAATATAAATTATTATTGAAGCATATAAAACATTGAAAAATGATTCTAACAACTTTCCAAAAGCAGTCTTATAACGTAAGTCTATATAAGATGAAGGCCAAGGTTTAACTATGTCCATAAATCTATAGCAAAAAAATGGTATCATGGAAGTTGGTATAATAGTAACAGATTTGTAGAACCAATCAGAACAAAACATAAAAGTGCTGCATATGTAAAGATTGAAGTTAGAAACTTTTATGTAAAAATGATAAATCGCAGGAACACACAAACCTAAAATAATCCACTGACCGATGAAAATATGCATCACTACCTTTTCATCAGACTTCAATATGTCTTCCTGAGAAGCTATATATAGCCTCATACCCAAATATCCAAGTATAATCCATACGATACTTGTGGAAAGTATAAAAACAGCTATAAGTGCACCTGGAGCTTCAAAACCAACCAATGAGTAAACAGATATAGAAACAAGAAAGAAAGAAAGAAAAGCAGACCAGTGATTCCCCCAAACAGGCAGAAACCCCAAACCAAAAGCGCTAGATAGTATATTATAAGGAAAAAACTTGGAAAAAAAATTCTTTATCTTCATTGAAAGGACACCAAAAAGAAATCTTTATAATAGTTTAATCAAAGAATAATCCAGTGAGCGAAAGCTGAAAAATTCCGATTTAAAAATATTGACACAACGGTTTAAAGACGTGATTTTAACCATAGACAATACATCCTAACACAAACTTTCAAAACCCTCAACATACAAACCATATCAAATAATCACAGACTATACAAAATATAAGACAAATCATTCAAATCAAAGTTACTATAAATTAAATCAATTGATTCAAAAAAATTTCAATTCAAAAAAACAAAACTCTCACACAAACAAAGAAAACAATTTAATATAAAAAAGCAAACGCGAATGAATAATTCTACCAAGCCCAAGCCTTGATAACAAATCAAGTATGATTTACAATGTACGGATTATTATCAATTAGGACTTAAAAAATGAACGACCAAGATAAAAATCAAGATGAACAAATAAATCCTGAAGAAATCACAAAAAGAATTGGAGAACAATTGAATGAATTCGCGGATCCTCAAAAAATAGAAGAAGCAATGAAAATGTTCATGGATGATCCAGCAAAGCTCCAAGAAGCAATGAAGCCTATTATGGAGATGATGGGAAATAACGATCAAGACAACTCAAGCAAGGAAAGTTTGTCTGAAATCCTAGATACAGTAAATAAAATACTCAAACTTGTTGCGAAAACCAATGCTAGGGTGAAAAGGATAGAAGAAGCATTAATTTCAGAAGAAGAGAACTAAGAATAAAAAGCTGATGTCTCTTGTTCTATGTGTCTTAGATGGATGGGGTTTAGGAGATGGAAGTTCATCTGATGCTATCGCATGTGCTAACACTCCAAATCTCTCCAGACTTATGTATCGTTACCCTAATTCAAAGCTAGAAGCAAGCGGATCAAGGGTGGGTCTACCAAAACACCAGTTTGGAAATTCAGAAGTTGGTCATTCTACTATAGGATCGGGAAGAAAGCTTTTACAAGGTCTTCCACTTGTTAATTCTCAAATAAAATATCTACATATCAACAATATTTTTACAGATTTCATAGATTCCATCAATCGTCAGAATGGTGACTTTCACATACTTGGGTTATTTTCAGATGGTGGAGTACATTCTCATGTTGACCACATTAGTAAAATATTGTCCCATTTGCAACCTTCTAAAACTCATTTACATGCGTTTATTGATGGACGTGATGTTGTCCCGAAGTCCGCAATACAATTTATTCAAGAATTTTCCAATATTGCAACTGTATCCGGAAGATATTATTCAATGGATAGGGATAACAAAATAGAAAGGACTAAATTAGCTTTTGAAGCTCTATCTTTTGCTCATGGAAACAAATTCTCATCAGCCATTAATGCCATAAAATTCTATTATGGGCAAAACATATCTGATGAGTTTATTCCACCATGCGTTATAGGTGCATATGAAGGTATAGAACCTCAAGACGGAATTATAATATGTAATTTTAGATCTGATAGGATTACTCAGCTTCTTCATATGTTAGATTCAAATTTGAGCAATAAAATTTTAGGAATGTGTGATTATGGTTCTAGATTCAATCATTTGCCATCAATTTGCAAAAAACAAATACCTAACAACACACTCAGCGAAGTTCTTGCATCACATTCGTTCAAACAACTAAGATTAGCCGAAACTGAGAAATATCCTCATGTTACATTTTTCTTTAATGGAGGTCTTGACATAAAGTTTCAGCATCAAGAGAACATTTTAGTTCCCTCCCCTAAAGTAAGCACTTATGATCTATGCCCTGAAATGTCTGCAGTAGAGATAACAAATCAAGCTTTGAAACATATTCCAGACTTTGACTTCATATTAATGAACTACGCCAATCCTGACATGGTGGGTCATACTGGATCATTTTCAGCAACAGTCTCAGCAATTGAATGTGTTGATAGATGTATAGGTAGAATCATAGAGTCATCATCTTTTTCTATGGAAAAAGATCATTTGATTATAACCTCAGATCACGGAAACGCAGATATAATGTATAATGAAAAAGGAATATGCACATCGCATACAAACAATCCTGTACCATTTGTATATGTAGGTAAAAACAAAATTAGACTCAAACAATCCGGAGACCTTTGTGATATAGCTCCAACAATATTGGATTTGTTAAAAGTCAAAAAGCCTGAAGAAATGACTGGAGACAGTCTTATTTTAAAAGATAATTAATTTTTTTGCTTCAAAGGAATTGTTATTTCCACAACGGTTGCTACTCCTATTGTGCTGTTAATTTTTATATCTCCATCATGTTGATCTACCACACTTTTCACAAAAGATAAACCTATACCAATTCCTCCAAAACCTCTATCTAATCCAACACATCCTTGTTGAAATTTTTCAAACAACTGGCTGTTCTTTACATCCATACCAACACCGGTATCACTAACAATTATATGTGCTTTATCATTTATGGAAAACAAATCTATCGTAATAGATCCATTCGATTTATTAAATTTAATTGCATTATCTATCAAATGAAATAAAACCCGTTCAAATTTATCTTTATCAACAAAAGCATATGATTCAGTAGAACTTACACATACGGACAAAGATTTCTCATTAATACCAACAGAGCATAATCTAAGCACCTTATCCACCAAAAAGCGTAAATCTATCCTTTCCTTTTCAAGGTGTAACATAGCAGCCTCAGATTTAGAGACTACAATTATATCATCAATTATTCTAAGCAACTTCACAGCAGACTCATTTATGTTAGACACAGAATTATCTTCAGACGCATTAGATTTAATATTATTAGCTGCGCTAATAATATACGTAAGTGGATTTCGCAATTCATGACTAATGCAAGAAACAAATCCTATCTTAGCATTTTCTAATTCTTCCACTTTTTGTTCTAAAATTGAAATAACTTTATTGGAATGAGATTTAGAAGCAGGATAAAGCACAGAAATAAATCTAGATATAGGGTTGCGAAATAATATTAGAAGCAAAGTAGAGAAAACACATAAAACAAGAAAATATTCCAGATTACTGAAATATGAAACAAGCACACAAACCTCCCATGCATAGATTACTTAGGCAAAGAATACCATGCTAGATATAGTATGCAACCGTTTATATCAAAAAAAAGTAAAATATATTATGCAGATTGGTGTAGCTAAAGAAAAACTCAGAATAAAATATCAATTCGTAAAATTAACATAATACTAAAATTAGTGCAATGTTTGTATTTATACTATTTCTACACCTAAAATAAAAAAATCTTAAAAAATAGCTTGTTATATTTAATAAAAAACTACTCTTTGAGTAAATAATGTTATTCAAAACAGAAAATAATTACTTATTTTGTATAAATATGAGATCTGATTTATATAAATGATTTATTCTAAATTAGAATAAAAATAATGTTAGTTGTACAAAAAATCTATTCAGATAGATTATAACTGGAAACAAAAAACAAAAGATATATTATTAATTGCATATAATGGCTTCTTGAAAGCAAAAACTCTCCACATAATCTACATCAAATGATATATATAGATAATGAAGAGTATTATACGAATATTTTCTTATTTGTTATCTGTAGCAATAGTGTTGAATTTATCATGGAATTCGATGCTAAACACAATGGAAAGTCCATCCTATTACACATCATATACAGATGAAGATATAGAAATACGAACTTATACTGAAAATATAATCGCATCTATAGATGCTACCAACAATCAATGGAGTTGCGAAAACGCAGGAACTATTGTTCTACTAAGCTATATATTCGGCAGTAATGTAAACTTTGAAAACAAAAGCCAATTAATACAAATGACAATGCCAATATATAAGCAAGTCAAAGAAAATCATTGCTTTATAAGCTTAACAATGCCAAAAAATCATCCAATTGACATGATACCAACCCCGGAAAACACTAGAATAAAAATACAAAAAATAAAACAACGTAGATTTATAGCCATAACAATAAATGGCTTATCTAGCAATAAAACTATTGACGAAAGCTTGAACAAGCTACATCAATATATACAGAAAAATAAAATACAAACACTAAATGAGGAACCAGTATATGCTATATACGACATTCCGTGGATCCCTAATATATTTAGAAAACAAGAGATATTAATAGAAGTAGAATGATTAAAATCTTACAAACATCCCTTTTGAAGCCCAATACGATAATTAGGATAATTCAGGGATAATTGAAATATGTTTTTAATCTTGGAATTGTCAACTTTTTTATTATCATTATAAAAACCAATCATTCTATCAGACAATTCTGCATGCTCGAAATCCATTTCTTGTAGTGAGATACCAAGCAATTCAGATGCAAATTTGCAAACAACATGTGATGGAGCTGGCTCATCATCAGAAACATTATAGATAGCACCCGGATTGAAAATGGACATTGCTCTTAATAAAACATTGCATATATCAACAACATGAATCCTAGAAAAAAAATGATCATTTTTTATGATATTAAATTTCTTGCCATTTCTTATTTGCTCCAAATAATTGCGACCCGGACCGTAAATTCCAGACAATCTGAATATATGAGCACCCAAAGATTTCCATTGCTTCTCTATTTTATATCTATCTATAGACCATTTATTGGTGGGGTTACACTCTGAATCTTCGGAAACCCAATCACCTCCTTTATTCCCATAAACACCAGTAGATGAAAGATATCCAATCCAGTTGGCACTTTGAATTACTTTGGAGTACTCTTTCAATACGGGGTCACAAGAGGATGATGGTGGGATACAACTGAAAATAGCATGATAATTGTCAGTATGAACAGATGAAAAATCAATAAATCTCACATCATCTGGTATATCAAAATAACGACTTTTAGCTATAGAAATATTTCTTGATGTAACGAAAATATCGTAATTATGCTGAATTAAAAATTTGGATAGAAAATTTGCAACATATCCAAAACCAAATATAAGTACCTTAGGTTTAATAAACATCAAAAAGCCAGGAGTTTTTATTTAAGGAATTTATCAGTAATTTCTTTGGGATTTATACTGCTAAAACCAAACTTAGAAGCTCTGGCAGCAAGATTTCTAGCTTGCTTTAATTTATTCAACAGAGCGTTCAAATCAGATATAGTAGTAGCAGAACCTTTGGTGATTCTTTTTTTTCTACTATAGTTAAGAATTTCGGGATTTGATCTTTCTTTGTATGTCATGGATCTTATTATTGCTATGCTTTTATTTACTTCTTTTTCAGCTTTATCATTAAATTTCATATTAGACATTCCAGGTATGAACTTCATTACATTAGCAATTCCTCCCATCTTACCTAGAGTAGAAAGCTGAGAAGACAAATCATTGAAATCAAATTTCCCTTCTTTAACTTTAACATTAAGTTGATCCACTTCTTTTTTACCCATAACTTCAGAAGCTTTTTCTACCAAGCTAACAACATCACCCATGCCAAGTATTCTTCTTGCCATTCGATCAGGATGGAAGTTCTGTAAGTCCCCAGGTTTTTCTCCATTTCCTAGAAATTTTATAGGACAGCCTGTAACATATCTCATAGACAATGCAGCCCCACCTCTTCCATCTCCATCAATTCTTGTAAGTATTATACCAGTCAGATTTACTGCTTTATTAAATTCATCAGCTATATTCACAGCATATTGACCAGTCAAAGAATCTGCAACTAATATGATTTCAGAAGGAGAAGAGGCTTTACATATACTCTTAAGCTCTTCTATAAGATGAGCATCAATATTTAATCTTCCTGCAGTATCTAATATAAGCACATCATAATTGGCATCAGATTCAAGTGCTCTGTTTGTTATTTGAACTGGATCCTCGCCTTCTACAATGGGCAAAGTATCAACTCCTATTTCGGAACCTAAAACTTCCAATTGCTTTTGTGCTGCAGGTCGATATACATCCAAAGAGGCCATACTGACCGATTTCTCTTGATTTTTCAGCATAGAAGCTAATTTGGCAGTAGTTGTAGTTTTCCCGCATCCTTGAAGACCTACCATAACAATAACATCAGTTTTGCTTTTATTAGAAGATAATTTTAACAAAGAATCTTCTTTGTTACCAAGCATATCAGAGAGTTCATCTTCAACGATTTTAATTACCATCTCACCAGGAGACACTTGGTTCATTAATTCTCTTCCAACAACTTGATCTTTAATAGAAGAAACAAGATGATTGACAGCAGGCAAAGAAACATCAGCTTCTATTAAAGCTGAACGAACCTTCTTCATAGCAGAATTGAAATCTTTTTCGGACAAAAAGATCTTACCTTTTAAGCGCTTTATAACACCATTGAGCTTTTCAGTTAAACTATCAAACACTAAAAACCAACAAAATAAACATAGAACAAAATGTAAAAAATATAGCGGGAATCGAAAAATAAGGATTATCCATATATAACATATAACTTTTAACACGAGATACAAAAGATTTCAATCTGATCATAGAAAACCAATTTTTTATATCTAAAATTCTAATAGAAATTATTGCATCGAGCATATATTTAAAAAAACAGACAAATATATAAGCAATATCAAATTTCTTACAATTAATATTAGGAACAACGCGACATAAAGACCATAACATAGATGTTAGGAACAAAGGGGCAAGAATGTATATTATCATCTTTGGATCAACCTCAAATTGACCGCTAATAATATTCAATGGATTATACAAACAAAAAACACAAAGGAATAAAGGACATAATAACATCTCAAGTTTTAAATTTTGAAACTTTATAAGTGAGAGTTTGTGGCGTAAAAATAAAATAAATCTAGTACATAACAAGCAAGAAGCTAACAAACCAATATTTGAAATCAAAGAATTAAAACCACATTCGCTTAAATATTTTTTAACCGCATAACCCTGAGTAAAAGGCAGACCCAACATAGAAGCAACAGCTACAAAAACAGTAAACAAGCTTATAAATGAATATTTATTCAATGAAAATTTTCCAGAAACATCTCTCTTGTTTTCCAAAAACAATACATTAGAGGTGATAAAAAATATTATAGACTGATAAACACAAGAAGATAAAAGGAAAAAAGTCGCATCAATACCCGAACCAATAATAGCAATACCAATTCCACATTGAGAAACAGTGTTATAACACAGCACCCTTCGAATGCTAGATTCAAAAAGCATATATATCAAACCATATACTGCCGTCAATCCACCAAAAATCATAAGTGGCAAACCTTCAAATCCAATTAAATTAAGAGTGTAAAGAGAAAATTTAGTAGTAATTAGCTGTAAAATAATGTGCGTATGTGGACGAGAGTTAGAATAACCAGAAACAACCCAGAAACTGAATGGAAAACATCCACAATTGATTAAGACAGAAGTCAAGATACAAATTAAAACAAAATTATTCTCAATCAATTGGTTGCTACCCAAACACAACAAAAGCAAAAAGCCTCCGAATGAGTGAACGCAAAGATAATGCAAGAAAGCACTTTTATTCCTAATCAAAGAACTAGAACATAAGCATGAAATCTCCCAAAATATCAAAAGATACGGCAAGAATTTGGTTTCTAATACAGCATGGCTAAAAAAAACTACTCCAATTCCGGCCAAGACATTCAAAGCAACAGAAAAAGTTTCATATCTAGAAACAATGCTGTATCCATAAGCAAGATATATAAGATATATAACACAGAAATGAGCAGACAACTTATCAGTAGATTGGTAAAACCAATGATAAACAATTTTGAAAGGATTAGAATCGGCAAGATTGAATTGAAAAAAAAATGGTAACAATGCAAAAATACAAAAAGTAAATAAAAAAGACTTTTTATACATATAAAACTCTAACCTGCTCTATTATCAACCATACTCATGCCAATCCATAGACAAAGAGAAATAAAACATACAACAATATGTTATAATAATCAAAAATATTAAACCATTTCAAGGGAAAAATCTTCTTGAATATGTAAGGGTTTATTATCAAACGACAAAGAATGAATAACAGTTGATGGTAATTTCCCTTCTTTATTAGAAAACTCATCGTGTGATTTGTGATTTTCATCAGATGAAAGAAATGAAACTTTCTCAGAATTTATTTCAGTAGATTCAATAAAATTACTACCAAGACAATTAGTTCTGCTGTTGGAAGAATTTTCTTGAGTTTCAATACCAGAATCTTGCCCTGCAGTATAACAATAAGTTGGTGTTTTGCTTTCTGAATTCAAGCATTCAAATTGGGATAAATCTTTTTGTTTTGTATTATGAGTTGACAAATTATGAAAAGATAAGCTAGCGTAAGAGTTTGTATTTACAAGCTTAATCTTATTAGGTTTAGAATCAAAATGACATTTTTTGAACCAATCTTCTACTTTTTCATTAAAATCTTGATTTTCTGATTCACCAAATAAATCACAATTATCTTCTACTTTTTCATTAGAACCCTGATCTTCTGATTCAGAATTTGACAATAATGTATAGCTAGAACTAACAGAGTACAAATTTTCTTGGTTAATGGAGTTTTTACTAGCATATGATTGAATATCAGATTCACAGCGATTGGAAGTATTTTGATCTGGCGGCACATTAGAAATATTATCAATTTGTTTTGGAATCGAATTAATAGTCAATTTATCTAGTGATTTGTTATCTTCAATCAAGACAACAGGTTCTTTGTTAATGGAGTTTTTACTAGCATATGATTGAATATCAGATTCACAGCGATTGGAAGTATTTTGATCTGGCGGCACATTAGAAATATTATCAATTTGTTTTGGAATCGAATTAATAGTCAATTTATCTAGTGATTTGTTATCTTCAATCAAGACAACAGGTTCTTTGTGAATGGGGTTTTTATTAGCATATGATTGAATATCAGATTCACAGCGATTGGAAATATTTTGATTTCGCGGCACATTAGAAATATTATCAATTTGTTTTTGCATCGGATTAATAGTCAATTTATTTATTGATTTGTTATCTTCAATCAAGACAACAGGTTCTTGGTGAATGGGTTTTTTATTAGCATATGATTGAATATCAGATTCATAGAGATCAGAAATATTTTGATCTCGCGGCACATTAGAAATATCATCAATTTGTTTTTGCATCGGATCAATAGTCAATTTATTTATTGATTTGTTATCTTCAATCAAGACAACAGGTTCTTGGTGAATGGGTTTTTTATTAGCATATGATTGAATATCAGATTCATAGAGATCAGAAATATTTTGATCTCGCGGCACATTAGAAATATCATCAATTTGTTTTTGCATCGGATTAATAGTCAATTTATTTATTGATTTGTTATCTTTAGTCAATATCTTAGAATCAATCTCATCGTTTTGCATTTCTGAAACTCTAACTTTTTTTTTCGATAATATCCCCTGAAAAATGTTTTTAATTTTGGAAAAAATAGAATCTATTATTAATAGAATTAAATGTATTACTGATAGTAGAAATTGTAATAAATATAGCAAAAACTCAAAAAATATATTTTGTGAATTTGATTTATCATAATCTATTCTATTAGAGAAAGATTTTTTTGTTTCTTGATGTGCTTTTTTCGAAATTGAACTCATGATAAAAATCCTATATCTACAAAATATTTTTTATAAACCATTATTACAAATTTGAAGCTAAAATTTGATGAAAATAAAAAATAACATAAAAGAGATTATAAAAACAATTTATCTTTTTTTTTGATACAAGGACCTATTTATTTATGGAAGCAGATAATGGCAAAAGACGGAAATTATTATTATTCTTTAACCAGCTTGAGAGAATATCTATAGAAACTTGTGAAGGATTGGCGAGCATAACAATCACCTTAAATGGTTGCTGACTCACCCTCAAATTATAGTCAAGATCATATAAAGAAAGTTTTATATCATTGATAGAATGAGAACCATCAATGATTAGTGTAGGATTTATTACATTATTTGATGTCACATCCTCAGAATCTAATATGTTATATAGCAATATATTCTGATGCTTTAAAGTATCATATAATAAATAAGAAGACTGTATATCATCATGTACATCAGTATACACACCGATATATCTCACAGAAGATTCCAATATTGAATACAAGCCAGAAAGATTATCTTTTGTAGTTTTTTTAGAAGAAATTGATAGATGCCCCATGTCACCTAAAGATGGCTGTATGGGTATGTTGATTAATATATCTCTATCTTCAGAATAATCATCATACAACAACGTATCAATATCATCAGTATATGCAGAAACACCAAGGGAAACTTCATTTGGCAAATCTAAAGCTTTTTTTAACAATGATTTATCCAAACCAAGACCAGCTACCATTAAATAAAGAGATGAATCAGAGCTATTAAAATGTTTTAGCTTGTTGTTTTCATTGTCAAATTTAAATTCTTGATTGATATCATCATCTGTTGTAGCGACAGAAGATTGTTTGTATAAAACACCATCTATTTGATTTAAATTATGATTGTCTTTGGATTTCACAGCAACAACATATCTTTTATTTGAATCTATAACATCAAAATCAAATACAAAAACATAACAAAAAAGTAATATAGACACTAAAAAAAGCACTACATTCACAATGTACCACATTTTTGATTTTAGAATGGAGAGCTTAAACATTTGTTGTTAAATTAATTCACTGCAACTAATGTTTAAATATACTCATTTTTCTAACTATATCAATAGCACCTACCAATTGACTATCACACTCATATATGGTTTTTGTGTCATGTGACGAAATACATTTATTTTCATAATCTAATACTACATCCGGTTCTACCCCAACGCCTTGTATAATCTTATTACTTGGAGTATAATAAACAGCACTAGTTATTTTAATTGCTCCGTTAGACTTTCCTAATGATATTAGCTTTTGAACTGATCCTTTCCCAAAGGATTTCTTGCCCACCACAGTAGCTCTCTTGTTATCCTGCAAAGCACCAGCCACAATCTCAGAAGCAGAAGCAGAGCCTTCGTTTATCAGTATAACCAGTGGAACTTCCTTGTATACAGAAAGCAAATCTTTAGCTATTCCTGAATTTATCTGACCTCCAGACCTATAAGTCTGATTGTTTCTTTTCTTTTTAGAGCGAACGTATAAAATGTCTTTACCATCTTCTAAAAGAAGGTCGCATAACTCTACTGCTTGACTCAACAAACCGCCAGGATTACCACGCAAATCTATAATAATAGCTTCAAAGTTGGCGTTTTTCTCAAAAAAACTTGCAATCTCTTTCTTTATCAAATCAGACAAACCTTCAGCAAAAAAAGATACCCTTATGTATACTATACCATCTCGAAAATCAGATGTAATGAAATTAGTTTTTATAATAGAACGTATTGGATTCACTTCTATTATATTATCATCTCTTCTCACAAGCATGCTCACTGTAGTGCCAGCAGAACCTCTAATTTTTTGAACTGCATTAGTGAATTTGATATCCTCAACATATTCACCATCCACTGAAATTATTACATCACCGGCATGAATACCAGCTCTATCAGCTGGAGAATCGGAAAGGACTTCTATTACCCTAATTAAACCGTTATCATCTATAAGCTCTAAACCAACTCCTTCCAATTGACCTTTAGTATCCATTTGCATTTTTTCATATTCTGACTCTGTTAGGTAAGAGGAATGTTTGTCGAGATTAGACATCAAGCATTTCAGAGAAGATATAACAATATCGTTCTCATTTATTTCCTCATGAAATTCTGATTTAATACGCTTCATGACTTCGGAGATCTTATTTGTGCTCATTAATTCTACGGAATAAGCAGAAAAAGGAGAGTACATAAAAACAAAAATCAATGCGAGAAATAAAGATTTATACACTATCGATAGTCTAACATATAAAACAAAAAATCAAACATTATAAATTATACACTAGATCAAATCAGTGAATATTATTATACATAAATCAAATTGAATTACACAAAACATATCTAAGAGATAATTTTAAAGCAAATATGGAAAGAAATCAAAAAGATGCAACATCAAACAAAAGATTAAATATATTCAATTCTGTGTATCTCTATTATATTTAAACTATTGACCCATATAATCTATGTTATAATATGACAATAGGTGTCTACTCTTGTGTTCGCCTAGATTTCACGCCCTCGAGCTATTCTATAAACGGGACGGTCACTGTAGATCGCTGTTGATCTATATATCGTTACCACCTGAACTTAAGTGTCTCAGGGAGCAAAAAATCAAACGGCATATAGAGTTTTCACCTTCAATCTAAAATAGAAGATAGCACAAAAAAAAATAGACAATTACAATATTACGGATATATTCGTAAATAATTAAGACAAAACAACACATAAAAATGAATTTTTATACGATAATACTTGCCGGCGGATCAAGCAAAAGATTACAGCCTATCTCAAACATTGAAAATCCAAAACAATTTATACCTATCTTCAAATATAATGGACTTAATATGTTACAAAAAACAATCAATAGATTTCGCCCTATATCAAAAAAAATAATAATATCATCAAGTTATCGATATGCTAATAAAGTGAAATGTTTCGCCTCGAATAAAGACTTAATAATAATAGAACAAGACCACATAGGAACTGCAGCAGCCATAACAGCATGCGCTATAGAAATACAAAAAATTTCAAGTAATGCATATATTATTGTGACACCTGTAGATCATCATATCGAAAATATTAATGAGATATATTCTTCGCTATCAGAACAAGTATTAGATAAAATTGGACTTGTTTTATCTATACCTTCACATTTCGAAAAAGAATACGGTTACGCTTCATTGGATCAATCCGGAAACAAGATAATTAAATTTATCGAAAAACCAAATAATGTTAATAACTCGACACTTTGGAATACAGGAATATTTTACTGTAGAGTAAAGTGTTTTTTGAAAGAAATGCAATCTATCAACAATACAATAGTGAGAGATTGTATGGACTGCTTGAAAAATTCCACCAAACAAGATAATATCTTAATAATGAATAAGTACAGAGGAAAAAAAATCTCAATAGACTACTCTTTTATGCAAAAATCAAATTCTCTTATACCCAAAATCCCTAAAACAAAATGGTATGATTTAGGTACAACTACAAATTTCTTGAAAGTGCAAAAAATAGATTAAGATTAACTTTAAAATCACGTATACTAAATAAATTAAAAGAAAAAAATTTAGCTTATTATAATTTAGCTTATCATATTTAATACTTGAAATGGGAATAGTATTTGCAATGTAAGTGATTTTTATATATATTTAATATAAATATATCATTGGAAATAATCATTATGGACCTAGAGAATATAGTTGAATCACTTCATGTAATTTCAGTGATTTCATGGATGTGTGGAATGTTATATATACCAAGGCTGTTTGTATACCATTGTGAAACCAAAATAGATTCACCATCTTATCAAACATTTTGTATAATGGAAAGGAAGCTTCTTAAAATCATAATGAACCCTGCAATGATCTCTACTTTTGTGTTTGGAACCATATTGTCATTTCTAGAGCATTCTTTCGAGACTGGGAAATGGCTCCATGTCAAGATTGTTTTTGTATTATGCATGTCTGGCTTTCATGCTTTTTTTTCCTATAGCGTCAAAAAATTTAAAAACAATTCTAACACTGTTTCACATAAATACTTCAGAATAATAAATGAAGTAGTTGCAGGAATTATGTGTATAATTGTTTTCTTAGTTATAACCAAACCTTTTTGATACTTTGTTCTCATAAAAAAGTATTTATGGAAGAAAATATAATTCTCCACAATCTGTCTATCTTAGAAAACAAAATTAATCAAATCATAAGACTGCGTTCCAAAGAAATTAATAGATCAGAAATTTTGGAAGATTACAAAGATATAATTCGTGAAATCACAATTGAAAACACAAAATTAACTAAACAATTAGAAAACTTAAAAATTAAGAACAATGATCTTCAGAGATTGCTTTCTGAAACATCCGATACTATTTCTCATACAATAAATCTATTATATGATATAATCAATAATTATTAAAAATATGGCGATAAAAGAAATCTTTATACACAACCAAACTTACAAGGTAGCATGCAATGATGACCAAGTGGAGCATTTAGTTTTTTTATCAAAAAGACTGAGCGAAAGAATAAAAAAGAAATCAAAAATTACTGGAGGTAATATAACAACCGGAAGCAGCCTGTTGTTACTGGCAGCATTAGAGCTAGAAGATATAGCATACAAGCATGAAGGAGTCAAAAACAAAGGTCCAATAATTGATGAAGAAAATGTAGTTAAAAAGATAAAAAACTTGATAGACAAAATAGATCAAATTCAAGAAAATGAAGGAGATAGCTTTCTAGGAAAAGAATAATATATAATTAAAAATGTTTAGAAAAATTGTTTTCTTGTGTTTTATATTTCCAGAATTCGTCAACTTCGTAATAGAATCTGACATCAGGACGAAATATATTTATAACCACAGAACCCAAATCTATAAGTATCCACCTGTTATACTCAAGACCTTCTACAGAAAGTTTCTTGAGATTATTTTTTTTGATATAAACAAGCAAATCATGATAAATGGACTCAACATGCTTGGAAGACTCAGCAGAAGCTACAATAAAATCATCATAGCAAACAACATCAGATGCACCTAAGTCTACCAAAAAATCAATAATCCCTTTTGTCACAGAATACATAACTCAATTTTACTATAAAAAAATATAAAAACAAGAAGCAATCAAATACAACAAAATTCACTCAGATATAGGTTCTTCATGCACATCATCATACCTGACAACCTTTGCAACACCAACAACTTTTTCGCCATTTTTGGTTTTCAGCAAAGTAACACCCTGAGCGTTGCGACCAGTTATTCTAATTCCAGAGATAGATATTCTAATTACCTGGCCCTTATCAGTGACAAGCATAACGTCGTCCTCAATCTCAACGGGAAAGCTAGAAACAACGTTTCCATTACGCTTAGAAGTTGCTATATTCAACACACCAACACCACCTCTTGCAGTGGTTCGGTATTCATATGCAGAAGATCGCTTTCCAAATCCATTTTCAGTCACAGTCAAAATAAATTGTTCGTTATTGGCATAGGAAAAATATTTATTTTCATCTGGAAATCCAGAAACACGCTTGGAAACAGGGATAGAAAGGTACTCTTCCCTAACCTCGGACTCCAAAATAAAACCATTTACTATTGACATAGAAATCACAGAATCATCATCTAAAAGCTTGATACCACGAACACCATCAGATGTTCTTCCTTTAAATACCCTAACATCATCAGAAGGAAATCTAATGGTTTTTCCATATTTTGTAGAAATCATTATGTGATCTGATGGATTACACACATGAACAGATACCAAAGAATCACCTTCTTTCAACCTAATTGCAATTTTACCATTGCTTGGTATATAAGCAAAATCCGAAAGACTGTTTTTTCTAACATTACCATTGGCAGTAACAAATACTATCAACATATTCTCAAAATCATCGGGGAGAAGCATAACATTATTTATTGACTCCCCATCTGACAAAGGAAATAAGTTAACAAATGCACGTCCACGAGATTGAGGTTCCACAAGTGGGAGCTTATAAACCTTCAACCTATATACTTGACCCAAATTAGAAAAAAACAACACACTGGAATGAGTATCAGCCGTAAACATTCTAGACACAATATCATCATTCTTATTGCTGGAATTAGATTTACCTTTACCACCTCTATTCTGAGTTCTGTAATTTGACAGATTTACACGCTTAACATAACCACCAACAGTAGTGGTAACCATCATACTTTCATGAGGAATAAGGCTTTCAACATCTTGCTCAAATTCTACAAGCTCTATTGTAGTCTTTCTAGGAGAACCAAATTTCTCTTTTACTAAATACAACTCTTGTTTTATTATATCCTTGACTCTTTGACGTGAAGAAAGAATATCCATACAATCTTTTATGGAATCTAACAAAGCAACTAGTTCAGCTTTCAATTTATCACTTTCTAATGAAGTTAGCCTGTGCAAACGCATTTCTAATATTGCCTTAACTTGTATGTTATTAAATCGATAAAAAGATTCAGAAATATCTATACCAGATATTACTTCAGCAAACTGTATTATATCTTTTTTAACAAACCATTTCTTCTCTAATAATGACTTGGTTGCAGCACTAGTATCAGATGAAGAGCGAATAATAGATATCACATCATCTATATTTTGTATGGAAACATATAGTGCCAAAACTATAAATGCTTTTTCACGTGCTTTTCTAAGATTAAATGAAACTCTCTTGGTAACAACCTCAAATCTAAACTCAACGAAAGAATCTAAAATTTCCTTTAAATTTTTCAGTGAAGGCCGACCTTTATCAAGTACAACCATATTAACACCAAAAGTATTCTGAAGTTGAGTCAAATGTAAGATTTGATTTAAGGCAACATCCTCAACAACGTTGCGCTTCAATTCAATAACAACGCGTATGCCCTTCATGTCAGATTCGTCTCTTAAATCAGATATACTATCTATTTTTTTGTCACGTATGAGCTGGCCTATCCCTTCTACGAGCCTTGATTTGTTGACTTGATAAGGAATTTCATCAATAACAATAGCTTTCGTAGACTTGCCGATAGTCTCAAAATGAGTCTTCCCACGAATAACCAAAGAACCACGACCCGATAAAAACGCAGACTGTATTCCATTTACTCCAACGATAGATCCTCCTGTAGGAAAATCAGGACCTGGCATAATATTCATCAAATCATTTATATCTACTTCACCATCTTTATCTATATGAAGACAACATACATCTACCAATTCAGCAAGATTATGGGATGGTATATTGGTAGCCATTCCAACAGCAACTCCACTAGCTCCATTTAAAAGTATATTCGGAAACTCAACAGGAAGAACCTCTGGCTCATGCTCAGAACCATCATAGTTTTCACACATTTTTACAGTTTCTTTATCAAGATCACGTACTATAAACTCTGCCATTTTAGCAAGCCTTGCTTCAGTATAACGCATAGAAGCAGGAGGATCACCATCGATTGAGCCGAAGTTTCCTTGACCATCTACTATTGGCAAAAGAAGAGAAAAATCCTGAGCCATTCGGACCAAGGCGTCGTATGCAGGTGAATCACCATGTGGATGGTACTTACCTATAACATCACCAACTACACGAGCAGATTTTTTATAAGCAGAAGACCAAATATACCCCCCCTTATACATCGCATATATTATTCTCCGATGTACTGGTTTCAAGCCATCACGAACATCAGGTACAGCACGGCTAACTATTACGCTCATAGCGTAAGAAAGATAAGAATCAGAAAGCTCCTTTTTTACAGGGGAGCGAATTATTTCGTTACTCTCTTGAGCAGGAAGCTCTGGAGAAAAATCATCATTCACAGTACATCAACCAAATTAATAACAAAACCACTTGATACTAGAAAACAAGAAACTAGAATCAATATCTTATATAAAAACAAGATAAATATTTTAAAAAAAAGCTATTGGATAGAAACAAAAGCGCAAAATCAAAAAAAACAATAAGAGCAAATAATGCTTGAACAAAAACTTAAAAAAACACACAAAAGCATAGATTCATAGAATGAATATAGTTTAACTATAAACCAAACAATCAATAAATCCAAATGAAAATCAATCTTAACACAAATAAAGGTCACACATATAAAAAACCCCCCTATAAATAAAAAAACATAAAATCATTTCAACTAAATACAGACAAAATGATCATTGAAGTGTATTGCTTGCTATTAAATATTCAATTACAGTTATAAATAATTAACATGTTGTTTTGATCATCACTATGAAATACGAATCCTAAAAACAAATTTATATTACCATATTTAACTAAAAAAACTTTAATGAATTCGTTGTAGAAAATATATTAACAGTCGCAAAAAACTATGACTTACCTCTAGAATGAGCCTGTGGTGGGTCTTTATCATGCGACACATGTCATGTAGCCTTAGAAAAGAAACATTTTGAATCACTTAAACCAACCTCAGAAGAAAACATGTTGAACATGGCGTCAACTTAGAAGAAACTTCCAGATTAGGTTGTAGGTATATTTGAATGAAACTATGGATAGTATGACTGTTAAAATACCAAACCAAGAGTTTAAATAATCAATCTTAAAATATTTTTCAATTTTGAATGAAATGCTTTATTGAAAAAAAATCACAAATAAACTAAAATAAAAATCTTTAAAATCTTGGGGTGAAATCTGTGTGCTGGAATGGTTACGCTTCTTTTACAATAGCCACTATAGGTTTTGCTTCAGTTGGTTTTTCTGCGTATAAGAATCACCCAAAGAGTCTATGGTTATGCGGATTATATTTTTGTTTGATGGAACTATTGCAATCTTTTACCTACTTTGTGATAGGAGAGTGCAGCAATCCCGCCAATCAGATTGCCACGATTTTGAGCTATATACATATATCATTTCAGCCTTTTTTTATTAATTCTCTTTGCATTCATTTTTCTCCCCCAAATCTGAGAAATAAAATCAGCTTTTTTGCTTATCCTTTCTGCTTTCTTTGTGTTATCGTCCATATTTTGGAACTGTATCCATTCGAATGGTCTGAACCATGCTCCCAAGTTGTCCTTTTTGATCTTTGCGGCAAATATTTATGCTCTGTTTATGGAGATTGGCATATTTCCTGGCATATTCCTTTGAACTCAATATCAATAAAATCATTTTTATTTCCAGAAACAATTTCCAAAATACCTGTGATATCACTAATATTTAACCCTTATATTATTGCCGCTATTATTGTGCCTATATTATATGGATCATGGAGGTTTTGTCTTTATCACATCATATTGGGTCCTGTGACATCAATGATATTGAGCAGCTCTCCAAACGAAAGACCAGCAATATGGTGCTTAATATCAATAGGAATAGTTGGAATATTACTACATACTAAGCTAAGAAATTTGATGTACTCCCAAAGTTGGAATTATTTTAAAAACAAAAAAAACAACAAACCTCAAATCAAAAGATAGCATCTGTATAACTTTCATAAACACATTATATATAATCATAAAATTATATTTGATACATTTTTCAAAGCTCTGTAAAGCTATTATCTATAAACAAAATTTATTGAAAACTTCTGTTCTAAGTTTCATGAATTCTCAGCAAATCCATGAAATATTCTTTAGTTCTGCACAAAATCAAATAAATTATTTGCAATCCATCACCGCATATAGTATGTAATGAGAGAGTCCTTAACTATATGTTGTGTCTTATGTCTTTATTCGAAACCAGATTATCCTATAAATCATTTGGATACCTATGTGCATATAAAACTTGGGTAACCCAACAAAGATTTCACTGGATACCAGAATATCAAATAAAAATAAATAAATATAGACAAAATGATCATTGAAATGTGTTGCTTACTATTAAATATTCAATTACAGTTATAAACAATTAAAATGTTGTTTTGATCATAATCATGAAAGACGAATCCCAAAAACAAATTAATATTAAATTCATATTACCATGCGGAACTGAAAAAAACTGCAATGCATTCGTTGGAGAAAATATACTAACAGTCGCAAAAAACTATGACTTACCTCTAGAAGGAGCCTGTGGCGGGTCTTTAGCATGCGCCACATGTCATGTAGCCTTAGAAAAGAAACATTTTGAATCACTTGCCCCAGCCTCAGAAGAAGAAGAAGATATGTTGGACATGGCGTTCAACTTAGAAGAAACTTCCAGATTAGGTTGTCAGGTATATTTGAATGAAACTATGGATGGTATGACTGTTAAAATACCAAATGAAGAGTTTGAATAATAAACCTTAAAATATTTTTCATGATTTTTAATGAAATGTTTTATTGAAATAAATTTACAAGTGAACTACAATCAAAATCTTTATGATCCTGGAGTGATCTGTGTGCTGGAATGTTTACGCTTCTTTTACAGTAGCCACTATAGGGTTTGTTTCAGCCGCTTTTAGTGTATATAAGAACAAGCCAAGGTCTATATGGTTATGCGCCTTCTATTTTTCTTTGATGGAACTATTGCAGTCTTTTACCTACCTTGTGATAGGAGAGTGCAGCAATCCCGCCAATCAGATTGCAACAATTTTGAGCTATATACATATAGCATTTCAGCCTTTTTTTATTAATGCTGTTTGCATTCATTTTTCTCCCCCAAATCTGAGAAATAAAATCAGCTTTTTTGCTTATCCTTTCTGCTTTTTTTGTGTTATCATATATATTTTAGAGCTGTATCCATTCGAATGGTCCCAAACATGCTCCCCATTTACACATTTCAATCTCTGCGGAAAACATTTATGCTCTCTCTATGGAGATTGGCATATTTCATGGTTTATTCCTTTGAACTCGGTATCAATAAAATCATTTTTATTTCCCGAAACAATTTCAAAAACACCTGTGATATCACTCATATTTAGCGCTTATATTATTGCCACTGTGATTGTGCCTATATTATATGGAGCATGGAGGTTTTGTGCTTATCAAATGTTATTGGGCCCTGTGATATCAATGATATTGAGCAGCTCTCCAAACGAAAGACCAGCAATATGGTGCTTAATATCAATAGGAGTACTTGTAATATTACTACATACTAAGCTAAGAAATTTGATGTACTCCCAAAGTTGGAATTATTTTAAAAAGAAAAAATAACAAATCTTAAAAGATAGCGTCTTTATATTGTATAACTTTCATAAACACATTATATATAAATCATACAATTATATTTGATACATTTCAAAGTTCTATAAAGCTATTATCTATAAACAAAATCTATTTATATCAAAAATTTGTTCAAAAAGTCTGTTCTAAGTTTCATGATTTCTCAGCAAATTCCATAAAATATTCTTTAGTTATGTACAAAATCAAATAAATTGCTTGCAATCTATCGCCACATATAGTATCTAATTAGAGAATCCTTAACTATATGTTGTGTCTTATGTCTTTACTCGAAACCAGATTATCCTATAAACCATTTGAATACCCATGGGCATATAAAGCTTGGGAAACCCAACAAAGACTTCACTGGATGCCAGAAGAAGTCACAATGTCCGGAGACGTTCAAGACTGGAAAAATAATCTTGAACCAAAAGAAAAAAATCTTTTAACCCAAATATTCAGATTCTTCACCCAAGCAGATATCGAAGTTCACGATTGTTATATGACAAATTATGCCAACGTTTTTAAGCCTGTGGAAGTTTCCATGATGCTAACCGCATTTGCAAATATGGAAACAATACATATGGCTGCATACTCTCATTTACTAGAAACCGTAGGTATGCCGGAAACGGAATATCTAGCGTTCATGAAATATAAAGAAATGCAAGATAAATGCGATTTCCTTCACCAATGCAAAATGGATACCAAAAAATCTATAGCACAAACTCTTGCAATTTATGGAGCCTTTACCGAAGGGTTGCAGCTGTTCGCATCATTTGCAATTCTATTGAATTTTCCACGCTTCAATAAAATGAAGGGTATGGGACAAATAGTAACTTGGTCGGTCAGAGATGAAACCTTACACACCAATTCAATAATAAACCTGTTTCATAACTTCGTGCGCGAGGAAAATCTTTGGTCAAAGGAGCTGGAACAAAATCTGATACATGCATGTAAAACAATAATAAGCCAAGAAGACAAATTCATTGACTTAGTATTTGAAATGGGAGGAGTTAATGGACTTGAAGGACAAGAAGTGAAAGAATATATAAGGTATATAGCAAACACTAGATTGATTCAATTAGGAATAAACCCTATATATAACAACATGAACAATCCATTGCCTTGGATAGAGAGCATGCTAAACGCTGTAGAGCATACGAACTTCTTTGAGAATCGTTCAACAGAGTATTCCAAAGCCTCCACACAAGGCAACTGGGATGAAGCATTTTAATAGAATGCAACAAACAAGACTAAAAGATTTATTGGCCAATAAATCAGTATTCAGCTGCTTTGAAGCTATAAAGAGTTTTGGCGGCTCATCGAGACTAGTTGGAGGCTGCGTAAGAGACAGTCTCCTTGGGGAAATAGAAATAGAAAGTTGCGACATAGATATAGCAACAGACCTAGAACCAAAAAAAGTTTCTCAAGCCTTAAACAACTCAGGAATAAAAACAATACCCACGGGCATTAAACACGGAACCATTACAGCCTTACCCTTCTCTAGACCCATAGAGATAACAACCCTAAGGAAAGACCTGAAATGCGATGGCAGACATGCTCAAGTTCAATTTTCGCAAGAATGGAAAGAAGATGCATCTAGAAGGGACTTTACTTTTAACGCAATATACTCTGATTTATCAGCAAATTTGCAAGACTACTTCGATGGCGTAAACGACCTAAAACTCAAAAGACTAAGATTCGTAGGAGACCCAATAAAAAGAATACAAGAAGATTACTTGAGAATACTGAGGGCATTCAGATTCCAAAATAAAATATGCAAAGAGCCATTAGATCAAGAAATAAAACATGCAATACTAAAAAATGCAGACAAATTACAATCAATATCATCTGAAAGGATACAATCAGAAATGATGAAACTACTCAAAACCAAAAATCCATTTCCATCTCTAGAAGATATGATTGAATGTGGGGTTTTCAAAGTTGTATTTGGACAAACATTGAAAATCCCTAAAAGCCTAGCCAAAATAACAACCAGCCCTGAGGCGAAAATAGCGCTGATATTAAGATTTAACAATAAAAAACAACTATCCACAGAAATCTGTAAAAAATGGAAACTGTCAAAACAACAATCACAATCACTACAACTATGCACTAATTATGACGTTCAAGATTTACACAACACAAATCAAACAAGCATAATCCATCATTACGGTGAAGACAGATACACAAAAATATTGCAAATTGCAACACTCGAGGAACATATATCACTTGAAGAATACAACAACAAATTAAAAAATCTAGAATCACATAAGCACATAAAATTCCCTATTTCAGGAAACGATCTAATGAAAATAGGTTACATTCCTGGAAAAGGAATTGGACATATATTGGAAAAACTCAAAAATATTTGGTATACATCAAATTGTACAATGCAAAAACAAGAATTACTGAAAACATTAAACAACAAATAACTTTTCTTGTCACGAAACATAGATTCAAAAACACCTGAATTCTTAATTAGTAATAGATCTCGCTAAAGTAGCAACTCTAACCCACTTGGCTCCCCCTAAACCAATCACTTGAGAAGCACATTCCTTTACAGTATATCCAGTCGTCATCACATCATCTATGATTACAATTTTTTTTCCACGAAATGCATCTTTTTCACAAGCAAATGCACCTTTCACATTGTTCAATCGCTTTTTAGCGCTAAGAGTGGACTGGGCATCAGTTTTTTTAATCCTACGCAAAGAATGTAAATCATATTTGATACCAAACATATCACCAGCACGCTTTGTAATCAAAGCAGATTGATTATAACCTCTTTCTCTCAATCTCGATTTATGCAGAGGAACCGGAACAATCATATCAGCACCTTCAAAAATACTAGGTATAAAATCAAACATCCACTTTGCACAATAATGAGCCATATAAGAACAATTATTGAATTTAAACCTCTCTATGATTTTTCTTCCAACATCATTGTATCTAAAAACAGATCTAGCCATACTGAAATCAGGAGGCCTCACATAGCATTGACTACAAAGATCAAAATTAATGGAACTTGAAAAACTAAAACCACAGCAATAACAATAATCATCATGCAAAAATTCAATCCCACACCAACATTTAGAACAGAAAGTGCCAAAATCAGACACAGAATCAAAACAAACAAAACACTGAGGAGGGAAAAAGAAGTCAAGTATATGTTTTAACATATAATACAAACCAACAATATATCTCATTAATATAAATTTTAACAACACCTGTATAATGAAAAATCAGATTTTACATAATACAAATATATAAATATAATCCTAACATGATATTACTACATATTTTCCTTGCAAGCAGCTATTTAAAGCTCAATAAATCCGAGGGGGTTATTGCTATTCTGTCACTAATAGGAATAACTTTAGGAGTTAGTTCTTTAATAATAGTACTTTCTACAATGAATGGATTTCATGCTACATTTCTAGATAAGATATTAGGAATATATGGACACATAGACATACACAATTATGGGCAAGAAATACAAGATCACTCAAATCAAGAAAAAATGATATTAGACATCGATGGAGTAGAGTTTGTAATACCACATATATATGGTAGCGCTATAGCAACGCATCAAGAATTAATATCAGGTATATTTGTATATGGACTTGAACCAGATAAACTCAGACATTTCTCACATTTGATAATTAAAAATGATTTTGAACTAGATAATGATTCTATTATAGTTGGAGCCAGGCTTGCAGAAAATTTAAAAATAAACATAGGCTCTACAATCAATCTAATCTCGGGCACAACATCAACAATTATAGGGTCTATACCCAGAACAAAATCTTATAATGTGGTAGGAATAATAGAATCAGGTTTGTTAGATCACGATTCAACATTCACATATATAACAATGAACTCAGCACAAAAACTCTTCAGACACAAAAATCCAAATAAAATTGAAGTATTTTTGAATGAGCCTGAAAAAGCAGGAAAAATAGCAAATACAATAGATAATTCTCTGATAGAAGGTAGAACATTCTCATGGAAAAAGAAAAATAAACACTACATAGAAGCATTATCCACAGAGAGAAAAGTAATGTTTTTAATACTTGTCATTATCGTGGTAATCGCATCATTCAACGTTTTATCCAGCATGATAATGCTGGTTAGAAGCAAAAAAAAAGAAATAGCTATATTACGTACAATGGGAATGTCAAAGCTTGATATTGCTAAGTCGTTTTTTCTTTGTGGTTCTCTGATTGGTGTACTTGGAACTATTATAGGGGTTTTGATTGGCTTAGGTATATCTAATAATCCAGAAATAATTTCAAAATCATTGGATTTTTATTTGTCACAAGACTCAGAAATGATCAGATCAGACCATGGATTGGTACCCATAAAAATACTATCAACTGACGTATTGAAAACTTGTATAGTTTCTATTTCACTATCATGCTTATCGACAATATACCCATGCTTCCTAGCATCAAAAGTAGAGCCAGCTGATGTGTTAAGGTACGAATAATGAATAGTCAAATCATCCAAAAAAAAGACTATTCAAAAACATTGGATTGAATATATTTTATAGCGTCAATTGCAGCCATACATCCCGTACCAGCAGCAGTTATAGCTTGCCTGTAAACTTTATCTTGAACATCACCTGAAGCGAAAACACCTGGAAGATTAGTATGCGTAGAGCCAGAAGAAGATGTTATTATATATCCCTCATCATCTATATCTATCAATCCTTTGAAAATAGAAGTATTCGGAGAATGACCTATAGCAATAAATACTCCCTGAACATCTAATTTCCTAAATTCATTTGAAACAGTGCTTTTTAGGTTTACATAAGTAACTTGTTTAGGATCTTCGGAACCACAAATTTCATCTAAAACGTGATTCCATATAATTTCCACCTTAGGATTAGAGAACAACCTCTCTTGCAAAACTTTTTCAGAACGAAGTTTGTCACGACGATGAACCAAATAAACTTTGGAAGCATGATTGGTTAAATATATTGCTTCTTCGGCAGCAGTATTTCCTCCACCCACCACTATAACTGACTTATCTTTAAAAAAGAAACCATCACAAGTGGCACAACTAGAAACACCATAGCCAAGAAATTTTTTTTCACTTTCCAACCCAAGCCACTTAGCCTGAGCTCCAGTTGCTATAACAATAACTTTGGCAAAGATCTTCAAACCAGAATCGCAACTAACAATATATCCAGAACCTTTGGCTTCGAAAGACAGACACTGTTCAAATAGCGTATTAGCGCCAAGCCTCTCTGCTTGAGTGCACATTTGTGACATTAGCCAAGGACCTTGAATAGGTTCACCAAATCCAGGATAATTTTCTACATCAGTAGTAGTAGTGAGCTGGCCACCAACTTGATAGCCCTGAATTAAAGCAGTAGATAGCCCACCTCTGATTGTATATATAGCAGCAGAATAACCCGCGGGTCCTGAGCCAATAATAGCCACATCATAATTATCTATCATCAAACATCCTCTGCATTTGAAACCAAATAATCAGATATACCAGTTTCCGTTGGGACAACTGCTTCTTTACCATCGTTCCAATTTGCAGGACAGACTTCCCCACTGTTCTTTTCCATGTACTTCAAAGCTTTGACTAACCTCAAAAACTCATCTACATTTCTACCGAGAGCAAAATTATTAACAGAAAAGTGCTGGATTTCGAATTGCTTGTCAATAAGAAAAGTACCTCTAAGAGCAATAGAATTATCAACTAGCAATCCGTATGATCTAGATATAGAATGAGAAATATCAGAAACTAGAGGAAAGTTTATATCACCTATTCCACCTTTAGAAAGTTCGGTTTTACGCCAAGCAATATGACTAAAGCGCGAATCAACACTGATTCCAACAATTTCAGTACCAAGCTTTTGAAATTCATCCAATCTATTATTAAAAGCTAATATTTCAGTAGGACAAACGAAAGTAAAGTCTAATGGATAGAAGAATAAAACTAAATATTTATTGTTAACAAAACTCTTTAAATTAAATTTTTCTACAACAGAGCCATCAGACATTACGGCAGGGGCAGTGAAATCCAAAGCTGGATTATTTACAAGGGATGCAGCTGACGGCAAAACAGAATCCAATTCAGACATATAATAAACCTAATAGAAAATAAATTCAGACCTATATAACACATAAAGAAAGCACGGTCTAGAATAAATTTACCAAAACACATAATCAACCATATACATTAGTATAAAGATTTCTATTATCAGGAAAAGGAGAATTCTTGACCAATTCAGCAATCTGTTTCATTTCTTCATAAGCATTAGACCTTATGCTATCACATTCATCAGAAGATGTAATATCATTGTCAATTATATAAGACTCTAAAAGATCTATTGGATCTTTTTCATCTTTCATGTTTTTCACTTCATCACGAGAACGATAATTTCCAGGGTCAGACATGGAATGTCCTCGATATCTATAGGTTACCATCTCCATTAACATTGGACCAAAACCACTTCTTACTGATTCAATAACCTTTTTAGACTTTTCGATTACCTCTATAACATTCATTCCATCAACAACAACTCCCTCTATTCCGCTACTTTGACCTCTTTTATATAATTCTTTTACAGCAGAAGCCCTTTCAACAGAAGTCCCCATAGCGTATTGATTGTTCTCTATTATATAGACAATAGGTAAATTCCACAAAGCAGCCATGTTAAATGATTCGTGAACCTGTCCTTGATTGATAGCGCCATCTCCCATATATGCAAAAGTCACTCCATCATCTTTGTTATATTTATGTGCAAAAGCTATACCCGTACCAAGAGATATTTGCGCACCAACAATTCCATGTCCACCATAAAAATGGTTTTTTAAATCAAAAATATGCATTGAACCACCTTTCCCACCTGAGCATCCTATCGATTTACCCATCAATTCACCAAGAATAGATTCTGGAGAAGAGCCGCAAGAAAGCATAGTACAATGAGATCTATATCCAGTAATAATATCATCTTTTTCAGCATTTAAACAACACTGAACACCAGCAGCAACAGCTTCTTGACCTGAATACAAATGGCAAAATCCTTGTATATCACCTTTTAAATAACTTTGATAAGCAACAGCTTCTAAGCTTCTCATTCTACACATCTGTTCAAACACTTTCACAAAATTCATTGAAAACCTCAAGAAACAACAATAACAAGCGTATAAAAAACACAATCAAATTATGTAACATATAACATAACATATGTCATTACAGATCATATTCATAGCAAACATATAATAATACTTTAAAATATGAATTAAATATTACACACAAAGAAAGTAGTAAATAAAATCACAATCAAAACAAAAATCAAGCTAAAGTAATAAAATAAGATAAAACATTTTGGCTCTTGAAGACAGTAAAATCTTTGTTTTTTAACTAGAAAAAGCAATGACTTAACAATGATCACAAAATTTAAATCATTGCTTCATCAATCACAAGATAGTTTTATAGGCAATTAACACATTAAAACAATCGAAATTCAAAATATCTATTTATTTAACACAACTAAAGATTAGGATATCAAGCAAAAACGATACATCATAAATTTATGATGAAATTTTTTTGAAAAATCATCAATAACAATGCAAAACAAATATAGCTATATAATTTAAAACATTATAAAAGCAATACCCATTGAAATAAACTTCTATTTGCCTTCCAAATCATCAGAACTTTTGATATTACAAAGCCCGAAAAATCTTCTTTTTTCATTTGTGGTCATAAACGAAGCATTTTCAACATAATCCCACATTTTCTCACGCTTAGAAGACAATACCTCCAAATCATCTTTATTATACCCCAAAACAAGGTCAGAACCAAAAATAGAAACAAGTTTAGAATTAAGATGTGACAATATGTTATCAAGAGCAGGCAAAACAGTCTGCTCCCAAAGACAGATTCTAGCTTCTACCATGTTGTTATAAGTGCTTTCACCTGGAACTCCGATTAGCTGTGAAGGAACTCCAAACGCTAATGCTATATCTCTTGCAGCACTATGTTTGGAGTTCACAAAGTCCATGTCGCGCGGACTTATACTCATTTCCTTCCAATCAAGACCTCCTTCCAAAAGAATAGGTCTACCGGAATTGTTCGATCCAGTATACCAATTCTGTATCTGTTCTTTGACTTTTTCATATTGGTCAGAACTTAAAGTAGAACCACTGCCATCTGTATTCTTAACTACTATCGCTCCACTCGGTCTAGCACCATTTTTCAACATAGACTGGTTCCAATTACATGCTTGATTGTGCTGATCAATGCTATAAGCAGCAGATTCCATTGGAGACATACCATACCAATCATTAAGTGGATGAAAGTTTTTTATATGTATAATATCACTTTGGCCAGTAATTGTGTTCACTCCAAAAGTCCTTGATTTGCCGTCAACATTGTAAACATAAGCTTTTGGAATTGTGTTGCCAGGTACTATTTTCATTCTATCTGGTCGCAGTACATGTAATTCTCTCACTGAATCGTTTCCTAATTTATATATATAAGCATTTCCACTTATCATAAGATGAGATACTATGCTTTTAACAAACTCAATACCAGACATAATTGAATTAGGTTCTTCAAGCAAATCAAGAACAGGATGCTCAATAACTGGTAATTTAGCATTAACATTGTTGCTTCTATATAGATTAAGTTTCACAGATGCAATAGAATCTGCAACCATATTTATCGATCTAAATGCAACCACATTCCTCATATAACCATCACAGGAAAAACTTGTGTAATCTCGTGAACCCCATATTGCATTAGATATATCAAAATAATCAGTGAAAGAACGCCCTCTTTTTTTATTCACAGAGTCATGTTGAAAACCACTCAATACTTTATTTAACATTTTTTTTATCATGGATTATATATATAGCAAAAACTATAAAGCAGTAAGCATTTTTAATACAAAAATAGTCAACTGTTATTTATTTCGATATAATACAAAAAAAAACAACATACAAAGAATATATCTAATAACAGTATAAATAGGACTTTCTATAACAATGAAATATCTCACAAAAAAAAGAAGAAATAAATGAATCAGAAAAACACAGAAATACAACAATAATAAATTACTTAAGGCAAGAATGTATTAAATTAATATCGAAGTAATTTGTATTATAACGAGAAATTCGACAAGACGAAACAACTGCTAAAATTAAAAAATAAATAGAAATTTAAAAGTATAATCCAATAAAATCGATCACTCAAATCAATTGCTGGAAAACATTTTCACTATTAAAGATTCAAGATTTAAAGAAGACTGAGTGTTGTTAATCAAGCTACCATCACTTAGAAAATCAGTGTTACCACCAATATCAACCTTAATGTACTTTTCTCCAATAATACCACTTGTAGCAACAATGGCAGAAGAATCGTTAGGAATCTTAATATCAGAAAAAACTCGCAAATTCACCATGGCAACATAACGATTCAAGTCAAGCGATATAGATTCAACCTCGCCTATTTTCACTCCAGAAACTTTTACAGAAGAACCAACTTGAAGACCATCTGCATTTGAAAAATAAGCAGAAATTTTATAATAATTAGAATCTCTAAAACTAAAAAAGGGAGAAAAAGAATATAATACGAATGCACAAAGAAATATAACACACAAACCTATGGAGAAATCTAAAACTTTATGGTCTCCACGATTCATAATGACTCCTTCTTTTAGATAAAGTTCTATTCGGATGATAAGAAAATTGAGTTCCAGTAAGATTTGGCTCCCTCAATTGTTTTTTGCTTTTAATCTCGGGTTGTGGACCATAATAATGCATCCAAGGATGCCAATCGGAATCCATTTTTGTAGGTTCCGCTGAGCCCAAATATTCTATAATTCGTTTCCCAGAAGAAGTTTCATAGTATTTATTACCAAAACAATCTTTTCCAATTAATTTACTCATATTTTCCAGTTTTTATTAACCACTGTGTGCAAATAAACCTTCTCCCCAACCCATAAGGTCTAGCTCAACACGATACTTTAAAAAGTCAAAACAAGCTTGAGCAAGCTCTAACCTAGATTCACGAATCAACATTCCATTTAACACAGACCGCAATTTGTGTAGATATAGAACATCAGAAGCAGCATAATCTATTTGCTGCGGCGTAAGAGAAAAAGAGCCCCAATCTGAACATTGCTGATACTTTGTTATTTTTACATCAAGTAACTCGCTACAAAGCTCTTTCAAGGAGTGATGATCAGTATAAGTCCTAGCAAGTCTTGAGGCTATTTTAGTGCAATAGCACGGAAGAGCCCAAACATCTAGATAATGTTTTATCATACCTATATCGGCACGAGCAAAATGGAAAAGCTTAGTTACAGATTGATCCTTCAATAAAGCTTTAAGCCTAGGTGCTGAATATTTTTGATCTTTCTGAAATTGAACAAGAAAAGCCTTACCATCACCTATAGAAAGTTGAACAACACACAATCTGTCACGAATAGGGTTAAGTCCCATAGACTCGGTATCAACAGATACAAAATCAATATCTTGCGGAAAGTCTGAAGGTATATCTCCGAGGCATATTTTATAATTAGAATTCACCAAAATAAACCAAATTAAA
This sequence comes from Anaplasmataceae bacterium, assembly GCA_965216745.1. Classification (GTDB taxonomy): domain Bacteria; phylum Pseudomonadota; class Alphaproteobacteria; order Rickettsiales; family Anaplasmataceae. Next base: position 569,203 of record OZ244191.1, on the reverse strand, counting down.
AACAATTGGAAGCTTACACCTAATGCAATGATAAGTAAACCACAAACAACTCAACTTAAAACTATAAAAAAAACAAATTACAATTTTATGAAATTGTACATTACCAAACATAACAAGCAAAATACACAGAAAAGTAACTCTTAAGTAAACACATATTTTGTCACAAATTTTTGTATCTTAGTCTCATAGAAAACAATCTAAAAATCAATACTCTACTTTTAAAAGGTATAATCCACAAGCAGGAGCTGTAAGTCCAGACTTTTTTCTATCACATGCATCAAATATATCCACAAGATCTAAATCTCGACCAGAAGCTATCTCAGCGATTGTTCCAACCATGATTCTCACTTGATTATATAGAAAAGATTGAGCAGAAATAAACACATTGATTTCAGTATCATTGAGATCTATTTTTATTTCATCAATGGTTTTGAATGGTGTTGTAGACTGACATTTTGGATTTCTGAAGCTAGTAAAATCATGATAACCTGTAAGAATATCAGCACACTTACGCATTAACTTGAGATCTAATTTTTTGATAAAATGCCATACTCTTCCTTTTTGTAGGCAAACTCTAGATGGCCTATTAACTATTTTATACAAATAATGTCTTTTGATTGCAGAAAATCTAGCATGGAAATCATTGTTAACCTTTTCCACAAAAATAACAGAAATAGTTTTTGGTAAATAATAATTTATTGCATTTATAACCTTATGCTCTGGCCAATCCAAAATAAGATCAAAATGTGCAACTTGGCCCAGAGCATGAACACCAGAATCAGTACGGCCAGAACCATAAACTATAACATTCTGCTTTGTAAATGCATAAATAGCTACTTCCAAGCATTCTTGAACAGAAGATGAATTAACATTCTTCTGCCATCCAGAAAAATATGAACCATCATATTCAATTGTGATCTTATAACGCATAAACTATTCTCAATTCAACTTCCATGATCAGTTTTATCCCAATGCCAAGGCTTCATGAGAAGTTGATAACAAGCTCGATAGCTAGAAACAGAGTGCAAAATGAAATAAAAAGGATAAATAAGCAAAGAAATAAAAAGATGCGAAGATTGAGTTTTGTAAATAATTATAGAATTAATGCAATAGCTAGAAAAAATGCCACAAATCAAATTAAACAAAGAAAAATATACTAGATATTTAGGAAGAGAAAACCAAGAAAGATAAAAAAATGGGGCAAATATAAATGACAATACAGGAAACAATATAAAAAAATAAAGTACAAAAGATTGCAAAATACACCTAAATGAGAAATTGGCACTCCTGGAATGAACAATGGTTGTCTGTATGAATCCTTTGATCCAGCGAGACCTTTGCTTGATCCAAGCAACAACAGATTTTGGAGCCTCTTCCTTTGTATATGACTGTAATATTCCAACTTTACAATTTTTTAAATACATCCTAAAGCCCAAATCAGCGTCTTCTGTAACATTATAAGGATCCCATAAGCCTAATTTTTCGAGAGAAGAAAAACGAAAATGATTGCTGCTTCCAGAAAGAGGAATGGGCAAATTTAAAACAGATAAGCCTTTGAGGCAAAAAGCAAAATAACTCATATACTCAAGTTCAAATAGTCTAGTGAGCCAATTATGATTGAAGTTATAATAGCACAAAAATGACTGCACACAATCAAGAGATGGGTCCTCAGAAAACATTGTAACAGCCTTTTTAAGCTGCAATGGATCAGGTATATCGTCTGCATCATAGATCACGATATAATCCGAATCTGAGCCTAGAAAAGCATAATTGCATGCTTTAGGCTTTGTCTGTGGAATAGAATGAGGAACGCAACAAAAATCTTTTATTCCACATTTTTTTAAGGCATCAATGGTTCCGGTATCGCTTTCCTCAACTATAAACTTCACTTTTATTTTATCACTTGGATAATCTATTGCATTCATTGCATTCACTAATTGATGCACAATTTTATCTTCTTTGAACATAGGTATCAAAACAGTATAAGTAGGCCAATCAATTTCATTGTCTATAAAAACTTCGGATTTGGAGAGCAAACTATATACAAATAAAACCACTCTAAATGTTACAGAGATAAAAAAAACTATGTTTAGAAGTAAATTTGTATACAACAAAGTATCACTGTTAAAAGCAAAAACTAAAGACAAAAAAGAACAAAATATAACAATAAATGAAACATGAGAGTATTTAGCAGAAAGCTTTGGACTTTTCTCGTAAAGGCTAAAACAAGCATGATTTGACTTTTTCTGACTCATGTGAAAAATCTTAACAAAAAGATATTTTCTGTAAAGTTTAATCACATGAACATATTTAATTACATGAACATAATATAGAAAAAATTTCTCCACTAGCATATTATCTGTCGATCAAATGACTTACTTCGATCAAAAAAGTAATCTTATTATTAACAATGAAATCTAAAAAATATAATTTATTAAAAAGACTTTTAAACAAATCAAATAATATGTAAAATGAAAGTTAATATGGAACCTTCAATTTTAATTGCAAATTCAATCAAAATATCTGATGAACACGGAATAAAAGTCATATTATGTGATGATGTGAAACAGAAGTTAATAGAAATTGCTTCGAAAAATCAAGTTCTTTTGGTATCCGACGAAAATCTGTTCAAACGCTTCAAAAGTATATTAGGCTTAGTGCCTAAACTAATTCTGCCGCAAAATGTTAAACCAGAAATTAAATATGCCCAAAGAATAGCTAGATATAGAGTAGATTTATATATTGCATTCGGTTCAGGTACTATCAATGATTTATGTAAATATGCTAGTTTTTTAAACAAAACCAAATATATATTATTCCCTACCGCTACTTCCATGAATGGATACTCTTCACCAAGCGCTTCTATACAACAAAACAACATTAGAAGATCTATTGTTGCGAACACACCTTCTTACATATACTATAACTTAGAAATATTATGCGGCTCACCTCAGAGATTGAAATCCAGCGGATTAGGGGATCTACTAGCAAGAAAAACATCACAATCAGATCTGATATTATCTAATATAGCATTTAATATAAGATATAATCCCGCCATTTTTAAAATGCTAGCCCCTTACGAGGAATATTTAATAGAAAATCATTCAGATATATTCGTTTCTGCTATTAAACACAAACAGTATATGAACGTGCTAATCTCCGCCTTAATCGTATCTGGAATCGGGATGAAGATAGCTGGAGATAGCAGCCCAGCAAGCCAAGGAGAACATTCAATAGCTCATGCAATGAACCAACTCGCCAAAGAGAATGATTTTTATTTTCACGGAGAACAAATAAGCGTAACTTCCATAATAATGGATAAAATACAATGCGAAATTATAGATAATATTGAACTTCCTAATCCCATCAAATACAAAATTCCGTTTCCCCAAAAACAAGAATTAATGAAAATTTATAAAGCCAAAATCTTGAAATACAAAAACACAAATATAACATATCAAGAATGGAAATCGATCAAAAAAAAAATAAATTCAATCTCAATCAAACACTACACTCTAGAAAAAATACTAAAAAATATAAAACTTCCAACCACTCCACAAGAAATAGGTTGGAACTCTAATGAAATAGCACAAGCAATCAAAAATGCACCTTTTATAAGAGAACGTTATGGATTTCTAGATTTGATACATGAACTAGATTCTACTTTTATAAAGAAAATAAGTCGTAATAACGAGTAAATAAAATATAATGACACAAATACAAAATATCATTTTAAACAATTTCAGAAATCATAAACATTTGAAAATAAAATTAAACAATGATCCAGTAACACTAATAACAGGAAAAAACGGTGCTGGAAAAACAAATTTACTAGAAGCCATCTCATTAATAAGCCCAGGCAAAGGCATCAAATCTTCAAATTTTTCAGATATGGAATATAATTTTCTAGGCAAATGGGAAATAGAATCTTTAATTGAAAACAACAGCTTGTTAAATTATATAAAAATAAATTGGGACGGAGAAAAAAGATCCATACAGCTAAATCAAAAAACATGCAAAAACTTTGGTGATATTAGCTCATTAATAAGAATAGTATGGTTAACTCCACAAATGAACAATCTCCTAAATTCTGGCCCTCAAAAAAAAAGACAATTCTTTGACAGAATAACCCATAGCTTCTATAGCGATCATGCTGAAAACATATCTAAATATAATAAAATGAAGCTAGAAAGAATGAGATTCTTGAAATCATCCAATACATCCTATATTGGAAGCATAGAAAATTTTATGTCTTTATATGGAATGAAAATCACAGAATCAAGAATCAAAGCAATGAAGATATTAAACGAAAGCGAAAATCTGCAAAGAAAGTTTGAAATAAAAGTATTGGGAAAATTCGAAAAATTATTAAAATCAGAAACAGACAAACCACACGCAAAAATCAACGAAGCATTTCGACATAATAGAAAACAAGACCTTATATCTGAACGAACATTGCTTGGTCCACATTTGAGTAATTTTCAAGTTACTGATTTGGAAAACAAAACTAACGCAGAAAATTGCTCAACTGGTGAACAAAAGTTAATATTAATATCAATAATAATGTCAGCAAGAAATAAAAACACATTAATATTACTGGATGATATATTAGCTCATTTAGATGAGCTAAACAGAGATACTTTAATAAAAAACATCACATCAAACGGGTATAAAGTTTGGATCACAGATACAGAAATAAAGCATTATCTAAAATACCCAAACATATCTCACAGAGATATATAAAAAAAAAACACTAATGTAAAAATCAGACAAGTTTTTTCGTGAAATTATCAGAGTAAGATTTGGGACAAATGATTTTATTATTATTTTTTAAAACCTCATACTGTAATCCTCTATCTTCAGCATATTGAATAGCAGCTTCACAAGATGGAAAGTACAAAGGTTTTATTAAAGACTTCCCACTATTCCAACCCATTAGACAATCAGTCTTAACAGAAGGTAAAGATTCAAATCTTAGAACCCAACGATTAATTCCCGCAGATTGAGTGTTTTTTTTCGCAGGAAGATATATTTTAACAGACATAAACAAAAACCATCTTTATAGCAACAAAAGAATAAATTACCGATACAAAATGAAAAACTATCAAAATTGGCACCCTCTGATAATATACCAAAGAATAATCATATAAAAAGATAATTCGAAAAAAATCAAAATAATTGTATAAAGCCTAAAACTCATAGATTACATATTATGAAACATAATATAAACATTTATGAAATAAAAATTATATTTTGCATAAATTTAATTTAATAATATCATATCAATATGAAATATAGCCTCAAAGATTCAGTACGGATTTTTCAAAAACCATTACTTGAAATAGTAGATATTTCACGTACCGTACATAAAAATAATTTCAAATCCAAGGATTTCCAGATCAGCAGCTTACTAAGTATTAAAACTGGTCAGTGTCCAGAAAATTGCAAATATTGCTCTCAATCAGCTCATTATAAAACTGGTATTGAAAAATCTAATATAATTGAAAATATAGATATGGTTATTAATCAAGCTGAGATTGCAAAAAAGAATGGAGCTCAAAGATTCTGTTTGAGCGCAGCATGGAAATTTCCAAAAGACAATCAAATAATCAAAACAGCTCTATTGATCTCTAAGATAAAAAATTTAGGATTAGAAACATGTTGTACTTTGGGTTCTATTAATAAAAAACAAGCTCTTATACTTAAAGATGCTGGTTTAGACTTTTATAACCATAACATTGATTCATCTGAAGATTTTTACTCCAATGTAGTGACAACAAGAACTTTTCAGGAAAGAATAGCAACAATCAAGATAATAAAAGAAGTAGGAATAAAAGTATGTTCCGGAATTATAATAGGAATGGGAGAATCTGATTTAGATAGAGTAAAAGCTCTCTATACTTTATCAGAAATTCAGCCACTCAGCCTTCCAATAAATGTACTTGTAAAAGTTCCAGGAACACCCATGGGGTCTTTGAAGTGCGAAGTCTCTGATATAGAGTTAATAAGAACAGTTTCATTAGCAAGAATATTGATGCCCAAAACTTATATAAGGCTATCCGCGGGAAGGGAATCAAGATCAGAAGGATGTCAGGCAATGTGTATATTTGCTGGAGCCAATTCATTTTTCCTTGGGGAAAAACTTCTAACAGTTAATAATTCCAAACCATCTCAAGATATGAAGATGCTTGAAAACTTAATTTAATTACGTTGCAAACATCTAATAAAAAACAATATTATAAAATACTAAATATCTACTTTCTTGTTTACTATCTGGTGCGTTGATTGATTGCCACGCTCCACAGACATACAATCATCTGAAATATTTTGTGTAATCACGCTACCAGCACCTATTTTGCAAAATCGCCCCAATCTTATTGGGGCAACAATAGATGAGTTTGCACCAACAAAAGATCCTTCATTTATGTGTGTTTTGTTTTTGTTTTTTCCATCATAATTACAAGTAACAACACCTGCACCTATATTCACATTATTACCTAAAGTCGCATCACCAATATAAGCCAGATGTTTTATTTTTGTGTTTTCGCCTATAAAGCTACGCTTCACATTAACAAAAGACCCTATAGTAGATCCATTGTAAATTTGAGAATCATTTGTGAGATTAGCAAAAGGTCCTATAATACAGTTTTCGCCTATAGATACACCACTCAAGTAACAATATGGCAATATAGTAGAACCATATCCTATTGTAACTCCTTTCCCAATAAAAACATTGGGATGTATTGTGACTTCTTCTGCAATATTTGTATCCAAGGCAAAATAAATAGAATTTGGATCAATAAGAGTAACAGATTTATTGAGCATTTTATGTCTAGTAAGATCTTGAAAATATTTCTCAGCTCTTGCCAAATCTATTTTATCATTAATTCCTATAGATTCATGTTCATCGCAAAGTATGAAACGAGTTTTCACATCAGAAGGCAAAGAAACTATATCTGTCAATCTATATTCACCAGAACATTGATTAACTTTAGGAATAAGATCTAAAAGAACTTTTTTTTTAGTTGCTAAAACACCAGAATTGGCAAATTTACTTGTAGGAATTCGTTGCTCAGAATACTCATGTATGCATATGACCTCACTATTTTGTGAATCAATTTCTAAAATACCATACATATGGTCTGATTTATTTGGGACGAAAGCAAGAAGTGAAATCACATCTTCAAAAGAAGAAACAGATAAGTCGCATATACGCTTTATAGTACCAAGCTTTATCAATGGTGTATCTCCATATAAAATCAAAACATACTCAGATTTAACATGATGCATTGCACATCGCACGGCATCAGCAGTACCAAGTCTATTTTTCTGAACAACTATATTAACGCCAGGAATCTCAATACTACCATCAGTTACTACAATTATAGAATTTGGTTGGAGAGATCTGGCTGTGTTAAGGACATGAAAAAGTATCGGGAAAGAACCTAAAGAAAACATAACTTTATTTATAGAGCTCTGCATCCTGGAACCAGAGCCAGCAGCTAATATGATTACATCAAACATGGCTATTTATCGCACAAAGACTTCATTTTATCATAAGCAGAAGTAAATCCCATCAAAGAATATAAATCCGAAGAACATGTACCTTTTAAAGATTTAGATGTAACAATAGCATAGTATCCAGATTTCATATAATTCACTATATCATTGTCTGTATCCATATCAATTGCCCATGCCTGCCTATCTTCTACAACAGCAAGTTCACTTTCATAAACCAAACCTTTACTATAGATATCACCAGAGCACTTTCCACCATCAGCACGACTCAAAATATTTTTGCACTTATCTATTACACAGGAAGAGCATTGTTCCTGGCAAGAAGATATATCTTTATTGGAAAAGCAATCTCTAGCTTTGTATATAAAAATATTCGGCAAATCTTCCTTTTCACTTATTAAATAACCTTGAGTTATACTCACCTCGTCTATATTGTTTTTGATATAACGAACCCATAGTGTCGAATCACCTCTTTTGGAATAACTACCAGAACGTGATATAGGGGAAGTCTTGATAAAACAACTCTTTTGGTTTTCTTCGTCATAAGTAACATAAACATCCCAGCATTTATAGCTGTACTTATCAAATTTAGGTATCGAAGAAGCTAAGTGCGGAGACAAGAAGCAAAACAGTAAAAATAGAAATTTAAACATCAACTAAAACAATAAAATAATATAAAAAAGCCGATCTAATGATCAAAGCATAGATTTGCTTAACAATGGAGACCAAGCTGGATCGGATGCAGCAGTAGGAGTCGGCAAATATAAACCATTATCACCTGTGAGGTCTATAGAGTATAACCTAGAAACCTTCTTATCTTTACTCAATTTATCCTCTTTAGTAAAAATTATAACTCTTCCATTAGGAGACCATGTTGGACTTTCAACTAAATAACTCTTGTTTAACAGCCTTTCACCACTCCCATCAGGTCTCATTACTCCTATATAGAAATCTTTTCCCGTGAACTTAGAGAAAGCTATCCAATCACCCCTAGGAGACCAGACAGGACTTGAATAAGATCCAGTGCCAAAACTAATTCTGTGTTGACCACTACCATCAGCATTCATGACATATAAATTTGCTTTACCAGATCTATCAGAAGTAAATACTATCTTTGATTGATCGGGAGAGAAGGAAGGAGATGTATTTATTGCTGATCTAACAGTAAGTCTCTTCCTGCTACGATCAGAAAGATTAACCTCATATAAATCTGTTGAACCATTTATAGAACGGGCCATAAGAACAGAATTACCCTTTGGAGAAAATCTAGGAGCAGAATTCACTCCCGTAAAATTACCAATAACTTCTTCTGATCCAGTTTCTAGATTTTTAATACACACCCTAGCATTCAAATCATTATAAAACATGTATACAATTCTTTGACTTTCAGGAGAAAATCTAGGGGTCATTACTAAAGAAGAACCATCAGTTAAATATTTACCATTAAATCCATCCTGATCCATAATAGCAATTTTTTTTACCCTGTTGTCAAGATCGGCAACGTATACTATACGGGTATCAAAATAACCTTCTTCTCCAGTTAAGGCACTATAAACTTGATCGGCAATAATATGAGCAGCACGTCTAAAACCAGAAACATCTGTAGAAATAGAGTTGCCAACAACCTGACGACCAGTAGCAACATCCATCATCCTAACCTTCAAATCAATCTTACCAGATGGATTTGAAACGCATGAAATAGCAAGGAAAAAAGAAGAACGATTTCCAATAAAAGAAGATTTCCAATCCGGAGATTTGGGATTAGCAGAAGAATCAACGAGCAATGATCTAGGTGGATCGACTATCTTGAAAATTCCAGATCTAACAAGATCATCACCAACAATAGATAATAACTCTTCAGAATAATGCTCATCTGAATTACTAGATTTCGCCACAACGAAAGATATGACATATTTCTCTGCATTACCCCTGTTAATAGTCATTCTCAGGGTTGCACAAGCATGATCACAAAACAAAAGCAGAAAAGACAAAAATGCAACAAAATACAGATTAGATAGAAAAGGATATTTTGGATTTATATTTCTCATATCTGAAATATATTACACATCCACAACAAATATAGCAACATATAAGGAATGGGTATTTGAAATCAAAAATACAGCAGTGCATAAAAAATACAATGTTGAATACTGAAATTAAAAGTTACGAAATGTTTTTTTGAAAATTTTCATAAAACGCGCAAATTTTGAAAAATTTAAGCAAAAAACATATCACAGATTTATTCCATCTCGAAAAAAACACCTGAAAGATTTATACAAAAGAAAACAGATTTATTCTTTCATCACAACAAGCATCGTAGCTTAACCATTAATTAATACAATCAAAACAGAATCCTATTTATTTACATTGGATTGATTATGAATGGATTGAAATTAGCATTTGACAGTGCAATCAATGGACTAGATATATATCAGAAGCATACATATATATCAGCAAGGAATATTGAAAGAGCAAGCGAAGAAGGTTATTCAAGACTAGAGCTTAATCTCACAACTGACTCTATGGGACAAGCACAAATACAACAAATAGATAAAATCACAGACGAATATATGGAAAAAATTAGAGCAGAAACGTATTCTGAGTCTGCATATCATGCAACAAATAGCTATTTCACAAATAGAGTACAAGAACTATTAGGAAGTCCAGGAAATTTTGATAAGCTGAAATCAGAATCCATACCTAGAAACCTAAGCGACGCAATAGATTCATTTTTTAGCAAACTAAATATTTTAGCCAACTCTCCAGAAAATAATATTTTCAAAGCATCGCTAATACAAACAACACAAAACCTATCAAACATGATGTCCGATATATCACAAGAAGTCCAGCTTCTACAATGGAAATCAGATCAAGAATTAGAATCATCAGTAAGAATGATAAACCATCAACTTAGCATAATTTATAATTGTAACTCTAGCATAAAAAATCACTTGCATAGAGATGAAGCAAAAGCCAATTTAGAAATGCAAAGAGAACAAGCCATTTTAAAATTGTCTGAAAACTTAGATTGCAACATAATGAAGCAAAGCGACGATAGAATATTTATTAATGCATTTGGTGGACGTACAATACTAGACGACAACCAGTATTTCCTTAATCATTCCACTTTATCTAACCCTAATCAAAAAGATTATCTTCCTATTTTGATATCATGCCAAGATAAAAGAATAGATACAACAGAAGCCAATACAAGCAAATTAAAAGAATGTAAAGTCAAGGCATTATTGGAAACAAGAGACCAATATCTGAATTCCATATTGTCGCAACTAGACACATTAGCATATAACGTCAGCAATGAAGTTAACAAAGTATATTCGTCAGGAGTTTCATCACCAGGAATTTCAACAATGTCATCTGCAACAAAAATCAATTTAGAGCAAGATATGGGTTTTGAAGGAGAAATAGCAATAATTGTCTTAGATAAAGCAGGTAGGCCAGCAATTGATGTAAATGGAGATCAATTGATTCCACTCACAATTAAATTAGATTCAATAAATACACAAGAGTTGATAAACCAGATAAATCAATATTACACTCTAACACTAAACAGAGTTGAAACTGATGATATATACGACATACAAATCGGCAATCTTGAAGAAAATGACAATAAATTAAGCTTAGATCTTATTGTAAACAATAAAGGATTAGATGAACGCAGCTTGACATTACACAACGCTAGAGTGGAATATATAGACTCTACTAATGGAAACGCCAAAGTAACAACAAACCAATCAATAGATCTTAAACAATATATAAATGCACTACCTGGAAAAAATACCCATAGCACTAAAACTGTTGAATTAGATTTAACAAATCTACCAAATAATATAAATGAATTTATAATTGCATTAGATTTAGAAATAAACGGACAAATATCAACTATCAGTTACAAAATACCCAGCTTAGATATATATAGATACAGTGCATATAAAGTAGAAGGCTCGGAAAATGTCAAGTTAGTAAGCAACTTGTCTACCAAACAGTATGTAAAAGCTTCTTTGATCAATGATTCTCAAGAAGAAATTTTCTTAAACAATAGAGAAGGTTATCTTAAAATAGAAACGCCAAACAAAAACAATGTTATTGCAATCCACAACTTAAATAGCAAGCATAAAAATGGGAACAATTTCAGTCATCAACTTGAAATAAACACTTTGTTTAATCAAGAAAAAAAAACACAAGGCAGCGCATATAATTTTAAAATAAATCAAAATATTTTAGATGATCCAAGTAAATTTAATTCTGGAAAACTCATAAAAAAAGAAAATACTCACACATACGAAACTGGAATTGGTGATGGTTCAGGAGCTTTAGAATTATCAAAACTTGAATTTCAAATATTTGCTTTTGATAATAATGACAACTTACCCTTTTCACAAACCACACTTTCAGATTATGCAGCTAAAATCACAGAATATAATGCTCTCAGATCTACCCAATGCTCTTTACAATCTGACCACTACCAAGAGCGTAAAGAGCATTATGATCAAAAACATGAGTCCGTCTCTGGAGTCAACATTGATGAAGAAATTGCAAAGACAGTGTTGATAAGCAACATGCACGCAGCTTCAGCAAAAACTTTGAATTCCATAAATGAAATAACGGATGAATTGCTGAAAATAATATAAAACAACTAATGAAATATCTAAAGTAACAAAATGGAAAATTCTATTGGAAGAATAAGCACTACCGGGCTTTATCAAAGATCATATGACATGATTTCAAAGTCATATAATGAAATGAATAAAACAACAGAAATGATGGGAAAAGAGGATAAATTGGATGATTTTTTGATCCTTGCACCAACTGGAGATGTTAGCACGGTCATGAATATGAACAGAGAAGTCAAACAAGCAAACACATACATACACAATTGCACAATGGTACAATTAAAAACAGAAGCAATGTATAATGCTCTCGAAAGATTAAGAGATATAGCACAGGATATGTTGAATGCTTTATACTCACACACATCGCCTCAAAACAAATTTATAATAGAGCACACTGCTAAATATCATTTGCAAGAAATTGAAAGTCTTCTGAATACCTCAATGTCCGGATACTATTTGTTCGGAGGAAGCAAAGCAAACGAACCCCCAATCCAGAACCTAAAGTATATGGGCGACAATATATTAGCAAGATCTAACTTAAGCGATAATTGTACTATAGAATATGGAATCAGTGGGAATCATAAAGCATTCTATGAATTAATTGCAGGTGTTTCAATTGCCTTTGAATATTTTGACACACCTAGAAAAATAAATGAAGCAAAACATGCAATAAAAGAATCAATACAAAACATTATAGAGCTTCAAGAACATGTAGGGTATAATTACGCAATAGCATCTAAATACAAAGAAATACATCAAAACACAAAAGCAGAAATGTATGATTTGAAAAATGACATAGAATCAGATTATAATATAGGCACATTAGAGCTTATAGGTAAATTTTCTGAAAAACAAAGCATACTACAAGCTATGCATCACAGCTTTAACACCTTAAGTTCATTAAGCTTAGCAAAACAGATAAAATGAAACTATAGAAAAAATAAATCTATATTTTTATATTTAGATTCATTTGTCTTGTTCTATCTTAGAAATTATAGCATCTGCAATTCCAGTTTTTGGAGCTATAATTCTTGTATACTCCTCAGATAGCCAAGAGTTATACATATTATTATCAGTATTATATTGATCAACATTCTTCATCATTTCATTGACTAGCATGAATTCAAACTCTCTAGCAAACGCTTCAACTTTCTTGTTTTCACCGTAAATAGAATGATTAGGAGAAAATTGTGAAACTGTAGGAATATTAACCATTATATACCATTATTTTACCTTGTAGAGCACCAGAGTTTTTGATACTAAACAATATATTAATCATGTCAGTTGTAGATGTACCGATAGCATTTAGGCCATCAATAAGGGATTGTATTGCATTAGAATCATTACCATTTTCAACAATACCATCAACTGTTATCGAAATTCCAGCATGGGATATAGAAACCTTACTTATTTTTACATTACCATCAATTATAACGCTACCAGTGCTTTCATTAATCATTATTTTCGCAGTGTTATCAGGTGTAACTTCAAGCAATTCTATTTTATTGAGCAAAGACATTATATTTCCTTTGTAATTGTTAGGAATGCTTATATTCACAGTAGCAGGATCTCCTGGAACCGCAATTCCAGTTAATATATTATCATTGATAATAGTCGCAATTCTTGAAGCTGTAGAAACATCAGGATTGTTAAGCACAAGCTGTAATCTATCCATGTCATTCAATATAAAGTCAATTTCTCTCTCTACAATAGCACCATCTTGTATTAAAGAGCTTGTTTTTGTGTGTCTTTTTTGTTTTTCATCCTTTAGAGATACATCTCCTTGAGCAACAGCGTAAACTTTTCCATCAGCAGCAAACATAGGAGTAGGCAACAAAACTCCTCCCAGTATACTTTTAGCATCACCTAAAGTGCTTACTTTAACATCTAATGTAGATCCCTTTCTAGCAAAAGTGGGTATTTTAGCAGTTACAGTAACTCCAGCAACACTTTGAGTTTTAATATTAGAACCAATAGAGTTTACGCCAAGCTTGCCTAAAGTTTTATCAAGTTCGCGTTTTGTGAAATCAGAATTTTTCAAATTATCACCTGTAGCATTTAAACCAACTATTATACCGTATCCCATTAACATATTTTCACGTATGCCTTGAAAATTAACTATATCCTTTATACGTATTTTTTGTAACGAATCAGATTCTTTGATATCTAATGAACAGCAAAAAGGAAGATTGAAATTCTGTTGAGAGGCAAACAACTCTAATGGCTGTAAAAAACACAGAGCAGACATCAATACTATTAAAAACATAAGGTACAACACATAATATGCCCAATAGATCATATCACTGCTTTTATATGTGTCAAACCGAAATTAAAACAATTTTAACAAAAAACCAAAAAACAGATATTATTTATATGAACTGCATAGAAAACGTTTAGATACAAAAAACAATTATATCTATATCAAATAATAAAATTTCATTATTGTAAAAAACCAAGTAAATTCTTCAATTCTTTTTTCAATTTTCCTATACGGCTAACTTTAGCAAGAGATTTATCTATAAACTGTTCTGAGGATTTTGCATCCATAGAGAAGTCATGAATAAAATAATATAAAGAAGGAACGTAGACTGAAAATAATATAGCTCTTTTCGTATAGAAATTGAAATCAGTGCTATCGTCCCCAATTCTTCGCCAAATACAGTCAACAGTAGCAATCATGCAACTTAAACCAATTTTTGATTTCAAAAACTCACGAAGATAGCCTCTATAATGAGGTATCTCCATATATGAAGACATACGCTGAAAAACTAAAAAAGAGATTTTTTTTGTAATACCTTTTTTATTCGAAAGATCAATGTCGTATAGAGACTCATCTAGATGAGTCTCTATACTAAAAACAATATCAACAACTCCATTAGGGAAATTACATAATAATTTCAAATTTTGCACTTTGTCACAAGCTTGGGATAGAGCATTGTCATTGATTCCAATAACAGAAGATAATTCAAAAAATGATTTAATTAGGTTTAACATTGATATACAATCATCCAATATAAACTATATTACAGAACAAAGGTGAAAAATACCCTTAGAATATATATACAACAAATAATTGAGAGCAACAATAAAATTGTGCTTGGAGAAAAACACACAAATAAAATTAACAATGTAATGCGAATGTCAGTTGGAGATAAAATACTAATTTTCAATCATCTTGGGCTTGAATATTATGCAAAAATAGAATCCATAGGTAAAAAAGAAACAATAATAGAACCTAAAACTCCTAATCGTATTCTCAAAAATAAAGACAAAAAAAATAAGATCACATTATGCTTCGCACCTATAAAAAAATGCAAAGAATTGATAACACATGCGACAGAAATGGGTACTGATGTATTTCAACCAATACTTACAGACTTCACAATATGCAAACCTAATATAGAAAAAATGAAATTATGGTGCATAGAAGCATCAGAACAGTGCATGAGACTCTCCATACCAGAAGTTTTACCATTGATGAATTTTGTTGAAGTATTTCAAATTTATAAAAACAGAATGATTATTTGCGATGAGACTAGCGATAGAAACAAATTTATGGATGAAACAAAAAACGAAAACCATCTTTCAAACGAACAAAATATAGCAATAACAATTGGGCCAGAAGGAGGATTTTCAAAAAAAGAAAAAAGTTATAAATGTAGAAAAATTTCATTAGGGAAAAATATATTAAGATCTGAAACAGCATGTATAGCAGCATTAGCAGCTTTAAAATCAAATTTCAGATAACTGAACAATCTCTTGAAATATAATTTATCTCTCAATTTTCATCAGATATCAAGGTATACATACCCTTACCTTTTACAGCAGATAATATGCTAGAATTATTTTTAAGAGAAAAAACTAATATTGGGAGTGAATTCTCTCTTGCCAAGGATATAGAAGCGGCATCCATAATCTTCAAATCCTTGGAAAGTAAATCCATATAATTCAATTTATCAAATCGAACTGCATTTGGATCTAAAGTGGGGTCCGAAGAATAAACTCCGTCAACTTGAGTTGCTTTAAACAATGCATCACAATTCATTTCAATGGCACGCAAAACAGCCGCTGTATCGGTGGTAAAGAATGGATTTGCTGTTCCAGCAGCAAAAATCACCACCCTGCCCTTATCTAAGTGATTTGCTGCTTTAAGCCTTATATAAGGCTCACACACAGTATTCATTGGAATAGCAGACATTACTCTACAATCAACACTAATGGACTGAAGAGCATTTTGTATTGCCAGAGCATTTATAACTGTGGCCAACATCCCCATATAGTCATGAGTAGCTTTCGATGCACCAGTCGCACAAGACTGACTACCTCTATATATGTTACCACCACCAACAACAAGAGACAAAGCCACACCTTGATCACGCACACTTTTGATACTAGATGCAAGAGAATCGATAAAATTAAAGTCGTGACCAAAATTCTTATCACCCATCAGGCCTTCTCCTGATATTTTGAGCAATATTCTAGAATATTTCAATACCATATTTATCTGGCAGAAGAAACAAATATATAATCAGAAATATTCAAATTTCCTATAAACTGCTTTACAGTCTTTTCCATATCAAAAGCACATGCTTGTTCCAACAAAACGACTTGTTGATAATACTTTCTCATTTTCCCTTCCACAATGTTCTTACAAACATTTTCAGGTTTTCCAGAGTCCTTTGCTTCTTTTTCATGAATAGAACGCTCAAATGCAACCTTCTCTGGATCCATACTCTGAATATCAACAGATAATGGATTAGATGCTACTATGTGCATTGCAACATCTTCACCAATAGATTTCAAATCATCGGAATCACCAGATATAGAAACCAATGAAGCCATTTTGCCTACGGGAAATTCTCTTTTAAAAACACCATGAACATAACTACATATAATTCCATTATCAGGTGCAACAATTTTCTTCATAGAAGATAATATTATGTTCTCACGGAACACAGAAATATTCCTAGTAATCTCATCAGCAACTGTACCCTCTCCAATAGGAGCTGATTTTAACTGATCTAAGTCGGAACAAGAAATAGAAGCTTTGGCAACTGAATCACACATTTTACAAAAATCAGCACTTTTAGCAACAAAATCAGTTTGACATAAAAAACTAACAATAGCTCCTAATTTAAGAGAAGAATCAATTGCAACCACAACAGCAAGTTGGCCTGCTTCTCTGGATTGTATCTTAGAAGAAGATGTTCCTAATTGCTCTAAAATTATTTTGTGAGCAGCATTGAAATCGTAATCTGTTTTTTCTAAAGCCTTCTTACAGGCAAGTATTCCTGCATTAGTTTTTGAACGCAGTGAGGTTATTAAAGATTTTTTATTTATATCAGACATGAAAGCAACCAAAAATTATAAATCGTCTCGCTGATCTTTATCTTCAATAACAACGCCAGAACTTGCAAGATCCTTTTCTATTCCACTCAAAACAGCATCTGATACCATTCTACAATAATATTTAATAGATTGAGTTGAATCATCATTACCAGGAATGACATAATTTATACCAGAAGGATCAGTGTTTGTATCAACAACAGCCACAACAGGGATACCTAGCTTCTTGGCTTCATTAAGAGCAACAGACTCCTTCTTTGCATCTATAACGAACATAATGTCGGGTATTCCACCCATAGATCTTATCCCGCCAAAAACTAATTCCAACTTTGCTCTTTTTCTATCTATCCAAATTAATTCTTTCTTTGTGTAATGATCTCTTTTGTTTTCGAGTATGTTTTCATACTCGATAAGCTTTGCAACAGATGAAGAAACTGTAGAAAAATTGGTCAACAAACCACCTCGCCAACAGTGATTAACATAGAATTGACCACAACGAGATGCTTCTTCCTTAAGAATATCAGAAGCCTGCATCTTTGTTCCAACAAACAACACCCTACCCTTTGACCTTGCCACACCTGATATATAATCAAGAGCAAGACGAAACATTGGAACAGTCTTACGCATATCAATAATATGCACACGATTTTTAGTACCATAAATGTAAGGAAGCATCTTAGGATGAACATAAGAACGTCTATGACCAAAATAGGCACCAACCTTGACAAGGTCAGACATAGAAACACCCATGGTTACATTTTTTGCTGGAGTAGATGACATAAAAACTAAAAGACAACAAGAAACATAATTGTAGACAAGTACGACACAACAGTCAATATCATTTTGTTAAAAACAAACAATTAAAAAGCAAATGCAAATAACATAATCTCAAAAATATCATAATTTAAACAAAGGATGATTTTTCTTTACAGCATCATAAGATTTTGCTTGAGATACACTAGTATATATTTGGGTTGTAGATATACTACTATGACCCAATATCTTTTTAAGTATCTTTATATCAATCTCGTTATCCAATAGATGAGTAGCGCAAGTGTGGCGAAAAATGTGCGGTGATACTTTACGTTTATCTAAGCCAGCACTTACAGCCAAAAACTTGATCCATCTTGCTACAGCTTGACGAGTAACATGAGAATTATTTTTTTTCCCAGGAAAGAGCCAGTCAGACGATTTAGTCAATGTTTTGATATATTCTCTCAAAGCATATGTAGCGCTATCATTCAATGGCACTAATCTTTCTCTGTCTCCTTTTCCTTTCACAATCAAATGTGGATATTCATCATCAAAACGAATATCATTGCACTTTACAATAACTAATTCAGATATTCTGATACCAGAAGCATATAATAGCTCAATGACAGCTCTAATTCTTAAACTTTTAGGATACTTAAAAAGAGACACAGCACCAAACAAAGATTTCAATTCATTTAAAGAAAGACATTTTGGCAAGCCTGATGAAAGCTTAGGGGGTTTTATATTACGAGAAAAGTCTTCTTCTAAAAAACCTTCAGTATAAAGAAAATGGAAAAAAGCTCTTAAAACAACTATCTTACGAAAAATGGTAGAAGGAGAATAAACACCAGAATTGAGATAACTTACATAAGAAGAAATCTTTTCATTCGTGAAAGAAATAGAGTCAGAGTCAATAATACTAAAAAGATCGGTTTTATAACTTGCAATAGTATTAAAAGAAGCTGATTTCTCAACCCTCATCATATCTAAAAAGGCATCAATGTATGTATTTACTAACATCTATAGGGCGCTCAACTAGTTTGACCTGATTGCTATATCTAGAATCACCTAAAAATAAAACAGCTACAACAAAGAAAACACAAAAAAATGATACACGAAAAAATCTGGGAAGCAATCTAGATTTTCTCTTCTTTCGAAAATAAAACAAAGACATAAAAACAACAATTAAATATATTCACAAACATTATTATTAAAATAATCAAAAAACAACGTCCGAAATAAAAAATAGGTATAAAATCAAACAAACAATCAAAAAAATCAGAGTTATATTAAATAATCTATATTGATCTAAATAACCACAAAATCTTACCTATCACAGATGAGTCATCTTTGTTATCATTGGCTTCTGAATTATACTTATCGAACATTTCTTTTATTTCAATATTAAAACCTTCTCTAACTAAAAAAGTACCAGCTCCTGATTTGCGGCCAATATCTATAATCACTGTATCATTTCTAGATAAAACATCGTTAAAATTATTATCTACATTGTAAAAATATAAATTTTGTGAGGATGAAACAGAGTTAAGAGCAGAAACATTGATCATAAGCTTAGGTGAAGCGCTCTTATCTTGATTCAAATGATAAATTGGAACAAACTCTTTCATTA
Organism: Anaplasmataceae bacterium; assembly: GCA_965216745.1. Classification (GTDB taxonomy): domain Bacteria; phylum Pseudomonadota; class Alphaproteobacteria; order Rickettsiales; family Anaplasmataceae. The sequence continues at coordinate 549,325 of OZ244191.1, read as the reverse complement.
ATACATTGCTAGAACCTTCTGAATCAATCAGCTCAGATACAGGTATACTTAGAACTTTAGACACCGAAGAAAGTTTTTGCATAGTGGGATTTTTAGATTTACCACTAAGTATATCATAAACAAATGATGTACCCACAAAAGATTGCTTAGCAAGCTCTCTAACTCCTAAACCTAGATCTCTCATACGAGATCTAATTATCTGTATTGCGTGTCTATTCATGAGTAATTACTACCTAAAATTGAATTTCATTTATTATAATTCAACTATATTTGATGTAAATACAAACTTCATCAATAAAATATAAATATAGCAGATATATGATAAAAACTGGAACAAACAAGCAAAAGAAAACAAAGAATATTGTGAAAATTAACTTTTTACAATTAAAAATAGAAAAAACATCAAAAACAAGAGTCAATTCACAATCAATAGTAGAATTATATATATAGAAAATAAAATTACTCAATAGAAGCAAAATCTTTACATAAACATGATTTAGTATTTTGAAAGTAATTAAAGATAATTTCAATTATCACAATCCAAAAACAACATTGATTGAATACTGGACATAAATTCAATCAATTTTAATGTTAAATTATATTTCTATAGAGATATACAAGAAATCAAAAAACCATCAATAAAATTTATTTATGTTGCAATATGAAATATAGAAAATTATGTATTTTTATATAAGATGATTGTATTCAATCAAACTAACTAGAACAAACTCGAAATATATCCCAGAAATCATCAAAAATTAGACTAGAGCGTCCAACTATAACACCACTCAATTGATCTATAGAGTGAATGGATTTAATATTAGTCTTATTTATAGAACCACCATAAATAATTGGAGAAGATGTGTATTGACGTATCAAAGAAATAGCTTTAGAGATTTGAAAGACATCTGGAATAGAATTTGTTCCTATTGACCAGACAGGTTCATAAGCAACATAAAACTTATGATCAATAGGAAAAGATTCCAAGCATTGAGATTTGATTTCAGCTTCAATATTTTCTTGGGATTTCTCACCGACGCATATTATAGGTATCATACCACTATTAATGACTTTAGTAGCTTTTTGAGATACAAGAACAGATGTTTCAGAATGAAAAATTCTTCTCTCGGAGTGTCCGCAAATCACGTATTTACAACCCATATTTTTTAACATAGAGGCACTAACATCACCTGTGAAAGAACCATTGTCCCTAGATGAAGAATCTTGAGCACCAACAAATAATTTGTCTAAACCAAACTCAAGTTTATATTTATACAACTCATATAAAAAAACATGTGGCACACATAGACATAAATTAGTAGAGTATACAAGAGAATTTATATTGAAAGAAATAGATTTAACGAAAGATTGCAAACACGAAAGAGTGCCATTCATCTTCCAATTAGCAACAACTATATCAAAAAACACTAAGGCCTATCAACAAGCTCAATCACAGCCATAGGAGCATTGTCACCTACACGATAGCCGTTTTTAATTATACGAACGTAACCCCCATTCCTAGATTGATACCTGGGAGCAATATCATTAATTAGTTTTGTAACAGTTGCTGAATTATTCTTAAGGGAGGAAATAAGGCTTCTATGCATTTTACGTTTAGCCTTAGTTATAATTTTCTCAGCCATAGGTCTAAGATTTTTAGCTTTAGGAAGAGTAGTAGATATAATCTCGTGCTCAAAAAAAGATACAAGCATGTTAACCGACATAGCAGACCTATGGGAAGAGGTTCTGTTCAGTTTTTTATAAGCTTTTTTATGTCTCATAATTTACCTATATAATAAAAAAAATCACTCAGAATAAGATTTTGGAGGCCAATTTTCTAGATTCATGCCAAAAGACAAACCCATACTCATAAGTACCATCTTTATTTCAGTCAAAGACTTACGTCCAAAATTAGGTGTCTTGAGAATTTCAGATTCAGACCTCTGAACTAAATCACCTATATAGACAATATTTTCATTTTTCAAACAATTCTGAGATCTCACAGAAAGATCTAGTTCATCAACTCTTCTAAGAAGATTTGGATCATAATCTGAAGAAGAGTGTGATGATTCTGATTCTTCTTTAACCCCAATAACATCATTGTCATCTAACATGAAAACCTTGAGATCGTTTTGAAGCATACGTGCAGCTATAGATATAGATTTCTCAGGAGAAATAGCACCATTAGTATAGACTTCAAGAATCAATTTATCATAGTCAGTAACATCACCAACACGACTATTAGAAACATGAAACTTTACATTCAATATAGGATTATATAAAGAATCAAGCATTATAGAAGTCACAGGTTGCTGATTCAAGGGTAAAATTTTAGATTTAACAGCAGGAACATAACCAACACCAGAAGATACATCTATTTTCATAGAAAAAGAGTATGAAGGACTAAGATTACAGACAACAAGATCAGGATTTAGAACTTTCACTTCCAAATCAGTATCAATCATACCAGCTGTAACGGGACCATGTTTATCAGCAAACAGAGAAACTGTCTTATCTTTAACACCAACAAGGTCAAAAACTATATTCTTAACATTGAGAACTATATCAGTAACATCTTCACGTACACCAGGAACAGAAGAAAACTCATGAGATAAGCCATCTATCCTAATTGCAACAGCTGCAGAACCGGGGAGAGAACTCAACAAAACCCTACGAAGAGCATTGCCCAAAGTAACACCAGAACCACTATGAAGTGGCCATACAGTAACTCTAGCAGAGTTGGAAGAAAGAGGCTCAACCTCTAAAGTTGAAGAAACAGGACTAGTCATATAAAAAAAACCTCAAAACACTATACTCTTCTGACTCTAGGAGGTCTACAGCCATTATGAGGAACTGGAGTTCTATCCCTTATAGACATGACAGTAAGTCCAGAAGACTGTATTGCACGCAAAGCAGAATCCCTGGCAGGACCAGGACCCTTTAGAATAGCATAAACCGCACGCATTCCAAACTTCTTCTTAACAACATCAGAAACATTAGAAGCAGTGACTTGACCAGCATAAGGTGTAGATCTTTTAGCACCTTTGAAACCCATAGAACCAGCAGATGACCATGCAACAGTATTACCTAAAGTATCTACGACAGTAATAATTATATTATTGAAAGAAGAATTAATATAAACCAAACCAGACAAAACAGTTTTATTTTTAGACATACTAGACCGCCTTCTTCTTGCCAGCTACAGGAACACGAGACCTACCCTTTCTAGTTCTGGCATTAGAATGAGTATTTTGACCACGTACAGGTAAGTTTCTCCTATGTCTCAAACCCCTATAACAACCTATATCAATAAGATTTTTGATATCCATAGAAACCTTTTTACGAAGATCGCCTTCAACAACAAAATTCTTGTTTATATAAGAAGATATAGAAGACGACTCGTCATCAGAAAGATCTGAAACTTTAACATTAGCTTTGACATTAGTAGCGTCACAAATCTTATAAGCATTAGAGGAACCTATACCATACAGATAAGTAAGAGCAACAACAACAAACTTATTCTTTGGCAAATTTACACCAGCAATACGCATACGAAACAACCTCAATAAAAATAATTATAACAACACATTAACAACCAATCAAGAGAAAAGTTTCATCTTTGACAGAATAGAATTATAAACACTATCTATACTATTGGCAGCATCAATATTAATAAGTTTTTCTGCAAAAAAATCAACAATACGGGATTCTGATTTTTTATATTTATCCAATCTATATTTACTTACATCACAATTATCATCTACTCTAGAAACAAGAGGAACATTGTCACACACATCACAACAAGAAACAGTTGATGAGAAAACAGCAGAGCAAGAAGGGCAAACTTTACGCATAGAAATTCTACGCAGAACCTCATCATCAGACACACATAGCTTTAAAAAAAAATCCACAGAAAGGAATTCTTTCAAAAAAATAGACTGAGCTACTGTCCTCGGAAAACCATCAAACACAAAACCAGACCTTTGATTGCCAACAAAATCCTTTAAACATGTTATAGTAAGATCATCAGATATTAAATCTCCACTAGCTATCTTTTGTAAAATCTGTGGATCGCTAGAAGATGACAAAATAGAACTCATTCTAACAAGAGAAAAAGAATAATGAGAAACTAACATATTTGAATAAGTGCCTTTACCAGAACCAGGAGGACCAAACAAAATAACATTTAAATTAAATTCACTCATCTCAAGAAGGCATTCAAAGAATCAGAAGAAAACTTGTTCATAGATCCATATTTCCTAGATAGCATATGAGAATGAACATTGGAATAAACATCATTAACAACACCAACTATTATTAATATACTTGTTCCTCCTGCAACAAATGGGATAGAATGACTTGAGCGAACAAACTCAGGAAGAACACAAACAAAACCAAGATATAAACCACCAAAAAGAGTAAGCCTATCAGAAAGACTCGAGAGATAATTTGCAGTATTTGGACCAGGTCTAATACCTATTACAAATCCACCACCTCTCTTCAGAGAGTTAGTGATTTCTTTTACATTGAAAGTCATACTAGAATAGAAAAAACAAAAAAACATTATCAAAGCAAAATACATAAACATATACAAATATGTTCCAGGAGAAAGATACAACAGAACAAAGTCAGAAAAATATGAAGGATATAAACCAGCACAAGTTATAGGCAACATTAAAATGGCGCTAGCAAAAATTGGAGGCATAACACCAGAAACATTTATTCTCATGGGAATGTGAGAATAACTACTATTGTACAATCTTTTGCCCATTTGTCTCTTAGGATATTGAACAGGAACTTTTCTAAAAGAACGTTCCACGAACACCACAAACCAAAATAAAAAAGCAACAGAAATAAAAGCAAGTATAACTGTATAGGACTTACCTAATTGACCCAAAGAAATAATTTGAGAAAAAGCAGAACCCAGTTCAGCAACTATACCAACAAATATAATAAGGGAAACACCATTTGCCAATCCGTACGAAGTTATTCTATCACCCAACCAAACCAAAACAACAGTTCCTCCAACAAGAGTAAATATAGCCACTACTCTAAAAAGAAACTTATGAGTAGCAACATAATCACAAAAAACATCCATAGTCTCCAAACCAAATACAAACACTATTGCTTGAAAAAAAGATATAAAAACAGAAAGTATCTTAGTGTAAAAGTCTACAGAGCTCTTGTCTGATAAATCAAAAAAGGAAAAACCATCTTTATAAGCAACAGAAAGAAGCTGTATTACTATAGAAGAAACTATATATGGCATCACACTCAATGAAAAAATAGCAGTTCTACCAAAAGCACCACCAGAAAAAACATCAAAAACACCAAAAAAACTGGAAGAATCTATGAGATTTTTAGCAACAGAAAAATCAAAACCAGGTATGGGGACATAAGTACCAAACCTACATGCAACCAATATAAACAAAGAAATAAAAATTCTAGTCTTCATATCAGAATTATTAGGTTTCATTAATCAACACCTTTAGGAAGCGAGAAGCAGATTTAGAACAAGCATCGTACTCAACATTAAAAATAACATCAGAATCCATAGAACCTAAAACCTTTAATTTTGTTCGAATAGAAGGTATTATACCAAAAGATACAAGAAGAGCTTTGGTAATTGGAGTTTCAAGGCTTATCTTAGAATTTTTGATCCAAAGCTCTAAAGTACTTAGATTTAAAACGTGGTAAGAAATATGCCTGTATGGACGAAACCCACGTTTTGGCTTGGACTGTATAAGTGACAATTGACCACCTTGGAAACCACCAAGAGAAACACCAGCTCTAGAAGATTGCCCTTTGTGTCCTCTGCCTGAAGTTTTTCCTTTGCCAGAACCTATTCCACGTCCAACTCTTTTGGAAGTGGAGGTATTGTATTTTAAAAGAGTGTTGATTTTCATGCTACCTCTGAATCAAAAAGTTTCTTTTGACGTTTTTTCTGTACATAATCGAAGTCAGAAGAATTAGACAGAGAATTAATCATTGCCATCACAACGTTTCTTGGATTAGTGGAACCAGAAGCCTTACACACTAAATCTTTGATACCCGCCGCATCACAAAAAGCACGCATGGAGGAACCAGCAATAACACCTACTCCCGGAGGAGCAGGCCTCATAAGTATGCGGCTAGCACAAAATTTAGCATTTATAGTATGATATATAGTTCTTCCGTCTTTGAGAGGAAAAGAAAACATTCTAGCCTTAGCCAATCTTACAGCATTCTTTCGAGCCTCTACAACTTCCGCATGACGACCAACACCACACCCAACTTTGCCCTTTCCATCTCCAACTATTACTATAACTCTGAAACTAAATCTTCTACCACCCTTAGTGGCACGACTGACACGATCAACTTGTAAAAGATATTCTGAAATCTCGTTAACTATTTTCTCACTCATAAAAACCTAAAAATCAAAACCACCACTTCTCACTGCATCCGCAAAAGTAGCAACAACACCAGTATAAACCCTATCGCCACGATCAAAAAATATTTTATATTTCTTGAGAGAAACAGGACATTTAGAAACAAAAAATTCACCTAAAGATTTAGCAAGGTCTTTGTTTGCATAAAAATGCTTCTTGTCGAAATCTTTAGATAAAGTTGAGACAGAAAAAACAGTCTTATCACCAGAAACAAAATTTGCATAAATATGTCGATTTGTAACACGCAAAACAAGCCTAAGCTTATTATATGATTTCAAAAACAAATTTAACATAAAAAAAACTCCACAAAATAAATCAACGTTTAGACTCTCTACGAATCATTGTTTTACCTTTAACAATCACACCTTTTCCACTATAAGGGTTATAAGATCTCACAGAGGTCAAATCAGAAACTACCAATCCAACCATATCTTTAGAATGCCCAGATACAACAATAGAAACAGAATCAGACACTTTTAAATCAACTCCTGGAGGGGGAGAATATTTTATTGGATGACTGAAACCCAGAGACAAGGAAAGATAAGGAGATTCAAATGATGCCTTATATCCAACACCAACTATATCTAAATCAACCTTAAAAGGATTAACGATACCTAATATCAAGTTAGACAAACGCGCTCTATTAAGACCCATAATATTAGAGGGTATATGATCATCAAAAATCAAAGACAAGGAATCAGAAGAAATATAAGTAGATATTCCAGAGGGAAGATTATAATGAAAATAGGAATCATCTGATTTACGATGAATAGATATAACATTAGAATCTACAGAGAGAAAAACCGAAGAAGGTATATTAATAGGTTTGGATCCTACTCTAGATGAGTGATTGGTCATAATAGAACAACAAAAACAAAAAAATCAAAAAACAGCGCATAGAACTTCACCGCCAAGACCTAGCTTAGAAGACTTTTCACTAGAAACAATACCTTTAGATGTAGACATTATAAGTATACCAAGTCCATCATAAAAAGAACCTATTTTTTTAGATGAAACATAAACTCTACGTCCAGGCTTAGATATAACTTTAATATCTTCTATTACAGGACGACCAGAATAATATTTGATGCCAACATCTAAAACAGAAACACCTTTTCGCAAGTCAAGCTTTTTAATAGAATTTATATAACCTTCACTGTGCATTACAGATAAAACTGAAAATATAAGATTAGAAAAAACAACACGAACATTAGCTAAACGTACAGATTGACCATTTCTGATTCTAGTGATTGAATCAGCTAAAGGATAAGACAAAGACATAAATTTACCAACTAGATTTAACAACACCGGGAAGTAATCCAAAAGAAACTAGATTACGTAACATCATTCTAGAAACTCCAAAATATCCATAATAACCTCTAGATCTACCAGTTATAAAGCAGCGATTTCTTCTTCTAATTAAAGAAGAATTTCTTGGCATGCTGTCAAGCGAAGCTTGTGCATTAAGTCTAGAAGAAATATCTATATCCTTATTATTCCGAATATCACGAAGCTTTTCTCTTTTTTTGTATAATCTAGAAGAAAGAAGAGAACGCTTTTTTTCACGCTGTATTATACATTTCTTTGACATAATAAAAACCTAAAAAAATCAATCATAAAAAGGTAAGCCAAACTTACCAAGCAAAACCCTAGATTCAAGAGAACTTGAAGAAGATGTTACTATATTAACATTAACCCCAAAAACAGAGTGTATTCTATCATAATCTACTTCAGGAAACACTATATGTTCTTTTATTGAAAAAGAACAGTGACCATGCTTTGTAATAGATTTAGACTTTATACCTCTAAAATCTCTTTCTGAAGCAAGAGCAACATAAACCAATTTCTCAAGGAAGTAATACATTTTACTTCCTCTAAGAGTAACCTTACAACCTATATGCATACCTTTTCTAAGCTTGAAAGTAGATATGGACTTCCTAGCAACAGTAGGAACTGCTTTCTGACCGCATAAAGATGTTAAATCTTTTAAAACAGGTTCAAGTACATTAGAATCAGATACTGCTTCACCAAGACCAACATTGAGACATATCTTGGATATAGAAGGAACCAACATTGGATTCTTATAATTAAAGCGCTCATTCATGAAAGGAACTATTTCTTTAAAATATAATTCTTTAAACATCCAAAACCTTACCAGACAATTTAAAAAAACGAACTTTTTTTCCAGAATCAGATACTTTGAAGCCAACTCTAGAACGTCCACCTGAATCCTTATCCACAAGCATAACATTAGATATGTGTAAAGGAAACTCCTTTAAGGAGACAGAGCCATCACGCAAACGTTTCTTTCGTACATTCACTCCAGAAATCAAGCATTGAGAAAAAGAAATTTTATTTTTGGTACTGTTATAAACTTTTATAACAGTACCAGAAGAACCCACATGATCTCCAGATATAACAGAAACAAAATCTCCCTTTATAATCTTCTTAGACATACTAATCACTCCTACGAGACAAAGAAACAACTTTATTAAAACCTTTTTTCTTCAAGAAGTCATCAACTATTCCATTAACTCTGCTTCCTATCATTTCATTTTGAGGATTTAACATAACAACAGCATTATCATCAAACCTAATAAAAACGCCAGAAGGGCGTTGATACTCTTTTTTTAATCTAACAATCACAGCTCTACCAACAGAACCTTTTGCAACTCTTGCTCCTGGAATAGAGTCTTTTACAGCAACGTTGATTATGTCACCAACTGAGGCATTAGAGCCAACTAGAACGTTTATACATAAAACAGACCTAGCACCAGAGTTGTCTATAACTTTTAAAACTGCACCTTTATAAATCATTTTGATCCTTTGAGAAAATTTTCCAACGCTTTGTTTTAGAAATAGGACGACAAGATACAATCTGCACAAGGTCCCCACAAACACATCTATTTTTTTCATCGTGTACGTGATATTTTCTAGAACTAAAAACAACCTTATGCATCTTGGGATGCATGTAAGTATTCTTAACAAGAACTACAACTGTTTTAGAATTTTTATTAGATATAACAGTACCAGTCAAACATACAGAACTCACGAAGAACCTCCAATAGAAGACAAAGTCCTAGCAATTTCTCTCTTAATGAATTTAATCTTATTATAATCAATATTAGAAGAAGATCTAGACAAATAACGAAGCTTATAAAGCTCTCTTCTCAAAGATGTAACTTTATCAAAAACAGATACCTTAGACATATCAATACTCCATATCATAACTAACTATACGACAACGAAAAGGCATTTTAGCAGAAGCTTTTTGAAGTGCATTACAAGCAAGAGAAGAAGATTTTAATCCACCAACTTCAAAAATAATCTTGCCAGGTGAGACACGGAAAACCCACTTGTCAACAGCCCCTTTGCCCTTACCCATTCTTACATCTGTTGGCTTTTTGCTAACAGGAATTGTGGGAAAAACCCTTATCCAAACCTTACCACTACGACTCAAAGCTCTAGTAATAGACCTCCTTGCGGACTCCAACTGCTTCCCATCAATTCTAGATGAATCAATAGCTTTAAGACCATAAAGTCCATGAGATAAAGAAGTGCCGGAGATTCTATTAAAAGTTATAGAACCCTTAAAAGCTTTTCTATATTTACTTTTTCTAGGAACAAACATTATATACCATCAAAAAAATTCTAAACGACAAGATCACCTCTATATATCCAAACCTTAACACCTATAACACCATATATAGTAAACGCTTCACGGAAAGAATACTCGATATCAGCTTTAATCTTATGAAGAGGAACTTGACCATCTTTATACCATTCAGTTCTAGCTATGTCAGCACCACTAAGCCTACCAGAGCAAGCAATCTTAACGCCTTTGGCTCCATATCGCATAGAAGACTGCATGGCTTTCTTCATAACACGTCTAAAAGACATTCTATTTTCAAGTTGTTGACATATAGTATCAGCAATCAAAGGTGCACTTATCTCAGGCTTTCTCACCTCAACTATATCGATATCAACAGCACCTCCAATGAAATCAGCTAGTTTCTTGCGCAAACGATCTATATCAGATCCTTTCTTGCCTATTATAACACCAGGGCGTGCAGAGTAAATAACTATACTAACTAATTCTGACCTACGCTTTATTATAACCTGACTAACATAAGCATACTTAAATTTTCTCATCACATAAGAACGTATAAGAACATCGCTTTTAAGATTTTCTATATAACGAGAAGCATTAGAGGCATACCATATAGAAGAACAAGAAGAAGTGACTCCAAGCCTAAAAGAAATAGGGTTTACTTTTTGACCCATATTAAAACTCCCTTAAAACAACTTTAATTTTACTACATCTTTTCATTATTCTATTAGACCTTCCCCTAGCTCTGGGAATGGAACGCTTGATGGTCGATGCTTCTTCAACTATCACAGAATCAACAAACAAATTATCAACATCCAAACCAAAATTTGCATGAGCATTACTCAAAGCAGCAAAAATTATTTTTTTTATCATAAGAGAGGGTTTTCGCCTTGCAGAAAAATCAAGCTGCTTAAGAGCAGATTCCACCGACAAACCCTTCAACATATTTGCAATAGGACGTACTTTTGTACAACTAATTCTATCAGATTTATTAGATGCAAAAACTTTCATTTAGAACTCCTAGTAACTTTAACAGAAGAAGCATGTCCACGATAAGTTCGGGTAGGAGAAAAAGAACCAAGTTTGAAACCTATCATAGATTCACGCACTTTAACAGGTATATATCTTTTTCCATTATAAACATGAAAAGTCATACCAACAAATTCAGGAATTATAAAAGAACTTCTGAATTTAGTCTTGACTACAGCAATACCATTAGATTTCGCCTTGATCACAGAAGAAATCAGCCTACGAGAACAAAATGGTCCTTTCCAAACAGATCTAGGCATTATTTACCCTCCTTTTTTTATTTTTTTGAGACTTTTTAACAGTTTTATATCCTTTGGTAGGTACTCCCCAAGGGCTCACAGGGTGACGTCCACCAGAAGTTCTACCTTCCCCGCCCCCATGAGGGTGGTCTATAGGGTTCATAGCCACACCTCGAACTGCAGGTCGAAAGCCAAGCCAACGATTCTTGCCAGCTTTACCCAACTTTATGTTTTTATGATCAGGATTAGAAATAGATCCCACAAGAGCCCTACAAGAAGACAATAATTTCATAGTAATACCCGAAGGTAATTTCACAAGTACATAATCGCCCATTCTACCCATAATCCTAGCAGAACATCCAGCAGAACGACAAATCTGCGCACCTCTTCCAGGCTTGATTTCAAGACAACTGACAAGAGATCCTATGGGAACTTTCTTTAATAATAAACTATTGCCAGACTCGGGGAGTGAATCATCAGAAGAATTCACTACACTACCGCGACGCACTCCATCTACAGCAGGAATGTAAGAAAATGACCCAGTAGACAAATCACGCACCAAAGCTATAAAAGAAGTTCTATTTGGATCATACTCTAGGGTTTGAACAACAGCATTAGTGAAAGATGAGAATTTAAAATCAATGATTCTATATCTACGTTTGCTGCCTCCTCCTCGATGACGGGTTGTTATTCTACCATAAGAATTACGACCTCCAGAAGATTTCATAGAAGATAAAAGTGGCTTATAGGGAGAAGACCTAGAAAGCAACGAACGAGAAACAGAAACCAAAGAGCGAAGAGATGGAGTTATGGGATTGAAATTTTTAAGAGACACATTAACCACCAATAATAGGATTTATAGATCCAGAGGACAAACTTATAACGAATCTTTTGCGTTCTTTTGTTTTTCCTATAAAACCCTTAAAACGTCTAACTTTACCCTTTATAATCATAGAAGATATAGAAGATATTACAACATCAGGAAAAGATTGTTTTATAGACTTTCTTAATAACAACTTGGAAACAGAAGTAGAGGAATAAAATACAAAAACATTAGATGAAAGTCCAGAATATTTTTCAGTTAAAACTTGAGCAGAAACAATACTATAAAAATCTATCATGAAAACCTCTGATTTAAATATTGACAGGAAGACTTAGTGATTAAAATAAAATCAGACTTCATAATATCATAAACATTAAGTCCAATTGGAGGCAGTACATTGAAATATGAAAGAGAAGAAGATGACTTCTTCAGCACATCATGAACATTACATACTAAAAGAATAGAAGAAGCTTTGAACAAAGAAACAGAAGACTTGAAAGAAGAAAATACAAAAGAATGATCACTTGAAGTAAGCTCCTGACAATCATCTTCAAGGACATAAATCTTATGATCAAAATTTTTAGATGACAACGACATTTTAAGAGCAAGAGAACGTATCTTTTTGTTCAATCGAAAAGCATGGCTTCTAGGTATGGGAGGGAAAATCCTAGCACCACCACGAAATTGAGGAGAACGCAAACTACCTTGCCTTGCGCGACCAGTCCCCTTCTGCCTATAAGGCTTTCTTGTTGTACCTGAAACAAAAGAAATAGTTTTAGCACTATGACATCCAGACCTACGTTTAGCAAGATTCCAATTAATTGCTTGGGAAATAACAATCGGGCTAACCTCTAAAGAAAAAATATTAGGATTCAAATCGAAAGAATCCAATACAGAAGCAGAGAAATCAACAACATTAACAGACATTTTTTTTACTCCTCCAACCAATAGATTTTCTAAGCATAACACGAGCACCTTTTGGACCAGGGACTGCACCACCAACAGCTACAACATCATCATCAAGCTCAAGAATCCTTAAATTCCTAATGGTGACTTTCGAGTTACCCTTCCTTCCAGCCATCTTCTTTCCCTTGAAAACTTTTCCAGGATCTTGGCACTGACCAGTAGATCCTTGAGATCTATGTGATATAGACACACCGTGAGAAGCCTTTAATCCAGAAAAACCATGACGCTTCATAGTACCAGAAAATCCTTTACCAATAGAATAACCAGTAACATCAACACAAGAATTCAAAATCAAAGAAGATAAATCAATTGTGGATCCAACTTCTGGCTCTTGTCCAATTGGAACCAAACTCTCGAATATTTGGGTCCTTTTAGAAGGATCACTAGATATATCTCCTTGAGAAGAGAAACCCAAATATACACGAGAGAATTGATCTTGTTTCTTAACCTTCAATACGACAGAAAAAACATGTGACAAAACAGTAACCATATTTATGACACCGTTACAAAATATACTGCTACAGCCCACTTTATAAAATAAAAAACGCATAATTAAACCAAAACTTGAACATCAACACCAGCAGGGAGCTTCAAACTAGAAAAACCACGCATGAAATCTTTAGCAAAACCACGAAATATTATCATTCGTTTAGAAACTTTTAGATGAAACTGCTCTCTAGATCTCTTATGTCTGTTAGGAGATTTGTTAACAATGTATCTACGTATTTTGGATGGAAGAGGTATAGCACCGTCAACAACCACACCATTTTTTTTGGCAGCAGAAATAAGCTGAGAAACAGAACGATCAACAAGAGAACTATCAAATCCACTTATTCTTATTCTAACAAAACGAACACTCGATGTAGAAGAACTAGACAAAACAAAAACTCCAATAAAATCCTAAAAATAAAACAAATAATAAAACAAATTCTATCAACAGATACAATTTAGTCAAGACTGGAAACAAACATTTTTAAACAAACCTAAAGATAAAAAAATCAAGACTTAGACTTCTGATTCAAATCATCAAATAAAGACTTTGAAATCTCACCGTAACCAAAAAAATGCATAGAATACTGGGCTCGGCCTTGAGTCATAGACCTGAGCACTTTAACATAACCAAACATGCTTGACAAAGGGACTAATGCAGATATAATTCTAGAATTGTTTTTCATCTCCATTTCCTGAACTCTCCCTCTTCTACCGTTCAGATCACCTATAACAGATCCAGTATGATCGTCTGGGGTTATAACCTCAACCTTCATTATAGGCTCTTTTATGACTGGCTTGGCACTTTTTACTAGCTCTCTAAAAGCAGATCTGCCTGCTAATTCAAAAGCCAAAGTACTAGAATCCACCTCATGATAACCACCATCAAGTAAAGTCGCTTTAAAATCTATCACAGGAAAACCAGATGTCAAACCATACTCACTAATATATTGTATTCCCTTCTGAACAGATGGTATGTACTCTTTTGGGATAACACCACCAACTATTTTACTTTCAAACTCAAAGCCAGAACCAGGCTCCAAAGGCTCAAATAGAATCTTTACTCTGGCAAACTGACCTGCACCCCCAGTCTGTTTCTTGTGAGTATAATCTATCTCAGCAGGAACAGATATAGTCTCCCTATAAGCAACCTGAGGAGATCCAACGTTAACATCAACACCAAACTCCCTAGACATACGACTAACTATTATCTCTAAATGAAGCTCTCCCATGCCACTTATCAAGGTCTGAGAAGTCTCTTCGTCAGTCTTTGACTGCAAAGAAGGATCCTCTGCTAACAATCTACTCAAAGCATTAGACATTTTAGCCTGATCGTCATTAGTTTTAGGCTCTATAGCAACCTGCATCACAGGAAGAGGAGCTTCTATCTTTTCAAGAAGAATTTTATCAGAAGAAACACATAAAGTGTCGCCAGTAGTCGTGTTTTTTAGACCAGCCAATGCAACTATAGATCCAGCAGAACAACTACTTACCGCCTCACGACTATCTGAGTGCATGATATACATTCTGCCAATACGCTCACTCTCACCTTTGGTGGAATTGTAAACAGATTGACCTGATGTAATTGTACCAGAATAAATCCTCACAAATGTCAAAGAACCAACAAACTGATCATTCACAACTTTAAAAGCAAGAGCTACAAGAGGTCCAGAAGAACTAGGACTTACTGATTTTTGAGACTGATCAGCTAGAGAGGTGCCAAATATATCACCTATATCAACTGGAGAAGGTAAATAATCAACTATAGCATCCAACAAGGGCTGAACACCTTTGTTTTTAAATGCAGAACCACATAATATGGGAACTAACTTGCCAAAGTTGAGACCTTTTCTTATACATTTTCTTATGTCATCGGATGATATTTCAGCACCTTCTATGTATTTTTCCATAATGCTGTCATCCATATCTGCAATGGCATCTAACATTTTAGATCGATAAGACTGAGCTTCAGAAAGCAATTCATTGGGTATTTCCTGCTCCAGAAACTGTATTCCATATTGATCGTTCCAAACAAAAGCCTTCATAGAAATCAAGTCAACAACACCCATAAAGTCTTTTTCTGCACCAATTGGAATTTGCAGAATAACTGATTTAATTTGAGATTCAGGACCAAGACCTAATCTCTCATTGATCATATTCACACATTTAAAGAAGTCAGAACCTACTCTATCAAGCTTATTTATAAAACACATCCTAGATACATCATATTTATCAGCTTGCCTCCAAACAGTTTCAGATTGAGGCTCAACACCGGCAACACCATCAAAAACAGCCACCATGCCATCTAGAACACGTAACGACCTCTCAACCTCAACAGTGAAATCAATGTGGCCTGGAGTGTCTATAAGGTTTAAAGATGAAGCAGCACCTGAAGCAGCAGAGGTCCAATCAAAAGTTATAGCAGCAGAGTTTATAGTAATGCCACGCTCTTTTTCATCTTGCATGGAATCCATAGTAGTATTACCATCATGAACGTCACCAGGCTTAGGTTTTTTTAGAGCACCAGCATAAAATAACATACGCTCAGTAGTTGTAGTCTTGCCTGCATCTATATGAGCAAGTATGCCTATGTTTCTAATGGAGGATATTTTAGAATCGGACATAAGAGAAAACCATAAAACAAAAAATAATAAAATAAAATTATTGACTCCATCTATAATGAGCAAAAGCTCTATTTGATTCAGCCATTTTGCTACATTCTTCTCTTTTTTTAACAGATGCACCTTTTCCTATATAAGCATCCAGAATCTCAAGCTTTAACTTCTTTATAGCATCACCTTTGCTTCTAGACTGAAAAGAAAGCTTTATCCATTTGAAAGCCAAGCTTACTGCTCTATTGAGATTTACTTCTACTGGAACTTGGTATGTGGATCCACCTACTCTTCTAGATCTCACTTCTACGGAAGGCTTGACGTTATCAAGAACTTTAGAAAAAACTACCATGGGAGATTCTTTGAGAAATTGAGAGGCTTCTTCTAGAGCTTTATAAACTATTTTTTCAGCAACAGATTTTTTCCCATCAAACATAACTATATTTATAAATTTAGATATCAAAACACTGTTATATCTATGATCAGGAACTATGACTTTTTTTTTAGCAGAATGACGTCTAGACATATTTTTACCTTAATTTAACTCCATATTTAGATCTAGACTTTTTACGGCCAGAAACACCTGCACAATCCAAAGCACCTCTTATGACATGATAACGAACACCAGGAAGATCTCTAACGCTACCACCCCTTATTAGAACACTTGAATGTTCTTGAAGATTGTGACCTTGACCAGGAACATAAGCACTCACAATATTGTTAGCAAAACCTTTGTACTTTTTACCAAGCTTGACTGTCACAACTTTACGCAAGGCAGAGTTAGGCTTCTTTGGAGTCATAGTAAAAACTTTGATACATACTCCTTTAACTACAGGTGAACCACGCAAAGCTGGAGACTTGCTTTTTCTAGGCTTAGATCGCCTTGGATTACGAATTATCTGGTTTATTGTTGGCATATAAATAAAGTTCTAATAATCTTGTAACACTTGTATTACATTTTAACCAGATAGTCAATAGACAAAAAATACGACATACAAAAACATAGAAAAGCTTAAGAATTAACCAAAAAGTATAATTTATAGATATCAAAAAAACAAATCACACCCTAACTAAAACAGATCCCCAGTTAATTCCTGCACCAAAGGCTAAAAATAAAACCAACATTCCTTTTTTGATTCTATCCCTACCATGACACCAAGCCAATGGAATAGAAGCAGCAGAAGTGTTGGCGTGAGACTCAACTGACACCAACATCTTGTGCTCAGGACAAGATAGCATTTTAGACAGAGAGCTGATCAATCTCATATTGGCTTGATGAGGAATAACTAAATCTATATCTTCTATTGTCAAAGACTCCTTGCGCATTATCTCAATGGCAGCAGAATACATTTTTTTTATACCCTGCTCAAAAACCAACCTACCATTCATTACAACATTTCCAGATACTCCATTAGAAGAAACACCACCGCTGGTATTAAGTATATCACCATAAGAACCATCAGAATACAAGCAACAAGACAAAACACCAGAATCAGAATCCTGAGATGAGGTAGCAGAAAGAATCATGGCTCCAGCACCATCTCCAAAAAGTATTGAAGTAGACCTATCCTTCCAATCAATCAAACTAGACATCTTATCAGCTCCAACAACTAAAACATTCCTAGCGACACCAGATTTTATATAACTATCTGCAATAGATAAAGCAAAAATAAAACCAGAACATGCTGCTTGAACATCAAAAGCAAAAGAAGAAACACAACCCAAATTACGTTGTATCGAAGTTGAACAAGAAGGGAAAGTTTTATCTGGAGTTGAAGTTGCAACAATAATAATATCAATCAAAGCTGGATCCAGATCAGAATATTTTATTGCATCACGAGCTGCTGATTCAGACATATAATTCAAAGTCTCGTGATCAGAGGCAATATGTCTATTCTTTATTCCAGTCCTTGTGACAATCCATTCCTCAGATGTATCTAAAATTGAAGAAAACTCACCGCTAGACATGGTTTTCTTCGGAAGAAATCCTCCAGCAGATATAATCTTAGATCTTATCATCAGAAACCGATAGCATATCCTCTAATCCCTCAGAAACTTTATTGTTTATATCTCCAAGAATAATATTTAAAGCAACACCAATTGCACCACAAATGGAATGTTCGTTAGATGAACCATGGCCCTTTACCACAACTCCATTTAAACCCAACAGAACAGCGCCAGAAGTATGAAAGTCAGTTGAATGTGAAACAAAAAAAGGTTTCAAAAGCTTAAACAATATTTTATAAAACAAAGAAGTTTTTTTTGCAGAAGAATATAAAGACATTATAAAAAATTTTAAAAAACCTTCAGCAGCTTTCAAAGCTATGTTGCCAGAAAAACCATCTGTAACAACCACATCAATATCAACGCCAGAATCCCACATAGAGTGAGGCTCTATGTAACCTTTAAAATTAATACTATCCGATAAATCTTTAAGCCTAGAAGCAGCAAGCTTTATAGTGTCATTTCCCTTAACATCTTCAGAGCCTATATTTAATAGTCCAACACATGGCATATCTTTTGTCAACATCACCTTGGCAAATTCGGATCCCATGAAAGCAAATTGCACCAAAGCTTCCGCATCGCATGATATATGAGCACCAATATCCAAAAAAAGAAAATCCCCATTTAGACCTGGTATTATAGAACACAATGCAGACTTGTTTACACCACGTATATTTTTAAGTAAAATTCTAGAAATAGCCACAAGTGCACCCGTGTTGCCGCAGGAAACTACACCATCAGACAAACCCTGAGAAACCGAATTTAGGCTATTATACATACTGGATGTGCGCTTTCTCCTCACAGCATGTGAAGGACGATCAGATTGGGAAACATCATCAGAAGAACTTACTACGGAACTAACCGAAGACAAAGCAGGATCTTTATCAAGCATAGAGCGTATTAAAGGAAGATCACCATGAAAAATAAAATTCAAATCACAAAGTTCGCTATATGCTTCTAAAGCCAATTTAGCACCGAGAACAAAGGAAGAAGGACCTTTGTCACCACCCATGCAATCCAAAGATAATACTAATTTCCTATGAACCATTCTACTTTTTCTTTTTTATAACCTGCCTATCACCATAATATCCATCAACAGATATATGATGAGAAAGCATGTTTTGACCAGTTATATGATGTTGGGATATGTTGATAGGCTTAAGAGACTTTATATGAGAACGCCTACTGTTTTTTTTAGACCTAGAAGTCTTTCTCTTAGGTACAGCCATAAAACAACCAGAAAATAATTTATATTATAAAACAATCCTTCCGCCAAGTCCAGATCACAGAGAAAAAAACAAACAAAGAAATAAGCAACCAAAACAGATTCAACCAGAAAATCAATTAGAGATATTTTTGACCAAATTCAACATTTTACTAGCAGCACTCTGTTCAGCCTCTCTTTTTGTTTTACCTTTGCCATATTGAATGTCAAAATTCCATACAGAAACAGAAACACAAAAAACAGGTTCATGATCCGCACCGCTTTTCGACACAACTTCATAAACAGGTATAGAAGAAAATTTCTTCTGAGTCCATTCTTGTAAATCAGTCTTAGAATCTATTGGAGCTTCATTCATGCCAGTTATAATACCACCCCAATGGGCATCAACAAACTTATAAACAGAATGGATTCCAGAATCCAGAAAAATAGCACCTATAATAGATTCAATTATATTCTCACAAGTGGAAAGGTTGCTCATACCGCCATTATTTTTTTCAGCGCTAGACATGATTATGTGATCCGATATACCCAAACATTTAAAAATATTCACAAGAGATTTCCTCATAACCAAAGAATTATGCTTCCTGGAAAGATCACCCTCTGTGTCATTAGGAAAAGCTTCAAAAAGCTTATGAGATATAACCAGACCTAACACGGCATCACCAAGGAATTCTAGCCTTTCATAATTAAATTCAGAATCCGCGCTAGGATGGGTCATTGCCTGAAGAAGCAGATTTGGGTTCTTGAAAGTATAATCAATGCTAGCCTCAACGTGAGACATAGAAAAAGACACTTAACACCTTTATAAACATAAGTGCATTTGTAACACAAATGACACAAAAACTCCATAAAAACAAGAATTTTCAACACTACAAACAAATGCTTTTTAATAAACAAAACAAATCAGCGTTCAGAGTATCGTGTTAGGCAACAAATAACAATTAATGATAAAAACAAGCTTCAATGAAAAGGCTTTACTAATATCAACAAAGTAAAAAATTAATTTTTGATATATAAATTGAAACAAGACTCAAATAATGAAATAAAATATGATTTTCAAAGATATTATAAACACATCAACACAAAACCAAATATAACAAGACCAAACAATGCATTTAAAAAATGCATTGAATCGAAAAAAACAATTACAATCTCACCCTCTATTGAGGACTTGTTTCAGTTTCATCAAGAGAGGTAGAGGAAGAGGAAGCAAGAGCTAATGTATTAGATGGTTGTGCTTGTTGATTAATAGGTAAAGCTATTTGACATATAGATTCAACAATATTATCTAATTTTTTTATTTTACTAGAATCTGATGTAATATGTTCTATAAGAGACGTAAAAAACAAATTTAATTTATTATTATTACTATAATTAGATTTTTGATCTTTTGGACTAAAACCTAATTTTGATAATCTTGTTTTTATTGTTGTAGATTCTTTGATTAAATTTAAAATTTGTGTTTGATCGATATCTTTTTGATCAATCATTTCATTAGGTGATTTATCCCATTTTCTATCAAATAAATCAAACAAGTTTTTCAAGCAATCAAAAGTACATGGAGAAAATATTTTTAATTTGAGGTTTGAGAATAAGGTGTTTATTCTATCTCCTGATTTTCTATTTTCTAATGTATTATATGAAATAAGAAGTTTTTGCAAATTGCGAATTCGTTGCTTAGCTTGTTCTGCTGCTTCTTCTATTTTAAATTCGGGATTTTCGTCTATATCCATGCTCGATAATAAGTGTTTATCTTTATCTAAACCAAAAATATAACAGTATATAATTTGAGCCTGTTGGGTCTTTTTCGGCAACACTTCTTGTAGATATATTGACGAAGAAATTTGGTTATCAATATCAGTTATTGATTCTCCTAAAGATTTAATAAGGTTAAAATCATTGGACGATCCACTAAAACTAAAATTAGTAACATTAATCAATTCAGACAAATCGCGAAAAATTTGTTGAAAAGATGATGAAATTGTATGATTAAGATCATCCATAACTGGAGTCATTAATTCTTTTAATGTTTCTGAAGTTTTTTGTATACCACTATCAATAGTTCTATCTAATTGATCAAAAATAACAAATTTGTTCTGAACCAATGCTTGGATTTGTTTTATAAAAGAATCTGATGATTCATAAGAAACATAATCTTGACAAAAAGCTTGAACAGCAACATCAATATATTTTTTCTTTTCTTCACAGAGTAACTCTGAGGATTTAATTTTTTCTAATTCTATTATCAAATTAGAAAGCTTATTTACTCTTTGAGAATTACTTGAGCTTGTCTGAACAGTGGATTCAAAATTACGTAATTCTGATTTAATCAATTGGATTATTAAATCAACTAAATTATCAACATCAGAATTTATTTGTTCCAAACCAGTTTTTTTTGTTAATTTTTGAATCAAACTTGACCCAGCATCATCTAGTGAGCGATGAATTTCACTTAACAAAATAGGTTGCTTATTACTCAAATCTGTGATTATTTTTATAAAAGAATCTGATTTGTGTGGATTTTTATAAATGACAACACGAAACTTTTCAACACATTCAGTAATATGTTTTTGTTCTAATCCATCTACTTCTTTGATTGCTGATAATTCTGCAGAAAAACTTTGAAGTTGTTCTATTAATTGATCTTTTTTTGGCTGTTGATCTATTGTTGACGAACTTGCTTCTTGTGTAAGTCCTTGCAATCTAGTTATCTCATCATTAATATGGCTAATAATAAAATCAATTATTTTTTTATCATCCTTTTCTAATGGTTCCAAACCAATTGTTTTTATTGATCCTTGGATAATAGAATTTAAATCATAAATCGCATTTTCAGTTAATTGTTTGATTGATTCTTGAGCTTTTATAACCAAACTTGACCCAGCATCATCTAGTGAGCTATGAATTTTACTTAACAAAATAGGTTGCTTATTACTCAAATCTGTGATTCTTCTTATAAAAGAATCTGATTTGTGTGGATTTTCATAAATGCCAACACGAAACTTTTCAACACATTCAGTAATATGTTTTTGTTCTAATCGATCTCCTTTTCTGATTTCTGATAATTCTGCAGAAAAACTTTGAAGTTGTTCTATTAATTGATCTTTGTTTGGCTGTTGATCTATTGTTGACGAACTTGCTCCTTCTGGAAGTCCTTGCAATCTAGTTATCTCATCATTAATATGGCGAATAATCAAATCAATTATTTGTTTATCATCATTTTCTAATGGTTCCAAACCAATTGTTTTTATTGATTTTTGGATAATAGAATTTAAATCATAAATCGCATTTTCAGTTAATTGTTTGATTGATTCTTGAGCTTTTATAACCAAACTTGACCCAGCATCATCTAGTGAGCTATGAATTTTACTTAACAAAATAGGTTGCTTATTACTCAAATCTGTGATTATTTTTATAAAAGAATCTGATTTGTGTGGATTTTCATAAATGCCAACACGAAACTTTTCAACACATTCAGTAATATGTTTTTGTTCTAATCGATCTCCTTTTCTGATTTCTGATAATTCTGCAGAAAAACTTTGAAGTTGTTCTATTAATTGATCTTTGTTTGGCTGTTGATCTATTGTTGACGAACTTGCTCCTTCTGGAAGTCCTTGCAATCTAGTTATCTCATCATTAATATGGCGAATAATCAAATCAATTATTTGTTTATCATCATTTTCTAATGGTTCCAAACCAATTGTTTTTATTGATTTTTGGATAATAGAATTTAAATCATAAATCGCATTTTCAGTTAATTGTTTGATTGATTTTTGAGCTTTTATAACCAAACTTGACCCAGCATCATCTAGTGAGCTATGAATTTTACTTAACAAAATAGGTTGCTTATTACTCAAATCTGTGATTATTTTTATAAAAGAATCTGATTTGTGTGGATTTTCATAAATGCCAACACGAAACTTTTCAACACATTTAGTAATATGTTTTTGTTCTAATCCATCTACTTCTTTGATTGCTGATAATTCTGCAGAAAAACTTTGAAGTTGTTCTATTAATTGATCTTTTTTTGGCTGTTGATCTATTGTTGACGAACTTGCTTCTTCTGGAAGTCCTTGCAATCTAGTTATCTCATCATTAATATGGCTAATAATAAAATCAATTATTTTTTTATCATCCTTTTCTAATGGTTCCAAACCAATTGTTTTTATTGATTCTTGGATTTTTTCGGAAAAATCTTTAATATTTGACGAGAAATTATCTGCAACATTCACACCTTTTTCAACAGCCTGCACAGCTCTTTTCGCAATAGGAATATAATCTTTAATATTTGACGATAAATTATCTGCAACATTCACACCTTTTTCAACAGCATGCACAGCTTTTTTCGCAATAGGAATATAATCTTTAATATTTGACGATAAATTATCTGCAACATTCACACCTTTTTCAACAGCATGCACAGCTTTTTCCATAAGAGGAGAATGCTTTTCAATTTCTTCAACAGCTCCATTAATACAACCAGAAATTTTCTCTGCTGATGAATCTAATTTCATTAACGAGTCATTAGACAAAGTGCTTAAATTTGACACAGAGTTTTTAATGTCATCAGAAAAGTTTTCAATTTTTCGGGCAAAAGAATTGTTAAATACTTCTAGATAAGAAAAAACTTTTGAATAATAAAATTCTTGCAAACTATTGAAAAATTCACTCACTTTGATTTGAACTTCATGATCATTAGATATACCATTTTTATTCAACTGATCATTGAAGCTGGCTTGGATAGCCAAACCAGAATCTTGGAATAATTTTTCTATAACAGATAATACACCTTTCATAACATCACCCACGTAATCTGATAACAAACGCCTTTTTGAAGTAATAAGGAATTGCATTTGTTTGATTTTCGAGTGTTCAGAAACAGAAACATCGTTTTGAGATGTAATAGAATTAATTTTTTCTTGTAATTGCAAAATCTCTTCTTTCAAAGCACTAATTTCAGAAAACTTTTTACAATTGAATCCGTAATTATCAGTCAAAGCATCTTTTTGTATACATAAAATAAGAGAGTTAATATTAGAACCAAATATACTTCTTATGTGAGAACTTATATTCAAATTACATTTGGGATATTTTTCTCGTATTTTACTACCTAATAAGCTAAATTCACTAGATAACAATTTTTGATATTCATTAGATATAGTAGATATTTTTCCACACAAGCTGTGTTGATTAAAATCACACCCATTTATGTTACACAGCAATTGATCAAATGGCATCTGAGCGCCCTTAACAGCGGCATTTATACCCTTACCTAATACTTCAGCAGCTGCAAATTTTAATTTATTAGCACCATCATCAACAAAATCCTTGGTTATAGATTCGACTTTATCAAATATAAATTCTAATACTAAAGCTAAGCACACAAACACAGTAATTGCAGAACACAAAGCAATGCTGGCTCTTATGTTTTGAATGCCAAATACTTTAAGCAACTTTGCTACAACCTCGACCATTACAACAAGAGCAACTATAAATCCCAAAAAAAGAATAGCTTTAATAGGCTTTGAAAAAGAATTCAATTTTGTCAAAAGTTTAGTTACTTTGTTAGCACCTTGAGTTTTAGATGAATCACCACCATTGTGACCAGTAGCATTTTCTTTAGACGAACCACCATTGTGATCAGTAGCATTTTCTTTAGACGAACCATCATTGTGATCAGTAGCATTTTCTTTAGACGAACCATCATTGTGACCAGTAGCATTTTCTTTAGACGAACCATCATTGTGATCAGTAGCATTTTCTTTAGACGAACCATCATTGTGACCAGTAGCATTTTCTTTCGCCAAAGAAGGTAATTGTGTTGTAACCTCTACTGATGGCGATAAATTGCTAGAAGATAATGTCTCAATAGAACCCAATGAAGAATAACCAGAATCAGAATCATAACCAGAATCATAACCAGAATCATAACCAGAATCATAACCAGAACCAGAACCAGAACCAGAACCATAACCATAACCATAACCAGAACCAGAACCAGAACCAGAACCAGAACCATTTATACTCATATCATTATCTACTTTTTTCCCAATAAGAAATTTAAGAAAATTGCCCATAAAACACCCATAAAATAAATTCCAACAAAAGTCATAAAAGAAATTCTATAGTAACGATAAATTTCATGAAATTAATATTAATTAGAGCTATTCATTCTAAAAAATTAACATAAATAAAATTTATACAAAATCACTTCAAATATATAAAATAGCTTTAAACAACATGTTGATTTATAATAAGTTAACATAAAATACAAATATTGTCAAGATTTTTTAAAAAAAATCGTTAATTTTCAAAGGAAATTTACCTGCTCTTTTATCAGAAGTATGTATAATAAAATAAAATTATCTTATATAACATTTATTTCACAAAAGGTATCAAAAAACATGCTACAGCAAAGTGCAAGTTTTTTTGAAAAATAAACCATAAACAAAAATTGCATAAATGCGTGAAAGATAATATAATTCTACATAGACTTATATTTAAATAATAAAAAAATTTGATTGTCAAATGAAATCATAGAATTGACCCATCAACCTAGTGTACATGAAAAATGCATTTATGAAATCCACTTATAAAACATGAAATCAAATAAGATAAGCGAAAACAGATCGTCTATATGCTCAGCGGTAAATAGCATCACAGGTATATCTAAAAAAGAAGCAAAAAACTATTTGGAAATAATAATAGAAACAATATGCACAGCTGTGCAACAAGGTAATAAAACCACTATCAACAAGTTTGGCACATTTAAATTACAGCGCACAACCAAAATGGTCAAAAGTGAAATAAACAAAAAAAACAAGGAAATAAAAAAACAATATATATCCTTCAGCTCATCACGGACTTTAAAAGAAAAAATAAATGGGAAATTCAATAAAGATAAAAAAAATCGGAACGACGGGATTTGAACCCATGACCTCCGGCCCCCCAGACCGGCGCGCTACCAGGCTGCGCCACGCTCCGACAAAAAATTAAAGAAAACAACACAACGCAACATCAATATGCAAGCTCATTTACTTTGTCAAGTAAATAAAGAAAACATTAAAAAACAACAAATCACTTATCAAGTCATTTTGAAGAGATTGAAAACAAAAAACAAAGAGAAATTGAATTTAGAAGTAAAAATACAACTATTTGAATTTGCAAAAAACTCATAATTTTAAGTAAAGTGTTTCAAAAAAATATGGATTCAAAATAAAAATGAAAAGATACCGGTTTTGAGTAAAAAAACAACAAAACAATTCAAAAAAATAGCTATACAAAAAATTATAGTCCACACGGGATTTATTTTTGATAATCATGCAATATTACATGTTATTTCAGATCAATGCAGAAAATAAAAAACAATCAAGCTGGTATAGAATTTTGTGAAATATAAATAGACATTTTTTGATCACAAAGCTGTTTTAATTTTTTCATTGCTTGTTGTTCTATCTGCCTAACCCTTTCCTTTGATATTCCTTTATGCTCCAAACCAACCTTTTCCAATGTAATAGGCTTTTCTAGTAGCCTACGTTTAATTATTATATCTCTATATCTTGGATTCAACTGATCAATAGCCCATCTCATAACTTCTTTTTTAAGTTTTGAGTCTTTTTCCTGTATGTAAGATAAACCATGGCAGGGATCATTAGATGGAATCCTGTCGGATAAAGTGCCATTTTCATAATCATTTGAAATATCCAATGAGTAAGTTGGATTTGAAAGCAGAGAGTCCATTCGCTTGACATCATCAGCTGGCACACACAGCTCAGATGAGATTTTTTTTATATCAGAAGAATTCAAATTATCAGATCCGTATTTTAACAAACGACGCTTTATCCTATTCAATCCAAAAAACAACTTTTTCTGAACAGAGCTAGTGCCTATTTTCACAATTGACCAAGATTTCAAAATATACTCTTGTATAGAAGCTTTAACCCACCAACTAGCGTAAGTTGAAACTCTGTATCCTAGACGATAATTAAAGTTCTTTACAGCCTTCATTAGGCCTATGTTACCCTCTGAGACCATATCCATCACAGGCAAACCGTAATTTACAAATCTTAAAGCAATCTTAACAACCATTCTAAGATGGCTAGTCACTATTTTTTGAGCAGATTTGACATCGCCTTCATTAGTCCACTTCTTCGCTAGCTCGTTCTCCTCATGAGGGTTTAAAATTGGAAAAGAAGAAATACTTTTTACATATGCAGCAAATGTACAATCTGATCCGCAAGACACAGCAAAAGACATTATAAAACCTCCTTGAATTCGACATTTAACATTTTATAGATAATATATAGTATAAATTGTACTTATTTCAAGAGAAAGGATATTAAATGAATATAACTTACAATGCAAAAGGATTTAAAATCACACAAAATATTATCGATTACATAAAAGAAGGTATAGAAAGCCACATATCTAAATACACCAAAGAAGAATCTCTTTTGAAAGCATCAATGTCAAAAGAATCCAAGCTTTTCAACACAGAGATCAATCTTGACTTAAAAGAAAAATTCATGAGCACGATTCATTCATCATTTTCAAGCGATAATGCTTATACATCAATAGACGGAGCCATAATAAAATTGTTATCTAAGCTCAGAAAATATAAATACAAATTCAAAAACAAGGAAATAAAAAAAGGACGTGAAGTTAAAGCTTATTTGATAAATGGAGCTGATATAAATCCT
Source organism: Anaplasmataceae bacterium (assembly GCA_965216745.1). GTDB lineage: Bacteria > Pseudomonadota > Alphaproteobacteria > Rickettsiales > Anaplasmataceae. The sequence goes on along the minus strand of OZ244191.1, from coordinate 521,201 downwards.
AATGACACAGAATTTCCGAATGAAGAATCATTAATAGCAGAAACCAAATCTATTGAAATCAAAAGAATGACAATAACATCAGCTTTAATGGAACTCGATTTAATGTCCTCAACAATAATTATATTTATAAACGATAAGACTAATAGAATAAATATTCTACACAAAAAATCTGATAACACTACAATACTAGTAGATACTAATCAGATGTAAGATTAAAAAAAACATAGACAAAATTGGATGAATCAAATAAATCAAAAACAAACAATTATCTTGGAATATAGTCAAATAAATAAAGATATGTATCTGATGCTAACGAACTGAATTGCTTGAGCAATTAAACAAAATTTCGCATAGAAAATACTTTTTATTTCATTCTCTTTTGCTCGAATACATTGTTGAAATATTTCAGCAATTTCCATGCTCTCCAGCATCTTGTTTTAATAATTCTTTTCGTCTATTATTATTCCAAATTTATCTTTAAACTAAATCTGATATGAAGCAACTAACTAGTTTGACCGCACAAGAAATACACGAAGGATTGGTAAACAGACAATTCTCCGCATTACAGCTAATAACTGATCATATAAAAATGATAGAGCTACAAAACTCTAAAATCAACGCATTTGTTACAACAACATTCGACAACGCAATTCAGAAAGCTAAGAGTCTTGATATAAAGATCTCACAGAATAAATCAATAGGTCTTCTTGAAGGCGTTCCTCTAGGGATAAAGAACATGTTTTGTACTAATGGAGTAGAAACAAACGCATGCTCTAAGATATTAAAAGGCTTTATACCAAATTACGAATCTGTCGTAACAGAAAGATTAAATAATGCTGGAATGATATCTCTTGGCAAGCTCAACATGGATGAATTTAGCATGGGCTCCGCTTCGACTAATAGCTTTTATGGACCCGTAGTAAATCCATGCCGAGTGGAGTCAAAGTTAGTTCCAGGAGGATCTTCTGGAGGATCTGCAGCTGCAGTTGCAGCAAACCTATGTACAATCTCAATAGGAAGTGACACTGGAGGATCAGTAAGACAACCTGCTGCATTCTGTGGATTGATTGGAGTGAAGCCTACTTATGGGAGGTGCCCTAGATGGGGAATGATAGCTTTCGCAAGTTCATTAGATCAAGCTGGGGTTTTCGCAAGATCAGTCCATGACGCTGCAGTAACTCTTCAATGCATGTCCGGATACAGCCCAAAAGATTTAACTTCCTCTCAAAATCAAAATTTTGATGTTAACCTAAACATTCAAATGGCTCTAGATAGCTTGAAAGGGAAGAAAGTGGGAGTGTTAGTTCAAGATGATTTCCAAGTACAAAGCTGTATTGAATCATCCTTTAAAAAAACTCAAAAATTGTTAACTAAATATGGAGCTGAGCTAATAGAAGTGAAATTCAACAATATGGAAACATTTCTTGCCGCTTATTATATAATATCTTCCGCGGAAGCATCCTCAAATCTTGCGCGTTATGATGGAATAAGATATGGAAATCGAATAGATGCCAAAACACCAGAAAGCACATATAGATTGACAAGATCTCATGGATTTGGCCAAGAGGTCAAAGAGAGAATATTGATGGGAAATTATGTTTTATCATCGGAGTTTTCTGGGAAATTCTACCACAAAGCAACGTTAATACGAGAAGAGTTGAAATATAAATTTAATGAAGTATTTAAAAATATAGACCTTATCATTTCACCTACAACCCCAAATGAACCATTTTCAATAGAAAAAGCGTTGTCTAAGGAAAAATCATATTCTAACGATATATTAACAGTACCATCAAGCTTGGCTGGACTGCCATGTATATCCATTCCCTCACCCCAGCAGACTCAAGATTCCTTACCTGTAGGGACGCAAGTGATAGCAAATAGATTTCGTGAAAATGAAATGTTTCAATTTTCTTTGGCATTAGAGCACATCATCAAAATAAATGATAACGAAGCAAATTAACCTACTGTTATTAATATCGCTTTCATTATATTTTACCGGACTATATTTTGCATTGTTCAATTCCCCACCAGACTCACTGCAAGGAGAGTTTGTAAGAATAATGTATGTTCACGTTCCTTCTGCATGGATGTCTATCTCAATTTACGCTATAATGGGAGCTTTCAATTTTATATTTTTGTTTCTACGAAACAATACATATAATATATACGCAAGATCTTGTTCAAACATTGGCCTATGCTTCACTGTAATATGCTTGCTTACTGGTAGCATATGGGGTAAGCAAACATGGAATACATGGTGGGTATGGGACGCAAGACTGACTTCTATGCTAATACTTTGTTTCTTGTACCTTGGTTATATAGCTGTATGGAATGAAGAAAACAAAGAATCACAAGCCGCTGCTTTATTGAACATTGTTGGATTAATTAATATACCTATAATAAAATTCTCAGTAGAAATATGGACAACACTCCATCAACCTGCAAGCGTTAGCATAAATAATGGAATAAATATAGATAACACAATGTTAACACCATTGTTAATAATTCTAAGCAGTTCTGTGTTATTTTCGATTTATATATTCATTATACAAGCAAGAAAAAATCACAAAAGGATTAAACAAAATTTTGCACAAGACCACAAACTGCAATAGCAATTGCATCTGATTCATCGTCTTTCTGTATCATGAAACTATCGTAATTTGAAACACTCACACTCAACATCTTTCTAATCTGCGATTTATCAGAATGCCCAAAACCAGTTATGGACATTTTGACTTGATTAGGGGAAAATTCTAATAAATTTATCCTTCTTATAGAAAGAGTAAGAATTATTGCACCACGAGCATAACATAATAACATTGAAGACAGAGCGTTGTTATTAACAAAAACCTTTTCTAATGATGCAGCAGATGGATTATATTTTTCAATAACAGAATTAAGTATGGAATTGATTGATAAGAGCCTTGAAGAAATAGAATCATTTTTTTTAGTAGAAACAAAACCTTTGTCTATTAGGCAAAGGTTGTCTTGGTCATCTTTATCAACAACGGCCCAACCAGTAACCGAAAGACCAGGATCTATTCCGATAATTCTGTGCATGCCTTACTTATACGTTCACAAGCCTCAGCTAACAATTCATCAGATGTGGCATAAGATATTCTAAAATGACCAGCTTTACCAAAAGCAGAACCATGAACGGCAGAAACTCTATATTCAGATAGGAGATAAGAAACAAAGTCTTCGTCTGTCTTGATTATTTTCCCCTTTGAGGTTTTCTTTCCTATAAGATTTTCACAGGAGGCAAAAACATAGAAAGCCCCACCAGGGGTCCTACAGTGAATTCCGGGACATTTGTTCAAAAAAGAAACAACATTGTCTCTTCTACGCTTAAATATGTCATTTCTTTCTATCAAAAATGAATGATCTCCATTCAAAGCATAAAGGGCAGCAGATTGTGAAACCGAGCTAGCGCAGGATGTGCTTTGAGATTGCAATTTACACATTGCAGATACAATAAATGATGGACCTGCTCCATATCCAAGCCTCCATCCAGTCATTGAATAAGATTTTGAAACACCGTTCACAACAAAACAACGATCCTTCAAATCTACATCAAGCATTAGTGGATTGTAAAAAGGAACATCATCATATCTTAAATGTTCGTATATATCATCACATAAAACAGAAACATTCTTAAAATCAGATAAGACATTGACTATGTCTTGAACATTAGATTTTGAATAAACAACACCAGAAGGATTATTTGGTGAATTAAAAATCAGCCACTTAGTCTTCTCAGTAATCGCATCTTTCAATGCTTGAGGCTTAAGAATAAAGTCAGCACCGCAATCAACAATAACAGGAATACCACCACATAAAGTAACCATGTCATAATATGATACCCAGTAAGGCGCAGGTAAAATAACTTCATCTCCAGGATTAATAGTAGCCATCAAAACGTTATAAAGAACTTGCTTAGCACCAGTGCTAACTATAATTTCTTCACGAGAGTAAATAATATTATTATCACGCTTGAATTTTGAGACTATTGCATCTTTGAGCTCAATAGTGCCTCCCACAGCAGTGTAACGAGTAGCACCAGCCTTCATTGCATTATAGGCAGATTCAATTATGTGCTCAGGAGTATCAAAATCTGGCTCCCCCAAACCCAAAGATATAACATCAACACCAGATTTAATCATGTTTCTGGCCTGGTCAGCAATAGCTATTGTAGGAGAAGGAGATAGACGACTAATTAATTCAGAAACTTGCATTATTGAGCTCCTCTTTGTGGAACACATGGACTTCTAAGACCAGGGTCTCTGTCATTGCCAGAAATCGGGAAACAACCAGATAGACCAAAAAACAGAATTAAAAGTAATATAAATCTCATCGTAACACCATAAAAAATCTTCAAAAAGAGAACTATAACCTATTAATGTCTAAGAATAGTCCAAAGCTTGACAATAAGAAAACATTTTTTACTCAATAAATCAATACGCATGACAAAAAATACACATTATACAAAACTAAAATTTAGTTATATTTTTATTATATGCGTATTGTTCGATATATATAAGAGATATTACATCTGAAAAAATCAGTTATTGAGGATTTCGTTGTTGAAAAGACTGAATGCCAGTTCCAGCATCTCTTTCGCTATCGAAAGAACAACAAGAAAGACTTAAAAACAAAAACAAAAACAAAAAAAATTTCATCTTACCACCATAAAAAACATCAAATATATATATTGTTAACTAAAATCAAATCATACTACACAATACAAAAAATTAACACACAAATAATTTGTCTCAGCAAAGACAAACATGACAAAAAAGCAAGAACATAAGCAATAGAAAATATTACCAGTCCAGTAGGTGGTAATATATTATTCTTTATTCATAGCTTCATTCCCGATTTATAAGCTAATAATACTACACATTCATTAATTCATGAAGCAAAAATGGATTTCTTGTGAAAATCAAGAAAAATCATCCGATATATTTTTTACATACTAAGTCTAAGGTGAGATTAAAATTTTAAACACTCAAAAACTATACAGATAGCAAAATCGAAAACTCATATACAATATAAAAGCTAGAAAACTTTTAAAATAAATAAAAATGAAATCACACTATACAATGAAATCACATTGTACAAATAAATCTAGAAACATACATACATTAATAATAATAAAAATATATAATGTCATAAATCAAAAATCAGATTAAATATTTGCATTGTATAAAAAGATCAAAGCAAATTATATTATTACCTAATAACAAAAATTATTTAGAAAGGGAAATCAAATGATATTTTCGGATTTATTCAAAAACACAGAAATTTCATTTTCATCAAAAATAGACAACATACAAACCAATCCATCAAAAACAAAGACTGGAGATTTAGTAATCTTGAGATTTCACGCCTCACAAGAATCTATAAATCTAGCATTGGAAAAAGGAGCAATTGCTGTTATAGCACCTAAGAACACAAATTTAAAGAAAACAAAAAATCTTTTAATGCACGAAGATCCAGCTTTGCTTTATAGTTCACTGGTAAGTAAAATTTACACAAAACAACCAGAAAATGTTGTATGCGTTACTGGCACAAACGGAAAAACTTCTGTTGTAGAATTTTGCAGACAAATATGGTCCAACATGGGAAAAAAGTCCGCAAGCCTAGGAACTCTTGGGTTGCGATATGAAAATCATATATATCATCATAACGACTGCCTTTCTACACCTGATGCAAAAGATCTACATAGATTATTAGAACAATCCAAAAATGATGATATAGATTGTTTGTCTATGGAAGCTTCTAGTCATGGAATACATCAAAAAAGATTAGATAATGTAAAATTCAAAGCTGCTGCTTTCACTAATTTTTCACATGATCATTTAGACTATCATGGTAATTTAAGACGATATTTTTTAGCTAAACAAAGGCTTTTCAAACAAGTGTTAAGCAAAAATTCTACAGCAATATTGAATCAAGACATACCAGAATATAGAGAATTAAACATATTTCAGAGCGAAATAATAACTTATACTAAAGATATTTTTCGTAACGCAAACGTTAAATTACTAAAACAGCAGCCAAGCCTATTGGGACAAAACCTAACAATAAGTTCTTTTGGACATAAATACAAAATTGAACTTCCAATAATTGGCAAATTTCAAGCAGAAAATATTCTATGCGCTTTAGGATTAATAAAAGCATGTGGAGATATCCCAAAAGAAAAAGATTTATACATAAATGCTCCAATGGGCAGAATGGAATTAGTAAATAAACACGAAACTAATGTAGTAATAGACTATTCTCATACACCCGATGCACTAAAAAATGCACTACTTTCTTTGAAATGGCACGGTTTCAATAAAATCATAATTGTATTTGGTTGTGGCGGAAATAGAGATAAAAAGAAAAGATATGAAATGGGCAAAATAGCATACGAATACGCAGATGAGGTCATAATATCAGATGACAACCCAAGGGGAGAAGACGCATCAACAATACGAAAACAAATATTAACAGCAGCAAAACAAGCAATAGAAATTCCCAATAGAAGGAGAGCTATAATTGAAGGTTTAAACAGACTCAAGAAAGGAAACGTGCTTTTGGTTGCTGGGAAAGGTCACGAAGATAAATTATTCATCAAAAATGATATATATATAGAATCTAATGACAAGAAAATAATATTAGATTGCCTCTAGTGTTGCCTTAGTGCAACATGAGCGGTAAAAGTGTTGCGTTGTCAACCTTTAGTGTTGCAATATAGAGTCTCAGAGGTTAGTAAATGTTACGTGAGACTGTGTTCGGGCTTGTACGGCGTGGTTTTTTCTTAGTTATTTTTATATTTTTTAATATAGGTGCAATATGATAAAAAAGTTTTCTATAGCTTTAGCTTGTTGCACACTTTTGTCCATGGGTCCATCTCCTTTCGCTGGTACATCTCACGCTGCGGAAGGTGGTGTTCTTAAAGAATCTGACAAAAGTGTTCCAAGAGTTTTAGCTAGTGGTTCATTAGACTTCTATTACGGTGCTGGTTTCAATCAAGATCATTTCCTTGAAAAAAGCCAAACACCAAAATTAGTATATCGTGAATTTTCGAAAGATTATTCCAGGGATGGAATAGCTTCAATGAGTCTTTCTGGTTACTTCGGCATTAGGCTAGAAAGCTATGCTGGGGATGACGTAAAATATGGTGCAATGATTGATATACCTATCAATTCTTATAACATTGATACTATAATTAAAGACCTTGGTATGTCGATCTCTGATCCAATCAAAGGATCTTTGTTCATAGAATCCCATGATTACGGTAATGTGTACTTTGGTAACCATGATGGCCCAGAATCTACAATGAAATTAGATGCTTCATCTGTTGCAACCACTGATGGTGGGATTGGTTCTAAAGCGTGGCATAAATATGTCAACTTGGAAGGTGGTCACCCTCTAGTTGAAGCTTCAAAAAACAAATCTTATGTTGCACTAAACCGCTTCATAGTAAATCCTGGATTGTTTAGCGATTACTCTTCATCATTCAAGGAATCTTCCTTTATTTCTAATCTAGACTACAATGTAAAAGCATCTTATTATTCTCCCGAAATTTCTGGATTATCTGTGGGTCTAAGCTTTACACCGGATCAATCTAATGCAGGTGATGATACTGTTGATTATGATTTACCCTTATATAAAAATGTTGTATCAGGAGGTCTAAAGTTTCAAAATAAATTCGAAGATTTCAATTTCACTGTAGGAATAATAGGGGAAGCATCGTTAAAAGACAGTGTAACATATGAGCTTGCAAAGTCAGCAGTAAGTGATTTTGGGGATAAATTTCCCACACTGTCTGATCCTAGTACACCACATGATGCTAAAGGATTAAAATTCAATGATCTTAGAGCTGTTGGATTTGGAGCGAAAATTGAAAATGAACAGTTTGCTTTATCAGCATCTTATTCTAATTTGTTCAACTCTGGACAACCAAAGAGTATTGAATTTTCAAACAGAAAAGATGTTGAATACAATATTGACAAATCTTACTATTGGACAGTTGGTGCTTCTTATTATTATGGGCCTGCGCACATGAGTGCTACTTACTTCCAAAGCCATAATTTCAGCGCTATCAACGATGAAGCTAATTTATTAGATTATAAAGCAATCGAATCTAAGCTGCGCCATTTATCACTAGGGGTTGACTTTGATATTTCAAAGATAATCACTGATTCTAAGTCTAAGTATTCTAAGTTTAGTCCTTATATTGCTTGGCACTATTTTGACACAGATGAAACTCAAAGTCGTGCGCTTCCAGCAACCATAAAGGAATTAGAATCCAATAACATCGAATTAGATAACAAAGGACATGTTCTGTTAGTAGGAATGAAATATAAGTTTTAATTTATAACATTTATTCTATATTACTATTGTACCTATAGGGTGTTGTTTCTTGCAACGCCCTATTTTTTATATATAGAACCTCGCATTTCCCCCCCTTTTTCATACTCTCTCAAATCATCTAATTCAACAGAATTCATATAATCATTCATATCCATATTATTTTTTCAAACTCAAATAAAATATTGATCTGTTAAGCCAAATTCTTATATATAATCAATTATTACTAAATACTACATTTATTCTATATAATTATCATCCAAACCTTAAAAATAGATTACTATCAAAAAAGACTTATATATTCTATAGATATAGAAACTACAAAAAATAATTACAGATTGTACGTTTTTTTATTAAAAACCAATAAATATTATTGCAAGCAAGTTTTCTATTGGTATCATGTATGTTCGATTATCTATCGCTGACCCGTTAACATTGAAGGAATGAAGATGTATTCTGATGTAGATTCCATTATTGTGGATGCAAAGAATGGCAAACCATTTGTACTTGTAGATTCTCCATACAGGGAGAATGAAGGAGATATAGTAATACCCTCAGAACATTTGACTCATACTATTCTAGACTTCATGCAATGCAAGGGTAGAGGCGTTGTATGTCTTGCAATACATGAGTCCATACGAAAAGCTCTTGATCTAGATTTTATGCCTAGGAGAGGAGTTAACTCTGATTCAACGGCAGCTTTCACTACTTCAATAGAAGCTGCTCGTGGCATAAAAACTGGAGCATCTTTGCATGAAAGAGTACTGACAATCAAATCAGCAATAGCCGAAAACGCATCTCCTGAAGATATAGTAACACCAGGACATGTTTTTCCAATAGTATCCAACCCAGGTGGACTCGCAAACAGAACTGGCCATACAGAGGCAAGTATAGAAATCTGTGAAATTGCGGGCTTAATAAGATCAGCAGTACTATGTGAAATTATGGATGATGAAGGTTTATCTGCTTCATCATCATATATACAAAAATTTGCAAATTTATATAAATTAAATATATGTTCAATTGATGATTTGATAGATTATCAAAAAACTCGTTGAAAATATATTTGTTTTGGATTGCTATTTTTTTTGATAAATGCAAGCACAAGCTTTGCCATTACCTATACTACTTGATAATGCATATACCTTAAACAGTATATCACTTTGTGACTTTAATCCATCCTCTTTTTGTTTTTTGATATCGTATACTACTCTTGTAGATTCACAAGAAAGAACTCTTAGGGTCCTATCATTGACAATGATTTCCACTTGGTATCCAATAAAATCATAATCTTTTGATATATCTATATGATCTGGCCAGTCCGAGCGTAACCTAGATCTATAAACCCATTCCGCAACCAAATTACCATCTTTATCTTCTTTGATCTTTAGATGTACAGGAGAAAATGGCTTTATATTATTTCCATTATATATATATATATATTCATTACTGTCTTCACAAGAAAATGAGTTTGCCTTATAGGCAATACTAGAACCGATTAATCCAAAGTCTAAATCAAAGTTAATCAATGAATCATCAATCAAAATAAATCGCTCTAAAGCCACATGTCCTTCTATGGAATCTTCCGTTCCAAATCTCCCTCTTATAAAACCTGACAATCTGTACATATTATTATCTATTAATTCTGCATTCTGAAACTGTAACAACTCATTGCCCACCAAAGCTAAATTTGATCCATTGTATAAAGATAGTTTGTTTACACTTTCCAGTGAGCCATAGGAAAGTATAACTTCAAGAAAATTACAATCATCAAAAACACATGAAGAATAAGGATTAAAAATATTCTTTACAACTCCGCGAGTTGAATTGTTATACGAATCACCAATGTGTTTATAATGAACTCCACTATCAGTTGAATAATATATAGAAGATCCTTTCCAGTTTTTTTCTATACCATTAACTGCAATAGTCACAGATGGATTTGTCTTACCAATTGGAAGATCTAAAAATTCCAATTCAGTACCTCCCATAAAATTTAATTGATTTATAGAATAAGTTAATTCATCTCCCCTACTTTTCATTGAATAAATTTCATTATTTACAGAAATTCCGTTAATTTCAATTGCTGAACCACACCTAACCCTTAATACTTTTATTGTATGCAAGACACCATAATCATCATTAAGAATTAATGTATCAGAAGGCATCAAACTGACATATTTCAAAGGTAAAGTAAAAACATAATTTATTTTAGAGGCTAAAGCCTCATATAACTTGATTTTAGCAATTCTTCTCCCCTCTGATTCAGTCAGAACAAGAGGGAAAGAATAAGACTCAGAACAGTCATTATTTTCTGCTCTTATAGCTTCTGAAGTACATAACTGATAATTAGTGGAGCTGTTTATGTAGCTAATGTTTATTTTACCTGGAACATAGAATCTATCTTCTTTGGAAATACTCAGATCACTTATATCTTGATTTTTTATCTCAGTAACATTATTGAGAGATCTAGGCTTTATAGTTAATTCTCCATTATACTCTATTAAATCAAAAAAATAAGCGGACTGTAATATCTCAATTGCTTTTCTGGCAGTAGTTCTTTCATTAACAACATATCCATTTATTAACTCGTTTAGACCATCTGTTTTCACATTGAAAATACCAGACATCTTCAATATATCAGTTATCACTCCGCTTAAAGAACATAATGAAATTTTGCCCTGAACCCAATGACCTGTATGCCATGAGCCTCCATCTCCCCAAACTTCCGTCAAATATGGAAAGTAAGGAAAAGGACGCGCATCCCAAGTCCATAAGAACATTTTTTCTATCATTTCTGAGTCTCTCCATCTATCAATTGTGCCTTCTATTGCAACCAGCTGAGAACTGATATCAGTAGAACCTGTTGAATAACGAGGTAATTTACTCTCTATACTTGTTGGGTCAATAAATACATTCGGCTGATTGGAACAACAATCAACACTAGGAAAGCCATATTCTACAAACCATATTGGCTTGCTTTTTGGCACCCAACTAGTCTTTTTCAAGCCATCATAATGATGATTGCTCCACCAATATTCAATATTTTTCCATGCATAAGTTTGGTCATTGAAATAATTCTTTTCAGATCCTAAAGCTCCATCTTTATAAAAATAATCTAATCCTTCACCTGAATCCCACCCAGAAATAATATCTTGCTTGCTAAAACCATTTATTGGAGACATTGAATCGGTCAATGGGAAATACGCGTCAATACCAATAAAATCTATATTTTTACACGACCACAAATCGTCCATGTTATATTTCCCATTAACGGAATGGTATTCGCTCCAATCTGCAGCATAAGTAATCTTTACATTCTTTAGTGTTTTTTTTACTTTATTAGCTAGATTAACTAATTCAATAACTCCTGGATACACTAAGCTAATCTCATCTTCATCAGGATTGTCATATGCCTTGAACACCTCTTGTGATATAGAGGTTATACCCTTGAGCTCCGATCCAATTACAAACGCATCTATATCTGAGTTTAGCAGTTCAGCGTAATGGTTAATAAAAACAGAATATTTAGCAAAAAAATCACTTACCTCAGAAGGTTTGCCAGTAATACGACCACGCCAAGGCTTGTCTTTAGTGTCTACCATCAGCATTGGGTATAACAAGATTTTATACCCTCTTGACTTCATTTCTTTTACATATCTCTGCAAAGAAGAATCGCTGATAGTTCCCCCATAAATTGGCCTAGAATTGGAATCATGTGAAATAGTCCTAGCATGTTTCCTTGTTTTACCAGCAACACTCCATTTAGAAGGGTTTGTATCATATCCCTGAAATTCAACAGCGGGATATATCGAACATCTATCCATGTGAAGGCTATCAGTAAACCAATTCACTACAACAGAAACCCATTCGATGTTTGGCAGATCAGATTTCAACTGATCTAGACCAACTAATGCGTCCGATTTGTTGTAGTGTGTGTTTTGGTTGATTCTAGTATAAGCCCCACTTTGTATATTATTAGTTATCGGAATCTTTTTTTGTATTTCAGTATCATATACAAACTCACCAGAACCTGGTATTATGTTAATCGCTTCAACTTTCTTAGTTAAATCTAGTTTCAAATTTCGCTGAATCTCAAAAGTGAAATTAGGAATCCTATTCCCATACTCAGATAAAGAAAAGTTTTCTATGACTATGTATGATAATCCCCTGTATGCTGGAGCTTCTCCTTCGATTGCATTGATCAGATGGTCTGGTTCCTGTTCTTCCGAACCAAGATAAATCCTATGATCCAATAATGACTGGTCAATTAATTTATCGTCAGCCCATATACGCAATATTTTATCAATTTCTCCCCTACACAAAGCTATTGCAAAAGTTGCATAATAAGAATAAATCAAATAAGGAGTTATTGTTTTAGGGCCAGTTTTAGTTCTAGAAGCAACTTCTTGGTGCTCGTGTCTTTCTTCGCGAATAGGTGTAGACCATATTATATTACCCGCAATTCTAACAGTACCGTATATAATTGGAATTGTTTTGCCATAAGTGGATGTTTGTACTGATAAATCAGACAATCTGTACCCACTGATTGTACTATTTTTGATGTCTCCAAACAACAGTCTATCTAAAGCACCACCGGCTAACAATCCAGCTTGTGTACCCAAAAATGTACCTAATCCAAATTGAGGAAGGATAGAACCACCAAAAAACGAGCCAATTCCCGAAAGCGCAATTGTTGCCATTTATATACCATGTGAATTATATGCAATTAATGTATACATATAATTTCTATTACACGAAGCAGAACATTTTAAATTTATAACGCAATTACAAAACAAGAAGAATAAACTGTTATAGACTAACAAGTAATAAAACAAAAACATGTAAACAAAAAATAGCGACAAAAAGAACATTAAATTAACTTAATAACCTCAATTCACTATGGCAATATTTTTATTAAAATAGGAGCACTACAATAAATAAAAAGCCTTGATCATAAACCCAACTAAATGTACAAAGTGAAAATGATATTACATTTTATATTGACATTAACTGCATTACTTTTTCCTTTAAATTCTTTTGCAGACCAAAATATAACTCTTGAAATTCCAGAAATATCAAGCAATCTGTTGAACATAGTAGGACTTATTACAGTTTTAAGCATCGCTCCATCGATACTTATAATGACAACATCCTTTACAAGAATTATTGTAATATTATCAATTCTAAGAAGCGCATTAGGATTGCAACAATCTCCACCAAATATGGTGATCACAAGCCTAGCAATGTTTTTGACATTATTTGTCATGCTTCCTACATTTCAAAATTCTTATAATGATGGGATAGAACCACTACTAAACGAAGAAATTTCAGAGATAGAAGCAGTGGAAAACATATCCAAGCATTTTCATAAATTTATGATACATCAAGTCAGAGAGGAGGATGTATCAGCTTTCGCTGAAATTGCAAAAATTGACATAAATTTAATACAGACACCAGACAACATTCCTTTTAGAGTATTGTTGCCAGCTTTTATGATTAGTGAATTGCGCAGAGCATTTGAAATGGGCTTTTTAATATTTCTCCCATTTCTAGTAATAGACTTATTGGTATCATCTATACTGATGGCAATGGGCATGATGATGTTGCCTCCAGTGATGGTGTCTTTACCATTTAAAGTGATCTTTTTTGTACTTATAGATGGCTGGAGATTGATATCTGGAGCTCTGGTGAAAAGCTTTATTATATGAAATAATCTTGCTCGAAACTCAGAAACACATAATATGATTTACCACTATCACATGACAATAATAGATGGAACAAAATTTTATGATTGCAATTAGATACACAGTTTTTTAGAAATATAAAACTCTTTGCATCAAATTTTGATTACACGTTTTAAAATATTGTGTTAAATATATTTCATCAAATGAAAAACAAAAAATTCAATCTTATATCTATACATCAAGGAAGCAAAGACCTAGATATACTAATATATTTACCATAACATCAATTTGCCTTGATATGGATTCGATTAAATGTTACTATTTGATTAATTGTAGTGTTTTTATATCTATTCAAAATGACAGAAGTTTTTATATACGGACCAGCTGGAAGAATGCAAGGACTTTATGATGTTCCGAAGAACGTTATAAATGTTTCAAAGTTGGCTTTAATTTTACATCCACACCCTAAGTACGGTGGGACAATGAAAAATAGAACAGTTTATGCAATATCGCAAGCTTTCCTAAAAGCAGGTTTCGCTACACTTAGAATAAATTTTCGAGGCGTAAATATGTCAGAAGGATCTTTTGATAAAAATCTAGATGACGAACTAATCAAAGATGCAGCAGCAGCCATATCATGGCTACAAGAACATAAGCCAAATATGTCTCAACTATGGATATCTGGATTTTCTTTTGGCGCTTGGATGGCAATGAACCTCGTCATGAGAAGACCTGAAGTAACTGGATTTGTGGCCGTCTCACCACCAACACATAGATACGACTTCTCATTTATGCATCCTTGCTCAGTGCCAGGAATTATAATACAAGGAGAGTACGATCAATTCAATCCACCAGAAGGAGTTTCCGCGCTTTGCGAAAAGCTTATGGGCAAACCCAACGACATACAATATGAAATCATAAAAAACGCAGATTATAAATTCACTCAAAATCAACATTTACGCCAAGTTTATAAGTCATGTTACAATTATATATCTACTCATACCATGATTCAAAACAAAGACACAGATTTATTCTTCAATCACGAAAATGAAAAACAAGATGTTAACACTACAGAAGAAGAGCATTCATTGAAAGAAGCAATTTAAAGATTATCCAATGAATGTCAGAATAATAGGTATAGATGAAGCCGGAAGAGGTGCTTTGGCAGGTCCATTGGTAGCATGTTCCGTTGAACTTTCACCATTTTTATATCAAAATAGCTATCTGATGAAAGACTCAAAAGCAATAAATAAAACAAAAAGACAAATAGCTTTTGACCTTATAACTGAAAATTGTAAATTCGCAATAGGCTTCTCTACTGTAGACGAAATAGAAGAAATAAACATACTAAATGCAACTATGTTGGCAATGCAAAGATCAATAGAAGCAATCAAACCTAATAATAACTCTATCGTACTTATAGATGGAAACCAAAAACCCAGAACACAAAAACCTTGCTTTTGTATCGTACAAGGCGATGCGAAAAATATAGCCATCTCTGCAGCCTCAATAGTAGCAAAAGTCACTAGAGATAGAATAATGAACAAACTACACAAAAAACACCCTATATACCTTTGGTCTAACAATAAGGGATATCCAACTCAATATCACAGAGATACAATTCGCAAAATTGGGATAACACAAGACCATAGAAAAAAATTCTGCATTAACTACAAAACAAAAAATTAGTGATTATTTAACATAAAAATCAAAATATATTCAAAGAACACAAAGCTTTCAAAAAATAAAGTTTGCATTAAATTTAAACGCAAATTCAAAAATTATGTGCAAAAAAAAACAAACATAAAAATAAAATCCACACATCAAAATATGAACCAAGTTTTATTTGCTAAAAGCAAAAAATGTAATCAAAAAACAATTTCAAAATTGTTGTTATTTTTAATCCATTAAGTAAGGACAAATTGTTTTTTCAAGTGTATAATGAACTCGGAAATTATAAAACATGGTTCAAACTTGACATTAAAGAAAGAAGATAAAATCTTTGCCAATCTGAACGGAGAATTACCCGTAGATCTTCAGTCATCAGTTCTAAGAGGTGATTGGCAAGATATAAAATCTTTACTAGAAGCTGAACCGGATTCTCTGATAGATGCAATAAAAAAATCTGGTTTAAGAGGTAGAGGAGGAGCTGGATTCCCCACTGGCCTGAAGTGGAGCTTCATGCCTAAAAATAGCGACAAAATATCATATCTAATAGTAAATGCAGATGAGTCTGAACCAGGCACTTGCAAGGATCGCGATATATTAAGATACGAACCTCATAAACTTATAGAAGGGTCTGTTATCGCAGCCCATGCAATAAGAGCCTCTTGCGTATATATTTATATACGAGGAGAATTTTATAACGAATACTTGGTTATAGATCGCGCTATAAATGAAGCCAGAAATGCAAATCTAATACCAGAGCAAATAAAAATATATCCACATCGAGGTGCAGGAGCTTATATATGCGGAGAAGAAACAGCACTCTTGCAATCCCTAGAAGGATACAAGGGAATGCCAAGGTTGAAACCTCCGTTCCCAGCAGCTGTTGGATTATATGGATGCCCAACCACAATCAACAATGTCGAAACAATTGCATCAATTCCTGCGATATTAAAGCGAGGGCATGATTGGTTCTCTAGCTTGGGAAGAGAAAACAACACTGGTACAAAAATTTTCTGTATCTCGGGTCACGTAAACAAGCCTTGTAACATTGAAGAAGAGATGGGAATTCCGATGAAAGAGCTAATAGAATGTCATGCAGGAGGTGTTTCTGGAGGATGGGATAATCTACTTGCTGTAATTCCGGGAGGATCTTCTGTCCCATTGTTACCTAAATCAATATGTGACGATGTTCTGATGGACTTTGATTCACTGAAAGCAGTAAAATCAGGACTTGGAACAGCGGGTGTAATAGTAATGAATAAATCTACAGACATAATACAAGCAATAGAAAGGCTTTCACACTTTTATATGCATGAATCCTGTGGGCAATGCACACCATGCCGAGAAGGTACTGGTTGGATGTGGCGAATCTTGAAGCGCATGGTCAAAGGAGATTTCGCAGAAGGGGAAATTGACAAGTTATTGAACATATCACAACAAATCGAAGGCAACACTATATGTGCTTTGGGTGATGCGGCAGCTTGGCCAATTCAAGGATTAATAAGACATTTTCGAGATGTGATAGAATCAAGAAGGATTCAAGACAAATAAATCTTGAGAAAGAATTTCAAAGCAATAGAAATAAATAAGTTGGTTGATTTTATGTCTCACTAGAAACATAAAACACAAATCAAAACACCACAACAATCCAAGCTAAATCTCAACCAATGATTCTAAGAGCTGTATTATGCTAGATTCACACCTTTTAAATACCAAAAATCTTTTTCAAATTAAAACCTAGATTTTTTACTTTAACATGAAGATTGTATAAATAAAATCTATATAATATAACAACTTTGAAATTCAACAAAAATGCATTATATCTAGATCATATTACTACCCAATCAGTTGAATCATATTTATTTAATAAATTCTCAAACATACAAATTCAGAGATTTTGTCGATTCTTTCATATTTTTTTTGATTGAGTCTTTTCTTTTATTTTATCTCTTAATTCTCTAGCAAGCTCAAAGTCTAGATCTTCTGCTGCTTTATGCATCATACGCTGCATTTCTTTTATGGATGCATCCTTGACTGTTGCAGATATTAAAGAACTATGTACTGTACGCTTGGTGGAAATTGGATTTTTATTATTATTTTTATTGTATTCTTGTTGTTTTCTGCGACGTCTATCAATTTCATTCAAAGCTTGCTTCATAGAGTCTGTTTTCTTGTCTGCATATAATATGACGCGACTATTAATATTCCTAGCTGCTCTACCTATAGTTTGTATCAATGAAGTTCTGGATCGAAGGAATCCCTCTTTATCAGCATCAAGTATACCCACAAGTGCACATTCCGGTATATCTAAACCCTCCCTGAGAAGATTCACTCCTATAAGAACATCGTGTTTACCAGCCCTAAGATCTTTGATTATAACAGTTCTATCAATTGCGTTTATGTCAGAGTGCATATACACAGCAGCAATTCCTGCTTCTTGCATATACTCAGTAAGATTCTCAGCCATCTTTTTTGTAAGAGTTGTAATCAAAGACCTATACCCAGATTCAGCTGTTAATTTACATTGGTGAATCAAATCATCTACCTGATTTATTGCGGGCTTGATGATGACCTCAGGCTCAACGATCCATGTAGGCCTCACAACTTGCTCCACAAAAAGATTTTTTCCACACTCTAATTCAAAAGGCCCAGGAGTTGCAGAAACATATATTGTGGTAGATTTTTTACTTTGCCATTCCTCAAAACGCATTGGTCTGTTATCAAAAGCAGATGGAAGTCTGAATCCATGCTCAACCAAAATAGTTTTGCGAGCTCTATCTCCGTTGTACATACCACGTATTTGAGGAACAGTCACGTGGCTTTCATCAATGAATAATATTGAATCCTTTGGAAAATAATCAAATAATGTTGGAGGTGGCTCTCCTTCTGATTGGCGAGAAAAATATCTGGAATAATTTTCAATACCTTTACAGGTTCCAATTTTAGTCATCATTTCAACGTCAAATTTAGTCCTCTGTTCCAATCTATGCGCTTCTAAATTTTTATTTATAGAGCGTAAATATGCAGATCTATCTTCAAGCTCTTCTAATATTTGTTTGACAGCCAACTTAATCATTTCCTCAGAAGCAACATAATGAGTCATAGGAAACACTTTAAAGCTATCAATTCGATCTTTAATTACGCCCGAAATAGTATCAAATAAAAAAATTCCATCAATCTCATTGCCAAAAAACTCTATTCTAACAGAACAATCTCCTGTATGAGAAGGATGTAAGTCTAATGTATCTCCTCGTACTTGAAAAATACCACGTTTTAACTCAATGTCATTTCTATCATATTGTAGATCAACCAATCTGCGCTGAAGCAATGTAATGTCGATTTTATCACCTTTATTAACATTAATGGTCATAGAGCTATAAGCTTCTTTATCACCTAGACCATATATTGCAGACACACTTGCAACCACTATAACATCTCTGCGTTCCAGCAAAGATATAGTTGCAGAGTGGCGCAAGCATTCTATACGTTCATTTATCGAAGCATCTTTCTCTATATATGTATCAGTATTTGGCATATAAGCTTCAGGTTGATAGTAATCATAATAAGACATGAAGCATTCAACTGCATTATTAGGAAAAATTTCTTTCATTTCATCGTAAATTTGTGCTGTAAGAGTTTTATTGGGAACCATTATCAAAGCAGGCTTATTCAATTCAGCAATCACATTTGCCATAGTAAAAGTTTTTCCTGAACCAGTAACTCCAAGCAATACTTGATCTGTCTTCCCATCTAATATTCCATTTGCTAGACTTTTAATTGCCTGAGGCTGATCCCCTGAAGGAATATAATCACTTATGATCTCAAATTTTTTCTGTGACATATAGAAAACAACACCGAAACATTATCAATTGGTATAAAAAATTTTTATCAAATTGATTCTGATTACATATAACACTTACCCGAGATACCGGAAACAGAATAATTGCGACTATGATACCAAAAACAATACAAACAAAACGCTAGATCTAAAAAAGAACAGCATCAACAAAAAAAAGATTAGATTAATACAATGAAATTGCAACAACCTAATAAGATGAGATTATAATATAAAATATATCGCATTGTTCGTCTATCGATAACTAATCTTACGTGCTATAGTACCCAATTATCATTTTATTTGGTGTTTAAATGACTAAAAACAAAGTAGCTGTGATAATGGGAAGCAACTCTGATTATTTTATTATGAAAGAGGCTAGCACAGTATTAAAGGAGCTAAAAGTTCCATTGGACGAGTTAATTGTTTCTGCTCACAAAACACCACTAAGGATGTATGAATTCGCACAAAAGTTGGATTCATCGGAGTTTGGAGCAGTGATAGCAGGAGCAGGAGGAGCTGCTCATTTGCCAGGCATGGTAGCATCTTTAACCAACATACCGGTTCTTGGGGTTCCAATCCCTAGTCCAAGCTTCTCTTTGGGAGGCATTGACAGCTTGTTATCAATAGTACAAATGCCACCAGGGGTTCCAGTAGCCACTTTTGCCATAGGAAAACCTGGAGCAATAAGTGCGGCTTTACATGCATCTGCAATATTAGCTACTGTCAATCAAGAATTATCAGAAAGACTAAAAAAATGGAGAGAAAACAAATCTAATTCTGTAAAGAATAAGCCATCATAATAAAATATATTATATAAAAATGCCAATCATGCTATCTTTTAATAGTTTATAGATCATATAAATTATTACTAAGTGGGCATTTGCATTGAAGCTCTATCATTAAACATTCACAAGCAATTTCTCAAGAATGTCATATCCTTTCTCTATGTTCACCTTGTCTCCCATGTCCTGTTCCAAGAATTTTTCTATCTTATCATGATACTTTATTGCATCATCAACATTTTTATCTGATCCAACTTTATAAGCACCCAGCAATATTAATTCTTCCATCTCAGTATATATTGAAATCAAACGCCTAGCTTTTTTTACAAGCGCAATTTCCTTTTTTGTGTTACACATAGGCATTGTACGTGATACACTTTTTTGAACATTAATTGCAGGATACCTGCCACTCTCAGCTATTTTTCTATCTAAAACCATATGACCATCTAATATACTTCTCACCGCATCTGCAATAGGATCGTTCATATCGTCTCCTTCAACCAGCACTGTGAATAAACCAGTAATGCTACCCTTTGTGCCCACAGACCCTGCTCTTTCCAGCAACTTAGGAAGCTCCGAAAAAACTGATGGTGTGTACCCTTTTGTTGTAGGGGGTTCGCCAGAATATAAACCTATTTCCCTCTGAGACATTGCAAACCTAGTAACGCTATCCATAAGGCATAATACATCTTTGCCAATATCCCTAAAATATTCAGCGATTGCAACAGTAAGGTAAGAAGCTCTCTTGCGCATAATAGGAGATTCATCTCCAGTGGATGCTATGATAATAGTATTTTTCAAGCCCTCTTCACCAAGATATACATGGATAAACTCATTTACTTCACGAGCTCTTTCTCCTACTAAACCTACTACCTTAACATCACAAGAAGCAAACTTTGCTAACATAGAAATAAGAACTGATTTACCAACACCCGATCCTGCAAATATTCCCATTCTTTGACCTTTGCAGCAGGTCACAAATGTGTTTATTGATTTCACGCCTAAATCCAATTTCTCTTTCAGAGTGGACCTAGAGTGGATAGGTTGAGGCTCACTGATTATCTTTATAGAGCTGGAGCCCTTAATCAATCCGCCTTTTTGATCTATAGGATGAGCCAAGCCATTTATGACCCTACCTAACCAAGATTTATCAGGACAAACAAAATGGCTATCTTGTATTATTGCTATTTTACACCCAACAGTAATTGATGAAGTCACATTAAAAGATAGTAAAATAAATTTATTCTTATGTATTCTTATCACTTCAGATAAAAATTCTTCACCGTAGCGAGAAAAAATTTTGCAATGAGTTCCTATACTAATGAAATTCTCTATTCCAGATCCCTCTATAAAAAATCCATTGATACCAGTAACTAGTCCATTTATATGACAATCTGGTATATTTTCTATATCTTGTATTATTAAATCCAATGGGTCTGACATACGGAATTATTCTAATTGTAATATAGAATAATACAACTATAAAAACACTTAATAATTCCAATAAGACCAAATGCTATACATAATTTAGATTTTAATTCATTTAATGCTGATTATGGATTTAACCGTAATTAATGTGCTCTAAAATTCTTAGAGTTGAAGAGCGAGGATCTCTACTACTAGTAATTGGCCTACCAATCACTACATAATTAGCACCAGATTGAATTGCTTGCTTAGGACTATTGACCCTATTGTGATCATTGCTTGAATCACCCTGCATCCTAACACCAGGACAAACTATTACAAAATCATCGTCAACTTTACTTCTTACAATACCACTCTCTACAGAGGAGCATATAACACCATTAAGGCCATTCTTGTTTGCTAGAATTGACATATTCTCAACATAATCAATAGAATCAACTGAGTTTATCATCACATCTTTCATGGATTCATTTGACATGCTGGTCAGCAAAGTAACTCCTAAAATCAACAAATTGTTTTGAGCGGCTCTAACTGCAGACCTAATCATTTCCACACCACCAGAAATATGTATTGTAACCATATTAACACCCATTCTGGATATCACTTTAATAGTATTTGCAATTGTATTAGGTATATCGTGAAGCTTTAAATCCAAAAATATCTGACATCCAATACTAGAAAGCTCTTTTATAACTTCAAATCCGCATGAATAAAACAACTGCATACCAACTTTTACACCCCAAACCAAATCCTTGACTTGTTTGGCAATCAAAATAGCATAATCAAAATCGTCGAAATCTAGAGCACATATAATTGGACTATTCATCTCCACTTCTCAAAAGAAACAACAATTCTAATATCTAGCATAAAAATATCAAAAAGAATAAATAAAATCTATTAATCGATTGATTTATACTTTTACTTGACCATAAGATGGAATATAATTACCGCATGAAAATACATGAAAGAATACACATAGTGGGCATTGGAGGGATAGGAATGAGCGCAATAGCACAAATCCTCAAAAACGAAGGACATAAAGTATCGGGCTCAAACTTAAATAAAAACCAGAACGTGGAAAATTTAGAAGCAATTGGAATAAAAGTCTTTACAGGGCAGCACAAACCCGAAAATGCTCATGGATGCGATGTTTTAGTGCTTTCTTCCGCAATACCACAAGAAAACCCTGAACGCATATACGCTGTAGAAAATAATATCACTGTACTCTCCAGAGCACAGTGCTTGAAGCATATGTTAGAAGACAGGGAAATCATAGCTGTATCAGGCTCACATGGCAAAACAACAACAACATCAATGATTGCATCTATATTAGAAGAATCAAAAATAGAATTCAATGCTATCGCTGGTGGTATTATGAATCAGTACAAAAACAATGCAAAAACCGGAAATAGCAAATTATTCTTATTAGAGGCAGATGAATCAGATGGAACTTTCACAAAACTAAGCAGTAAACCTTGTAAAATCTCCATAATAACATCAATAGACTATAGCGAACATTTAGAATACTATAAAACAGAAGAAAATCTGGAAAAAGAATTTGTCAAATTTGCTGAACACGCTCAAACAACAATTCTCAATACCTCTGACAGTAATGTTAAGCAATTGTCACAAAAAATAGATCAATCAAAATCAATTTTTTTCGGCAAAGACAATAATGCAAATCATTTGAATTTAATAAGTTACAACAATGATAATAGCGCAACTGAATTCATCGTTGACATTAAGGGTATACCTGACGGACCACATAAATTCTCAATCAAATATCCTGGTATTCACAATGTTTACAACGCCATGGCAGCAATATCAGCCACGTTGCAAATGCATCAAATATCAATAGATCAAATAAAAAATGGTCTAAAAAATCACTCTGGTGTACAACGCAGGTTCACTGAAGTTGGACAAATAAACGGAGCAGCGATAATAGATGACTACGCTCATCATCCAACCGAAATTATAGCCACATTGAGAGGAGCCCAAGAAAAAGAACCAAAGAAAAAAATCATAGCAATAGTACAACCACATAGATATACAAGAGTTAGGGACAATTTCGATGATTATGTAAGTATTTCAGAAGTAGAAATAGACGTTTTATTTTTCACTCCAGTATATTCTGCTGGAGAAAAACCTATAAAAGGATTAGAAAGCATTGATATATTGAATGCAATGTCATCCATAAATAATCCTAACACTAGAATTATATCAGAAAAATCAGATCTAACTAATACTCTAAAACCATATTTGAACTCCGAATACATGATTATATTTATGGGAGCTGGAAATATAACAGAATGGCCTCGTTATCTAATCGAACATCAAAAAAAATAGCAAAAAATCATCAAATAATTTCCCAAACCCTTGAAATATATGATATTAAACAACATATCTTCTATTGAAAGGAACTTAGTTCTATAAATCTATTATCATTCAGGAGGATCCAAATGCTTGAAAACGACGATAAAACAAGAAGCGATAAAACACCAAAACCAAACACAGCAGAACATAAGTCTAAGTCTTTTGTTTCTAGAATTTCACAAAAAATGAAACCATCACAGAAACCAAATGAACAGAAAGTTGAAGACCAACAAGACGAACAAAGTAAAAACTTGGAAAAAAGCGATACTACAAAACAGCTATTAACATCATTAGAAGAAAACAAAAAATTACTAGAAGAAAATAAAAAATTACTAGAAGAAAATAAAAAATTACTAGAGGAAAATAAAAAACTAAAATACATGACACAAAAACTGGCAGCCGATGCTGATAATCTGGGAAAATCACATGCTAAAGAGATACAGAATGAACGTAATTATGGCATATCCAATTTTGCAAAAGAAATGCTGGAAGTATTCGAAAACTTAAAAAGAGCTCTATCAGTCAAAGAAGGAGATATTAGTAGTGGGGTCCAAATGACCGCAAGCATTATGCAAAAATCTCTTACCAAACATGGAGTTGAACACATTGAATCTTACGGAAAAGTTTTTGACTACAATCTGCATCAGGCAATCAAAGAAGAAGATTCCGCTGAATTTAGGCCTGGTTTTGTTGTTGAGGTTTTAAGGGAAGGTTACAAAATTAAAGATAGAGTTCTTTCCCCTGCACTTGTAGTTGTCTCTTCTCAAGAATCAAAAGGAATAAAACCAGAACCAATAAGTGAAAAAAATACAGATTAGAATCAAACATATGAAACAAAGAATTTTTTCTGCAATGCAACCAACTGGTTCATTGCATTTGGGCAACTATATTGGCACAATGAAAAACTGGTTACTATTGCAAGATAAATACGATGATCTCATATTTTGCATTGCAGATCTTCATGCTATGACTACAAACTATCAACCATCACAACTTTCTGCTTCTGTTAGACAATTGTTTGCCACCTATATCGCTCTCGGAATTGATCCCAAAAAATGTATAGTCTTCAGACAGTCTGATGTAGAGGATCATACGCTATTGAGTTGGATACTTGGATGCATAACAACAACTGGAACATTAAACAGAATGACTCAATTCAAAAGCAAAACACAAAAAAACATCAGCTCCCTAGGTCTATATGGATACCCAGCACTAATGGCAGCAGATATACTTTTATATCGAAGCACCTTAGTTCCAGTAGGGGGAGATCAAAAACAACACTTAGAACTAGCAGGACAAATAGCAAATACATTTAACAGAACTTATGAAATTAATTTCTTCCAAGAACCAAAACCATTAATACCACAAAAAGGAGCAAGGGTAATGAGCCTTTTAGATGCAACATCTAAAATGAGCAAATCAGATGCTTCTGAAGGTTCAAGAATAAACATCACAGATTCCCCAGATACAATCAAAAAAAAAATATCAAAGGCTAAAACTGATAATATTCTTGGGTTTGATTCCGAGTCTTTGAAAGAAAGACCAGAAGCAAGAAACTTGATCACAATATACGAGTCTATTGCAGAGGAAGCACTTCCATCAAATATAAATAATTTCTCACAGCTGAAAGCTTTACTTACAGAAGCTTTGGTTTCTAAGCTAGATCCTATAAAACAAACAATCAGTCAAATAACCAATGACAATTTGTATATAAGCCATCAACTCAAACAAGGCAAAGAAAAAGCAAAGAATCTTTCTTGTATAAAAGAAGTCAGAGAATTGGTTGGGTTGAATTAAAAATCTAAACACAATCAGACACTTAAAAATAAGAAATTAGAACTATAACATATGTAATTAATATTAAATCAATCAAATACAATACATGAATTTGAATTTAATATTTTTTTCATTTACATTACATCCTCATCCTCATTGTATGTTTATAGATTTTATGTTAGTAAATATAGGTGACTTTACATAAAACTATAGTGCTTGACACTGAAACAACAGGCCTAAGCCCCCATAGTGGGCACAGAATCATCGAAATTGGCTGTATAGAAATGTCAGGATTAACTCTCACAGGGAACCAATATCATGTTTACATAAACCCTGACAGAGACGTACCTTTCGCTTCAACAAAGGTACACGGTATAACTGCTGAATATTTACGTGACAAACCAAGATTTTATGAAATTGTTGAAGATTTTTTACAATTTATACTTAATGCACAGTTGGTTATACACAATGCAGATTTTGACATAAGATTTATAAACAGTGAATTGTCTAGGCTAAACATATCAGCACTCACAAATGACAAAATAGTCGACACTCTAGGCATGGCTCGGAAGAAATTCCCTGGGTCTAAAGCCTCTCTTGACGCTCTGTGCAATCGATTTGGAATATCCCTATCAAATCGGAAAATACATGGAGCATTACTAGATGCTAAACTATTGGCTCAAGTTTACGTTGCAATGTCTGGCGGGGATCAATCTTGTATCAACTTTGAAAATATAAAAGAAACTATAAGCAACAGAAAGTATAAAGCCCCAAGACACTGGGAAAGCCCATCACAACAGGAGTTAATAGCCCATAGAGAATTTATGAAAAGAATAAAACAGTGAAAAAGAAAATTTCAAAAGCGTAAGTAGATATTTATTATATCTCTAATCTCTATTAGTTACATTTGCCCATAATCATATATCCTAAAAAATAACTCTAAAAGTCTGGCAGGCAAACAAAATTTGTGTATTTGGTGATACAAATGACCTCAAATGTAGGTCATAACAATAGCATAAAACAGTCAAAAGCAACAAGAGTTTTATTTTATATTTATTTACGACACTTGTTAATTACGAAAAACTGATCCAACAATTATTGAAGACTAAGAAAATTCGACAAAGCTCATATTCATAATAACAAATGAAGATCATAAACAATAAATAAGCAGTGTTGTATTAAGTGATAAAAGAACAATAAATTTTGAGTTAAAAATAAAAAAATATTTAATATAAGTTGAGTATGGAAATAAAAAATAAATCTGTGAACAATATATATTAGGAATCTGTATATATATTGGATAATTGCTTTATTATTTCCAAAGCATCTAATCTATCGCGTTGGAATATATTTCTACCAACAATGGAACCATCACCTCCACCCAAATTTACAGATTTAGTGGTTTGATACAAGATGTTCACATCAGCAACACAAGGTCCACCAGAAAAAAGAAGTATTCTCTTACCATCAAAACACGATTGTTTTACCTTTTTAACACGATCTTTGAGCAAAGAGAAATCGTTATAATACTCAGTATCAAATGCTATACGTTCATCAGGCAATTTAACCTTAACAATATCAGCACCTAGAACGCACGCAATATGAGCGCCATATGAAACCACATCTAAAGCTGTTTCATTCTCTTTGGAGATTTCTCCACCTCTAGGATAGGACCAAATAACAACAGCAAGACCATTAGATTTAGCCTCAGCTATTATGTCTCTGACTTCTTCTATCATTTCATTGAACTGCATTGAACCTGGATAAATAGTAAAACCTACAGCGCTACACCCCAACCTCAAAGCATCTTTTACAGAACTAGTAATAGCCTGATCAGGAGCTTTGGGATCATAATGCGACAGAATATTAGAAGAATTCATTTTAAGGATCATAGGCACATGACCGGCATATTTATCTGCACAACTCTGAAGCATGCCAATAGGAGCTGCATATGCACTAACCTGGGCGTCAACAGAAAGTTGAAAGTGATAAGCAGGGTCATAAGCATAATGGTTTTGACTAAAACTACGTGCTGGACCGTGCTCAAAACCCTGATCTACAGGAAAGACTATAATTTTACCCGTACCACCCATAACACCATGCATTAAGATTCTGGCAATGTTAGCAATAACACCAGGATTTTGAGAAGAGTAATTATTTAAAACTTTACGTACCTGCCAAGTAAGCTTCATAAACAGACTCAGAATAAAGATTAAATCCTACAAGTTTCTTTTTATACTGTCAAGATTATTAGATTTCAAAAAATCTTGAACTGTGATTTGTTTGCGTCCTGGAATTTGAACAATTTCAGGAATCAATGTATATTTACCGCATTTTATATAAAAATCATCATTTAGAATTTGTCCAGGTTTAGCTTTGTTATTTTCTTGTACATCAACAGAAGATTGAATGATCTTAACATTAAAAATAGGACAATATAAACCCATCAATGCTTTTATTTTATTATTTATAGAATTAGCGTCTTCATTCCAATCAATACAAACTTTTTTGACCTTATTTGCATAAGAAATACCAAAAAGAGATTGTGGAGTAGGTATAATATTATCTATATTATCTAAGGTTCTTAATAATAAATCAGCACCAATTTTGGACAACCTATCACTCAATGTAATTATATTATCTTTATCATTTATTTTAGTTTTTTCCACTAACAACAAATCGCCATCATCAAGCCTTGGGGACATATTCATTGTACACACACCACTTTCAGTGTCACCAGACATGATAGCCCTATGTATTGGGGCCGCTCCTCTCCATCTGGGCAATAAAGAAGGATGAACATTGATGCAACCATAAGTAGGTTTTTCTAATATATGCTTAGGAAGTATAAGACCATACGCTACCACAACAATGCAATCGATATCTTTGATCTTATGATTTTTCAAAGAAGAAGGGGTCTTAACGGCAATATCAAGAGATTCTGCAAAAACATGAATTGGACTTTTCTGTATATTTAATCCTCTTTTAGCAGGCTTTGGTGGCATCGTATAAACCTCCACAACATCATGATATCTAGAAATCAATTCCAAGCTAGGAATGGCAAACTCTGGCGAACCCATAAAGATTATTCTCATATACCCACCTATTTAATTTCAAAAAAATAAAATAAAGCAAACAAATATCAACTTGATAGAAAAAATTCATTTCATAAGCACCACAATAGTTCATGCTTCAATATACGGAACATACAGTATAACAATCAATAACTATATATTAAATATTTGTGAAACAACAAAATCATCTTATGAATAATAAAAAAAACAGACAATCACTCAAATGTGTCAAGCAAAATTGATTATATCAATTCCCGCCAAAACCACAAAAAGATATATAATAGAGAATCTGAAAAAACTAATTGGAGGATATTTGTTAAATAACATCAATACACTTAACAACAAAAACAATCCACTAATAAACAAACTAAAAACATGATAAACAAAACCAGCTGATGTTGTTATTCCAAAGAATATAGTACTAGCAAGAATTGCTAACGAATATATTAAGATAAAAACCTTAGTACAGTGATCACCATATAAAACTGGCATCATAGGAACACCAACTTTCTGGTATTCTTTTGCACGCAATATAGAAAGTGACCAAAAATGTGGCGGTGTCCATAAAAATATTATCAAAAACATCAAAAGACTTTCTGTTGACACTGTGCCAGTTACAGCAGAATAGCCTATAACTGGAGGTAATGAACCTGCTACTCCACCAATCACTATGTTGTGAACAGTACTCCTTTTGAGCAATACTGTATAAATCACTGCATAAAAAAATATTGAAAATGCCAGAAGAAATGAAGTAAAAAAACCGGAAAGAAGAAAAATACTAACAACTGATACAGTAGAGCATATTATACTAAAAAGTAGTGCAGATTTAGCGCCAATGTAACCAGCTGGAATAGGACGACTCTTGGTCCTTTCCATAATTGAATCAATATCTCTGTCATACCACATATTGAATGCAGCAGCGCCACAAGATCCAAGCATGATGCATAATAAAACTGATATAGTATATAAAAATGAAACATTTACGGGAGATAGCATAACTCCAGAAAAAGCAGAAAAAACCACAAGAGCAGAAACTCCAGGCTTACTTAGCTTCACATATTCATTCAATACAAAAAAGAAATCACCTATATTCATTTGATTTCACTATAGGAGGAGTGCTAAAAGAATGAAAAGCAGGAGGTGAAGTTTCAAGCCATTCTAAAGTATTTGAACCCCAAGGATTTTGATCGGCTTTCTTTCCGTACTTAAAAGCATGGAAAATAACAAACAAAAAGAAAATCACACTACCAAATGCCATAAAAGCACCAATTGATGAAACATAATTCCAAGGAATGAATGCATCGGGGTAATCTGGTATCCTTCTAGGCATACCAGCTAAACCTAAAAAAAACTGAGGAAAAAAGACGAGATTAACGCTGATCAAAGTCCACCAAAAATGTATTTTGCCAACAATTTCGGAATACTGCTTGCCTGACATTTTTCCAAACCAATAATAAAAACCAGCATAAGCAGCGAAAAGAGCGCCTAGAGACATTACATAATGAAAATGAGCCACTACATAATAAGTGTCGTGAAATACAATATCTATGCTAGCATTTGCTAAAACAACACCAGTTACACCACCCACAACAAATAAAAATATAAAACCTATAGCAAACAACATAGGAGTTTTCAAATCAATAGACCCTCCCCACATTGTTGCTATCCAACTAAAAATCTTTATACCAGTAGGAACTGCTATTATCATAGTGGCCAAAGAGAAATAGGTTATGATATTAACACCTATACCACTAGTAAACATATGGTGTGACCATACAAAAAAACCTAGGACAGATATTCCAATCATAGCAAACACCATTCCTTTGTACCCAAAAACTGGTTTCTTGGAAAAAGTAGCAATAACCTGACTAATAACTCCAAAACCTGGCATAATTATTATGTAAACTTCTGGATGACCAAAGAACCAAAACAAATGCTGATAAAGCAAAGGGTCGCCACCCCCTGCGGGAACAAAAAAGGATGTACCAAAATTTCTATCAGTCAGTATCATTGTTATGGCTCCACCAAGCACCGGCAAAACAAGCACTATCATAAAAGCAGTAAGTAGCATAGACCATACAAAAAGTGGCATACCGAACATAGTCATACCAGGAGCCCTCATGTTAAATATAGTAGCTATAAAATTTATACCTCCTAATATAGAAGATAAACCAGCTAGATGTAATGAAAGTATTGCAAGATCCACAGAGGGACCGTAATGGTAACTAGAATGTGACAAGGGGGGGTAGAGAGTCCAACCAGTACCAGGACCCGAGCCAACAAAAGGTGTTATGTTCAAAAGAACAAAAGAGAAAAACAAAAGCCAGAAACTTATATTATTCAATCTAGGGAAAGCCATGTCTGGAGCACCTATCATTAAAGGTACAAACCAATTGCCGAATCCTCCTGTCAATGCCGGCATGATCATGAAAAATAACATTATCAATCCATGACCTGTAACCAAAACATTATAAAATTGATTACTAACCAAATCTATATGCATCAGCTGAGAACGCATAATAACCGAAAAAACACCGCCTACAATTCCTGCAAATATTGCAAATATTATATACAACGTCCCTATATCTTTATGATTTGTAGAAAAAAACCAACGACGCCAACCAGTTACAGCAGACACAGACACTCCATATTATTTAAATCATCGATAAATATAACATAATCAAAATTCCAACACAACCACACAAAACAGTTGATCGATACACTAGTGAGAACTTCAGTTATCAATCATAAATAAAAGCAAACAAAAAGATAAAACCGGAGGATATCAACATGATAAAAGCAATATTGCAACACAAAGATTTTAAATACATAATGAAAAGTATATAGTACAATATCGTGTAACAAAAATGAAAACAGATCATTCAATGACATTAATGCAGCATCTCGGAGAATTAAGAAAAAGACTTATAAACTCTATGTTGTTTTTCGCATTTTCTTTTTGCACGTGCTATTATTTTTCAGCAGATATATATAAATTCCTACTCAATCCCTTAATCAAACTTGAAATCAACAATCCAGATTTCACCTTAATATACACAGGCATCACAGAAACATTTTTTGTATACTTAAGAGTAGCAGCAATTGCTGCTACTCTCGTAGCATTTCCATTTTTCACATGGCAAATATATATTTTTATTGCTCCAGGACTATATAAAAAAGAAAAAAAAGCTATATGGCCTTATCTACTATCAACACCAATATTATTTCTATTAGGAGCATGTATAGCATATTACTTGATATTCCCTATAGCATGGGAGTTCTTTCTTTCTTTTGCTGAAAAAGATATCGGAGAAGCAGAGATAGAATTCATGCCGTCTGTTTCAGAGTATCTTGACACTGTTGCACAGTTAATGTTCGCCTTTGGCATTTCTTTTCAGCTACCGGCTGTACTTACATTGATGGCAAGAATAGGAATAATAACGGACAAGACACTTGTGAAAAAACGCAGAATAGCAATAGTAATGATATTTGTAGTAGCAGCCATATTAACTCCTCCAGATATATTTAGTCAGATAGGTCTAGCAATTCCTATGATGATATTGTACGAAATAGCTATAATAGCATGCAAAAGAGTAACTAAAAAAACTTAACCTAAAACAGATGTTATGATACAATAAATCCCATGAGATGCCCATTTTGTCACAAGCCTG
The DNA here is from genome assembly GCA_965216745.1 of Anaplasmataceae bacterium. Classification (GTDB taxonomy): domain Bacteria; phylum Pseudomonadota; class Alphaproteobacteria; order Rickettsiales; family Anaplasmataceae. The sequence goes on along the minus strand of OZ244191.1, from coordinate 488,543 downwards.
ATACAAACGTTCGAGACTCAAGAGCATCTGAAGATAATTCGACAATAAGACGTAGAAGAATATGCACCAAATGTAATTTCAGATTCACAACATTCGAAAGAATTAAATTGACTGAAATGATTGTATTAAAAAAGAACGCTAGCACAGAAACATTTTCTAGACAAAAATTGATGCAATCAATTCTCATTGCAATAAGAAAAAGACCAATTTCAGCAAAACAGGTTGAAGAATTAGTAAACAACGTTATACAAAAAATAGAAAACGTAAAAGACAATAAGGTAAGTACAAGCCTGATAGGGAAAATAGTGATTGAATATCTGAGAAAACTAGACATAGTAGCATATATTAGATTCGCTTCTGTTTATATGAATTTTGATGGAATCAATGATTTTAGCGGGATAATAGATAAATTATCACAAGACGAAAAGAATTGATATTAACTCCTTACCTAATAAATGTTTAGTGCCCAGAAACAGTCATTTTTGGTATAAAAATCGAGGGAGCATTTGAATAGCGACAAAAAGATAAATCATCGCAAGCAATCAAATTACCAAAAATTTCTCGCAAATTGCCAGCTATAGTCATCTCATGAACAGGAAACGATATCTTGCCGTTTTCTATCCAAAAACCAGAAGCACCACGACTATAATTACCAGAAACTAAATCAACACCCTGCCCCATCAAATCAGTCACATAAAAGCCTTTCTTAGTATCACAAATAATGTCTTCCACATTATAAGGTCCTGAACACATGTATAAATTACTAGGACCTGCAGAAACAGCCCCAGAAGGAGATTTCACAGCATTCCCAGAGGAACAAGATAGGCCAATCTTATGAGCAGAATAAGAATCAGATATCCAAGAATCAATCACTCCAGATTTTATTAGAAAATTTTCTTTACCATTTATACCTTCAGCATCAAATGGCCTAGAACCAATTCCATTAATAATATGTGGAGAATCAATAACATTAACATGATCTGAAAAAATCTTAGAACCAAAATCGTTACATAAAAAACTCATCTTAGATGCAACTTTATAACCATTCAAAGCATCAGACAAATGATCCAAAAGAGTATTAGAAACTTTTGGGCTGAAAATTACTGGAACAATGCATGTGTGAACTTTTTTGGGATTGACGCCTTTAAGAGCACTATCGACAACATTGGCAACAAATTTATCCATATCAGTCAAATCGGATCTGGAGCAAGCAATGCTGTAATCAAAATCCCTTATTGCAGATCCATCAGAATTTTTAGCAATAACACCAAGAGAATATGAAAAAACAGATTTATTATATGACTTGGAGAATCCATTAGTATTTGCCAGGTAAATTGTAGAAATCTGATGATGTATTGAAGCGCCAACAGTTCTGTATACACCATCAAAAGAAATAGCTTTCTTGTCCATATTCACAATAAATGAAGACATCCAATCAGCATCTATTTCATTTGTATCAAATATATTGAGCTGGGGAACATCAACATGAATATCATTGGGTTTAGGTAAAAAAATATTCTCATCAGGCTCAACAAGATTCAACATCTCAGCTGCTTTATCAATAAGAATCATAATATCTTTCTCTGTACAGCAATTAGATGAAAAACATGCAATTTTACCATCTTTTATAACTCGAAGAAAAACGTCCAATCCCTCACTGACAATAGATTCATCTACATTAGCATCACAACTAGACACAGAAGCATCTGAAATTTTCCTCAAAAAAATATCACCTGATAAACCTAGAGATGAAATATGCTCTAATCCTAAGGTTATAATATGTAACTCGTTCATCCTTGTGATTATACTCTTCACATATATGACTAGCAATAGCTCATATTTATATTAAAAACATTTTTCTATATCACAACAAAACAAAATATTGAAAAAACTAAAATCAATCCAATGTCGCACAAATAATCTTAGGACTTGATGTCACCTTGATATATCTGCATAGGTCTCACAATTCCAGATTTGCAAGCAGGAATAGAATGAGCGCACCAACCAACAGAACGAGAAAGAGCAAAAATTAAAGTGAACATAGTAGATGGAATGCCAATTGCACTAAATAATAATCCAGACCAAAAATCCACATTTATTACCACACCTTTTTCTCGCAACAAATCGTTGTCCGAAATAGCATGATAAAGAGATTCCGCGATCTGAAATAAATTTTTTAAATATGGAGATTTGTCAATAATTGCAATCAAGTTTGAATCATTTTTCAACATTGCATACAAACATTTTGCCCTAGGGTCACCAGAAGATCCTTTATATACCCTGTGTCCAGTGCCCGGAATTAAAACTTTTCTACCACCTTTACTTGGGTTTGTAGCATTTTTAACCAAAGATTTTATTTCAAACTCAACATTTGAAGATCTAGATAAATCATCTAACATCTTCATAACATCTTCATTTGCTCCACCATGTAAATTACCTGCTAGAGTATTTATCCCGGTAGAAATTGAGCCTATAATACTTGAACCCGCAGAAGCTGTACAACAGCAAGCAAAAGTAGATGCATTTTGCTCATGTTCTGCGTGTAGACATAATAAAGCATCTAAAATTGGAACTGCTCTTTGATCCATTTCCTTCCCAAAAACAGATCTAATAAAGTTTTCAGAAAATCCAACCTCCTTTATTGGCTCAAGAGTCCTAGAAGCACCAATTTCATTTTTACAAATCAAAGCAACAACAGCAGCCAAATGAGCAACTACACATACAGGGTCCAAAGAAGAGTTATCTTTGAGGTCCATGACAGCAATAACTGCACTCAGAGCAGACATTGGTTTAGTGTTGTAAGATAATATCTTATCGGCAATTGATGAAATGGAAGGATTTAAAAACATATTTTCACTTATTTTCATTTTTAGCGCTTGGCTATCATTAGAATTAGGAAAGCTTTTATTTAACAATAAAAATATTATATCTTCAAATGGAACATTGTCATTAATTAGAGATTCAACGCTATGGCCACAATAATAAAGCTTGCTATTTTCAGAGTCAATAAATGAAAGATCGGAAACCCCTATAGAAGTATTTCTCAAACCTGGATCATGAAACTTAAAATCAATTGGACCAATAAGAGAAAGATTTAATCCGCTATTGCCATATTCACTGTGAATAACTGGGATAGAGTGAAAACTAGAATCCCCAACAAATAAAGCAGCAGTTTCATCTGAAGAGCTTAATTTAATACCAAAACTAGAAAGCTTTTCATTGAGTGCAGCAACATTTATTGAAATAGATTCAGAAGTTTTAGTTGCAGGAATTTGACTTAATTTAATACTATTTGGAAAATCTTCATAAGTCAAAGAAAGATCTACGAACGTATCAGTCATAATAAAAACCTAGAATTTAAATATTTAAAGTAGTGTCCCTAAGGATTCATTGGAAACAAACACAAAAGGTAGTATTCACTTTTTAAAACATTTGAATTAATTTTATCTTAAACTCAATCCAATTCACACAATAAGCAAATATACAAACACTACGTATAATAACACCAAAAGAATATATATATATATGTAAAAATAATTTTACAATAAGCGTAAAAAGAAATAAGTTTTATTATACATACTTACAGTATAATAAAGGTATGGAAATACACTCATAGTATGACTGATAAATATTTTACAAATAGCAATAAATATTATGCCATCAAAAATATTACTAATACTATGTGACAAAAGATATCAACAATGAAAAACTAGTAATAAATAACAAGCAGGAACTAAATGTACTCTACTATATTAATTATATCTGTGATCATAATATTACTTTTTATAATTTTCAAAAAACCAATCAAAAAGTTCGCATTTGCAAAAGAAGACTCCGAAATCGACGATAAAAAGTTGCTCGAAGAGTACATGAAAAAAAAATACAGACGAATAATAGAAAATGAAGAAAAGCTTCTGAAAAACTATCAGATGAACAATCTTGTGGTAAATTCCAAAATTGTCGGCTTTCAGAAACCCATTGGAAAGTGGACAAGGATGGTAATGAATACACAACTAGAGTATCTGAGCAATGTAAAAAGAATGCTAGGAGATCAATTTAATAAAATAGGAATTTGGCAGATGCGAGTAAAAGCCCAAGCACAATTCAAAGGACTAGGTAGATCAATGGGTGTAGGTGGAGGAAGCAAGAAGTCTGGAAGATCTAAATAATATAATTTATCTATATTTCTGAAATTAAGTTTTATTGGGAATCATCACTAGAGAAATTGACAGCAAAACTCTTTCCACAAGCACAAATATTGGAAGCTCTGGGATTTTTGAATTTAAATTCTGAATAAAATTCATCTGATTCGTAATCCACTTCTGTCCCAATCATCTTCAGCAAACTGCTTGGATCAAGAACAACAATGAAATCCAAACCACTATAATTAAGATTTATATAGGAATCAGATTTATCTACTGAATATACATATTCAATACAATATTCATTCCCAGCGCAACCCTTTCCTACAACTCTAACTCTGAATCCAATAATGTTCTTATTGTTACTTTTGTGAGAAGAAAGCAAAAAGTGCAGCCTTTTAACAGCGCTTTTAGAGAAAATGACAGGATCACCTATATTATCATTACCGCACGACATAAAAATCAAAAATATACTTCAATACACGTCCATCATATCATCAAAAACCATATTAATATATACTCACACATACCCTCAAAGCATGAAAAATATTTTGTTTACAAATCAATGCTAATGTTTCAAATAGAAAACACATCACAACAATAATCAACACACCATAATGTAGTCGCAAGGGTGTGATTAACTCTATTTTAGGTTGAAAATAATATAATGCACACTGAACTATAATCGTAGCGTGACAAGATAAAGAACAAGCAATCTACGCAACAATTGATTGATTTGCTATTTTCTTGCACTTAATAACTATAGTTCTGCCTTATTTTAAGTATGGAGGAATGTTTATGGCTGATTTAGCCTCAATTAATTCAACAAACAAAACAGTATTAACAATAAAGGATGCCCTAGTATCTGCTGATAGCGCGATCAAAAAACTCGCCACTGGTAAGCTTTCATCAAACCCTGGAGACCATGTTTCGGAAACTTCCGTAGCAAGATCTTTAGATCAAGTAGTTTCTCAAAACAAAATTGGAAGCAAAACCATAGCAGAAGCATCAAATATGTTAGATGCAACACATTTCGTATTACAAGGATCTTATGACGCAGTGCTAAGGCAACACGAATTAAGTATGCAAGCTGCAAGCGACACGATCGCAAATGCAGAAAGAGAAGCGTTGAACATAGAATTTCAAGGATTGAAAAATCAAGTAGAAGATAATGGAAGATTCAAATATAATGGAATATCTATGCTTGATGGTAGCTTTTCAGGTCAATCAGTGTTGACCACACTAAAAGATAAAACTGTTACTATATATAGTATAGACAAGTTGAGCCAGTTCACTTCTTACGGCAAAATACAAGAAAACCCAATGTTGATGGAAAATTCGACTATATCTGCTTCTGCAAATATCGGAAGAGATTATGCCAAAGGTACAGTAGATTTGACAGGAATATCTGCTCCCAATGCATTAGGAAGTACAATATCTTTTAATGGTGTGAAATTCACCGCTGTAGCTTTAGGAAATAAAACAGGAGAAAATCAATTTGAAGTAGTAGAAAATGACGATCATGCAACAGTTAGAAACTTAGCCAAGGAACTTAATACAACACAAAATTCCGCTGTAAACTCAGCTAATTACAGAGCAAATGCAGCAGAACTAGATATTACAGCAAATCAAGCAGGATTTCAGGGAAATAAATTCATGATAGACGCTAAATTGATTGGTGGACAAAATTTTGTAACTTCTTTGACAGGAGGAACAGATTCTAGAAGCCATGCAGCTGTTGTTGCACAATTTGATGCAGGATCAAATTATGGAGAATCAGATCGAGTGTCTTTAAACGGAGAGATGTTTAAGTTTACATCATCGCCTTTATTGGACAATGAAGTTCAAATAGGAGCTTCATTACAAGATTCGATGAGCAACCTATTCAATGCAATAAGAAAAACAGACTCATTAGCAAATGAAGCTTTTTTCGAATTTGATGCCAATACTGCACGTTTGACCATTACTCACAATCAAGCAGGAATAATTGGAAACGATTATGTGATCAACCTTGGGCTCAACCATGAAGATGGAACAGAAAATTTAGCAAAATACACTCTGGCAAATGGATCCAACGCAACATCATCTGAATCATTAAATGTAACAATATCACAAGTGGCTACAGGTGAATATTTAGGCTTAGGCAAATCACCAATCTCTGGAACTCAAACAAGTTCAGACGAGATCTCTTTTGATCAAAAAATGATTGGCAAATTTGGATCTATTAGTGCAATCTTTAAAGAAGGTGAACTTGGAAATAATTCCGATCAATTCACTTCCAATAAAATACAATTTCAAATCAGCTTAAATGGAGACATATATCAAACTAAAGACATATCACTTGCAGGAGGAAATAAAAATGGATCTGCTGCAAATGGAAATGGGTTTAATGGATTAGGTAATCGAATAGCAGGAGGAACAGAATTAGAGTTCCAAAAAATTGGAGCTAAAAACACTGATGCAGGATTCAAAATGGTAGTGAATCAGGATGGATTTAATTTAAATGCTTCAGAGAGTATTGCGAAAGTACAATCAGAACTAAGCGAAAAAATGGAACAAACAACACATGCTATCAAGACTGCAGACATAAAAATGGGAATAACGGCCCCCAGTAAAGCGGTTAATGACTTTAGCCTAGATAGCATAGACAAGTTTAACACTTCTGGGTTCTTAGTACAAGGATCTTACTTGAGCGGAAAGATTGATTTAACAGATACTGTCGGCACAGTCAAAGCACAGGGCGTGATTGCATTATCAGAGAAAGCAGAAAATGGAGATCAAATAATAATCAACGGAACCAAAGTGATATTTGGAGATAACATTGCTACTGGTGAAAGCGCAGAAGAAAGCAGAGATAATCTTCTAAAACATCTAAATCAATCAACTGACACAGAAATAAGCAAAGCAAATTACTTTAGGGGAAATCAAAATGACATCATAGTAAAATATAAACAAGATGGAACAAGCGGAAACGAATTCAAAATAGGAGCTAGATTTAGCAACGGTGATTCAGTACGCCTTAATCAAGCATATGGATTCTCTGAAGGAACAAGAGAGGTTTCATTAGGGGAAACGATAAAAGAACAAGAAAAAGCATCAGCTACATTAACTTTGAATAGCAATACATTTTCAGGCACATCTTTAATAATAGGTGACGGAGTGAATACCAAAACAATCACTTTCGATACAGATGTAGTTGTAGGGTTAGATGCAAAAGAAACAAGAGATGCATTGATAGATTTTCTTAATAGTAGTAATGATTCTGTTCTAATGAAAGCAAACTACAGCGCAAGCGGAGATTATAGCATTGCTGTGAAATTCAAAGAAGGTGGTGAGTATGGAAATCAATTCCAAATCAACCTAGCTGCTAACCCAGCCGATCCGGCAAGTTTACCTAATTCAGAATTTTCTATTACAAACGATAATGGAACAGTATCTGGAGAAACTGCAAGCCTCACAGGCGGAGATGTGTTCATTGAAAACAACACAAATGTAATAAAAGGAAAAGATTTACAGACTTCTAACTCAATTATTACAAGCACATTACAAGGTCGTATAACAGATATATCCGCAACCTTTCAAGAAGGTAAAGTAGGAAACAGCCAGGATGAATTTTTCTCGCCAAATTCTGTACATTTCACAGCAAATATAGGAGGCAAAACATACTCAGGCGACGTACTTTTGACAGGAGGATCTGTTGATTCTAGTAATAATGCCAATGGTACAAATTATAACAAACTAGGGCATCTTCTTACGCCTGAAAGTCAAATTTCATTGAAGTCAGATGATGGGACTCACAGCGTAAACTTATATCTAGATTCTCAAGGAATAGAGCTTTCAGGCAAAACAAAACATGAAATAAATCAACAGTTAGCTGTAATTGCTTCTAAAATGGAAACAGATTTATCAAACATACAGATAAATCAAAAAAGAGAAATAGCAGGATTTGATTCTATGTCTACAATAGGAACTGTACTGAACGGAATTAAAAACGAAAATGTGCATATACAAAGTGCTGATTTTGCCAGAAATGGAGAAATCGGAACAATTGGAAAATTTCAAGTAGACAATCAAAACAACAGAATATCTGTCAAGATAAATGGCCAAGAGCATTCTCAGATTTTATCAGAAAGCAATGTATCAGGTGGTCTTGGTAGCTCATACGATTCCACACACAAAGTAATAAAAGGTGGATTAGACACCACATTAACGCTAAAAACAACGAGTAATACAAATAACTCCACAGAATTAACAATAAATCTACAAGGAGTAGGAAACATTGACATTGGTACAGATCATGCTGCAAAAACATTAGAACAAGCCCTAAATAAAGCTTTTGGGGTTGCAGGAGATTCTACAGGTCTATCGTTCCAAATTGGGAAAGATGAATCCGAAGTTGTTATTCTTAACTTTGAAAAAGCAACATCAGATGCCGTATATCTTGATAAAAACGGAATGTCTAAGTTAGATCTGAATATAAGTACAAAAGAAGATGCACAAGAAGCATTGAAAATAACAGCAGAGGCATTAGACAGATTGGGTAAAAATCTGGCTACCATAGGTTCTTCTAGAGGCCAGTTTGGGAAAATGGTTGCAAATTTAGAAATAGTTGGCAACGCAATGGAAAGCTCATCTGGGAATTTGATCAATATAGATATATACGAAGCTTCGTCCGAACAAGCTAGAGCTGGCTTGCAAGCGCAAGCTGCAGTATCTGCATTGGTACACTCTAACAATCTAATGAAACAAATAGCTAGTACAGTAATGAATAGCTAATTCAACAAACAAACAACAAGGCGGGGAAATGGAACTCCTCATCTCCCCGCCACTCCCCCACCACAGTTAGATTTGAATATAACAATTTAAATAACAACTAAAATAAAAAATATCATGTGACTTAGCTCTAATTAGATTGCAAACATAAAAAACATTTTGAAAGAATTTACTTTTTAAGTCATAACAGATATTATCAAATCTTTCGCATCATACATGACAAGACATATATCACCAGAACTAGATAAAGTATTGGGCAAAGAATTCAATGTTTTAGACCATGGATTTATAAGAGTTATTGACTATATGGGTAATGATTCCGCTATTGTGCAATCTGCTAGGGTATCTTATGGCAAAGGAACCAAACATCTAAGCCAAGACGCAGCATTGATTAACTACTTAATGAGAAACTCACATACATCTCCTTTCGAAATGTGCGAAATCAAACTTCATATAAAGTTACCTATATTTGTTGCAAGACAGTGGGTAAGGCACAGAACAGCAAATATAAACGAATATTCTGCAAGATATTCATTAGTTGAAGATCAATTTTATACCCCATCAAACATATGCCTGCAGTCTAAAGAAAACAAGCAAGCACGGGGAAATGAAGTAGATGACCATAAATACATACAAAATCTAAGAAAAGAATTCCAAGACGAAAATGAAAGTAGTTATAAACTTTATTCCAAAAGATTAGAAGATGGAATTGCTAGAGAAATAAGTAGAGTAAATTTGCCTTTGAGTTGTTATACAGAATGGTATTGGAAAATAGATTTACATAATCTATTACACTTCTTGAAATTACGCTGTCATGCCCATGCACAATATGAAATAAGAGAGTATGCAGATGAAATATTAAATCTAGTAAAGCTATGGGTTCCATTAACTTACTCTGCATTTGCTGACTACATCCTTAATTCATATTCTATTTCCAAAAAAGGTTTGGAAGCTATAAAAAAAATTCTAAAGCAAGAAAAAGTTTCCAAAGAAGAAATAGGAATGAACTCCAGAGAATGGGCTGAATTAATGAATGCATTTGATATCAATCAGGATTAAAACTAAACACAAAATATATTTTCGACATAAACTGAACAAAAAATATTGATCACATTAGGTGCTCTAGAGCATTATAATAAATCATATCAGACTTTTAGGAGATTAAATGAATTTTTCAGAAGCAAGATTCCCAGAAGACATATCATATGGTTCGAGAGGAGGACCTCAGTTTTCTACAGAATTAATCATAAGCAAAGGAGGGGTCGAACAAAGAAATTCAAATTGGTCTGTCACAAGATCTAAATACAATGTCGCACATTGCATAAAAAATATAGATCAATTGTCAAAACTAATATCATTTTTTAGGTCCCATATGGGCAAAGCAATAGGATTTAGGTTTAAGGATTGGACAGATTACACAGCAGAAAAACAGGTTCTGAAACCAATAAACAAAGAAGAAAAAACGTTTCAATTAATCAAAATTTACAAAACAACAAATGGGCCTAATCATTACAGAACAATATACAAACCAGTAGAAGGGACCGTAAAAATATACTCAGACAATGTGGAAATAACGAAAAATTGCGAAATAAACTATAAAAATGGTTTGATCAAAATAAATCAAAAATCAGAAATAAAACAAGATCTAAAAGCAAGCTTTGAATTTGACATTCCAGCAAGGTTTGATACAGACCATCTATCTTCATCAATTGATAACTTCAACGCTTATAGCTGGAAAAATATAAATATAATAGAAACAATCCCATGGGATCTATGAAGATAAACAAATGAATTTACAAAGTATATATTGAATAATATTCTATAAAAAATCAATTCGCAGACAATATGAACTTTATCGGGTATAGTGGAATCTATTCACCAATACTCTCTATTACAAACTGCACCCTCTCAGAACCTTTCCAAGACAACAACTTGGCTTTACCAATTAAAACAACTATTCTTTTCATATCTTTCAGCAATTTGTCTCCAATTGGAGTCCCAACACAACGGAAGCAGATAGCATTAACACGGCAAGATCCATCGTAAAGCAAGCACGCTACATGCTGTTCATTTATAATTTTTACAGAAGTGATTTTAAAATCACGCAACGCAAATTTTGGTTCATTATTCCCAGGACCAAAAGGAGCCAAAATTTGAATATCTCGACAAAGTTGTGAATCAAGCCCTCTCAATGTTATAACCAAATCCACCTCAATCAAATCAGAAGATTTGTGAGATCGAAATTTGTTCACAAAAAAATCATGTAATTCATCAATCATATCTTCTGCAACAGAAAATCCTGCAGCCATTGCATGACCTCCACCCTCTAAAATTAGTCCTTTAGACTTTGCCTCCAAAACAGCAGATCCAAAATCAATTCCTTGCACAGATCGAGCACTAGCTTTGCCTATTCCATTGTTAATAGAAACCACTGCAACCGGGGTATTAAATCTATCTTTGATTCTGCTAGCAACAATCCCTATAACTCCTTGATGCCAATTGCGACCACAAGGCATTAAAAAACCTGATTTCTCTTGGGAAATTTCATCTTTATTGATGAGTTCCAAGGCTTCATATAAGGTGTTTTTTTCAATGGCTTTTCTCTCATTGTTGAAAGCAATTAAGTCTCTAGAAATTTCATGAGCCCTGTTTTTATCTTGTGCCGAAAGTATCTCAGCACCTAAACTAGATTTACCTACTCTGCCACCTGCATTTATATTGGGGCCAATGATGAAGCCAAGGTGATATGTATTAATGGCTTCTCCTACATCTAGAAGATCTGACAACACAGATAGACCAATGTTTTTACGCATAGACATAATCTTAAGTCCTTGGAACACGAAAGAACGATTTAATCCAGTAAGCTTAACAACATCACATACCGTACCAAGAGCCACAAGATCTAAGTACCTTAACAAATTAGGAGTATTTTTTACACCCAAAACACGCAAACTTGAATTTGTAGCAACTAAAAGCAAAAAAACCACCCCAACTGCAGCTAAATTGCGACAATTAGACTCCAGTTGATCAAGCCTATTCGGATTAACAAGTGCAACACAATCTGGATTACTTAATCCACCAATATGGTGATCTACTATTATAACATCTAATCCTATATCTCTGGCAAAATTAATTGGTTCACAAGCAACGGTACCACAATCCACAGTTATACATAAATCAAACCCATCATCTTTAATTGTTTGCATAGCACTTGAATTAGGTCCATATCCTTCCCTTATTCTATCAGGTATATAAAACGAAACACTTGCCCCTAAAAATCGTAGATATAAAACAAGCAATGCAGTTGAAGTTGCTCCATCAACATCATAATCACCATATATCATAATAGATTCATTTTTCGCAATAGCCTCACAAATCCTATTTACTGCTTTATCCATATCTAGCAAATGGTTAGGGTTTGGCATCGAATCGCGTAAAGTGGGCTTAATAAAAGAAGAAATACTTTCTATAGAAACACCCCTAGAAGCCAATAAATGCGCAACTACACTTGAAAAACCATGCCTTTGTTTAAGGGCAAGAGCGACTCTATCGTTACAATCTTTGACCTTCCAATTTAACATATCACATGACATATAAAATATACTATACGTCATTTAATAAAAAATATAAACAATTCGCTCCTTCAAAACAAAACAGCAAAAAGAAATACTAATATAATAATTCGCATACATTTTGAATTTATGCTTTAATAAATTTATATGAATGTATTCTATCAAAGATATCAAGAAGATTGCGAAGCTAAGAAAAAAAATCATCTATACAGAGAAATAAAAAAAAACAATAACATCATAAAAATAGATTTCACAACAAACGATTACCTTGGCATGTCAAGAAACCCAGATCTTTTGAAATACATATCAGAAATAATCCCCAAAACTCCAATCGGAGGCAGATCATCTCGATTACTAATGGAAAATGCAGAAATTTATACAAACTTTGAAGAAAATATAGCCAACACTTATAAAAAAGAATCAGCTTTAATATTTAGCAGTGGATATCAATTGAACTCCTCTGTCTTGCCAACATTGCTAAATTTAAAAACTTTAAAAACTCAACCTGTTATTATAGCTGATATGTATATTCATAACAGCTTGATAGCTGGCTCCATATCATCAGAAGCAAAATTATTCAGATATAAGCATAACGATCTTAATCATCTTGAATCTTTACTTAAAAAACACAAGGAATCTCCTAAGATAATCATCACAGAGGGTGTTTTTAGTATGGAAGGTACTATCTCATCTATTTCAGATATAATATTTTTAAAGAAAAATTATGATGCAATCCTATATATAGATGACGCACATGGAATTGGAGTTGTTGGGGAACGCGGATATGGTTGTGTTGAACATTTATCGGAACACATAGATATAATAGTAGGAACATTCAGCAAAGCTATTGGAAGCCAAGGAGCCTTCATAGCTTCGCAGAAAGTTGTTATTGATTATCTGATAAATAGATGTGGAGGATTTATATATTCTACAGCTCCGTCACCAATTAACATAGCAGCTTCACAGTTTGCATGGAACATGATTCCTAAGATGAGCAAAGAAAGAGAAATAATAAATCAAAATTCTCTTCTTTTGAAACAAAAACTTTCAGAAAAACAATTTAAATTGATTGATAATAATTCACATATAGTATCTATACTAATTGAAGATAAAGTAAAATTAATAAATATAAAAAACAAACTATTGAAAAATGAAATCGCAGTATCTGCAATAAGAGAACCAACTGTTCCATTTGGAACATCCAGATTAAGAGTGAATGTCTCTACAACACATTCAGAAAAAGAAATTATTCATTTTACAGACATGCTACAAGTTGCAAACATGCATTCATAGAGTGTAGATCCTTAATCAAACCACCATTAAAGTTTTCACAGTATATCTAGGATGTATTTCATTTTGCGACAAAACAGCAATATGGTTATATGGCCTTTGCAACACTATTCTCACATAAGGTCTTATCAATGCGCTAGTTAATATTATTGGACTTTCGTTTTTATATTCACAATTCCTTATTGCATCACCCACTTTTGCAACAAATTCCTGTGTTTTACTTGGCGCTAAAGAAAATATATTATCTTTCAAAGATTCAGCAAAAGACTGCTCCCAATCAGGAGATATGTTTATCACTGGTATATAACCTTGATCAGACACCAAACTAGCACATATTTGTCTTGAAAGCTTTATTCTAACTTTTTCAATAATAGATTGAATGTTCTCACCTGAACATTCTCCAACTGCTTCTAAAATCATAGGTATATTTTTTATGCTAATATTCTCGGATAACAATTGCTGCAAAACCCTATGCAACACACCAAGATCGGCTTTAACTGGAACTGTGTCAGATACAAGTTTTTTGTGTTCTTCTCCTAAGTCGTCTATTGTTTTTTGAGTTGCGCCATAACTCAATAATTCTGTAATATTTTCTTTTACTATTTCAGTTAAATGAGTGATAATGACCATACTTGGCTCTACAACAGTATAGTTCATTTTTTCAGCAGAAGATTTTTGGTCATGATCAATCCACATAGCGTCCAATCCAAAAGAAGGCTCTTTTGTTCTCTCACCATCTAGATTACTTGTATCAAATCCTTCAGGGCTTATGACTAAAAGCTTATTAGTCCTAACCTCACTTTGCCCGCATTTTATATCATTGATTTTAATCAAATAACCAGCATTTGGCAGATTTAAGTTGTCTTGTATTCTAATTGATGGAATCATAAATCCAAGATCATTTGCCATCTGTGATCTAAGCTTTTTAACACCAGCTGAAATTATATCTATCATAGAGAGCAACAAACCACCCAACTCAATTTTAATATGATCTAATTGAATTTCCTCTATATTTTCAGAATCTTTCTTTTTAGGTTCTTTGATTTGGCCTTCAGATAACACTTTATCCATAGCTTGATTTTTCCATATAAAATAAGCCGCAATCGAAGTCAATATACTTAACAATAGGAATGGAACAACAGGCATACCTGGAAATAATCCAACAACCAGAACAAAAACACTAGTCAAACCTATTGCTCTTGGATATCTACTTAACTGAGCAAAAACTGCTTTATCTGTTGAACCAGAGTCTAATGACTTGGTTACAAGCATACCAGCACCAATCGAAACTATAAGCGCTGGAATTTGGGAAATAAGACCATCCCCTATAGTCAAAATAGTATAAGTGTGTGCTGCGCTTTGAAAATCCATTTCACGCTGTACCATTCCTATCATCATTCCTGCAACAAAATTGATAAAAGTTATCAATATTCCTGCTATAGCATCCCCTCTTACAAATTTACTAGCACCATCCATAGAACCAAAAAATGCACTTTCTTGCTCCAGTTTGTTTCGCCTTATTTTTGCTTCATTTTCATTTATAGAACCAGAAGCAAGGTCTGCATCTATTGCCATTTGCTTTCCAGGCATTGAATCTAAACTAAAGCGGGCAGAAACTTCTGCTATACGACTAGAGCCTTTAGTAATAACAACAAAATTTATTATTGTTAAAATAATAAAAACTATAATACCAATAACTAAAGAGCCCTGCATAACAAACTTTCCAAAAGCTTCTATTATGCTCCCTGCCGAATATGTGCCCATATGACCGTCAGACAGTATAAGCCTTGTGGATGCTATATTAAGCGCTAATCTTAACATAGTAACAACCAGTAATATTGTGGGAAAAGAGTTAAATTCTAAAGCTGAAGCAATAAAAAGCACAGTCACAAGAATCATTATGCTCAGAGTAACGGAAATACTAAACAACATATCTATTATATTGGCAGAAACCGGAACTAATAGTATGGAAATTATAAAAACCACGCTAACAGCAAAAAATACATCGCCATAACCACCGGCAACTTTAATATAATTACTGATTGTTTTCATGGATATTCACACAACAAAAGATTATATAATGTATGTCACTATATCATATAACAATACTAGATCTATAATAACTACAATAAAAATCCATCATAAGTTGAATATAATCAAAATAAAAATTCAATAAAACAAAGATTTAATTTATAGTATTTAGTCTTCAATATACATTTCATCTAGAAAGAATCAAACCATTATCTGATTCTACAACTTTTATACGCTTAGATGATAAAATGTTTTTAAACTCTTGCAAACTCTTATCAGTAATTACTTCAACTATAATATGATTTGGGGAAACATATTTTATTACATATTTGAAATTATTTATAACCTTGTTCCTTATATATTTCCAATTCCATTGTGGTGAAGTTATTAAAGCATAATGATGATTTTTTTTGTTTTTAACGTCTATCTTTACATTTGGAGAATAGAACTTGGTGTTTTTTATGTTTTCCACCAAATGATCAGCAACTTTATTCAACAACTTCGTTTTGTTGTAACCGTTTGGATTTTCATAGACAATTTTTTTTCTCTGTAAAAAATAAGGCCTTATTATAGTAACATCTATAACACTATTATCTATAATACTACATTCCAGAATTATTATATCATCAATTTTATATTTATTTGCAATCTGATTGAGAAAATCCATATCATGTAAAGAATCTATTTTCCAGCTCAATACTTCGTCCAAATCTCCTATAGGAGTGATGAAATCTTCTCTATCATTCCAAACGTAAAACCATTCATTTTCCCAGATTTCAGCTGTATTATTGTTATTACGATAAACAGGTATAATTAACACAGAATGGACATTAATTGTTTCAGGTAAGTTTTTTAGAAAAAAATCTATTTTTTTTGGGTCGAAAACATAATCAATAGTAGCAAAATAGGAATTTTTGATTATTTTTTCTTTTTTTATGGAAAAGCTTACAACTGATTCGCGAATAAAATTTAATTCAACATCTATATTTGGAGGAAGGTCAGGTTTTATTCTATGTAAAATGACACTAAATGCTTGTTTTAAAGATTTATTCATTGCCAACATTTTTGCTTCATGAGCAGATTCTGCTGAGCCTTGAACATTAACATCAGAAACAACAAAAATAGCATTTTCAAATGCTAAGGCATCCCTAAATATAAATAGGGATAGAAAAAGTACAAGGAAAAATCTCAAGGCAAGAAAAATAAAAACTTACATAACATAAATCATAATCTTTGATGAGTTTTATCATTATCAGAATGAACTTCAACATTAGATTCTGCTGATATCACAGAAGATTCTTTGTGTTTTTTTGTGTCAACTTTGACATCAGAGCTTTGGATAGTCAAATTAGAAAAATCATCTTGTACTTCAGTGTTAGAATTAGTAACTTCAAACTTGCCCACTTGGATTTCATTGTTCAATGAATATTGAATATAAGAAGATTGAGAATCATTATAATTCTGGATTTGTTCTTGATCTATCTTCTTAGGCTTAAAAACAAAAATTGATGATGACATAGATAACTCTTAATGGACTCTTATTAATAAGAAAAATATTTTAGATTACCTAAAAATAGGCACAACTACAAATTATACAACAAAAATATTCAAAAATCAACTAATCAACACCAAAATTCACACAATATCAATCAAAAACAACACGAGCAGCTTCCATTGAAAGCAAAATATGCTTATACTATCAAACGAAACAAGTCCTAAAGCTAAGAAAAAATAATTAATAGAGATAAAATAGATAAAATTGATCAAAACTTGTGGAAACTTAGCCAAATATTGTATAGAATGAAAAACAAAGCAGAATTACAAACAGCATATAGAGCAGTTATTAAAAAAAATATGACCCATAAATCTATTCTTTTCTCCCTCACTTTAGCATTTACTTTGTACTTGTTTTCTCCTTTGAATTGCGCCTCCGATTTATTTGCTCATGAAAACGAAGAAAAAGAAAAAAACAATTCTGCAGTAACAATAAAGCTAGAACCCGGAGATACGCTTCTGAGCGTCATGCTTAAGAACTCAGCACCAACAAATCAAGCATACCTAGTTACCAAACAACTAAGCAAACACCTAAACCTTAAAAGAATCAAGAATGGATCAGTTTTAGAGATGAAATTTGAAAACTCTTCAAATAACTTGGAACACGTGAAATTAATAGACAATGAAGGCAACGCTTTAAAAATAGAAATCAAAAGCGACAAGCCCAATATATACAAAACAAACACTAAGCCTCCTAGTTATAAACGCGCACTTCTCTACGCTTCCGACACAATAGAGAATTCTCTTTTTTCATCAGCATCTTCTCAAGGGGTCCCAGATAAAATCACAATGAAAATCATAAGCCTATATGAAAAATCAAACTTGAACATGAGAAAAGATATAAAACCAGGATCAGAATTTGAAATTCTTTACGAGTGCTTTATGGATGATGAAGGCAATATAGTGAAATATGGAGACCCAATATATTCAAACATAATCATTAAAAATAAAAAAATGCAGCTATACAAGCATATAAAATCAGACGGAACTCAGGGCTACTTTAACCCTGAAGGACAAAGCTCAACATATAGCAACAGCATTCTAAAAATACCTGTTAGCGATGGAACCAGAATCTCATCTAAATTCGGAAATAGAATACACCCGATTTCAGGTAAAAAGCAGTTACACAAAGGAGTAGATTTTGCAACCAGCAAAGGAAGCCATGTTGAATCAGCAGCAGATGGAGTTGTTGAATACGTGGGAAACAACGGTTCATATGGTAAATACGTCAGGATAAAGCATAAGTCTGGGTACAAAACAGCATATGCACACCTAGACGAGTATCGGAAAGGATTGAAATCTGGTGACAAAATAAAACAAGGAGAATTAATTGGCTATACCGGAAGCACCGGAAAAGTGACAGGACCTCACCTTCATTACGAAGTGTGGCACAATAACAAGCCAATAGATCCAATGAACATAAGCCCCAAAACCCTCAAACATGCATTGCCACCTTCAGAGATGAATCAATTCAAGAACGCCATAGCAAAAATAGACAATATTGTGGAAGGTGTATCTTATGCGTCTTCTCAACCTTTTTACCTAGAGTGAAAAAGGTTTGTAAATTAAATTGCAGATTTTAAAAAACAAACCAATGAGCAAGTTTTTCCGAGAAGACATCAAAGAAATCAAAGAAGATCAATCTTGTGATTCATTATCATCACAATCACATTTGCTAAAGCTGAACACAAACGCAAATCCATACCCTCCAACTTCTTTAGATCAAAATATATGCCAATATCCAGAAAACATCCAATTAAAAAAAAGGATGTCAGAAGTATACAATTCAAACCCAAAGGAAATTTTGCCTACTGCAGGTAGCGCACAGGCAATAGACCTAATAATAAGAACTTTTTGCATGCCTAATAAAGATTCAATCTTAGTATGTCCACCAACCTATGGAATGTATGAATTTTATGCTAAAATAAACCATAATAACACCTATAAAATCAACTTAAAAAAAAATCCAATAAGGCTTGATCTAAGTGAAATAATAAAATTCTGTAGAAACAAAAATATCAAGTTGATATTTATACCTTCTCCAAATTCGCCAATTGGAAGCCCAATGGTACATTCAGACTTGTTGCACTTATGTACAGAACTTAAAAACAAGTCTATTATAGTAGTCGACGAAGCATATACTGAATTTTCAAAAAATCAAAGCCTATCCGAACAAATAAGCAAATTTGGAAACTTAATAGTAACAAGAACTCTTTCAAAAGCATATGGAGTTTCGGGGTTAAGAGTTGGAGCAATAATATCCAAAGAAAACATAATTGACACAATACATGCATTGCAAACACCTTATTCTTATGTCTCAACTCCATGCTCAAATATAACCCTAAAACAAATACTCACAAAAGAAGGCATAAAATTCTCCGCAGCTAAAATAAAGTTAATAATAAGAGACCGAGAGATGATTCGCCAAAGTATATCTAAATTCACTTTTACGAAAAATGTCTATGAAAGTGACACTAACTTTATTTTTATTGAATTAAAATGTGACCCGAGTCTTTTGGTGGAATTTTGCAAAAAACATTCAGTGGCATTAAAACACATAGATTCAGAACCTTTGAAGGGAGTTAGACTTTCAATCGGAACAGAGAAAGAAAATGACAGGTTATTAGATCTATTTCATCAATTTGAAACATGGATAGAAAATTCAGGTAATGAAATATATTAGTGATATATATTCAAAATCTTTTTTATTGCTTTTGAGAAATTTATTTTCCCAGATGTGAAATATTCATTACTATTCAATTCAATCTCATCCATATTATAATGATAATTAACCATAAACCCCAAAGCAGTTTTAATACCTTTTTCCGACATATCTGCTTTCCAGTTTATAGATATTAATGATGCTCCGTTAGAAAGATGGAAATTCGCCACAGGATCGATTGTTTTTCCACATTCAACAGAAGTAAGATAAACTGCGCAAAAATACAAAAGCTTATCTTTTACTATTTCAGAACAATTCTCTATTAGGAATGGGTTACCAAGGACTTCATTTAGTTCACTTGACAAAGAATTGCTTTCTTTTAAACCGTTCAACCACTTAAGAAAACCAGGCACAGGAGACAAAGTCACAAAACAGTTTATTCTTGGATGTTTGCAGGAAATATAATCAACAACTTTCTTTATCAAAAATCCACCCATATTTATGCCAGAAAGTCCTTTTTGTGTGTTAGATATAGAGTAAAATATTGCAGTATTAACACATTCAACATTCATCAAGGGTAGACTCTCATCAAGCAGTTCACTTATATTTGAGGAAACTCTGTCTGACAAAGCAACTTCAACAAAAATCAATGGTTCGTTTCTAATATTATGATGAAAAAAAGCGAAACAAAGCCTATCAGAATCTAATCTATTGCGTAAATCATCCCAGGAATGAATCTCATGCACAGCCTCATAAGCTATCAACTTTTCTAGCAAAGAAGCTGATGAATCCCATGTTATACGTCTCAAGTCTAAAAGTCCAATATCAAACCAAGCTGACAGTATATATCGTAAATCGTTTTCTAAAACACTCAATTCATTATGCCCCTTTTTTAAAAAAGAAAGCACATCAGACCTCATGTCTACAATGAATTTCAAACCATTTGAATCAATGGATGTAAATTGCCTCAACAAAATCATTCTTGGAGATTGTAAATTTTTATAAAAATTTACTTCTTTTTGAGGAGAATGATTTCCTTTTAAGTACTCCTCAAAAAAATCAATCATTTTTGTCTTTTTAATGGAAAATTCATTAGATAACAAAATCAGAAAATCCAATCTTTCTCTCAAAGATAGATTTAGGTATATACCACCTAAAACAGCTGTACTTCTTCTTCTAGATGATTCTTTTATGTTTAAATCACAGCACTGATTCATTAGCAACAGCAAGTTTTCTGAACTTTCTTCAGGCTTCACATCACCAGCAACAAATTGTTTATTTGTATGCAAATTATTAGAAGCTATAACATTCCATGCATAAATAACTGCTTTCTTTGCTCTTGATTGTATGATTTGTATTGCTTTAGTAAAAGATTCCATATAAGTAAGAATTTATGCAGATTAACCCTTTGAGTCAATTTCAAATTTTTGCATCTCTTGGTCCAAAGATTCAAAAAAAACATCCCTACCGTGATAACCTTCAAATTTCCTGTCATTAACAAAAATTGTTGGCACACCATATATGCCAAGATCTCTAGTAGCAGTAATCTTACTATATAAAAGCAAGTATTCCATTTCTTTGCTAGAAACACAAACATCAGAGTCATCCAAATTTACTATGTTCATTATCTCCTGTTTGAATTTTTTGCTCCACACCCACTTATTGGCAGAATCAAAAAGACGCTTATATATATCAAAATATTGATGATCATTTTTGCCCTTAGATGCGCAAGAAGCGGCCAAACTCGCAAACATTGATTTTGGATCAGTTGGCAAATCTCTAAAAACAAAACAAGCTTTACCTGAATCAATATATCGACTTTTGAATTCTGGGAAAATTTCTTTAGCAAAAAATGCACAATGAGAACAAGTATATGAAGCATATTCAACTACTAATATTGGAGCATCAGGATCACCAATCATATGCTCAGAAACATCTAAATCTGTAGTCTCAGACGCACAAGAATGATTAAAACATACATATAAACAAAATAAAAATACAGCAAAACTTGTTCTCATAAGGTATAAGATATACTATATTTCTATATGATAAACAACTTGATTTCTAGAATAGCTTCTCTTCCAGGTCTTGGACCAAAATCTGCCAAGAGAATTGTCATACATTTGATGAAAAATAACAATAACATAACAGACTCACTTCTGAAGTTAATTTCACAACTATTAAATTCTATTAAACTTTGCAAAATATGTGGCAACATTGACGAATCAAACCCATGCAAAATATGTTTAGAGGATCAAAGAGATAGAAGCACAATATGTATTGTGAAAGATATTGGGGACCTTTGGGCTTTTGAACAATCAGGTATATATAAAGGACTATATCACATATTAGGAGAAAATCTCTCCTCCAATTCTCCAGAAGAATTAGACAAATCTATCAGTTCTTTGGAAAATAGGATAACAAGTTCAAACATTATGTATGAAATAATAATTGCTGCAAGCCCTACAATAGAAGGACAAATAACATCACACTATATTTTCGATGTATTACAGAAATATAACCTAAAGATCACAACATTGGGATGCGGAATACCTATAGGAGGAGAGATAGATTATATGGACGAAGGTACATTAAGCGCAGCATTAACATCAAGAAAAGAATTTTCTTGATGACCACTTTGCTTTACATAAAAAAATTACTAGTCACATAAATCATAGGCATACTCATAAGCAAATTGTTAACAACTAGTAGCACATATATCACTATTTCTATAACTACATTAAGTCACAAATGAGAATTTGGCCTTCAATTGATATATTGACTTGAAATGATGTTTTTTTTTGAATAGAATCAGCTATTACTTTTATTTTGTTTCATTTATTACTGGTTAAATATCTATGGATGTAAAACATAATATTAAAAGACGTGACTTTATAGTATTAAGTGGAGCTTTTGTGGTAGGAGCTGGGATTGCCACCGCCTTAAGTCCATTTCTTAGTTATCTTGGCCCAGATGCTGGAACACTGGCTGAATCAACCGTAGACGTAGATATAAAAAGCCTAGCTGTAGGACAAAGCATAAGAGTTCTTTGGCAAGGAAAACCAGTGTTCTTAAGACGTAGGACTGAAACCGAGATACAACAAGCTCAATCTGTAGATCTCAAAGAATTGCCAGATCCCCAAAAAGATGAAGACAGAGTCCAAAGGCGAGATTTACTGGTCGTTTTGGGTGTATGTACGCATTTGGGTTGCGTTCCCTTGGGTCAAAAAGGGGATTACGGTGGATGGTTTTGCCCATGCCATGGATCACATTA
This sequence comes from Anaplasmataceae bacterium, assembly GCA_965216745.1. Lineage (GTDB taxonomy): Bacteria > Pseudomonadota > Alphaproteobacteria > Rickettsiales > Anaplasmataceae. The sequence continues at coordinate 465,245 of OZ244191.1, read as the reverse complement.
CGATACATCCGGAAGAATAAGAAAGGGTCCAGCTCCGAAAAATCTAGTAATCCCTGATTATTCTTTTGTAAAGGATAGTGTTATAAGAATAGGATATAGATCAGAAGAAGGTCAAGATGGATAAAAAAAACAAAGAACAACAGCCTGGAATTATAGGATGGATAGATTACAGGCTCCCAATATTCACAGCAATCAAAGCTTTCGGAAAACACAAAACTCCAAGAAACTTGACCCATGCATGGAGCTTTGGCTCAATATCAGGCCTCATGCTCACTATACAAATACTAACTGGTGTATTCCTGGCAATGCACTATACTCCTCATGTTGAACATGCCTTCGATAGCGTAGAACATATAATGCGAGATGTTAATTATGGTTGGTTGATGAGATATGTGCACGCTAACGGTGCTTCTTTTTTTTTTATAGCTATATACATACATATTCTTCGCGGTCTTTATTACGGCTCATATAAAAAACCTAGAGAAATGGTTTGGTTCATAGGGATTATTATATTTTTGTTACTAATGGCCACAGCTTTTATGGGCTACGTTCTTCCATGGGGACAGATGAGTTATTGGGGTGCTACTGTTATAACAAACCTTTTCTCATCTATTCCTTATATTGGCGATGATATACTAACATTTATTCTTGGTGGCTTTTCAGTTGGAAATTCAACTCTAAACAGGTTTTTTGTATTACATTATCTATTCCCCCTGATGATTATAGGAATAGTTGTAGCTCATATTTTTGCCCTTTTTAGATTTGGTTCAAGTAATCCAACTGGTGTAGAAGTGAAATCAGACAAAGAATTTGTAAATTTCCACCCATACTATACCGCTAAAGACTTTGAAGCATTTGGATTTTTTCTTTTGGCCTTTTTTATGTTCGCAATGTTTTTCCCAAATCATTTGGGTCACCCTGATAACTACATACCCGCAGACCCATTGGTGACTCCTGAACACATAGTGCCTGAATGGTATTTTTTACCTTTCTACGCTATACTTAGAGCAATACCAGATAAATTGTTAGGTGTAATGGCTCTTTTTGGATCAATATTAATATGGTTCTTTCTTCCAATTCTTGATACAAGCAAGGTTAGAAGTGGAAGATATAGGCCTATATTTAAAATCTTTTTCTGGTTTTTTTCGGCTAATTTTATGTTTTTAATGTGGCTCGGTGGACAAGCTGCTGAAGAGCCTTATATCTCTATGAGCCGTGTGGCAAGTATATTATATTTTGCTCATTTTCTAATTGTGCTGCCATTGCTTGGTGTGAAAGAAAAATGCATAACCCCACCTGAGACTGTTTGGGAAGATATAGAAAATAACAGGTAGAATTATGTATAGAGTATTTATTTGCATTATCCTGATTTTTCATGTTCCCAAGGTTTGCTACTCGGCTTCTTCTAATGTTTTACCGCCAATGCAGAAGTCTTGGAAATTCGATGGGCCTTTGGGTTACTTTGACATACAGTCAATACAAAGGGGATTCAAAGTTTATAAAGAGGTTTGTTCTTCCTGTCACTCTATAAAAAGAATAGCTTTCCGCAACTTGATTAGCATAGGTTTTTCAGAAGATGAAGCACGAGCCATAGCCGCTTCTTATACTATCATTGATGGGCCTGATGAAAATGGTGACATGTACGAAAGATCTGGAAAATTACCCGACTATTTTGTTCCTCCTTACCCAAATCCTGAATCAGCAGCAGCATCAAACAATGGTGCTATCCCACCAGATCTTTCTTTGATCATAAAAGCTAGACAGGATGGACCTAATTATTTATATTCACTTTTGTTAGGTTATGATTCTCAAGAACCTAACGAAGAAGGTCTTTATCCAAACAAATATTTCCCAGCTGAAAACATAGCAATGGCACCTCCATTGTCTCAAGAAGGAATAATTGACTACGAAGATGGCACTGAACCAACCCCCGAAAATATGGCAAGTGATTTAGTATACTTCCTGCAATGGACTGCAGAGCCAGAAATGGAAGCAAGAAAAAAGATGGGTATAAAAATAGTAATATTTCTAGCCATAATGATATCAGTAATGATTGTGGTAAAAAGAAGAATTTGGAGCAGATTAGATCAATGATTCTTTCTCAATGAATTGACACGAAAGAAGAAAAATACTAAAGCAAATATCGAAAATGCATTTACTTGATGAAACAAAGATGTATATAGAGGAATAGAAAAAATCAACATAATCACCCCAACAATGAATTGTATAACAACAAGTAAAATCAAGATAAAGCTATAAGCTGATCTTTTATAAGAAATCTCAATTATAGATAAAATCAATGTCATAAACCCAAAAACTCGATGAACAAACTGAACTGTTGCGGGATCAGACAAAGGGTTGGCAAATTCAGGAAAAAAATTAGCACCCATCATTGGAAAATTGTTATAGATAAGACCAGCCCCTAAACCCGCAGTAAGAGTGCCGTAAAATATTTGAATGGTCAACAAACACAAAAGACTTAAACTCAAACACCCTTTATGCTCAACACTGTAATTTTTAACTCTTACCAAAAATCTAGACAAAACTTCAAGCAATAAAGATAATATACAAAGAGCTGTCATTAAATGCAATGCTAGTTTATAGTGGCTAACATAAGGAACATCAGAAAGACCGCTTTTAACCATATACCAACCAAAAAACCCTTGCATGCATATCATTAATACAACTAAAATCATTAAAATAAACTCTATCTTAACCAAATGATTTCTAAAAAAAATCAAAGGCAAAGCCACAACAATAAAAGTCATTCTGGCTAAGAATCTGTGAAAATATTCCACCAAGTAAATAAATTTAAACTCCGAAAGCTCAATTCCGTAATTGATATAGTTGTATTCAGGAGTTAAATGATATTTTTCCTTCTCATGTTCCCAGTCTTTTTCAGATAATGGCGGAAGGATTCCAGAAATAGGACGCCAATCAGTTATAGACAAACCCGAATGCGTCAATCTAGTAAGACCACCCCAAAAAACCATCAAAACAACCATGAAGGAAGATAGAATCAGCCAATTTCTAACATTAGACATACAGATTATTATACAAATGAATCACTGTTAAATACAAATTTAAAACGTAATACAAGCTCGATATGATTATAAACAATCATAGCAAAAAACAGATTTCAAAAAATTAAAACAAAGTGCAACATATATTATTGTGTTTTTAAAGAAATTATATATGATTTCAGTGTTGATTGTTTGCGTGTAGTAATAATGTTTTCCGATTTCATGTTAGGTATACTAGGAGGAGGACAATTAGGTAAAATGATTGCCTTATCTGCACATAATCTTGGAGTCAAGTCTATAGTTTACTCTGACACACATGATTCTCCAGCTGTACATGTAACTCCTTATTCAATTATTGCACCTTATACAGATTACAACTCTCTTAAGAAATTTGCAGACTCATCCACAGTTGTAACTTGTGAATTTGAAAATATACCTTCGGAATGTTTGAATTTCTTGAGCAGAAATGTTGAATTAATTCCTGGAAAATTTTGCTTTGAAGTTGCCAGTAATAGAGTGAATGAAAAAAAATTGTTCAATTCCATCAGTCTCCCAACAACACCTTGGAAGAAGGTTACACAAATTTCAGAATTATCTTCATTTATAGAAGAAGTTGGATTACCTTTAATAACAAAGAATATATCCTTGGGATATGATGGCAAGGGACAGAAAATTGTAAAAACTTCAGAAGACATACATTCTATTCAATACCCTTGCATAGCTGAAAAATTCATAGATTTTTCCAAAGAAATATCTGTTGTAATATCCAAAGATAAAAATGATAATATTGAATTCTTTCCTATATCAGATAATCTACATCAAAATGGAATTCTCGTGAGATCTTCAGCTCCATCGTCTGTCTCCCAACAACATCAAGATGCTGCAAAAGAATTTTGCGGTAGAATCGCAGATAAAATTGGACTTATAGGAATAATGTGTACTGAATTTTTTATAACGCAAAATAATGAAATACTTATAAATGAAATAGCTCCAAGACCCCATAATTCATGCCACTGGAGCATTAATGCATGCAACCTTAGTCAATTTGATCAGCTTGTTAGGATAGCGATTGGATTGCAGCCAAAGCCTGTAATAATTTATTCCCAATGTGCTACAGAAAATATACTAGGTTCTCAAGTGAATGATGTAATGAAAAATCATGATGGTATAAACAATTCAGTATTTATATATGGCAAAAAAGAAACTAAGAGGGACAGAAAGATGGGGCACATAAATATTGTTCGCATAAACAAATAAAAAAATTTCTTACTGAGTTTGCAAACAATATAGAAATATTTATAAGTTATTTACAAGGATATGCTTTGTATGGTACAAATGGTGTGCCCGATGGGATTCGAACCCATGACACTCGGCTTAAAAGGCAGATGCTCTACCGACTGAGCTACAGGCACATAATAATCTCTCCACTATACCAAAACATATAATTATAATCAACCCCAATCACTATATCAGAAACATATTAATTAGATTCTAAATATTAGCTAACATACAAAGTCTTGTCAAAACCACCTCAACAAAATACATGGCAATATAGAACTTACCACGCAGATGATATAATTAAGAATAACAATTGACTTAATAAGTGCGAAAGCACATAATGATTCAAAGAAGGTGCCGTGTTAATTAGTTCATTGTTTTCATTAATATTTGTCATTGGATTGATTTTTCTTGTTGCATATTGTTTTAGAAAATTTATCAAAAAGGGAGTTGTCGGTTCAAGTACGATGTCAATTAGAGACTCTATAATGATAGACGGAAAGAGAAGATTGATATTAATAAGTCACAACAATTACAATTACTTGATAATGATTGGAGGAAGCAACGAAATTTTATTGGAAAAGTATCAAGCAAAAGAAGATGTATTAATCAAAACAGAGAAAAAGCAATAAAAATCTCACAATTCTGGGAATGTTTACGAATTAAACACCCATCTAGGTATAGATTTAATACTATTGCTCATATAAAACAATAAATCCATTCAAAAACTTGATAGTAATAGTTAAGTATGTATATTATACGTCATAATAATATTTAGTTTCTTTTCCAATGACGTTGCAAAATCCAATCTTAAGCTGTGTTCAAGCATTAACTTCACACTTGCAAAGAGATCTAGCTCAAATTGATAATATTCTACAACCATCGTCTGTAGAAATGCTTATTAAAAATGTAGTTTCAAATTTAATGCAATCTGGAGGAAAAAGAATACGGCCATTGTTTGTACTAGCTTTCAATAAATTGTGCTCAAATTCTATTCCAGAAGACTTGAATATAATTGCAGCTTCTATTGAATACATACATACAGCAACACTCTTACATGACGATGTGATTGACAATAGCGATTCAAGGAGAGGAAAATCTACAGCACAAAAATTATGGGGAAGCAAAGCAAGCGTACTAGTTGGAGATTTCTTGCTTAGCACCGCATTTAAATGGCTTGTATCTTCCAATAATTCCGAAATACTTAAAATAGTGTCAGAAACTTCTGTTGCAATCTCACGCGGAGAAATAAAACAGCTGGTTTCGAAATTAGACTTCAACTCACACACTTATTATGACGTGATACGCTCAAAAACAGCAGTATTATTTGCAGCATCTTGCGAAATTGGAGCTGTAGCAGGTGGAGCAAATTACGAACAGAGATGTGCAGCATACGAGTTTGGATTAAACTTTGGTATAGCATTTCAAATAATTGACGACATAATGGATTATGTAGGAACTGAGACAGGTAAACCTTCTGGAGCAGATTTTATGAATTCTAGAATAACTCTACCATTGATATTAGCCTATCAGGTCTCAAGCCCTAATGAGAAAGAGTTTCTTATTACTGCCATTCAATCTCCAAACAATCATGGTATTGATCAAATAATAAAACATTTGAACAAATACAATGCAATTGATCACGCTCTTGGAGATGCGAAAGCATATCTAAAAAAATCTTTACACACTCTTGAAACTTTCCCAGAATCCAACACAAAAAAGATAATAATATCTAATTTAGAATTTTGAATTGATATCAAAACATATCAAAACAAAACAACAAAATCAAAAACCCTAATATTATTCTATATAAACCACAAATTTGTATTAGTTTTATAGAGAACAATGGCAATATTTTTATTATTGTCATCATAGAAATTATAAATGTGAAAATACAAAGGCCTAAATAATAATTGTCCCATCCGAAATTATATATTGAATATACAGAAACACTCGCCAAGCTAGGAATAGCAATTAAAAAAGAAAATTTTATCGAACTTTGCAAGCTATATCCCATCATCATTGCAGACAATATTGTTATACCTGACCTTGAAACTCCTGGAATTATTGAAAAGACCTGAAAAAGACCTATATATAACGCATGAAGGTAGGTTATAGAATTAATTGTATCTTTTTTATTAAATTTATATCTATACGGTACAAACATCAAAATCACACCAATTAAAATCAGAGACCATGGAGTTAGAAAAGCATCAAAATTAAACTTTAAGAAAGACTTTAATATAAAACCTGTTGTTGCTACAGGAATAAATGCTATAGCAATTTTACAATATAGATTGAATAATTCTTCGTGTTTGGTAAACAATATTTTTCTATAATATATAATTATAGCAAATGCAGAACCAATCATTATGCAATCTAATTGATCAGTCAGTTGTATTTCAAAAAGATTTGCAAATAAAATCATATGTGCTGTTGATGATATTGGCAAAAATTCTGTAAAACCTTGAATAAAAGCAATAAAAAATGTTTTTAGGTGTAGCATGTTGTAAAATATGATGTTACTATGTATATATAACATAATAAACTTTTTTTCATATTTATATGTATTCATTACTTTATTGCATTTCAACAAGTGTCAGAAGATTTAATTGAAAAGGATGGACAGGTTATTGCATTGCTGCCTAATGCCACCTTTCGTGTACAGCTTGACAATGGGAGCTTGCTTATAGCTCATACATCAGGTAGGATGAGAAAAGCTAGAGTTAGGGTCCTTGTCGGCGATAGGGTGACAGTTCAGCTTTCCAGACATGACACCAAAAAAGGAAGAGTCATAAAAAGACACAAAACTCATAACTCAGATTTTAAGCCACCGTCCTAGTTTTTCTAAATGCTAATTTTTGCATCAGATTCATCGACTGGTTTTTACATACTAAAACAAGCTGGCTTCGAGCCTAATTTCTTACTAACCCCTACCGTAGATAATCAAGATCTATCACAAGACAGTCCAACAATTTTTTCAAGAAGACTTGCGTGCCAGAAGGCAAGTATTGCTCTAAAACAAAACCCAAATGCCATTGTTCTTTCCTGCGGGAAAGTCGCAAGCTGCGGTAAAAAAATTCTTCATATACCCAAATCAATCGAAGATGCTACGAAGTGCTTAAAAATGATATCGGGCAGAAGACATACTATATATGCATCCGCTTGTCTTTTAACCAATGGTGCAGAGCCAATAATTAAAACAACAAAGACTATTGTGAAATTCAAAAGACTTCATGAAAGTGAAATTTCTGCTTACATATCTTCAAAAGAATGGTATGGTGAAGTAGGAGCTTATTCCATACAAGGAAAAGCTTCTTGTTTTGTGTCTTGGGTCAGTGGATCTTTTTCCTCTATGATTGGTGTACCAATTTTTGAATCATCTCAAATGCTGAAATCAATTGGAATACACCCAAACTATCAACAGACATAAAACATATTAATTAGATCCAATAAAACAAAACACACAAACTTAATTCTCAACAATACTGAACATGAAATACTACTTTTGGATTTCGCAAAAAACCCCAAATAAATATAATCAAAGTTATTGACAATAAGGAAATAAAAAACACATAACGCAATCAACAAACACTTATGCACATTAATACTAATTTTTCTTTAACAATGCCATAACAGCATTTGATTGTTTTTTCTCAACTGATATAATTATTAGAATGCCTACAACCAATTTACTTACCGACAAGATAGCTGCAAATTTTCTATCTAAAATAAAAAGACAATCAATGTCTTCTGATTGCTCCTCATCTCCTTGGACCACAGTGAAGGAAAAACTCAAAAATAAATATGGAGATAAAACTTATAATAGCTGGATAAAGCCTATAATCCTCCTTAGACTCGAAGTTGGACATGCAACTCTAAGCGTACCCACTGAATTCATTAAGGAATGGGTAGATACATATTATTTAGATAGTATCTTGGAGATATGGAGAAAACATGACGCTTCTCTGTGCACAGTCGAAATACATGTAAACTCAAAAAATAAAATCAAACAAACTGACACTTTGATCAAAAAAACCAATGAACATAAAGATGAATTAAGCTCTCCGATAGACCCACTATACACCTTTGATAGATTTGTGGTAGGAAAATCAAATGAACTGGCTTTCGCAGCAGCTAAAAAGATATCAGAAACTGACACTGTCTTAACGGAAAGCAACCCTTTGTTTCTTTACGGTGGGGTTGGGCTAGGTAAAACGCATTTGATGCATGCAATAGCATGGAACGCAAGGAAACAACGAGAAAGAAAAGTTGTGTACTTATCCGCAGAGAAGTTCATGTATCTATATATAAACGCACTTAGAAACAAAAGCATAATGATGTTTAAAGAAAAGTTTAGATCTGTCGACATACTGATGATCGATGATGTACAGTTCATAAGCGGCAAAGACAGCACTCAAGAAGAATTCTTTCACACTTTCAACTCACTTATGGACCAAAAAAAACAGCTTGTAATATCTGCAGATAGGTCTCCTAGCGATCTAAATGGAGTAGAAGAAAGAATAAAGTCAAGGTTAGGATGGGGGCTTGTAGCAGACATACATGAAGCAACTTTCGAACTGAGAATGGGAATTCTGGAATCTAAAGTGCAAAATCTATCTGTAAAAGTGCCAAGCAATGTAATAAGGCTATTGGCAGAAAAAATCACTTCAAATATACGAGAGCTAGAAGGCGCATTGAATAAAGTTATCGCACATTCTTCGCTAGTAAATAGAGAAATCACCTTCGAATCCACTAAAGAAATACTATCTGACTTGATACGATCAAATCTACAAACCGCAACTATACCTGATATACAAAAAGCTGTTGCAAACCATTTTCAAATCAAAACCTCTGAAATGTTGTCCAACAGAAGGCTTAAGAATATAGTATTATCAAGGCAAGTAGCCATGTATATATGTAAAGAATTAACAAATAAAAGCTTGCCCGATATAGGAAAAGAATTTAATGGCAAAGGTCATGCCACAGTTATACATTCAATCAATAAAATAAGAGACAATATAAAAAAAGACACGGATCTAGAAAAACAAGTAAAAAGCTTGCTTAAGAATATACCTAAGGGAGGATGCTAAGCAATTGTGATAACCTAAACTTTATAGTGATCTATTAAATCAAGTCTCAAGGTAATTGTATAAAAATTAATACACATAAACACATACTTTGCCTCTAAGCTTTGTTATTCCAATTGTTGCAAGACATCATTGCACCATACATATCTATTAGCCACAACCATAAAAAAAACTTTTTGTGATTAAAAAGAATCTAACAAACAACAAAATTCTCCCAAGAGCTATATCAACTAATACAAAAACTTGTACTAAAATGCACAAATAAGCATACTGACGCAGGTTTTATAACGAAACTCAATATAAGGTTAAATCTTGAGGTACATATAAAAATTATATTGAAAAACTTGACAATCGATAAAATGAAGTTTTCAAATAAGAGATGGATAGAATCATAAAACAATCACACAACCACAAGAGAGTTTTTGTTTGCATGACCTATTTCAACCTCTGATATGGTTTTATATAAGCTTTTATCACAAGAATAAACAAGCTGCATATGAGGAGTACGTCCATATACCTTTCCATCCTGAGACATAAAATCAAACATAACCTCAACTTTCTTTCCTACAAAAGACTGATTGTACTGAAGTTTCTGTTTATTAAGAAGTTCTTGTAGCATAGAAAGGCGGTAAGATTTAACTTCTTCGAGAACTTGATCAGGGTAATCAGCACCTGGAGTGCCTGGTCTTGGGCTATACTTAAAACTATAAGAACTAGCAAAACCAACGGTTTCTACTAAATCCATAGTACATTCAAAGTCTTTCTCTGTCTCTCCAGGAAAACCAACTATAAAATCAGATGAAATAGCTATATCACCAGCTGTCTCTTGCCTCAATTTATTTATTATATCTATATATTCTTGAGCAGAATATTTTCTATTCATACTCTTTAATATTCTATCTGATCCAGACTGTACAGGAAGATTCAAAAAAGGCATTACCTTGCGACTTGAAGCATGAGCTTTATATAAATCATCATGCATGTCAATAGGGTGAGAAGTTGTATAACGTATCCTTTCGATACCATCAATATCATTTAGACGCATCATTAGAGCTCCCAAAGAGCATTCAACCCCTGCATTATCTCCATGATAACCGTTCACATTTTGACCCAATAGAACAATTTCACGTATTCCTTTTTTAGCCATAGACTTAGCATCATTATAAACATCAATTACTGGTCTTGAGAATTCCCCACCTCTTGTATAAGGAACAACACAAAAGGTGCAAAATTTATTACAACCCTCTTGCACAGATAAAAGAGCAGACATATCGCTAGTATTCGTATTTAACTCTTCAGCCAATGAGGCAAATTTAGCGTCAACATCAAATTCAAGATTAATAGTCCGAGAAGATTTATTGGTTGCATTCTTTTTGCTGATAACATCCTGTATTAATTTGTCCACAGACTGAAGGGATTGAGGACCAACAACAACATTCACATAGGGAGCTCTTTGAAAAATTTGCTGTCCTTCGGCTTGAGCAACACAACCTGCAACTACGATTGTAACTTCATCAGAATTCACAGCATTGCGAATTCTGCCCAATTCAGAATACATTTTATCAGCAGCTTTTTCCCTAATATGACATGTGTTTAAGACGATTATGTCAGCATTTTTGCAATTATCAGTCAGAGTGAAACCTAACGCTTGGATCTTATTGGATATTAAAGCCGAATCATAAAAATTCATCTGACATCCATAAGTTTTTATGTAAAGCTTGCCCATATTGAATCTATTATATCTATATATATAATTAATACCACAAGCCTAACAATGTAGCAATTATAGACTTAACAAAAGCCAGAAATACAAAGATGAAAATTAATCTATTTTTGACTTGCCATTTTTTGCCAAGCTAGGAAATTTGATTACATAGCAAATTTTATACATTAAATATATATTTTAAATATATTTTCAATAGGAAAAAACAAATTATAGGATTTTTTATTTCTTTGACAAAAAAAATAATTTAAACCTGCAGCAAATCAGCACTGAATGAAAGTACAAAAACGTGGAGGCAAGCGGAATCGAACCGCTGACCTTCTGCGTGCAAAGCAGACGCTCTACCAACTGAGCTATGCCCCCAAATATTTTTTTCATTATACCATACCCATAGTTTTACAACAAGACAACAATCACTTCTAATACAAGAAAAACATTATTAAACAATCCAACAAGGTTGAATAAAAGAAACAGGAAATATAGAATAATCATCAATCAATATATTTAATCAAAAAACATACATTGCAGACAATATCAAATAATAGAAAAGCCCACTACGACTATCAGATTATAGAAGAAATAGAAGCAGGCATTGTGTTGAAAGGCACTGAAGTGAAATCCCTGAGATTCAATAAGGCCAACATAACATCTTCATACGCCTTTGAGCAAAACGGGGAATTCTGGGTCAGTGACATGCATATACCTCAATACAAAGCTGCCAATATGAACAATCACGACCCAAAAAGAATTAGAAAATTATTATTACACAAAAGACAAATTTCAAAAATCATAGGAACTTTAAAAATAAAAGGATTATCATTGATAATTTTATCTGTTTTTTTTAATTCTAATAACATTGCAAAGATAAAGCTAGGACTTGGAAAAGGAAAAAAGAAATACGACAAAAGAGAAACAATAAAACAACGAGATTGGCAAAGAAGCAAACAAAGAGAGTTTTTCAAGTAAGCACTCACAATCAACATTGATATTAATATAAAGCTTTGACATTTGTATTGTCACGTGCTGTAATCATAGTACATTTCTTAATTCATAAACTTGCGTGGAAGAACACTATCTTTTCATTAATGCAAACTCCTTAAAAAAAAGAAAAAGGAAGGAATATGTGTTTAAGATTCTCTGCGGATCTGCTTCTTTAATACCGTTCGTTTTCTTGGCTTTTATATTTTTTAATTCTATGTACAATGGATTTGGAGCAATGTTTCATACTAAAATATTGATTGATATAGAAGATCAACTTGTAATTGAAAACAGACAACAAGCTTCAGATGCATTACAGCAATCTTTACATAAATTATTACCAAGTATTTCTTTGGATAATTATACTTATATATTAGATATAGACTCTTCAAGACAATTGCTTGCAGAAGGTAATGGGAGAGTTTGGTTCAAAGCATCAACTTTGGTAGACAGCGTATTTAGAAATAAACAGCCTAATCAACAAGAAAAAATAACAACCATAATAACAGAACTTCAAGAACAAAAAAGAATAAAAAAATCTTTCAATCCTGTGTTTTTTCTGAAGTCAGACTCTAGAAACCCCAAAAATGCAGGCGTTTTGGGAGCTATACTTGGGTCAGCTCTAACAATCATTGTTTGCCTAACAGTGGCAATTCCTATAGGAGTTTTATCTGGTATATACTTAGAAGAGTTTATGCCTCAAAACACATTAAATCGATTCATACAAACAGGCATCAATACTTTATCTTCCACACCTGCAATAATATTTGGAATATTGGGCTTGGCACTTTACATCAACTATCTTGGTATGCCAAGATCTTCAGCGCTAGCCGGAGGTTTGACTCTTTCATTGATGATGCTACCCACAGTTATAATATCAACGAGACAATCTGTATCTAATATCCCCTCTAGTATAAAACAAGCTGCTCTAGCTCTTGGAGCATTAAAGACCCAAGCAACATTGCATCACACCCTTCCACTTGCATTGCCGGGAATATTAACTGGGATAATTTTAGGATTGTCAAGGGTGTTAGGAGAATCAGCACCATTGCTTATGATCGGAATGTTGGCTTTTATAGTAGATCTACCAAGTGGCTTTATGGAGCCAACAACAGTTTTCCCAACCCAAATATACATATGGTCCGCAACATCTGAGCCTGGCTATCAAGAACTCACTTCGGCAACTATTCTTATATTATTGATAACACTATTATGCTTTAATTTTTTAGCCAGCTTGATACGCAACAAGTTTGGTCATAAGTTTGATTAAAATGCCAATACATAAATATTGCATTAGTGTTATTTGCTTTTGGTCGCTTCTATTCTTAATTGTTAATTTCAATAATTAATCCAAAATTTCTTGTAATAATAAAGGTTTGTGTGTAGAATAAAAAAATTACTTTGTATATCAAATAATCTGTATGAGCCATCTACAAGGAAAAGTAGCTCTTGTCACTGGCGCCTCTGGAACTATAGGCGAATCGGTTTCTTTAAGATTTGCCAATGAGGGGGCACACGTCATATTAGTCGGACGCAATATCTCTGAGCTCGAGAGAGTTGATGATGCTATAAGTAAAGCTGGAGGGTCTGCAACAATAGCTCAGCTAGATCTTATGGAGCATGATAAAATCGCCCTACTATCTTCTTCTATTAAATCACGTTTTTCCAAGCTTGATATACTAGCATCAAATGCATCTTTGATGTCTTCTTTGAGCCCTCTGGTTGATTACTCAAGTGAAAATTGGTCTGAGATAATATCAACAAATTTAAACGCAAGCTGGAAACTCATAAAATGTTTTGATTCTCTTCTGAAGCTTTCTTCTGCTGGCAGGGCTGTATTTGTAACCTCAACTGTAGTTAGGTTTCATAATCAAGCTTTTTGGGGCCCATACGCTGTCAGCAAATCTGCTTTAGAAACTCTGGTACGTATTTACGCTGCCGAGTCAGAGCACAGCAATCTAAAAATAAACATGGTAGAACCTGGTCCATTAGACACCGAAACCTATAGAAAAGCATTTCCAGGAAAAGATTTACCTGACTCAAAAGCCGCATTGAATCAAATTTCAGACCTATTTGTTAAGCTTGCTTCCGAAGAATGTGTTTGGACTGGCAATATACATCATGCACAGTTCTAAAGCAATCTACATTGGTCTATGTGTATATTTCACACATCTATTACAAATAAAATTATTGTCACTATTCAAAGACAAATTGTTTGGACAAAAAATTTTTTGATATGCAATAATTTCACACAAACTTCATTTCACTACGAAATTGTATTTTTTAAAATGCATTGTTTGTCAGTTCTTCAATCAACCCAGAAGAATGTGTCCCTATTGCCACAAGAATTGTTTTCGCGGGGAAAAAAAAATTATCTTCACCTTTGAGAACATCGAGACCCAATACAGCTCTATCTTTTGTAACGATTTTAATCGGTTTGTAGTTCTCGCAGAACTCTATTCCTTCGGACAGTGCGCTTTCAAGCTCATCATGGTTTAATTTATAAGCAGGAGAGTCTTGTATTCTTTTTCTATACACAATTTTAACACCTCCAAGGCTTCTAACATACTTATATATCAATTCACGGTCACCATTAAAGCTTCTAATAATTTTCCCATCAGCTATAAGCCTTAAAGCGTTCTTTTTGTTTTCATCACCTAAAATCAAATCGATTGGATTATCGATTCCTGATTCAACAATAGAATCATATTTCTGAAGAAATTTCAAGGCTTGAATCGGATAGTAAGCCAGAGCTTCTGTAGCACTATCTATTGCAGTCAACCCTCCACCAATCACAACAACAGGAAGCATTATTTGCAAATTAACTTCCGAGGATAGTTTGTAAGCACCACACATTTGCAAAGACATCAAAAAATCCGAGGCCATCCTTACTCCTTTTGCCATAGAATTTTCAATGTCTAAAATTTTAGGACTACCAGCCCCACTGCAGAGAGCAATATGATGAAAACCCATTTTCACTGAATCTTCATAGGTTATATTAGAACCAAATCTAACACCTCCATGCAAAGAAAACCTTTGATTTCGTAACAATAATATATATATGTATTTCAAATACAGTTTGTTCCATCTTGGTGTAATTCCATATTCCATGACACCACCAAAACCGAAAATCGTTCTATCTTCTATTGTTTCATCATCCAGATATTTAATTGGGACAAATTCATGCCTAGAACCATCAGGTGAGACTCCACAAATACTTGGTTCAATAGGTTCTATTTTAAAACCATCGATACCAACAACCATATGGCCTTCATTGAGAAGATAATGAGATAAAGTAAAACCAGACGGACCCATACCAACTACTAAAACTTTCTTGGAAGATTCCTTTTTTATCAAAATTGGCGATTCTCTGTTCAATGGATTCCATCGAGTAAACAAGCTATATATCTCGAAACCATAAGGCATAGATAAAACTGTAGAAACAATGTTGCTCTCTACTCCTGGTATGTTTACCGGGTCTTGTTTTTGAAATATACACGACTTTGAGCAATCATTGCATATTCTATACCCAGTGGCGAGACACATTGGATTGTCTAGCATTATCATGGCTAATGCACCTATATCATTGCCTTGAGACTTTAAAAAATTCATTTCGGATATTTTTTGACCCAATGGGCAACCTTTCATTTCTAAACCCAATTCAGAAACTTGATATTCACCGTTTTTTTTCTTAAAACCTTTCCTACATGAGTCTTTGTTACGTTTATGGCAATATATACAATAACTTGCATTGTCAAATGCTTTTGAATCACTTAAGCCAGAATCAGTCAAGCAGAACCCTGTTCTTGGGCGTATTTTCTTGGAAACAAAACTATCCATATCTTTTTCCATTTCGATCAAATTGGAATAATCAAGTTTTTTAGGAGTAGAATATAATATAGAACCCTCTTCACCATGACGCAATCTTGCGTATTGCGCGGCGATATTTATATTCTCTTGGTACATCGTAGGATCTTTTATCCATTCAAGTACTTTGATTGAATATTCATACTCAGATTTGAAATTTCGCCCAATAATCTCCGACAATCTGAATTCTAAGTACTTTATATCTAGTGCGATTTGACTGCTTTGCTTCAATGCATAACGCTGAACAAAATTACGCTTGCATGAATAAATTGTCTTTAATTCCTCATATTTCGCGCTTTTCCCGCTCAAATCTATTTCAAATAGTTCCGCAACAAACACACTCAAATCAAATGCTATTTCAAAAATATCTTCGCTATGCTTTCTAAATTTCTCAAACTTGTCGTCCAAATCACTTATTCCTTCTATGGAATATAGACGCTGTATTTCAAAATTTAACATACCAAGACAAATTGATGTACTTATATATTAGTATCTTATTATCAAATCATATGCCATACAAGTGGTAAAAAAAAAACACAAAAACAATAATTTTTTTGTTTTTTGACTCGATGTTTGATTTTATACAAAAAAAACACAAGATATAGTTTCCTTATTTGTCTAAATTGATTTGTAAAACTACATATAATTTATTACGACATATGCAAACATGTATATACAAAAATCATTCTATGTCTAGTATTTCTGGATCTATAATTTAAATTCTAATGATTGAGAAATTCAGTTATAAACTCAGTTGATTTTTAACATAAAATTAGTGTACAAATGGTTATAAGGTAATCTTTTCTATCTACGTGGTGTATGACAAAATATAAAAAAGACAAATATAAAGTATTGGTGCTGGGTGGAGGTGGAAGGTCTAATGCTTTGCTACGCTCTTTGTCTGAATCTCCAATGCTAGATAGTTTGTATACTACAAACAAACATAAGGAATTCTTAAAACATGCTAATTATTTAGATGTAGATTGCTCTAATTTCCCCAGATTAGCATGTGCTTGCAAAGAAAACCAAATCGATATAGTTATCCCATCTCAAGAGAAATTTCTGGCCCAAGGAATATCAGACGCATTAACTGCTGAAGGAATAGAAGTATTTGGCCCAAACAAGAATTCATCAAAGCTTGAGTCTTTCAAGAGCTACGCTAAAGATTTTTGTGATGCTAACGACATTCCCACTGCTAAACATTGGCAATTTTCAGATAAAAATTTAGCATGTCAATTCCTAGAAGGAAACCAAGTATTCCCTATAGTAATAAAAGCTGACGGGCTAGCATCTGGTAAAGGAGTAATTATTTGTCAAAACATAGATGAAGCAAAAGATGCTATTGAAGTAGTTTTTAGCGGGAAGTTGGATGGTAAGGGTGACGTTGTAATAATAGAAGAATTTTTAAAAGGTAAGGAAGTAGGGTTTTTTGTTCTATTAGATGGAAAAAACTTGAAATATTTTGGAGCCGCAAGAGATTATAAATCAGTCAGTTATGATGGTAAAAATTATAATACAGGTGGCATGGGATCTTTCACTCCTGTGCCAGATATAGATATAAAAGCAGAACAAGCCATAATGCGCAATATAATATACCCAACTATAAATGGAATGTACAATGCTTCAATACAATTCAAAGGAATATTGTTTGCTGGAGTAATGTTCGCCGAAGATGGTCCAAAACTACTAGAATATAATGTGAGATTCGGCGATCCAGAAACGCAGAGCCTTTTAATGAGGATTAAAAGTGATTTTTTGGAATTAATTGTTGCCACAGTGGAACAAAAACTAGGGCCAGATTCCTCTGTCGAATTCAACAACAATCATGTTGTATGCTTGGTAATGGCCACAAATGGATACCCTATTCAGTATAAAAAGGGGTCTATAATAAAAATACCAGATCTTTCCATGCATCCCGACGTTCATATACTTCATGCTGGATCTGATTTTGATTCATCTGGCAACCTAATAGCTGTATCTGGAAGAGTATTAAATATAGTTGCAACGGCATCATCTCTATCAGAAGCTAGAGAAAAAGCTTTTTTGGTTGCAAATAAAATTGATTGGCCAGAGGGATTTTTATTGGATGAAATAGCAGCTGTGTAAAAAACAAGTAGACAAGATAAATTTATAGGAACAGCACTATAATATAAATTATGCTCTCATATATAGCTTTGAGTTGAAATTAACATTTAATGTAATCGAAAAATGACAAATAGAGACTTTCTTGATATTTTTGATTTAATTTCTTGAAGCATTAATATTTGCTTTATTTTTTAAAGCAGACCCACATTAGCACTAGAAAGTGCCATTAAGCATAATCTCAAAATACTAATTTGTGGAAAATAATTTTACAGAATTGGGATAAAATGAAGTATGTATAAAAAGAATATACAAAAATGTTGGTGCCCGGGGGGAGACTCGAACTCCCAAGGTTAACAAAACCCACGGATTTTAAGTCCGTTGCGTCTACCATTCCGCCACCTGGGCAAATATAGAATCACACCCTTCTAGAATAAAATTCAATAACTAATTGAGGATTCATTATAGTTTGGTAAGGAGCTTCAGAAAATAAAGCAAGCCTTAAAAGCTTGATTGTAAATTTTTCATATGAAACATCAAGATAAACTGGAACACGCTGATCAGAAGAAGAAATGCAATGAGCAACATTTTGAAACTTTTTGGCTTTATCTGATAACTCCACAACATCTCCTGGCTTAACACGATAACTAGATATGTTTATACATTTTCCATTAACTAAAATGTGTTTGTGGGAAACAAGCTGTCTGGCTGCATATATAGTAGGAGCAAACCTGGAATTATATACAACTGCACTAAGCCTGGATTCAAGAACACCTACAAGATTGTCATTCATGTTTCCAACCATCTTTGATGCACTTTTGAAAAAGCGCTTAAACTGAGACTCGCTCATAATGTAATACTTTTTAAATGTTCTCTGAGCAGTACCCTGCTTTCCAAAGTTGGAAGATTCTCTTCTCTGCCTCTTCCCGTGTTGGCCAGGCCTATAATTGCGCCTATTAAAAGAGTCCTTAGGATGTCCCCACACACTCTGACCTACTCTTCTACTTACTTTATACTTACTGGCCAATATATTAGTCACGCAATTACCATAATGAATAATACTGGTATTTTATCTTCTAATAAACAATTAGTCAAGTCCACAACACCATCAAGAACCTGAATCAAACTTTAGCAAAATTATGTTTTAAAATAAAATAAATAATCAACACATCTTTGAAAAAGATACAAAAAGAACATGAACGTAAATCTTGAAACTTAACAAGAACAAGCACGCAAAAGTAAAGTACCAGATGTTAATACAGCTTAAACTTAGCTAGATGATGAAACTATAAAACACGAAAATACAATGAAGTCACCAGACATTTTATTAAAACTTATAACAGACATTAAATCTAAATCCAGACTCAGCAATGCTATTAACACATAAAACAACTTCTCTATCTTTTTTTTTACAGGAGAACAATTATCTATACATTCAAATAAAAATCATCAACCAACTCGCAAACAAAAAAACATAACCGTTTGTAAATCAACTATTTTCATACCAAAGTAATGTCATCATTTTTTATAGTAAAGCGCATGACTCCATCTTTATTACTTTTTTCCTGGAATAACAAAGAATCCGCCAAGATAGAAATTATAGATTTATTGATTATTCTATCTATGGCTCTAACTCCATACTCACTGGTACAAGACACTTTAACAAAATGATCATACACTTTCGAATCTAGTTCTACCTTGATATTATGGTTTTTGTGCAATCGATCGTTTAGAATTCCAATCATCTTGCTGGATGCCATGTTAACAGCCTCTGGAGACAAAGATTTAAAATACATGATCCCATCTAAACGATTTCTGAATTCACTACTAAACTCATTTGCAACAGCTGCAGCAGCTAAACTATTATTACCATTCAACGAACCAAAGCCCATATTAGACTTAATTCCCTCGTTAGCACCCAAGTTGCTGGTCATAATAATAATGGTGTTGCGGAAATTAACGGACTTACCAGAAGAATCAGTAGCATAACCATAATCCATTATCTGTAGAAAGATATTGCATATATCTTTATGAGCCTTCTCTATCTCATCAAATAGAACAATACTATGGTGTTTTTTAGAAACTTCCTCAGTTAGCAAACCACCAACATCATGGCCAACATAACCAGGAGGAGACCCTATCATCTTAGACACACTATGTGCTTCCATATATTCAGACATATCGTATCTAATAAGATTCATATCCATATGCTTAGCTAAAGCCTTTGCAAGCTCAGTTTTGCCAGTACCACTGGAGCCGCAAAAAAGCAGCGAGCAGAACGGCTTGTTTGGGTCCCTAAGCCCAGACTTGGATATTTTTATCAAAGATACAATTTCACGTATAACGTCATCCTGTCCGAAAATTTCAGATTTGAGACTAGATTCAAGATCAACTAGCATTTTTCTTTCACTCTGGGATATCCTGGAGCAAGGGATTGAGCTTATATTTGAAACTATTTTAGCTATATGACTAGAGCTTATTTTATTTGCACCATTAATACTAAAATGAGCACCAGCTTCATCTAACAGATCTATTGCCTTGTCTGGCAAGCTTCTATCAAATATATATCTATCAGACAATTTCACAGCAGACCTTATCGCTTCTTTGGTGTATGATATCTTATGATAAGATTCATATTTGCTTTTCAAGCCATCTAATATTCTTATAGTTTCTTCAACAGTAGACTCGATCACTTCAACCTTCTGAAACCTCCTACATAATGCACTATCCTTAGAAAAAACAGTCTTATATTCATTATATGTAGTTGCACCTATGCACCTAAAACAACCTCTGGAAAGCGCCGGCTTCAGCAAATTACCTGCATCCAGAGCATTACCATTGGTAGAACCAGCTCCTACAATCACATGTATCTCGTCAATAAAAAGTACGCTATTTGGGATAGATGACATCTCTTTGACGACATTCCTCACGCGCTCTTCAAAATCACCTCTATATCTAGTACCAGCTATAAGAGCTCCTATATCCAAGCTATATATAATTAAACCAGACAAAGACGCAGGAACATTGCCACTCACTATTTTATGTGCCAATCCCTCAACTATAGCAGTCTTTCCCACTCCTGGAGCACCAACATATATAGGATTATTTTTCATTCTACGTGAAAGTATATCTAGAGTACGATTTATTTCGTAACTACGATCTATCAAAGGATCTATTTTACCGCTAATAGCTTTCTTGTTGAGATTCACACAGTATTCTTTTATTGCAGAAGAAACATTGTCATTGCTTTTTTTTGCATGATTCTGAATATTATAAATAAAGTCATCTTCTGGCTTGTGCTTGTGGAAGTGATTGCTATTGTCATTAGTTGCATCATCATCATCAAAAATCACATCGTGTAAAACATAACTAATCACATCTGCACAAGTGATGCTCTGCTCTCTTAAAAATAGAACGCTGTGAGAATCGCATTCCGCAAACATTTCATTAAGCACACTTGCTCCACTTACCAAGGATTTTCCCATGTTTTTCACACTACTCATTGCTCTATTCATAATTCTATTGAAGCCAATTGTGGGCTTGGGATCCAAAGAACTATAACAACAAATATTTGACATATTCTTCGAAAGGAAACTCATTATACTTTTACGCAATAAGTTAATATCAGCCTTGCATCTATTAAGCACTGAAGCAACGTCTTCATCGTCAACAAGAGAGAGAAGCAAATGCTCAATAGTTACATACTCATGCTTCATTCCTGAGGCTATTTCAATCGCACGGTTCAAAGTAGATTCAAGACTTCTGGTCAGCATGGTAAAGGCTCCTCTGTATAACACATTCAAGGTCATGATTATTGCTACTAATAAAAGCACTCACTTCATAGACTTTTGTTTCTGCTACATCTCTGGTATAAGAGCCAAAACAAATTTTTCTCTTGCCGTTTTCAAATTTAGACTCACTCAGTTGAAACTCTTTCTTAAAGAATCTATTAATAGCTATATTAAACAAGCTTCTCGGAACACTGTTATCGTCATATATTACTACGTCATACAAAGAAGGTATTTCCTTGTTAAACGTAAATACTTTTTTTAAATTTTTGTTTGTCATTATAAATACCAACACTCCATTCAGTATGAACAAAATGATAGCAATCAAGAATTAAAAATCCCTTTTACAAGACAATGAATCAGTCCATTGAATCTCTATTTTGCGTTAATCTTATAAAGAAATTCTCAAAGATATATACAAAATAAATAATTTTAACGACATAAGAACAATTTTAAACATCAAACTCAATTATTTGGCTTGATTGATCAAATCCGATGTTACTTTGTTGACATATATATAGTTATAGGATAAAACACAATCTCAATAATTGATCAGAGAATAGAAATACACACAAACCCACACTTAACATTATCAATCAAAAACATAAAATAATTTAAAATCCCAAGCCTAAGTGAAAATTATTTAACTGCATATGAATTCAATGTCATACAATAGATAGTGTCTTCAAAAGAAAAAAATCTGTAATAATTTATATTGTTTTCATTTGGTTGGTTAACGAAAATGATATTTTTAGGCCAATATATTGTTGATTTAACACTATTCACTATTGCCAAATCCATCACTCCATTACAATTTATTCTGATTTCAACATCTCCCTTGATTTCCATAAAATTAAAATGGCCAGATAAAGTTACTACACTCTTTTTCTTTATGACGCGAAAATAACCTACTGGCTCATAATTTGTGACGAAGGATATCTCTAAGATAGCTTTATAGAAATTCTCACTTGATTCAACGCCTAACTCTTCTTCATACTTGCCTAATTCTGTAATTCCTTTGACAGAAATTTTTCCATTATTAGAAACAATATTGCCAGGAACTTTCAATTCTTTTGGTTCGAACAATAGCTCTGTGAAATCAGTTTGATCGGAATCAATAATTATTTCTTCTTCTACCAAATATTTACACTGAATTGGCAACCATTCTGATCCATTGTATTTGCTCTGACTACCATCAAACATATTAACAACACAACCATACTTAGGTGCAACAAACTTCCATCCACCTTGGTAGTAATAAGCAATACATCCATCTTTGTCTTTCCAATCATTTATACAACCACTCAATAGCAAATAGGCATCGCCATCTTTGATGTGGATAGGAGGAATTATAGATCTATTCAAAAAGCAATTATTTAACATAGAATCTATAGATAAAAGCGCAGAGTTTACTGTTATTTCTTTTTGAGATTGATTCTGCATCAATAAATCGAATTGCAAGTTAGGAGATTTTATCATATATTGTTACCTTATAGAGTTACATAGAGAATTTGCCATGCCATTTAGTAAATTTAAACTGAAGCTGAAAATAATTGTCTTCCTTAGCATTATTCCTTTTCACTCGATGGCAAATAATTACTGCAAAGATTATTATGGACACTTGCTAACAGATTTAGAATGCCATGAAATGAAAGAAATAAAAAATAATTATCAAGACTATACAAAAGAAGAAAAACAGCTAGCCACAGTTAGAATTGAAGAAATCAAAGATAAGTTACTAACACAATCAGAAAAAGTGAAAAAGATAAATCATCAAATTAAAACAAACTCTTTCAATGACATGCCCATGTCAATGTTAATCGACATCACTGATTTGCGTAAACAATACCTTGATTTATCAGAAAATATAAAAATGGAAATAAGTTTAGATATATTTTCATCCGATAAAAATCAGCTCTCAGAAGAAGCTCTTGAATATATACAAAAAAGATTAGAATTTATTGCAGCATATAAGCCATAAATAAGATTTTTCATTATTATACTTCATCTTATTAAAAAAACTTGATCTTTTTATCATATTTGGTTGACAATAGTATAATTTTATTTTCGCCTTGAATTTTATATTACCATCCAAATATTAGCTCTAAACTCATAAAAGTTTGAAACAAAAATCAAAGCTAATTTTTATAAATCAAAAAACTTATATACTTCACCTAATGATAAAGGTTGGGTTATTTAAATCTATGGAAACATATTAAGCAAGAAGCAAAAACATTGATAGAATACAAGAAATCATATCAATCAACTTGATATGATTTATACAGCCCTACCAATCAAAGCGTTATCACGAATGCCAACTATTTCTATTTCACCAATAGCTGACCTCTGAAACTTGGAAAGACTTTTAACAAAACAGAAGTTCTCAGCATAACCAGAATTATCACTTTCAAACAACACTGAAACTTTCTTACCTATTTGAGAAACCATGAAAGAATGCATTATGTTAGCGCTTAATTCTCTTAATTTTCTTGCACGATCTTTTCTGATAGCAGGGTCAACTTGAGGCATTCTAGAAGCCGCAGTTCCCTCACGGGGAGAATAAGCGAAAACATGAAGGTGTGTAATATTGCAGTCTTTTATCATATTAATAGTATCAAGGAACATATCTTCTGTTTCAGTTGGGAATCCAGCTATTATATCTGCACCAAGCACAACATCTGGATTCATTAACATTATTTTCTGTGCAAAATCTTTGACTTGAGCACAATTATGCCTACGCTTCATTCGCTTCAAAATCATGTCATTTCCAGATTGGAGACTAAGGTGTATATGAGGCATCACACGATCATTGCAGCATATAAAATTTAAAAGCTCGTCACTTATCTCAGCAACATCAAGAGAAGATAGTCGGAGCCTAGGGAGTCCTTTCACCTCATCTAATATGGATCGTATCATATTCAGCAATGTGTCTCCTGTGGAATCTGAGCCATAATCACTCATATCCACACCAGTCAACACAATTTCTTTATGACCATTTTCAAACATTTGTTTTGCTTGACTCACAATTTTTGATATAGGTATAGAGACGCTGGAGCCTCGAGCTTTTGTAGTTGCACAAAAAGTACAGCTATGATTGCAGCCGTCTTGTACTTTCAAAAACGCTCTAGTCTTTCCAACAAATCTAGAAAGCATAGCGTCATCATTAGAGTTTGATGGACCAACAATGATTTCAGAATCTGAAATATAACTGGATTTTTTTAATTTATGAGAATTTCCTATAACTTTAGTTACACCATTCATATTAATGTATTTCTCAGGATCAATGTCTACAGCACACCCAACAACAAATATTTCCTTGTCGGGAAATTCTTTTTTAGACTTGCGTATGAACTGCATCACCTGTCTTTCTGCTTCATTGGTGACAGCACAGGTGTTAATGATGATAGGCTTTTGCTGTAAACAATTGTCAGAAATATTCCTTATACATTCGCTCTCATAAGCATTCAGCCTACAACCAAAAGTTACAACATTATCTTTTTCGTCACAAGACACAACAGAACACCATTATTTTCATTTTTCCAAAAAAAGAATAATCCCAAAACATTGAACAGATGATTCACCATATGAGAAAAATTCTACTACATATTATATATTAATTTTATTTGTTATCAATTTGAGTTTTTTGCTTGCCGCCAAATAGATTATTTGCATTTTTTATTGTAGATTTTGCTATAGGATCAGATGAGTTGCCTAAACCCTGAAAAAGACCTTTAGAATATTTAGAACGAATCTTAGAGATAAGATCCTTTGTTTTTGCACCATAATAATCGACATTAATTTTATTGATCAAATAATCAGACTTATTATTAGAAAACAGAGTTTGAGAATTTTTAGAAAACAAAGAACTTTTTGTTGCTGTTTCACTGGATGAAGTTTTATTTGAAATCATATTTTTTTGATTATCATGACTTCTATAGCCTTTGTGTTTCTTGGAAAATTTTTCTTGTTTGAAATTTTTGTCAACATATTGATCATGATTTGATTCATGCTCTAGAAAAAACGAAAAATTCTTACCACTAACGCACCTCACTATATCCAAGTCACCACAGTAACTACCAGCGGGGGGTCTTGCTCTCTCGAGCTTAGGGCTAGAATCATCTAAAAACAAACCAGAAGATACAGCAGCAATTGGAACAGACACAACCACAGAAATTAAGTATAAAAGCCTAAACAACATAACAATCAAAAACAAAAAAATCAAACACAGTCAACAAATAGGGTATCCAAATCACTACAAACAATAGTATTTCATCACAAGAACACAACTATTAATGATTAAGTAAAGCTCAAAAAAACTATCATTAAGTTAAAATTGGACGATAATTTATTTGAACCTAACATACAGATTAATAGATATAGAAACAATCTAAAGATTCAATTTATTTGAAACCACAAAAGCAGAAATTATAAATATAATTTGCACTCTGGTGTCCAATTTTAAAAAATTATACATTTGAGCTGCAATTACATTCAAACCCACAGACAATCTTCTATTGACTTGAAGTCTTTAGGATTACATAATCAGGTTTTTTATAACAACAAGCTTTAATGTCTGAAAACCCACTGGACCAGTTTAACATATTTACAATATTCAGTCTACCAAAAGCCATGAACCTTAATATAGATTTTACCAATGCATCTCTATATATGGCCTTATCTGTTATATCAGCAGTGCTGTTTCTTTTTTACGGAACAAGAAATAAAAGCTTGTTTCCTGGAAAATTTCAAGCTTTTGTTGAAATAATATACAATTTCGTGATGAACATAATAAATGACAATGCAGGACAAGAAGGAAAAAAATATTTTCCAATAATATTCACAATATTTCTATTCATATGCTTTTGTAATCTTTGTGGCATGCTACCTTTACCAATGAAATTTACAGTCACAAGCCACATAGCTGTAACCTTTGCTATGTCTATATTTGTCTTCTTATGGGTAACTGCTATAGGAATAAAAACACAAAAAGCAGGATTTTTTAGACTATTCTTGCCTGATGGGACACCTTGGTGGCTTGCCCCAATGATGATATTTATAGAGCTTTTTGCGTATATATCTCGTCCTGTAAGCCTTGCAATACGTTTGACAGCAAATATGGTGGCAGGGCATACAATATTAGATGTTATAGCAGCATTTGTGATATCAATAGGAAACTTTTTTTCAATAGTTCCATTTGTTTTTGTATGCTGCCTGATTGCTTTTGAGATCTTTATTGCTATACTTCAGTCTTATATATTTACAGTGCTTGTATGTGTATATTTGAACGACTCACTTCACAAGCATTGATTTTAAATTTTATTTGGTTTCTAATTGGGAGTTTCTTATGGACTATGGAGATTTTAAGTTTCTAGGCGCAGGCCTTACTGTTTTTGGCATGCTAGGAGCTGCATTAGGTGTAAGTAACATATTTTCTAGAATGCTCGAAGGCATAGCTAGAAATCCTGGCGCAGAAGAGAAAATGAAGAAATATGTATACACAGGCGCTGCTTTATCTGAAGCCATGGGACTTTTTTCGTTTGTTCTTGCTTTATTATTCATATTCGTAGTGTAGTGCCCCAGTTAGATTTTTCCACTTATGCCTCTCAAATATTCTGGCTTATAATTTTCTTCGGAACTCTTTATTCTTTTGTTGTTTTTATTTTTTATCCTTCAATGTCTGCCACACTCAAGTCACGCAAATCTTTCATAGACAAGCAACATTCTGACTTGAAAAATACTTTACAAGAATTGGAAATGCAAAAACAAATTAGGGCAAAATCAATAGAAGAAGCAAAAACACTTGCTGCAAAGATATTAAAAGATTCCACTTCTGAGTCTTCTAAAATAAGATCCGAATATATAAAGAAAACTAGATCTACCATAATTGACATGCATATAGAACAGGCAGTAAGACTAAAATCTTTTCGCAAAAATTCTAGAGATGACATGATAGCAATGTCTAAAAGCCTTGCTATGATTTATTTCAACAAGTTTGGAAACAAAAATCTAGCAAACATTGCAAATCAAAAACTAGATGATACAATCTTAAAAATGATTGATTGAGGTATATTTTGCAATATTTAACATATGTTATAAATTCAGCTTTTTTCTGCGTTTTGATATCATTTTTTGCTTTTGGAGGTTTTTTGCAGTTAAAAAATTATTTGCAAAAACAATCAGATTTGACAAAAGATACTATAGAAAATTCTGCGCTTATTCTCAAAAACACCTCTAAAGAATTATCTGAGTTTATAAAAAAAAACCAAGAACTCCCTCAAGAAGTCAATAAAATTATAGAAAAAGCAAAGCAGGATTCTAATCTAATAATTTCCAATACAAAAAAGGAGATGGAGGGATTTTTTGAATCCAAGATAGCCGAGGCTTCAGAAAAAATATCCAAGTCAACAGATCTTTTTGTCACAAACGCAAGGAAAGAAGTTGTTGACATGGCCCTACAAGCTTTCATCAATATAGCAGATTCATCTGCCGAATCTGATGGAGGAGAAGGAAGCTTTGAATTCTTCCCCGAAGAGGTCAAAAAGAAATCTGTCAATTAATCTATTTTTCTATGTATAATATTCCAATACTAAATTCAATCAAGCTCGGATCATTCAACCAAAGTATAGATCTAGTATCATCAAATTCTTCCTATGATCTAACAGGACTCACTCTGAAACAATTTTCTTCTTATATAGATTCCACCTCTAAATCTATCAAGAAGTCCCAAACCCTTGGTCATGCAGCCATAAACAATGAGACAGATATATCAGAATTTGTCACTTCTTTAACTGATGCAGAACTAAGATTGAAAATGCTAATCACCGTTCGTGATCAATTAACATCAAGCATTAACGAAATATTAAAGATGCAAATATAATGTGCGCATAAATAAATATATAGCAAGAGCAGAATATTGTTCTAGAAGAAATGCCGACAATTTAATCAAGTCTGGATTGGTTGCAGTAAACAACAAAAAAATTTTAGAGCCGTATTTTATAATAACTCCTGGATCTAATGTAACAATAAATAACCGTACTGTATATCATTTCCCCACACAAGTTTATATTCTCAACAAACCTTCTGGAATATTAACTACCACAAATGATCCTGTCGGTAGAAAAACAATCTATCAAATACTGCCAAAAAAATTAAAAGGTTATGTGCCTATAGGTAGGCTAGATTACAATACAACAGGGCTTCTTTTATTAACAAACAATGGGGAATTAGCAAATTATTTGATGATGCCAAAAAACAAAATCATAAGAAAATATAAAGTGAGCATCTTTGGTGAAGGCATATCCGATAAAATAACTTTATTGAAACAAGGTTTAAAGATTAAAAACATACATTACAGACCTATGGGAGTGGAAATTCTGAGAATTTTAGGCAAAAAAGCAACACTGCTTTTGTTGCTAAAAGAAGGAAAGAATAGAGAAATCAGAAAATGTATGGAATTCATGAAACTAAGCATAAATAAATTAAAAAGAGTTGGTTATGGAAAATTTGAAATGCCAAACAAATTACATTCAGGTGAGTGTATTTCAGCAGAAAGTTATATAATAAATTTTTATTTGGATAAAATAAAAGATGAAAACTAGCTGCCTTATGTGACAAAACTATATCTTATCAATTTGATCAAAACTATAAACACAACAACTGAGGAAATTTTATTCAATCAACAAACACTCTATCAAAAATGAGATCTATATTTGAATTATATAAATCTAATTGAAAATTTCTCTCCAGGTCAGGTAATATATTGGAAACTTCTGAATCTTGTTTCAGTGCTGTTAAAAAGTCTATATCCTCATCTCGAACTCTAAAGGCATTTCTTTGCACTAACAAATAAGCATCACTTCGATTTATTCCTGCGTTCACCAATGCTACAAGTATTTTATGAGAGAATACAAGACCTCTTGATTTTTTAATATTATACATCATGTTTTGTTCGTTGATCTGCAAAGTATTTATTACATAATTAAGTCGATGCAATGCAAAATCAAGCAGAATGCAACCTTGCGGCGCAATAACTCTTTCAACAGAAGAATGAGATATATCTCTTTCATGCCATAAAACCATATTTTCTAAAGCAGGAGTACAAGTACTCCGAATCAATCTGGCTAAACCCGTTAAATTCTCAGATAATATAGGATTACGTTTGTGTGGCATGGCGGAGCTACCCTTTTGTCCTTCTGTGAAATATTCAGATGCCTCTGCAATCTCTACTCTCTGTAGATTTCTGATCTCTACAGCAAGATTTTCAACTGAAGATGCTATGATAGAGAGAGTAGAGAAAAAAACAGCATGACGATCACGGGATATAATTTGTGATGAAATTACATCGGTTTCAAGTCCCATAGAATTGGCAACATAATCTTGCACATAAGGTTGTATACTAGAGAAAGTACCAACTGGACCAGATATAGAACATACTGAAATTTCTTGTTTGGCTGCTTCCATGCGTATCAAATTACGCTTAAATTCAGCATAAAATCTAGCTAGTTTTACTCCAAAGGTCATAGGCTCAGCATGCATTCCATGAGTCCTACCTATGCAAGGTACATCTTTAAATTCATAAGCGCGTCTCTTCAAAGAAAAAAGCAATTCTTTTAGACCCGAAATAATCAGATCAGAGGATAATTTTAGCTGAACAGCAAAAGTGGTGTCATTAATATCAGAACTAGTAATCCCCATATGTATATACCTTGCATCAGGGCCCACATATTGTTCAACATTTTCTAAAAACGCTATTACATCATGCTTGGTCCTAGCTTCTATTTCAAGAATTTGATCTATATTAAAATTAGCTCTTTCTTCTATATTTTTCATAGCAGAAGATGGTATTAATCCATTTGAATGGTAAGCCCTACATGCCTCAATCTCAATGTCTAGCATTGTTTGAAACTTGAATTGATCTGACCAAATCTCACTGATCTCTTTTCTTGAATAACGAGGTATCATAAATAACTGTGAATATATATATATAAATCACAATAGCATAATACTAAATATAGATCAAAGAAAAAGTATATTGAATATTAATTCACTTGATTTAGAGAATCATATTCTTGATTTTTAGAATTAACAACATTAACAACATTAACAACATTAATATCATCAGTAAAAGTTGAAACATCTTTTTTATCTTCCAACAAAACATCCTGAGCTTTATTTGGAACCAAAAGATCCTCAGATTGTGACGAATTATTTAAATCAACACCTTCAAGGTCATCACTCATAACTTCTGATATCAATAGAGAAATCCAAATAACAGCACTAAAACAAGAAACAACAGACCCAACAACACCGACAGCAAGAGCGATCATTACTTTGTCATAACAAATCATGAAAGTAACACCTTGAGATGATGTAAAAATAATAATTACAAGAATAATATAAGGTATAAGAAACTCTGAAATTTTCTCTCTATTAATTCCTTTCAAACTCTCAGATGGAACAGATTGAGTGCTATCCACATTGTCAGAAGCTTTGAGGTTATCACCAGTTTCAGGAGAATCATTCAAAGCAGGATTTTTAGCAACTAATTTGTTGTCTAAAGGAAGTGGTAATGTATTATTTTTTTGAGGACTAAAGATTTCTGCAGTATAGATTTGAGGATCACTTTGAAATCTCTCATTTTTATAAAAAATCGGAGAAATAATTCTAGATTTATGAACTGATTCAAACAATTCAATCAGAGAAGAATCAATCTTACTTTCATCATCAGATATAAGTTCATTCAGATCGGAATTTGCATCTTCATCAATAGTTGCATAGCCTTCATCATCTTCATCAATAGTTGCATAGCCTTCATTATTTTTAGTCAAAGAAAGTGATATAAGGCCTGAATTTATGGTAGATCTCAATGAGATTTGTGGATGCAATGATTTTTCAAATGAGCGCGTAGGTGGATTTGCATCAGAATTCAAATTTAATTCTTCATGAGACCCAGAAATCACAAAACTCTCATCGGAAGTTATATCATTATCTTTACCATGTCCTTCATTGGAATATGATGTAGTATAGCCTGAATCACTTTGAGTATAAAATTCTCCAGTTGCTCCAGTTTCATTATTTGATGATGAAACAGATACCTTAGAAATCTGATCGTAATTTCTAGAAAGTTGATCATTATCTTCTTCCTCCAGACTGTTACCATGTCCTTCATTGGAATCTGATGTATAACCACTTCGAGTATCAGATTCTCCAATTGCTGTAGTTGCTTCAGTTTCATTATTTGATGATGAACCAGATACCTTAAAAATCTCATCGGAATTTCTAGAAAGTTGATCATTATCTTCTTCCTCCAGACTGTTACCATTTCCTTCATTGGAATCTGATGTATAACCACTTCGAGTATCAGATTCTCCAATTGCTGTAGTTGCTTCAGTTTCATTATTTGATGATGAACCAGATACCTTAAAAATCTCATCGGAATTTCTAGAAAGTTGATCATTATCTTCTTCCTCCAGACTGTTACCATTTCCTTCATTGGAATATGATGTAGTATAGCCTGAATCACTTTGAGTATAAAATTCTCCAGTTGCTCCAGTTTCATTATTTGATGATGAAACAGATACCTTAGAAATCTGATCGTAATTTCTAGAAAGTTGATCATTATCTTCTTCCTCCAGACTGTTACCATGTCCTTCATTGGAATCTGATGTATAACCACTTCGAGTATCAGATTCTCCAATTGCTGTAGTTGCTTCAGTTTCATTATTTGATGATGAACCAGATACCTTAAAAATCTCATCGGAATTTCTAGAAAGTTGATCATTATCTTCTTCCTCCAGACTGTTACCATGTCCTTCATTGGAATATGATGTAGTATAGCCTGAATCACTTTGAGTATAAAATTCTCCAGTTGCTCCAGTTTCATTATTTGATGATGAAACAGATACCTTAGAAATCTGATCGTAATTTCTAGAAAGTTGATCATTATCTTCTTCCTCCAGACTGTTACCATGTCCTTCATTGGAATATGATGTATAACCACTTCGAGTATCAGATTCTCCAATTGCTGTAGTTGCTTCAGTTCCATTATTTGATGATGAAACAGATACCTTAGAAATCTCATCGGAAATTTTAGAAAGTTGATCATTATCTTCTTCCTCCAGACTGTTACCATGTCCTTCATTGGAATATGATGTAATATAGCCTGAACCACTTTGAGTATCAGATTTTCCAATTGCTCCAGTTGCTCCAGTTTCATTATTTGATGATGAACCAGATACCTTAGAAATCTGATGGAAATTTATATCATTATCTTCTTTTGCCAGAATGTTACCATGTCCTGCATTGGAATCTGATGTATAACCACTTCGAGTATCAGATTCTCCAGCTTCATTATCTGATGATGCAACAGAAACATTAGAAATCTCATCGGAAAATGAGCGCGTAGGTGGATTTGCATCAGAATTCAAATTTAATTCTTCATGAGACCCAGAATTTACTGATTCAACTACATCCTCTTTACTCACTTCTTCCAAATCTTTGGAAGAAACCTTCTTGTCCTTTTTAAGTAATAATACTAATTTTAGAAACGAAATTTTGAGAAATAATGTACTTTTTAAGGATAAACTCTCTTCTACAGGATTATTTTGTTTTGAATCAGATTCTCCAATTGCTCCAGCTTCATTATTTGATGATGAACCAGATACCTTAGAAATCTCATCGTAATTTCTAGAAAGTTGATCATTATCTTCTTCCTCCAGACTGTTACCATTTCCTTCATTGGAATATGATGTAGTATAGCCTGAATCACTTCGAGTATCAGATTCTCCAATTGCTTCAGTTGCTCCAATTGCCTCAGCTTCATTATTTGATGATGAAACAGATACAAAATTCACATGTGATTCTACTTTTGATTGGTGAGTTGAAGAATTGATCGAGTCAAGGCTTATATGCAAATTATCTTTATCTTTATCATTATCATTATCAGAACCAGATACCTTAGAAATCTCATCGGAAATTATATCATTATCTTCTTCCTCCAGACTGTTACCATGTCCTTCATTGGAATATGATGTAATATAGCCTGAACCACTTTGAGTATCAGATTTTCCAATTGCTCCAGTTGCTCCAG
The DNA here is from genome assembly GCA_965216745.1 of Anaplasmataceae bacterium. Lineage (GTDB taxonomy): Bacteria > Pseudomonadota > Alphaproteobacteria > Rickettsiales > Anaplasmataceae. The sequence continues at coordinate 431,328 of OZ244191.1, read as the reverse complement.
TTTCATTATTTGATGATGAACCAGATACCTTAGAAATCTGATGGAAATTTATATCATTATCTTCTTTTGCCAGAATGTTACCATGTCCTGCATTGGAATCTGATGTATAACCACTTCGAGTATCAGATTCTCCAGCTTCATTATCTGATGATGCAACAGAAACATTAGAAATCTCATCGGAAAATGAGCGCGTAGGTGGATTTGCATCAGAATTCAAATTTAATTCTTCATGAGACCCAGAATTTACTGATTCAACTACATCCTCTTTACTCACTTCTTCCAAATCTTTGGAAGAAACCTTCTTGTCCTTTTTAAGTAATAATACTAATTTTAGAAACGAAATTTTGAGAAATAATGTACTTTTTAAGGATAAACTCTCTTCTACAGGATTATTTTGTTTTGAATCAGATTCTCCAATTGCTCCAGCTTCATTATCTGATGATGAAACAGAAACATTAGAAATCTCATCGGAAATTATATCATTATCTTCTTCCTCCAGACTGTTACCATGTCCTTCATTGGAATATGATGTAGTATAGCCTGAATCACTTCGAGTATCAGATTCTCCAATTGCTGTAGTTGCTCCAGCTTCATTATTTGATGATGAAACAGACACCAAATTCACAGGTGATTCTACTTTTGATTGGTGAGTTGAAGAATTGATCGAGTCAAGGATTATATCCAAATTATCTTTATCTTTATCAGAACCAGATACCTTAGAAATCTCATCGTAATTTCTAGAAAGTTGATCATTATCTTCTTCCTCCAGACTGTTACCATGTCCTGCATTGGAATATGATGTAGTATAGCCTGAATCACTTCGAGTATCAGATTCTCCAATTGCTGTAGTTGCTCCAGCTTCATTATTTGATGATGAAACAGACACCAAATTCACAGGTGATTCTACTTTTGATTGGTGAGTTGAAGAATTGATCGAGTCAAGGATTATATCCAAATTATCTTTATCTTTATCAGAACCAGATACCTTAGAAATCTCATCGTAATTTCTAGAAAGTTGATCATTATCTTCTTCCTCCAGACTGTTACCATTTCCTTCATTGGAATATGATGTAGTATAGCCTGAATCACTTCGAGTATCAGATTCTCCAATTGCTTCAGTTGCTCCAATTGCCTCAGCTTCATTATTTGATGATGAAACAGATACAAAATTCACATGTGATTCTACTTTTGATTGGTGAGTTGAAGAATTGATCGAGTCAAGGCTTATATGCAAATTATCTTTATCTTTATCATTATCATTATCAGAACCAGATACCTTAGAAATCTCATCGGAAATTTTAGAAAGTTGATCATGACCTTCTTCCTCCTGACTGTTACCATGTCCTGCATTGGAATATGATGTAATATAGCCTGAACCACTTTGAGTATAAAATTCTCCAGTTGCTCCAGTTTCATTATTTGATGATGAAACAGATACAAAATTCACATGTGATCCTAGTTTTGATTTGTTGATTAGACTCTCAACTGGATGATTTATTGATTCAACTACACCCTTTGTACTCACTTCTTTCAATATTTCTGAATCAAAAGCTTGCTCAGAAGAGCTTTTTTCCGGAATAACGCTTCCTGTATTAATTTGTTTTTCACTGATGAGTGATAATTTCTTTTTAACAAAAGAAATTTCACTATGCAATGTTGTGGGGCTAATTTGATTAGCTGTGAACATTTGTGGGATTGGTGGAGTTACGGCTGTTGATTCAATCGATCTTTTGTGTTTATAGAAATGTTTTGATATGGAATCAATTTCTCTAAAACGCACAAGTGTATTAGTAGAAAAGGATTTGTTTGCTATTGTTCTCGAATTGTGGAAAATTGAAGGAAACATTTTTAGACCTCAATCAATAGGAAGAGTAAATCAAATTTTATAAGAAAGCTTTTGTTGGTAGACAGCGTTAAGAGTAATTATATCAAATTGCTATTAAAAAATCAACAAAGAGACATAAAAAAACAAAAATATAGCTTTATTAATCCAACAATATTCTTCACATTAGCTAGATAGGTATAAAAACCAACAAAAGAATGACCCCTAGTTACCAAAAAAGCGCTGTGTTGTCATTTCTTTTGGTATTTTAAAAATTGAACGAATCATTTTTAGGCTTCAATCAATGGGAAGAGTTTTCACAAGAAAGTCTTATTCACAAAGATCAGCTATTGTAATTATAGCACATTGGTATTAAAAAAATCAATAAAGAGGGATAAAAAAAAACAAAGTTAAGGCTTTCTCAACCCAACAACACGCTTTATCCCAGCCAGATCGGTATAAAAATCAACAAAAGAATAACCCAAACTTAGTGATATATCTTTAACGAACTCATGTTGGCCAATACCCACTTCATATAATAAAAACCCATTAATTCTGAGAAAAGGCATAAACAATCGACCAATGATCTCATAATTCTCAAGCCCATTCGAACCTCCATCTAAAGCCAGTTTGGGCTCAAATGGTATAAAGTCGCATTCACGCGAAAGAACATAGGGAGGGTTGCATACTATACAATCAACTGAAGACAAATCAAAAATTTGGCATAGACATTCAAATGCATCGGGAGCTTTCCAATCAAACTGGATAACACGCCCCCTATCGAAAAAACCTTGCATCAAAACATTTTTTGTTGCAATCTGACAAGCCTCTGGACTTTTTTCTAGGCCAACGCCATTGGCGTTTACATATTCAGACAAAACAGCACATAACAAGCACCCACTTCCAGAACCAACGTCTAACAGAAACAAATCTCTATCTTTATGTAAAAATCCATCTTGAACAGCATATATTATTGTTTCACTATCGGGGCGTGGAATCAATGTTGCACTACTGACACAAAACTCCATTCCCCAAAACTCTTTTTTGCCGGTTATGTATGCAATTGGCTTACCCATAACTCTATCATTAACAAGAGATAAAAATTGCTTTAATTGAGCATTAGAAATCAATTTCTCGGCATTAGACAAAATATACAAATCGCTCACACCTAAAACGCTTTGAGCAATTATTGAACTATCCAAATTAGCAGTATCAGAAAAGCTTCTAAGCTTTTCTGCACCCATTTTTATCATATATTTGATAGTATACATATGGGGAATATGTTAGGCCAAAGATCTGACAGATTTTGATTCAAATCTATCTGCCATTTTAGCGTAAGACTGAATAAAATCTTCTGTCATCTCATTGACGTCAATCAATCCACAGAAAAATCTCATAATTGGAACACCAGAGTAATCATATTCATAAGATCGCGAATCAAATATTTTTTGAGAGCTATAAATATGTACTAGGCTATTAAAACCACCCCATGACACTCCTACATTAAAAACCTTCATATTGCTTACCATAAATCTCAAATCATCGTAACTATACTTTGGGCTCATCTGAACGCTCACTAATCCATTCTCTATCCCAAAATACTTATTCCAAAGATGACTATTGGCACCAGAATGAAAAACTTTTTCAACCAATGAGCTATTTTTCAGCCATTTAATAAATTCAATACATGACTTGGAATGCAAGTGAAATCGACATTCAAGAGTTGCTATTCCTCTACTTACTAAGAAACTATCATCAGGAGATACTGCAATTCCCACGCATTGATGAAAATAACGAAGCTTTTGCTTTAAATCTCCTCTTGCAGTCGCAGAACCCATCATTACATCAGAATGACCATTTACATGCTTGGTCAAGGAGCATAAAGATAAGTCAATACCATGCTTTAATGGCTGGAAAAACATTGGACTAGACCAAGTGTTATCACATACACTGATCAAAGAATTAGATTTAGCAAATTCAACAATTTTCTGTATATCTAAAATTTCGAAAGTAACAGAACCAGGACTCTCAATATATATCACAGAAGTGTTTGATTGAATCAAGCTTGACAAATCATCTTCTTTCTTAAAAAATGTAGCAGAAACACCCATTTCAAATAGTTGTAAAATAATAAACCTACGAGTGCATTTATATATAGAATCACTAACCAGTATGTGAGATCCAGGAGAACATAAAGACATGAGTGAAATAGTTATAGCAGAAAGACCTGATGGAAATAACAAGGTATCACAATCATCTGCATCATGCTCAAGGGCAGAAATTAATCGAGCTAATGATGAATTTGTAGTGTTGTAAGATCTTCCATAAGATGCATCCGAACAAGGCAAACAAAATCCCGTGTTGAAATTTTCTCCCTTCTTCGCTGATTCCAAACCTTCATGATCAGGGAAAATAATAGTTGAAGCACGATTAACAGAAACAGAGGAAGAACCTGTAGTGTCACAACCTCTAAGCAATTTATATATAAAGTTACGCATTAACAACCTATAGCACAGAAATTAAATTAAATTACAGCTAATTTTAGGCATATTGACAAGCAAGTTCAAGTAATTTCTTATACTAACAAGTACATACAATATTCCGTGTTATATGGCTTGGCTAATTAATTTATGATACAATCAAATTATAAAAACTTAGAGGCTGCGTGAATAAGCAAAGAAATCTAGGTCAACATTTTATATCTTGCACAACACTATTAAATAAAATAATAGACGAGGCCGGGAATTTGGAAGGATGTAATGTTCTAGAAATAGGACCAGGCAAAGGCAACTTAACAAAAGAAATACTAAAAAGAAAAGTACAAAAACTTGTAGCCATAGAATATGACCGATCATTAAAAAACTATCACAACAACATATTAAAAGACCCTAGATACCACCTAATCTTTGCAGATGCTTTGAAAATAGACGAATCAAGTCTGTTGAATAAACCAATACATATAATAGCAAACTTGCCTTATAACATATCAATTCCACTAATATTCAAATGGCTAGAACACACAAGTGGAATCGCCCAAATCACAGTCATGATACAAAAAGAAGTAGCCCTGAGGTTGTGTGCCACTAGCGGAACAAAAAGATATGGAAGAATGTCAATATTAGCCCAAATAAAAGCCGATATAAAAACACGTTTCAACGTTACACCAGAATTTTTCAACCCACCTCCAAAAGTAGATTCATCAGTTATCATTATAAAACCAAAAAAAACTTCAGAAATTAGCCTAAAACACAAAAAATCTTTAGATGCATTATTAAATGCAACCTTTAATCATAGAAGAAAAACACTCAAAAATTCTCTAAAAAAAATCATGAACGTAGACGAATTATCAAAAATAGACATGTATATGGACAAACGACCCGAGCAGATTACCGTTTCGGAATTTATATCCATATCCACAACTTATGATTTCAGCTTCAATAAATCAAAAAATAGAGCATAAAATGTCAATACAATATTTGAGATAAGGCGATAACTGAAATCAATTTATAGTAAGCTTCACATTGGGAATATGAGGCTCTCCTCTGAAATTTTTAGCATTGTTGAATTTATTCTTACATGTTTTAAACAATTTATCACACCCAGCAGTTATAGTATACTTATCTCCAATTTTCATTTCATATGGAGAACTAACACAGAGAAACAGACGATTGTCAATATTGTTCCTAACATCAAGCACAAATCCTTTGTTTCGGCCAGAATCAAACTTTATCTTACCATATTCATAATACCCAAAGGGCCTTTTGCAAGAAACATCCACAAAGGATCTATCGTCAATAATTTCAGTGATTTTGCCTATGGAAGAAAATTCATCAGAATTCAATTTACATCTTTCATCGCAAAAAGACGCTCTACAAGTTGGACTAAATATCTCAATTATTGAATTATCAGCGCTAGCGGCAACACTGTTAACTTCAGCCTTAAAAGCTCCATCTTTTATGCTGATTTTTCCAATATGACCGCTAGACAAACGATAGCGCAAACTTTTATCATTATAGTCGACCATAAACAATTCTATATAACAATAATCATATTTGCCTGCCAACAAATCTTCCTGAGAAATAAAATCACTAGTCAAAGCACCGCTAATTTCAAAATTATCTGCTGATAAGGAATCGTCTAATTCAACAGCACTAGTACTTAATACTGCACCAGAATGGTATAGCAGATCATCTAAGTATATATTATTATGATACTCAGTTAGGCCCAAGCTGCCACCCATTTTAAATTTAAATAAACAGCACCTAGTCAATGAGGTCAACTGATCCTTAATAGAGCTATATGACATATATTACACCCAATTTACAATCCATTGCAATATATCATGCAAAAAAGAAAAATGTCAGCATTTTATAAAATGTAATCATGGAAATCAAATTGAAACAAAAAAAAAAGAGTTTCAACCGTAACAAAAAATGCCATGAATAAGAGTTACATAGCTTCATTATTCCGATTACAAAGATTCAACTCATCCTCATCCAATCAAATATTTTATGTAGGTATTTTTTTTTGGGAGAAGAAGCAAGAGGATTGTCAAAAGAGTCAGCCACCATAATCACCATTCCTATAGCAGCTGACATTGAAGGATGGGGAGCAGATTTTATTCCTTCTAGCTTTATGGGAACTCCTAACCTGACTTGGCAATTCATCATATAACCAGCCAATTCTTTAATATTGTGAATCTGGCTAGTGCCGCCAGTAATGATCATTTTACTAAAAGATTTTCCTTTGAGTTTATCAAGTGACATTTCCATGATTTCTTCTACTCGTGGCCTAATTATTTCTACTAAAGAAGATCTAGAAAGTCTTGCATCTATATCTTTATCATCTAACTCTATATAATCATTGACATCAGAAGATGTTAAAACCGCTCCTCCATGTATATTTTTCAATCTCTCTGCAATATCTGTGGATACACTGAAGGCACATGATATATCTTTTGTAATATGTAATCCTCCTACAGGAACCGTATCAGCATACACCAAGGAACCATTCCTAAACAAAGCAATTGATGTGGTACCACCACCTATATCTAGAATCACAGAACCAATATCCATCTCGCTTTCATCCAGGCACGACAAACCAGAAGCAAAAGCAGAAAATCCCACACCATTCATATGCATGGGACATTGAGTTATGCAGTGCTGCAGATTGAACAACGCAGTTTTGGAAGCAGTAACAAAGTTAATGTTAGAGCGCAATGAAGACCCATACATCCCTAAAGGATTGCTAATGCCATCAATTTCATCTAGCACATAACCTATAGGTATATTGTGCATAACAACATTATCGTCCTCTATCCTATCCATCGATGAAGATATCATTCTATGTACATCATTCGCAGAAATATTCCTACTACTACCAAAAGCGGTAGCCTCTATTATTCTTGAACATACATTGCACCCAGCAACAGAAACGTAAATTTGATCTATGTTATGTCCAGAAGATCTTTCAGCCTCTTCAACAGCGGAAATTATACTTGCACTAGCATTTTTGACGCTCATTATAGCGCCTCCTTTTATACCATATGACTCTTTATAGCTTAAACCAAGAACCTGTATTGAGTTATTGACATTGCGCTTAGCTATTATACAGACAACTTTAGTCGTACCTACATCCAATACCGCAAATGTAGCAGATTTTGGCTTAGTAATTACAACAGATCGCATACATATAAAAAAGAAGAAATTACAAACATTATTCAAATATACATTTCCGTTTATAAAATGTCGAGCGCATAACATAACAATAAACCGGCATTCCCAATGGACAATCATTGAATTATTTGCAAGTCTCTAATAGCAAAAAAAAATCAATTAAACATTTGTTGAAAGATAGTGAAAATCTTTTGTGAAAATCCAGGATAATAGGAACTTATAAATTTAAAATTAATTTTGAAGCTTGAAGCGCCACAACAAATAAAACCCAAGATTTATTATGAATTATAATACTCAGCTATATTAGAAAACCTTGTAGTACTAATATCAAAGTGAAGCTTTACATTTCCAATTGGACCATTCCTTTGCTTGGCAACAATCAAATCACATCTGTTCCTAACTTTTTCCATTTTATGTTGCCACTCGATATGTTGATCAGTGCCCTCAGCAGGTTGTTGACGCATCAGATAATAAGCTTCTCTATATATAAAAATAACCACATCTGCATCTTGCTCAATACTTCCTGAATCTCTAAGATCAGACAACTGAGGTCTTTTATCATCTCTTTGTTCCACAGAACGAGACAACTGAGAAAGCGCCACAACTGGGACATACATCTCCTTTGCTATAGATTTAAGCCCTTGAGTAACCTCCGAAACTTCTTGCACCCTATTGCTATCTGAATATTTCTTTGAACCATGTAAAAGTTGAAGATAATCTATTAAAACCAGAGTTATATTATGAACACGACAAAGTCTTCTTACCCTAGAACGCAAATGAGTTATGGATAAAGACGCAGTATCATCAATTATAATGGGTAATTTTTTTATATCTCCCGCACTCTTCATCATTGATTTAAAATCTTCAGAATTCATCATTCCGGTCCTGATTTTAGAAGAATTAATACCAGTTTCCATAGATAAAATACGCATCGCAAGCTGGTCTGATGACATTTCTAATGAAAAGAAAGCCACACACCCCAAATCTTTTTGCTTAAAGTGTTTTGCAGCATTGACAGCTATGTTAACAGATAATGCCGTCTTCCCCATTGAAGGTCTAGCTGCTAAGATAATTAAATCAGATTTATGAAGACCAGCAAGCAATCTATCTAAATCAATAAAATCCGTTGGTACACCTATAACAGAATCCTTGTTATCAGCAGCAATTTTTGCATCACTAACAGCCTTATCAACCGATTCAGCAATTGTGAAAACCCTACCCTTATCATTGTACTGAGAAATGTTATATAGATGCTTCTCAGCCTCAGCTATTTGTTGAATAGGGTCAATTTCCAAAACATCATCAAAAGCATTGTTTACTATTGATTCGCCTATCTTGATGAGCTTTCTTCTAAGGCTAAGCTCGGAAATAATTTTAGCCAAACTTAATACATCAATGACTATGCTAGCTTTACTTGCAAGCAATACAAGATAATCAGAACCACCAACATCTGCTAATTGATCTTCAAGCATATTTTTCAAAGTCACAGGAGTAGCAACTATGTCCCTGTTTCTAAAACCACAAATGGCATCAAATATTTTTCTATGTATACCAAGATGAAATGAATCTGTATTTATTATCTCTTCAATAATATAATACACATTATTGTTTATTATCATTGAGCCCAAAAGAAGCTGCTCAGCCTCAAGATTATAAGGAAGATCTCTTTGTGTATCTGAAACAGTATTCATGTGTTAATATTAACTATACTAAAACAATAAAATCAACTTTTCAGGTCAAATGCTTTTGAAATGTAGGAATTAACTTGCAATTTCTTCAAAAGAATTAGTAATTCTAGAAATTCCTTGCAAAAAAATTTCAGGATATCCACGCAATTTATTCTGAACCTCACGTAAATTGTATATTAAGCTTTTTCTATCTTTATTAGAGTATTCCATTCCTGAAGACATATCTTCTATATGCTTTAATACATTATAAGCATCTTTAAATGACTCTGGAAGCGAAGTGTATTTATGACTGCTAAGAACGGAACTAAGTCTCTCTAACTCTAGAATAAGCATATTTTTCAATATCAAACCAGAGTAATTCTCAATTAATTTAGTATAACAGGATTTATCTATGTAATCATATTTTAACAATAAATCGACCAAAGTTCTAACAATATTTTCAACAGTATTTTCAGAAGGGATTAAAAAAAGGAGTCCATCGTTACAATAAGAAAATACTTTTTGTTCAAGCTCAGAAAAAAATTCTTTCTCTACATTTTGTATATATTTTAACAGAAAATCAACAATGTAGCATTCATCTGCAATAGAAAGACAAATGGATATTTTGGATTCATAGAATCCATATACACCCATGTTAGGGTCATGATTGAATATATCGAAACTTTTTGATAGAAAATCATTTCTTGCTGTTTCAGAAATATTTAATACATGCTTAGATGCCGATATAAAATCTATTATTTCATGATAAAAAAAACCACTCTTTTTTATCAAAGCAATACTTGAATCGTGCAATGTAATGTTAACCACGGAATCAAATATTCCAGTTTTAAAAACTTCAGAGTTATTCGAAAAAGAAAAACGTGACACAAATTCTTTAGACTGTAATGGAGAACATTTAAACTCAATGCAATGTTTAGAAACATCTATGATAGAAAAATCTGAATAGATCGTAGACATATAAATAATAACAGAAACATTAACTGCTAAAATGATACAGCAAAGATATTAATAATCTATGGAAGCAGAAGCAACAAACTTGAACTATTTAATTAATAAAGCCGAATTTTAGCAATAAAATCAATCAAGAAACTAATTCTCATAGACTCGGTTTATGGTTATATGTTGTTACTTTCTTGCAATAAGTCATCGTTTTCAGAATCATCATCACAAGATATAGAAGATCTTAAAGATTCATCATGAGATTCAGGAAGATAAGCCATTATAGTTTCAGCACCAACCATTGTTTGACCAGGGCGAACTTGTGGACTAATACCATAAGGAAGATAGACATCAACTCGACTGCTAAATTTGATCAAACCAAAACGGTATCCTGCTTGAACGAAATCCCCATCCTCTACATAACATACAACTCTACGCGCAATGAATCCTGCAATCTGAACCACAGAAGTTACGTAGCCGCTGCTAGACTCCAAAGTAAGCTCCATTCTCTCATTCCTGCTAGTAGACCCTCCCGAAGCTGGCACTACTATTCGTCCAGGGCAATAGTTGGATTTTATAATACGACCATTCATTGGACATCTGTTAATATGAACATCCATTATTGTCATCCTAATTGCAATTCTAAACACATTTATTTCGGGATCGTGTATAGAAGGAACAGTTTCTATGCTGGATATAATACCATCTGCAGGAGAAATTATCACAGAATCTAAGTTCTTAGGGAAAGATCTTCGCGGATCTCTGAAAAAATAAGCCATAACAATTGTGGCCAAAAGGCAAAATGAACCCAAACCCCAAGAATAAGCAAAGGCAACAGAAGAAGAACACAGTGCTACAGCTATATATTTATAACCAGCTTTATGTATAGGGTGTATGGAATCAAAAATCACTTCAAAAAACAAACAATAAAATTATAAAACATATTTTATATTCTACAGTCATGCAGGAAGACATGCAATTATTTTTCTTTTATATTATGATAAAAACATCAGATAAGAACATTTAAATATTCTCAAGCCTTGCAAACTAGAAATTTTTTCCATTTGCAGCAAATAACATATATACTGTTTCATACACTATATAATCTGAATTGACTTCATAATCCAAAAAAACTAAACTCATGATCACTAAGCATAGAGATTCATTTTATTTGTTTTTATGAAGCATCCACATGAACAACCTTTCATTATCCTCAGAACAATCAAATTTCCAGCCAGAACATCGAGATTTAATAAATTTACTAAAAAACAAGCTCGACAAGAAATACGACTTTGAAGACATCAAGGAAAGCGTCAATCTATTAAAAAAAATAATCCAAATCAAAGTCACTCAACTTGCATCAGAAGAAATACATCACAATCAGGAACAATTGAATCTAGAGAATCAAAATTCTATTGTGAAAATAAGCACAAAACTTAAAACTCTACTTCCTTCTTTAAATTCATGCTTACTTAATGATCAGCAAATAAACGACATAAATGACCTGAATGAGATGGATAAATTGAAGAAATTGGCATGCCAAATAAATAAATTGCTAGTTTTTCAACTAGCTAAACAGTCAAGAACCATTATAAATTCAGGAACAGATTTTATCTTCAAATTATCATCTGGAATGTTTTCTCAACAGTATCTACAATGTGCACAAATCATGCGAGATCCAGAGCATTCCTTGCATATAACTCAAATAGCTATTCCATGTGCAATCATTTTTTCCAATTTCATGAAAAACATAAAAAACTTAGAACAAGAAGCAGTTTTTCTTGGGATGCCAGATAGTGCAACACCTATTGCTTCATGCCTTTCTCAAGGTTTTTTTAATTCCGTGACGGCAGAAATAAGAAAATTAAACCATCTATCCAAATATAAGAAAATAAATTTCATACACGCAAATAAAATACAAACAAAAACCTCCAATACAGAAATATTACAATCATCAACCAGTAATAGCAAAATGGCCATATCTATTTCTAGGCATACTAAAAGCGCACTAAAAAACAAATCAGTAATCATAATAGAAGACGTAACTACTACTGGGAAATCAGTTTGCGACACATGCCAAGATATAAGATTTGTGCACAATGGATCGGTTGAGTTGATAATTGCTATATTCAACCGGGGGGGTGTGGAAGTAGTGAAAAATATAAACAAACAAAGCGATTCACAAGAAATCTACCATTCCTTAGCAAGCATTCAGATTAAGTCTTACAGTGAAGATAAATTACCTGCAGAATTACGAAATAAAAAACGACTTAATCCTACAAAAGACATGTAGAATAGCAAGCAAAAATGTTTGCACAAAGGGTAAGAAAAACTTACTCTTTAGCATAAGTTATGCCATTAATTTTTCCTAAAAAATCAAAATGTATGACATAGAGCATGTAAAACTATAAAATGATGACTATATTTAATAAAAAAACAAGAAAAATTCTAAGAGATAGGCACGCGAAACAATTTGAAACATCGTATTCTTTCTTGAAAAAACGAATTATAGAAATTGGACTAGAAAGAATCCAAGGGAAATTCGATATAGTTGTTGATCTAGGATGCCATACTGGTCAAGTTTCTAAAGTTTTGTCAAACTACATTCAGTACAAAACATTAATACAGATAGACATATCATTTGGAATGGCACAAATTGCTTCACAAAGTAACAATACCTTGGTTGCTTGCGAAGAAAAAATACCAATAAAACATAACACAACTGATGTAGTTTTAAGCTTTATGAATTTGCATTCAATCAATAACTTGCAATCTACAATAAGACAAATTCAATCAATTTTAAAGCCTGGAGGAATGTTCATAGGGACTGTTTTTGGGCCATCTACTTTATCAGATCTCAAAAAAGCCGCTTATAACTTATGGGGAGAAAGAGCTATCAATAGAATGTATCCATGCATTGAAGTCAAAAACGCAGGGAAATTAATGAGCAGCGCAGGATTTACAATGTGCTCAACAGATTCAAACGAAATTTTGATAGAATACAGCAATGTATATAATTTAATCAGAGACCTAAGAGGTATGGCAGAAAGCAATTTCCTTGATACAAAAAATATACCAGCAAAAAAGTCTGATTACGAGCAATTATTTTCACTATATAATACCAATACAGCAAATTTTGAAGTAGTTTATTTAAATGGTTTCAAAGCCAAAACACCAAAGAATATAGAAAAGCATAAAAACTGACAAATTCTCTCAATTTAGTGCCTCTTTTATTACAAATACAGCATTACTTTGTGGCATTAATTGAACACACCATTGAATAGAATCCGATATCGTGCTATACAACCAAGCTATGGCAACAACGAACAGCAATACTAAAAAATTCACATCCTTGAATCATAAAATTAAAAACAATGAAGAAGGTATAACAATAGATCTAAGCACTAACACTCAGGTCAAAAAACAGCAACAATTCACAACTCTCAATACGAAGAAAGTACTCAAAACACCTAAAACAGAACCAAAACATAACAAGACAATTAATGAGAACATACAAGAAAACATCAAGCCCAAATTCGATGTTTCAAAATATATAACGATAGAATCTCATAAAATAGAACTCGAAATAGCTTTCAAAAACGGGCATGAAAAAGCAATAAAAGAATTATCAAATAAAATCAAAAATGAAATAGAGCTAAGTCATCGAAAAAGTGTCATCAATAAAATACAAAAAACTCTTGCTTCTTTAGGAAAAGACAACAAAACAAGAACACAAAATTATAAAAATGCAATCATCAAGCTATCATTATCAATAGGGCAAAAACTATCTAATAAAAACATATCAAATGCAGACTTTGTTAAGAATTTTATGAGTAAAATAATAGACGATGTAACTACGAAGCCTAGAATAGTAGTAACCATCAATAGAAAAATGAAGGAATGCGTACAAGATTTCTTGCGTGAAATCAAATCCGATTCTAAAATAGAAATCAAGTTCGACCAAACCTTCGAAGAGATGGACTGCAGAATAGAATGGGATGAAGGAATAGCTGAAACTATTTTACAACATAAAATTAGCGTTATAGAAAACATCTTAGACATGCATTTGTCTCTTCGTGACCAGCGTTTTTCTAAAGTAGTCAATAAATATATATTAGAATAGGTAATTAATATGTCTAACAAAAACGAAACAAACAACTCTCAAAAATCAAATGAAAATACGAATATGCAAAATACTTTAAAAGACAATCTCATAAAATCTCTAAAATTAAATCTTTCAGTAGTGCTTGGTAAAAAAGAAATGTTGATTCAAGACATCCTAAACTTCACTAGCGGAGAAGTGATTCCCTTAGATAGAAAAGTATCTGAACCCATAGATTTATATGTTGGTAACGTACTTGTTGCAAAAGGAACACTTGTCTCTTCCGAAGATGGTATTGGAGTAAAAATAAACGAACTAGTCAATCCCATCTCCTAGCAATTGGCTATTTAACTTAAAAGCAAACACACTAAAAAAAACAAAATTCATTTTACAGAAAACGTATACCTACTTTATTTTTATATCTGTTATCTGCCCAATATAAACACTGGGTCATGCTATCTATTTGATCATCATTTGTAGATTTTGGGAATAAAAATACTTCGCATTCAAATTCCGTAATCCATTCACTAAAATTTGGCAAAAATACTCTCCCAGATTCTATTATAGGAAGAATTCTTTCCAATCTAGCCATTTTACTAATTTTATTGGTGATTGGGACGATAGAAACTTGAGAGGTCGCTCTAAGATCTTGTATGATTTGCTGTCCACTAGATGCATTTTCCACAAGTACAATATTGGCAGAATAATTACCCCACTGTGCTAAAACCATTTTTCTCAAATCAATATAATCCCATTGACCTCTTGTTACATCCATCAAGTAAAAATTATTATTATAATGTCCCCAAGTTGTACATACAGTATAATCACCTGTGATTGAACTTGCTGTATCCCAGCTTTGTATAACAAAACATTCTTTTGGAATATTGGAATATCGATTAAACCAAGATTTCTTGATTATTCCACTTTGTAGAAGAAGAGGATTTTGCTGGTATTGTGCAGAAAAGGCATAAGAACCTAATTCATTTTTCAAATCAGCAGTACAATCAAACATACTATCATATATAAAAGACCCTTTTTTTCTGAAATACAAAACATTATGATCAAAGTCATAAATCTCTTGATCAACTTCTGCTTGGAAAGGTATATTTAAATGTGACCATAAATTATTTGGCTTAGAAATTAGATAACCAGAAAGATCACTTACATGTAATCTGTGCATAACAAGAATTATAACTCCTAATTTGCGATCATTTAACCTTGTTGCAAAGGTTTGCTCATACCAATCTATAATATTTTGTCTGACTTTTTCACTTGCAGCTTGAGCAGGAGTCATTGGATCGTCTAATATAAGAAAGTCTCCTCCTTCTCCTGTAAGAGTTCCCCCAATTGAAGTAGCCATGCGAAATCCGTTATAAGTAGTATTAAATTTCAATTTGCTGTTTTGATCTCTAACAATCTCTACATCTGGAAACAAGTTTTTATACCAGCTAGACCTAATTATATTTCTTGTATCTATAGAGTGTTTGCTACTAAGCCTTTGAGAATAACTGGCAACAATTATATTATTGCGAGGGTTCTGACCCAATAACCATGCCGGCCACGCAACACTTACAATCATAGATTTCATATGTCTGGGCGGCATATTTATTATCAGTCTTTTTTTTTTACAGACTTTGATCTCTTCTAGATATTTACATATTACAGACACATGCCAATTATACAATTCACTACAACCAGGAAAATGGTTTTTCATAAAAATATAGAAAAAATCCAAAAAATCTATTTTTTTTAACATAAAGCAGAGAAAGAAAATTTTATTGTTTAATATAGTTGTTTAAGCAGACACAAACGGGAAGCAATAAATAGATATAGTACAGTTATGGTATAATCCCCATTGCAACAATTTATAACAAAAATATTGGAAATAAAATTTTCAGACACAAATAGTATTGCCAAACAAATCATAATGTGTTAAATCATAATGTGTTAAATACAATACAAATTTATATTATTAAAATTAAAGCTCTCAAAATGACCGAATCCAAAAAACCAAAAATACTTGTATTATCTGGACTTGGAATCAATTGTGAATCAGAAACATCTTTTGCCTTTGAAATGGCCGCAAAAGAACTTCAAATTCCTGTAAATTGTAATCTAACTCATGTAAATGAAATAAACGACTCTTTGTTGTTTTCTCATGATATATTGGCTCTTCCTGGTGGATTTTCTTATGGAGACCATACTGGAGCTGGAAACGCTTTGTCCATTAAAATAAAACAAAAACTTCAATCAAGTATCCAAGATTTTGCATCAAAAGGTGGTATGGTTATAGGAATATGCAATGGTTGTCAGGTGATATTAAAGTCAACCACACAGGATGTTATAGTAACTTATAATTCAGATCATCAATACAATTGTTCATGGACAGATTTGGAAGTAAAATGCAAAAACAATGTTTGGTTAGACTCAATAAAAAACATAAAGCTTCCAATAGCTAACGCAGAAGGTAGATTTAAAATCAAAACAAGTATTCCAGAAGGTTGGAGCATAGCAATGAAGTATTCAAACAACCCAAATGGATCAGATAATGATATAGCTGCCCTATCCGACCAAACTGGGAGAATATTAGCCATGATGCCTCACCCCGAAAGAGCAGTGCTATTCACCCAATTAGAAAATTGGAATAAAAGCTACAAATCAGGTAAAGAAGAGCATAGCGGACCAGGACTGCAAATATTCAAGAATGCCTTATTACATGCCAGCAAAAATCTTTAAAGTAAATGTTCTTGCTTTAGAGATTTTGTTGTAATATTTTTTATTCTAAATAACACTTCTATTTTGTAAACTAAACTTGTGTTTCGAACTTATAAAGTCCATTTCCTCTTGAATTTCTATACAAAACTTAGCAACAGGGTTAACTAACATTCTTTTTATACCTATTTTTTGCCCAGTCTCTTGGCAAAAACCGTATTCTTTTGTATCAATCAGCTTCAAGGATTCATCAATATTTTGCAAAAGGTTCAAATCACCGCTTGATCGAGAAATTTCAAATTCAGCATTATTGTCAATTGCCACCATATCAGCAGCATCAGCAGCTCGTTCATTAGTAGAAACAAGAATATCAGATAATGCTTCCATGCTGTTAGAATCAATTATTCCCTGTTTCATTTTTGTCAATCTCCTTTTAAAATACTCTAAATGCAAAGCACACATATAAGTTTCGTTGACAGATGGTGTATAGCCCTCAGGAATAGAGATTTTTCCATCCGATTTTCTTCTAAAGCGATTAATATTCACAAAATTACCATAATAGAAATATTATTAAGATTTACCACAATTGATTTAAAATTTTATTTACAAGTGTATAATTTATCAAAACTAACGGTATCAAATGTCAAATATTAATATCAGTTACCTAACATCCATAATTTCTTTTTTCTTGGTTTCGATAATAACTCTTGCTTTAACAAATATTAAAGTCGATAGTCCGGAAATAATAGTTTTGCTTGCAATTTTATGCATACATCTTTCCTGGATATATGTATTTGAAGAAGACCATCAAGACGGTTGCTTAGAACAGCTTTTTATCATAAACAAACTACCTATAATATCAATATTTAAAAAGATTTTTATACATTGGGTAATTTATGGAGTTCCAATATCGTGCACTTCAATCATTTCTTGCATTGTTTTTTTTGATTTAATAGAAAACATTCCGAACATATTTCTAACATTATTATTAGGGATGCTTTTAATGTCTTTCATAGGGTGCATGTGTGCTTCAATCATGCTAGGTAGACAAAATTCTCATATAATAATCCCAATAATAACAACACCATTATCGGTACCAACTATAACACTAATCAATCAATTGTTAGTATACGGATTTGAAATAAATGAATTGACCATAGCAGTAATATTGTTTACAATATCAACCTCTGTTTGCGTAACTTACTTAGGCCTCAGATTCTCTATAGGGTGATTAGCTCAGTTGGTTAGAGCGCTTGCTTGACGTGCAAGAGGTCACTGGTTCGAATCCAGTATCTCCCACCATCTAATTGATTTCTAAAATATAAACCATTCCTCATTGTTTGAAAAATTAACCATTTATTCTGTTTGCAAAACATATATTCTTTTATGTAATATATAATTACTAATATACCAACCCCACGCAAAAACCAAGACAATGAATGAAGACTTGGCTAAAATCAATTTATCAATACTTGCTTTTAAAGTAAAAGATTTAGACGTTACAATAATACTCCCAAACAAAACTAAATTATAAGTTGAAGGCAACAAGACACATAAAAACTTTCATTACATAGAACAATCTATTTCCACCAAAAAAGAAAAAACCCCTCTTGATCCATTGACTTCAATTGGAAGTGATAAAACAAGAGATCTAAGTTTGATAACCCAATCCACAGAAATACAACTTTCGCTTAAAAACAAAAAAAGCAAATTCCATGAAGAAGTTTCAAGAGAATGAATTTCATCCTCTACAAGATCAAGCACTTCTTCTTCCGATAACAGCGACTCTTGCTATAGATTCGGAGAGAAAAAAAACCTAAAATGGAAGATACCAATTACATCGCTGCAAGAGTTGAGGTTTTAGTGAAAGAATCAAGAACATCAACAATACATCAAATCAAAACTCAGGCAATTATCTATGGAATTGATTTATATAGCATTTTTCCATTCAAAGATTTTGACCATTTTGTTTAATTGCTCGAAGAGCACTCCATGTCTAACGAATTGACTATGAATTACAGATCATTCAAGGAATATAGAAGTCAAATAGAAGATTTTTATAATGTAATTCAAGACAATCAAAATGTTTAAAAAAATATAGATCATGACACTGTAGAAAACACAGGAACGCAATATAAAGAGGAAGAAAGCACCGACACAGAAACAGAGATTGAGATTTATGATAAAATTATAGAAATATAGATTACTTACAAAGATTCTTCAGCTCTCAAAAACATACTTCCAGAAATAAAAAATACCTTTAGCAAACATGTGAAAAATCTAAAAAAACTAGAAACAAAAAAAAAACAAAACATGCGTTCTATGAAGCAGTTAATAGTGGTAGGGAAATAACTCCGTTGATCAAAATATATTCAAAATAACGGGCTATCAATAAAAATAACAATAGCCATAGATGAAATGCTATCTAGAGAAAATAAAAGAAACGCAGAGATTTTGAAGAAAGCTATGACGAAACATAACACATCAATTGATGCATTACGTCAAATTAAGTTATTGCGGAAGCAAATAAAATCAAAATCAATCGGGACAAACATTGAAACAAAAGCAAAAACTCTAAACTATAATAACAACAGATTTATAGCTTCGTTTACATTAATCGCACACAGCGAGCCTGCACTAATACAGGGAATAACATCATCCCATGAATTCAAAGAAAAATTGAATGAATTTATTCTAAAATAAACACAAAACACTCCATTCCAAGTTATTTGCTTAATAATAGACATGAGCTCAACCAGCTGTATGAAATGTATCGAGCTTTTGCATAGAGTGGTAATCAGTGGATTTATATCAAAAAAATTATTTCCAGATATAGAGCCTGTTAAAGTCATTTATAGAATCAGCTATGCAAAGGAGTAATAACAAAAAATCTAACAAAGTATCCGCAGACTTAATCGAATGTATTTTTATCACAAAAGAGATAAATGAAGCACGAAATAGAAGATGTGTTTGAAAATCCCTACTCATCAGAAACGGAGCAAGATGAATTACTAAGATATGAACCCAAATCGGCAAAAAAGGAGGAGGAAAATACAGCAAAACAAGACAATGGAATCGATCCCAAAAACACATATAGAATTTATGATTATAAAATCTCATCATTGAATCAAAATATTAATACAGATTCCATGGCTGATCTTAAATTGAGAACAGAATATACAGAAACAAAAGCTACAACAATTGAAGAAAGCATGCAAGATTTTGCAAGCAACTCTCTACCAGCACGCCTAAATATTAGATCTTCTGAATCTGATTCAGAAGAGCCTGGAAAAGGAAATTCATCTGCTCTGAATATGGTAGAAAACAATCAATCAACAAACTATAAAATATCCAAAACAAACAAAACAAGTCACGCACTCATACAATCTTTATATCTGATTACGAATTGCTGTACGAAAAAAAATTATCTACTATAGATTCGGGAAAAGACAACAAATCATTGCATTTAAAACCATTCCTTGAAAGAGAGGAAAATCATAAGTGTATAATCTCGTGAAAAAACGACTAATTTGATACAAAACAAAAACTATCTAAATCATGTCGTTGCTATCTTCTACGCATTCACTTGATAACTTTTCAAATTCTCTGGCATCACGCCACAGCATATATAAATTAGCAAACAGCACTATAACAATACCTATAGCGGTGTTAAGCCTGATCATTTCGTCAAAAACAAGATATCCTAAAATACTTCCAAGTACCACACTAAAAAAATAGAGAGGAACTATTTTACTAACATCAATATTTTCAATAGACCAAAAAAAGCTAATTATAAAAATATAAGATAGAAAAGCGATCAAACTTATTAACAACAGAAAACGAGGCTCATATACAACTTCAGATAATTTATGTGACTGAGGGAATATTAGTAGCATTAAAGAAGAAATAATAAAATTACAAACAAAAAAATATGCAACTTCATTTTTATCCTGACGCCTGAAGTATATCACCTTTGTTATAATATCGGTTATTGCCCAAAACACTACAGCTAATAGAACATAAAAACTTTCAAAAGAAAAATGATCATGACCAGGTCCTATTATTACTAAAGATCCTATACTGCCTAAAAACAGCGAAACCCATCTATACTTTTTCAAAGTTTCTTTCAAAAAGAAAGCAGCTCCCACAGTGGAAATTAGGGGATAAGTTACTCCCAAAGCAGTAACATGAGGAAAAGGAAGACTGTTATATGCCAATAAAATCAAAATCTGTGCAAGAATAAATATAAACGCACGCAAAAAATGTAATTTCATAAAACTAAACTTGATAGATTTACGAGAAAACAATAAATACAATAATGATACAGACGCAGTAAAACAATATATCATGAAAATAACCTGTAATTCAGATACATTATATTCTTCAAACAAAAGTCGTGAAGAGGAATTCATAAGTGTAGATACAACAATATTTATTATTACCCACATGATACCATTATTATAGTAATTCATTTATAATCGACCTCAAATTCCGTATCTTTATAATAAAACAAACAATGATTAAAATTATTTGTCTATTTCTTGTATTATCACCTTTTCTATTAAGCACTTGGCAGTGTGCTAGACTATCTAGCAAATTAGATCTAATTGCAACACAAAAAAAAGAACCTTTGGATTTTTTTTCATTAAATACAAAAAAACATAACTTCACTAAAATATATTGCACAGGAATCTATAAAAATGATATTAATTTTTATTTGTTTGCCGGACAACTTGGATACAATATCCTCACTCCTATAATGATCGATGGAAAATATATATTAGTGAATCGCGGTACAGTAAAATCAAAACTCTCGCAAAACATAGAAAACGAAACAGTGAATTTAATTGGCACTTTGTTGACAAAATTTCATAAAACTCCATTGGTTGACAACCAAGAAAAAGAAAATATTTGGTTTTATGTCGATATAGATAGAATGTCCGAAATATCTGGGATAAAATTGGAACCTTATATAATACATATAACACAAGACTCAAATAATTCTTTCATCACTCCAAACAAAGACATAAACATTACAGCCAATCATCACATTTTCTATGCAATAATGTGGTTTATTTTAGGAATCATGTCTTTATTATTTTATATCAAACTAATGAAAAATTAACACTTGCGATACAAATAATTAGACTCACATATAGATAACACAACTTTTCTATATAAACAAAAAGTTGTGAATTTATTATAAGATATCCTAACAACAAAAAACTATTGGCAGGAAAGACAATCTTTATCTAAAGAATTGGAAACATTATGAGCTCGCTGTATTGAAAGAGATCTACAATAATAAAGACTTTTGATACCTTTTTTCCAAGCTGTTACATGTATATTATGTAAATCCTTTTTATAAATATCTGGAGGAATGAATATGTTGAGGGATTGAGATTGACATACATAAGGAGTCCTATCGGCGGCATGCTCTATTACCCAAAGCTGATCTATTTCTGCAGCAGTCTTGAATACTAATTTCTCATTCTCGTCAAGAAAATCTAAATGCTGCACTGAACCGCCTTTACTCAAAATAGAAGACCAAACTTCTTCTGAATTCTTACCCTTTTTTTCTAATGTTTTGACTAAAAATTCATTTCTAACCACAAATGACCCACTAAGAGTCTTATGATTGAAAACATTAGCAACATATGGCTCTATACCCGGAGACGCTTCTCCAGCAATAATAGAAATGGAAGCAGTAGGAGCAATTGCAATTTTATTAGTAAACCTTTCGGTGACTCCACAATATTCAGCATCAGGACAAGAACCTTTCTTTTTAGCAATGTCTTTAGAAGCAGAATCAGCTTTTTTCTTTATATGTTGAAAAATTTCAATATTCAAAGCTTTAGCTACCGCAGATTCAAATGGAATAGAACGCTTTTGTAAAATGGAATGAAAACCCATCACTCCCAAACCAACACTACGTTCTCTCATTGCTGAATACTTAGCTCTTTCAAATTGTGATGGAGCTTTGTTTATAAAATCTTGTAAAACATTATCAAGAAACCTCATTACATCAAATATAAAATCATCTTGATCTTCCCATTCATCATAATATTTCAAATTCACAGAAGAAAGACAGCATACCGCAGTCCTAGATCTACCAAAAAAATCTGGTCCAGTAGTTAGCATTATTTCGCTACATAAATTAGAAGTTTTGACTTTGTGGCCTAATGTTTTATATAAAGCTGGAACATTATTATTTGTAGCATCAGAAAACATAATATAAGGCTCACCTGTTTCAAGCCTTAAGGTTAGTATTTTTATCCATAAATCACGAGCAGAGACAGTCTCTATAATCTCAGAATTTTTAGGATCAACCAAATCCCAATCTGCATTTTCTTCAACGGCATTCATGAAAGAATCTGACACAACTACTGCATGATGTAAATTTAGAGATTTTCTGGATGGATCTCCTCCCGTAGGTTTTCTAATCTCAAGAAATTCAAATATCTCAGGATGGTTGACAGACAAATATACAGCAGCACTACCTCTGCGCAATGAACCTTGAGACACAGCTAAAGTTATTGCATTCTGGACAGAAATAAAAGGTATTATACCGCTGGTTTTACCGCTGTCTCTAACAGGCTGTCCAATAGAACGCAAATTACCCCAATAACTACCTATTCCCCCGCCTCTAGCAGAAAGCCAAACGTTTTCATCCCAAAGGCTTACTATTCCCTCGAGGCTGTCACTAGTTTCATTAAGGAAACATGATATTGGCAAACCTCTTTCTGTGCCTCCATTACTTAAGATTGGGGTTGAAGGCATAAACCATAAATTAGAGATATATTCGTATAATCTTTGAGAATGCTGTTTGTCATCCCCATAATAACTAGCAACTCTACGAATCATAGAATCGTAATCTTCACCCTTAAGAAAATATCTATCCTCTAACACGGCTTGACCAAATTCAGTGATTGGTCGTTGTGTTACATTTGAAAACTTCATTTCAAAACCTAAAAAACTTGTTTCAGATCATAACACAGTCTATAAAAATTTACAGCCAGAAATATAGATTTTAAATACTATAGAAAATTATAAAACAGCATTTTTGTACAAATAAAAGGTTTTTTATTCATATACTAACTTCTACCATTAGATTCAATACAATTTAACATCTAAACCAACCTCCATATAAAAACAATATGAAACAATTTTATTGAGCAACAACAACACCTTCAAAAGCTACTGTGCCATAGAAGTCTTTATTGCTATTAATATTACGTAATTTTATAACTTTTTCCAAAGAGCCATTCTCTAAAGCAACTCCCTTGGTTTTAATGTTTATATTACTGGATTTATATAAAACTTCTACAACATCATTTTTTTTAACAAGCAAAGGCATCTGCAGTTGATTGAAATTTAGCACTTTCCAAGCTTTTATATTTGTTCTTGCTTGCTTTCCAATCAGCCAACTAGAATCTCTTATTGCAGTTCCAGAATGCCTTTCAATGCTTAAGTAAACAACATCTTCTGCTTTTATTATTTCTCCTTTGGTCACATCATGATTCAAAACAGGAAATTGATTTGATGCATTAGATTGAGAAAAATTCATGACAATAAAAAGAAATAGCAAGATTTTTAAAATTATCACAAATTTCTGGTTTTTTACAAACAACTTACTATTATGAAGAAGAAGCATTATTAACCACTTTCCAGTTCTCTGATATAGATTGTAATATTTTGGACAACATTTCATATGTCCGTTGTGCTCTTATAAGACCAATCATTTCTGAAACAGGTTCAACGTTACTTGATTCCAAATAATATTGAGTAATAAAACCAGCTCCTTCTTCACCTGGAATTGAAACTATAGGTGAGCCAGAAGAAGAAGTCTCCTCAAGCAAGTTCTGCCCTATCCTCTTCAAGCCGTCTTCATTCACAAATCTTGCCAACTCGATTTGCCCTAGAACAGTAGGTTCAGTTTGACCACTAACAACAACTTCAATTTGTCCATCATATGATATGCTTACAGATAAAGCATCTTCTGGAATATTAAATCCTGGAGATAAAACATAACCCGATGAAGTAGTAATTTGACCATCTAAATTCTTAGCAAGAGATCCGGATCTTGTGTACTTTCTATCACCATTAGGCATCTCAATCATCAAATATCCAGCACCATTTATAGCAACGCTTAAGGGGTCATCAGATTTTTGCAAAAAACCCTGAGTGTGAATAGAATTGACAGATGCTAATTTTACACCTAATCCAATTTGTGAAGCACAAGGAATAGGAGAACTAGCATCAGCGCTAGGGTAGTGACCAACTCGAGAATTATCAACATACATCAAATCTTGGAACTCACCAACTTGCTTTTTAAATCCTGGAGTATTTAAGTTAGATATATTATTAGAAATCAAATCAATTGTATAATCCTGAGCAACCATACCGGTAGCGGCTGTATGCAAAGCTTGTAAAGACATATAACACTCCCTAATAAATGCCTAATATAGCATCGAGGGTCTGCAAGTCAACCAAAAAGTAATTATATATAGAAGCTTTATTTGGAGATAAAATTTGCTCTATATTCATTTAAAACACTTTTCACAACATTAGCCAAACCCTGAATTTTAAAATTTTGAGCACCCTGAGCATCCAAAAAATTTCCTACGGAATTCATATACTTAACACCCAAATCATTTTTGATCTTAGACAAAGACAAATCTAAAAAAGAAGGATCAAAATAATTAATCCAAATGTATTTTAAAAGAGTGTATCTGGCGCTCTCTATTTCGCTAATTAAAACATTTAACATTGGCACACAATAACCTTGTTGTATAATATCTTTTAATCTCATGGATCTAAGGTTAGAAGAATGTATTTTATGAAAATTACCGCTTCTTATTAAAAGAACATAAGTATTACATGACATATCTGTTACAATATTTGACATTTCAGGAACAAGATTGTTATTGTAACTTGCTTTTTTGTCTAAAAGGCATATGCACACAGGAGAGTCTAAGGTCTCAACAATATCTCTGGACCACACTTTAGTGTCTTCTATATCTTTTTTTTTGATAATTCCTGAGCATCTATCTTGATCATTGTACAAAACTCTACGCCAATTTGCCTCAATAACATTATGATACAAAGGATTGTTGTAGGGATCATAGAAAAGACCATTTTTATTAGTAGATCCTATACATATAAATATCTTTTTCTGCAAAAACTCAGAAATCAAATAAAAAAAACTTGTATGACCTATATGCATTGGCTGAAAACGGCCCGGAAATACTATCTTAATATCATTAGGAAGATAATCCTTGATTTGATGTAAAGATGAAACATCAGAAAAAATTTTGGTTTCTCCATTAGGTAGATGCAAAGAAGCATAATCAATAGAAATATTAGAAGAAATCATATTTAAATATATCAAGCATGAAGAAATTTTTCAAAACAAATCACTTGCTATGGCTAAAACTTCATCAAACAAAACAAATGATAAAAATCAATTAAATCGTATGCTTTTTTATATACCCAAACATATTACTGATATAATAGATCACGAATCAATTTATTTAACAACTGAACAAACTAGACATTATTCAAGTTTTGGAATCAAAAAACAAAAAATAAATTTTATCAATCAATTAATAAACACAATTAAAACGATCTAATCAGCTCAATATTCATGAAATGATTATTAATGATAGCTACAATAATAGTTATTTGTTTAAAAATTCACGATACACACCTATTGACTATATAGGTCATAAGAATTAACAATAAAATTTCTTCAAATTTGAATAATGATAAATTCAAAAAAAAGAATATCTTTGGAGCACAAATGAACGATAAAACAATTAATGCATCTCATTTGCAATTAGTAGATCTATTATCGGAGAAAATATTTCATGATTTAGGAAATTCTGCGAATATAATCTCTTTGATAGCAGAAGAAACAGAAAAAGAAACAGAATTAAAAGAAGCATGCAATGATATGATCAATCACATCAAATTACTGCGAAATATATTCACAGATCCGGAAATCACAGAAAATCACATAACAATGTTCAAAAAATATTTAGACGCAAGAAACAAAGAAATATCACTAAATTTCATTGACAATTCATATACCAGCTCTTCTCAAAAAGAACACAAAATGCTTTTGTTTTTGATTTTTATTGCATCGGGGATATTGAAATCCAAAGGTGAAATTTCAATTGAAACAGGTAAAAATTTGATAAAGATTGTAATCTTAGGCGATATCAACAACAAAGCAAAAATCACACAAGACACTTTTCACGGGAAAAACAAATCTTTAAATATACATAACATAATACCTCACATTTGCCATCTTTTTGCGATTCATAATGATTTCAAGTTAGAATTATATTTAAAGTCCGATAACCATATATACATAACATGTAAAAAACAAAGATTTTAAAAAAGACTTAACACAACTTCTAAACTCATATCTTTTATAATCGCATGATATACAATATGTTTGCGACAAAGTTATATATATATTATACAAGATTTATATCTTGTTTTTTACAATATTAGGTATCATATGATTATAAACTATAAGATAACAATAATATCCACAGCATTAATCTTATCGATTTGGATGTTGTCTGGATTGTTCATCACTAAGGAATACAATGATGAAAGTAATGATGTTCAACAAGAATTCAACTTTCAAGTTTTATCTATAGAACCACAAAACATAGAATTATATCATCAATTTCCTGGAATATTACAAAACAAAGACTCTATCAACATTCTTTCAATGTTAGACGCTAAAGTACTATCAATAGAAAAAAGAGAAGGAGAACAAATAAAAAAGAATGAAACAATACTGAAACTAGAAACTCCTCTAGGGTCTTCTAAGCTTGAAGCAGCTCAGCTCAAAGTCAAGAATCAGGAATTGAAATATGAAAAAACAAAGGCATTGTATAGCGATAAATACTCTTCTAAATCAGATCTACTAGATGCTGAATATGAATTAAAAAAAGCTCATATTGATCTAATTCAAGAACAGGAAAATATAGAAAATCATAATATTAAATCTAATGTTGCTGGCGTGATACAAACAATTGGAGTAAGGCAAGGTGATATAGTAAAGGCAAAAAACACAGAAATTGCTACAATTTTACCAGAAAAAGGTCATACAGTGAAATCTCATGTTGGTGAATCATTGTTGCAAAAATTAAAATTAAATGTCGGCTCAAAATCCGAAATACATATTAAAAATAACGAGATTATTGATGGTAAACTAATACATATACAAATGATATCAAAAAACCATACATACGAAGTAGAAATAGAACCTATAGCGAACACTCTCAATCATCCAATAGGTACAGCTGTTGAAGTGCTTTTGTTTTACAATGCAAAAGATGTATACGTAATACCTAAAACATCTCTAGGTTTAGGAGAAAATGGATCAATTGGAATAAAGATTTTGAAAAAATTTGATGAAGTACATTTCATCCCTATAGAAATAGTTAGTGAAAATGATTTCAATTTTTTCATAAGACTCAAAGAAAGTAATCTTGGAGCATTAAAATTAATCAATCATGGGCATGCATTTTTAAAAGCTAGAAATAGTACTTAAAATTTCTCAAAAATTTAGTACATAGAATCGTGATTTATAAAATATTAAATTGATTTTCACAAACATGTGAAGCGTCAATGCATTAGAATAATATTATGAAGTGACTTGAATTTATAAACATATGCTGTTAGTATAATAGAAGTTATTTATTTTGTATTAATTTACTAATGGACTTCATCAAATCAACAAAACGACTATCAGATCTTTCCCAGATCGACTTGTCCCA
Source organism: Anaplasmataceae bacterium (assembly GCA_965216745.1). Lineage (GTDB taxonomy): Bacteria > Pseudomonadota > Alphaproteobacteria > Rickettsiales > Anaplasmataceae. Next base: position 402,589 of record OZ244191.1, on the reverse strand, counting down.
AAAAGAAATTGAATCTTTTTCAGAGCATATACACAAAATATATGATTGGTTTTCAAAAATTGACAACTATAAGATAGAACAATCAAATTTAACACCACAAAATATAGTCGATCATGAATCGTTAAGACACGATAAATCTTCCAAACAATCTCAAGACTTGATACTAAAAAATGCTTCAAAATCTGAATTTGGATGTTTTGTCGTAAACTCACAATCATGGGAGTCAAAAAAATGAAAGATAATGAATTAAATAAAATCAAACAAGAAATAGAGTTTGTTTCCACCAAGATAGATTCTTGCTTTAAAAATAAAGATACAGATGGACTCGAACAATATGTGTTCAGCTTATGCCAACAAGTGAAGTCCTTGCCCTCACAAAAAGCTTTTTATGTTTCTGATTCAATCAAATCTCTCAGAAACAAAATTTCAAAACTTATATCACAAATGCAGGAAGAGCAGAGTGAAATTGGTGAGAGAATTTCCAAGCACGGCCTAGTAAAAAGAGCATTTGTTGCATATAGCGGATCAAACACAAAATAAGCAATGTGAAAGTTAAACGATCTCTATATCCATGTGTCTAAAAAGTGTCATAAATTATAAACATGAAACAAAAAACCAAACAAAACATTAAACACTATTGTAGGCTCAAGTGATATATGGTATACTCCTGAAGTCAGTTTTTATTCGTTCGCCATGCCTAAGATGAAAAACAATTCCGGAGCTTCAAAGCGCTTTAAAATCTTTGCCGGAGGAAAAGTTCGATCTGCCAGCACAGGAAAGCGTCACGGAATGATCAAACGCAGTAGCCGCAGTTTGAGAAACAACCGGGGTACAAAGGTTTTGTGCAAAACCTCTGCAAACATTGTAAAGAAATATCTTCCCAATAATATCTAACTTTTTGAGGTGATTTAATATGTCTAGAGTAAAACGTGGCGTCACTACAAGGGCCCGTCACAAAAAAGTCATAAGCTTGTCCAAAGGATTTCGAGGGAGAGCTAAAAACTGCTACAGGATAGCACTCCAGCGACTCGAGAAGTCTTGGCAATACGCATACAGGGATCGAAAAAACAGGAAGCGCGATCTCAGATCACTATGGATCCAACGCATAAATGCTGCTGCACGAGCTCACGGAATGACCTATTCCTCTTTCATCAATGGAGCAAGAGTTGCTGGGATAGATCTTAACCGCAAAATGCTATCTGAGCTGGCCATAAGGCATTCCGAGTCTTTTGATTTAATAGCCCAAAAAGCAAAATCTGCTATCAATGCTTGAGGAATTAAGCAACGAACTCAAAGATGTAAACTCTCTTGATCTTCTTGCTGAAATTGAGTCTCGCTACGTTGGCAAAAAGGGTTTCATTACTCTGGAGTTTTCAAAGCTCAAAAACATCTTCGATCCAGTTGAAAAAAAGAGGTTGGGTCAGCTTTTAAATTCAAAATTAAAAGAAGCACGTCAAATTATAAAATCAACCAAAGACCTAATAACAAAGCAAAATCTTGCCAGAAAACTAGAATCAGAACACCAAGACTTATCTCTGCCTCACAGAAACCAAACTCTCTCAGCTGGACCTCATTTGATCAGTAGAGTTATAAAGGAATGTTCCACCATACTATCTTCAATGGGCTTTCACGAAGCCATTGGCCCTGAAATAGAAAACGAATTTTATGTTTTTGACGCTCTAAACAGCCCACCTCATCACCCAGCTAGGGAAATGCAAGACACTTTCTATCTAAAAAGCGGTGGGCTACTAAGAACACATACTTCATCAGTCCAAATACGTGAAATGGAAAAGACAAAAGGGTCTATGAAAATATTTTCCACAGGCAAGGTTTATAGAAAAGATTGGGACGCAACACATGTTCCAATGTTTCATCAAATAGAAGGATTGTGCGTAGGAGATGAAATCAAATTTTCCCATCTCAAATACTGTATAAACAATTTTCTTGATAAATTTTTTGGAAAAGTAGAAACAAGGTTTAGGCCAAGCTTTTTTCCCTTTACAGAACCATCTGCAGAAGTCGATATAAAAGGTACAACTGGATGGATAGAAATACTCGGATGTGGCTTAGTGCATTCTAGAGTATTCCAAAACGTAAACATAAAAAACAAGTCTGGTTTTGCTTTTGGAATTGGTGTAGAAAGATTGATAATGATAAAATATGGCTTGACTGACATAAGAAAGCTATTTTCAAACGATATTAGATGGATAAAAAAACATAATCGGCCGTTTATTTAAATGTGTAGGTTGCTTGATAAGGTAATATAAAATATAATGTGCTCTTAGACAACATTTTTCTTAATATGAATGTAAACAATACAAAGTCTTTAGCCAATTTGGAGCTATTGCGCACAATTCACGAGGAATCCGAAATAAAAGGAATCCCAGTGAAAACTGTTACCGAAGTTGTACAGCACGTGATTTCCGAACTTGCGAATAGGCAATATGGCTTAAAGAATGTTTGTGCCGAAATAGATCAAAAAACAGGCTCTGTTTGCTGTTTCAGGAAATTGATTGTGATAGGAGATGAATCCTCGAATGCAAACCATTCCTTAAAGACAGATGATGCAGAATCAAGCCAGTTTTCGAACACAGATGTTTCCAAACAAAACATTCATCTTCCTACAATCAAACTATCCCAAGCAGTATCTATATCACCTGATGCCAAAATTGGAGAAATAATAAAAGAAAAACTACCTAATTTTGCCATCAACAATTCATCAATGAGAAATGCAAGAAATATCATGTATTCCAAGATGAAGGAAATTGACAGACTCAACAAGTATGAAAATTTCAAAGATCGAGTTGGAGAAATCATGATATCAATTGTTCAAAAAGTTGACCTACATTCAATAATAGTCGAGATAGGTGGGTCTTCTGCATGCTTGCCTATACGAAACACCATTAACGGGGAAGTGATAAGAAAAGGAGATCAATGCAAGGTATATATCGAGAGCGTAGAAAACAAAACAAAGGGACACCAGATATTAGTATCCAGAACCCATCCAAACTTCCTTCTAGGAATGTTTAAGGAATCCATCCCCGAAATCACAGATGGAATAGTGGAGCTTGTTGGGGTTGCTAGAGACCCAGGCTCAAGGTCAAAAGTTGCTGTTAGGTCTACAGATAAAAACATAGACCCAGTGGGATCATGTATAGGTATAAGGGGAGCTAGAATACAATCCATTATATCAGAGGTCAAAGGAGAAAAAATAGACATTGTTGAGCATTCATCTGATCCTGCAACCTTTGCTGTCAATGCGATGTCACCAGCTGAAGTTATAAGAGTTATTGTTGACACAGACTCTAGCAAGATGGAAGTAGTGGTTCCAGAAGAGCAACTTAGTTTGGCTATAGGGCGCAAAGGTCAGAACGTTAGACTTGCTTCTTCTTTAATTGGATGGAAGCTTGATGTTATGGGTGATGCTGACGCTTCCGAGAAACGTCTAAGAGAGTTTAATGAAACAACTGAAATGTTCAAGAACGCCCTTGATGTCGAAAGTGTTATTGCCCAACTTCTTGTCACAGAAAATTTTATGAAAGTTGAAGATGTTGCTCAAGCAGATATAACAGATCTCTCTTCAATAGAAGGCTTCGACGATGAAATAGCTAATGAAATAATAGAAAGAGCATCAGCATATATTATTGAACAGCGAGAAACATTGCAATCGCAAATAGAATCACTTGGCATGGAAAAAGATCTTATTGATTTAGTTGGGGATCAAGAAAATGAAATGATATTTGCCTTAGGAGAACAAGGCATAATAACTCTCAAAGATTTCGCTGATTTATCTAGAGATGAACTTATTGATTTATATCCTAAGCTAGAATCAGAAAAAAAGCTAGTAGACAGTCTAATAATGTCTGCACGTTCTAAAATGGGTTGGTTGGACTAATATGGATATTGATAAAAATGGCTCTAAAGGAGCTGACTCTAGAGTTACAAAAGGCACAATAAAACTTTCAACCAGAAAGAAACTCAGCCTTTCTTCCAGCGCTAGCAGCAAAGATGCTATAAGCGGAAGAGCAATAAAGCAGTTTGTAGGAAGCCGAACAAGAGGAACGATAGGAGGCAGTAGTGCAAGGCAAGGAGCAGGAGGAAGATCTACAACTGTTGTCACCAAGAGGAGCGCAAAGAATCAATACCCATCCTCTGACTCACAAAATGATAGTAGAAACCGAACTCAACTAACAAAAAACGAACAAAAGGCTAGGATCGCCGCTTTAAAGAATGCAAAATCCTTAGAGTCTTTGAAAAATGATTCAACGAGTACACCTATACAAATTCAAATTGATCAAACGCCACAAAAAAAACCGATACCCATTACACAAAAACAGGACCACAAAACACCAAAACGTTCGGTTGAGCCACAGAAGCAAATCCAGCCCAAAACCTCCTCTCCTCTTAAAAAGAAACGCTCTACAACCAACACAAACAACATAGAGGCAGTGCTGTATTCCAAGCATTCTAAAACAGCTGTCGCAGCAGCATTAAATGATGATATAGCATTCACTAGCAGGAAAAAAGTAACATCAAAGAAGAAAAGATCTTTCAATTCATCTGCTCGCTCCAAGAAATCTACTCCTAAAATTAAATTGACTGTGACAATCAAAGGAAGAATGTCTCTTAATGAGCTTTCCGTCAAAACATCATCACTCAAACAAAATATTCGCCAATTGATCAATGAAATTGGAGGGACAATTCCAACAGATGAAATGATTGACCCAGAAGTTTGTGAAACTGTAGCTTCATTTCTAGGGCATCAGGTACAAAGTCAGTATATGATTGAGGATTTCAAACAAAATAAAACCAGTAAAATAAAAATGCAAACTAGGCCTCCTGTTATTACTATAATGGGTCATGTAAATCACGGCAAAACCACATTGATAGACGCTTTAAGAGGTTCAAAAATAGCCCAAAGTGAAAGTGGTGGAATAACTCAGAATATAGGAGCATATCAAATCAATTCCAAGGACAAAATAATAACTGTGATTGATACACCGGGACATGAGGTTTTCTCTCAGATGCGTCATAGAGGTGCTTCAGTCACTGATATTGTGGTTTTAGTGATAGCTGCAACCGAAGGAGTACAACAACAAACCATTGAAGCCATATCTCATGCTCAATCAGCTGGTGTCCCAATAATAGTAGCTATAAACAAAATAGACAAGCCATCTGCAAACGTGGATTTGGTTGCTACTCAACTTGCAAATCACAATCTTCTTCTGGAAGAATTTGGAGGAAATGTAATTTCTGTCAAGATATCTGCTTCAGAGGGTAAAAATCTTGACCAGTTAGAAGAAGCCATATTGATGCAAGCGGAGCTCTTAGATCTAAAAGCTGATCTAGCACATCCAGGATATGGCATTGTTTTGGAATCTAGGTTAGACACAAAATGTGGGCCAATGTCAACAGTACTAGTCCAACATGGATCTATTAAAATAGGAAATATAATACTAGCAGATAAAGCTTATGGGAAAATACGAGCAATGATGGACCACAATGGTAATAAAGTCAAAGAAGCTGGTCCATCAACCCCCGTTGAAATAATGGGGTTAAATGCAGTTTCTGTTGCTGGAACAGATTTCTATGTTGTGAAAAACGAAAAAAACGCCAAATCAATTATTTCCCAAAAAGAATCCTTGATTGCACAAAATCAGGAATTCCAAGAAGAATTAGATCCTTTTGCCTTAGATGAATCAAAAGAACTGCTTTTGATAGTGAAATGCAATGTTCACGGGGCCTTGGACGCATTGATAAGTGCAATAGAAGAGCTTCAGGAACACGAAAGTGAAATAAAATTAAAAATTCTACAAAAATCCCTAGGCCCAATAAGTGAGTCTGACATAACGCTTGCGCAGTCCATGGGTGCATCTATAGTATGTTTTGGCGTAAACAATGCAAACAAGTATAACAATTTAGCACTCAAACATGGGGTAAGAATACACTCAAATTCAATAATATATGAGCTATTGGATGACTTAAGGAATGTAATGAATGGTTTATTGAAACCAGTATTAACACAAAACATAATAGGCACCGCTGAAGTTCGTCAAGTATTTTCATTATCAAAACATGGGTACATTTTAGGATGTTATGTCACAAGTGGAGTATTGCGCAGAGGCATAAAATCAACTATAAATCGAAAAGAAAAAACAATAGTTGAAACTGAAATCAAAACTCTTCGCAGATTCAAAGAAGATGTGAAAGAAGTCCAAAATGGCTATGAATGTGGTTTAGTATTAGATTCAAAGCAAGAAATTCAAATTGGTGACGTAATAAAAGTATATGAAGAAATCGAAGAAAGGAGAGAAATTGAACAAAAAAAGAAATCTTAGAATCGCAGCTCTCATACAGAGGTCATTTCCAGAAATATTATCCAAGCTTCAGTTAAGCCATATTACAATTTCTGCAGTACAAGTATCTGTTGATCTAAAATTTGCTAATGTGTATGTAATCAGTTCTTTCGGAGATGAAATTTCTTTCTCTTCAGATATCATACAAGACATGGAAAATAACTCATCTGTAATTCGAAAAAAGATAGCAAAAAACTTACAATTGCGTTTTGTACCTAAAATAAGATTTTTATTTGATAAATCTTTTGACGAATTTGATAAGATAAACAATCTGATCAAAAAGCAGAAACAGATTGAAAAAACTTAAAAATTATTTAGAGCTAGAAAATTTTACCATGAAACAAGACACAAGATTTATTTATAGAATAAATTAAGTTTATTTGATATTTCGACTATGGATTTTAAGTAATATATATTTATTTTTTCGAAAGAAAGTCGCTTATATTAATCACTTTATCTTCATCGTCTTGACAATCATCTTTATCTTCTTCCATTGAATTATTTTGATCTATAGATTGAACAACTTCATCTTTCTTTTCCTGATCAGAAAATTCAACAGCAAAATCATTGTATCGATCTGAAAAAGATATCAATGCAAGAAATGGGACTATTATACTCTCTTCCTTTCCCGAGAAACTCAAAGTGACTCTGAAATCAGAATCAGTCACTATTAGATCACGAAATTTATGCTGCAATACAATTGTAATTTGATTTGGAAATTTTTCTTTCAGATATTCAGGTATTACAACATCTGCAACATTAGAGCAGAAAGTTATAACTAAGTTACATTGAGAATCGCTATTAAAAGAAAAAAATTTCAATGATTCACGCACAACAGAGCGCATTGCACGACCCACAAGAATAGAGTAATCTATAGTTTTCATAAACATAACCCAACAAATAAAAAAAGTGGGGGCTTCTGTTGCCCGGGGCCCCCGACCCGCGTCAAACTATGCAGTAGCGAATTTCTTCACTAATGAGTAGTCAACAGGTACTTCGACTTTGTCGTTATCGTTAGCACTTATAGTTTTTGATCCTAAACGGTGGTATCATACCGAGTGAAATAAGTCTCTTTATTATGTACATCGAAACTATATTCGCCCCCATATAATGGAGGCGCCGGGCACCGCCCCCGGGTCTGCAACACCTATTTCAGACAAAGATTTATCACCATAGCGATATACGCAATGGAATCGTAACATAAATTATATTAATCGTAAATAGCATATTATAAAGCAAAAGAATAAACCTAAGACAAAAATATAAACAACACTCTTTAGAAAAAAATGATCTAACAATTTTGATTCAAACACAGTTTATATACTCAAACAATATTCAAAAATGATTGATTATATTTCTCAGCACAAATTTGATACCAATTACGCAAAGAAGAATTTCCATTCTTGCATCCAAAAATATGGAGCTGATTGCGTGCGCGAGTCAAGGCAACATATAACAAACGAATATATTCGGAATATTGTGCATTTTTATTTTTTTGCTTTATGTCTTTGCAATATTTAGGAACATTTCCACCTCTAACATAAAATGGACAATTGGACTCATCGAATATAAGATTTTGAGAAGCTTTTGGAATATTGCCATCATCAACAATAAAAACGACATCCGATTCCAAACCTTTAGAGCCATGTATTGTCATTATTTTAACCACACCTTCGGGAATATTATTATTAGTCACTGATAAGTCTTCTTCTAAATCAATCCAGGTAATAAATTCACGTAAAGACCAAGGACGTTTAGATACTAGAATCATAAACTTTTCCATAAGAATTCCAACATCAGCACCAAAAACATTATGTATATGCTCATACAAATCATCTATGACACTTATGTACACATCGATCGCGGTTCCGGAAATCTGAGACCAACGCAACAAATCGTGTGCAATGTTAGGTTTATCTTCAAAAACAGGAGATTTTGATAATAAAGAAGCTCCTAATTCACATTCATAGTCAACTATGAATCTACCTATTGCAATCAATATTTTTATGGGGGTATGATCTTTAAGTAATATTTTTCCTGAGCACACAAATGGAACATTAGCATCTGTCAGCGCAACTGAAATGCAACGAATAAAATCTGTACGTTTTCTTACCAGGATCATAATGTCATCAGGTTTAATCGATGTGTTCCCTTTTTTGGATTCTATCATCGATTTGATAATTTTAGCTATATCATTTGCTAAACCAAATTGTTCAACATCAAGACTGTTATCTTTTATTTTCCATGTGGTAGACTTTTCCTGATAATTTTTTATATCGTATACATAAACCTCCCCTCCATTTTTGCGTGAGATATGTGAAATTTTTTTATCCTCGTAAGTACATAATTTGTATATATCTTCAAAAACACAATCAATAAAATACAATATATTTTTGTTAGACCGAAAAGAAATATTCAAATCAACTTCATGCCAAAGTTGCTGTGCAGACTCCACTTTATTCTTTAAATAAAAGTGCATTTTATTGAAAAACTTAGGATCAACACCACAAAACCCGTATATAGATTGTTTCACATCACCAACAACAAATATAGTGCGAATCAATTCTCTAGCGCCATCACCATCAAAAAAATCTGATATAATTTTATCTATTAAAATCCATTGTTCAGGACTGTTATCCTGCGCTTCATCTATAAGAAGATGATCAATCTTATAATCAAATCTTCTAATGATTTCTAAATCACACTCTATCACGTTATAAATCAGATCATTATAATCACTTTTGCCACATTTTAGAGCATTATATATAAAATATACATCACGAGCAAAGTTCAATAATAATTTAGTAGCTTCGTATGAAAATTGTATTTTTTCAAGCTCAAATTTTCTCAACACCCAACGCTGCATATTCAATTGAGGCTCGGATGGTTTTTGTAATTTCCTAGGGCTTCCATCTTTACATAAAAATATTGCTTTAAGCTCATCATATGAACATTTTTTATATTCTTCAGACATCTCGATCTTAGAGTCATTATTTATGTGAGACATCAAAGAACCATGTATATTTTCAAGCAAACGGTCATTTATATCTTTTGAATTGGTCATATATTCAAATTTTCGCCAATTTTTAATCATTATATAAATAACATCTTTCAAAGATGCATAACTAAGTTCTAAATCAAAAGATTGAATCTTGGCAATGACTTTATTAAATGCAAGAAAAAATAGATATTTTGAGTCAGTTTCATCTATAATGTTTAAAGACCCCAACATTTCAGCACACAATCCATGTATAGTGTATACTTTGAATTTATCATGTCCAGATAATAGATTTTCTTTCAAAGGGTAATTGTACGGGTCCGGTAAAACATATTGTATATCTTGTAACAACGAATCTTCTGACAGCGATAGAAGATTTCTTAACTTGAAATTAACTCTACTGATAATCTCTTCAACAGCAGCATTTGTGAAAGTAATACAGATTATGTTTTGGCAACCCTGTATTATTAATGCCAAAACTCGATCTATCAATCTTTTGGTCTTTCCTGTTCCTGCAGAAGCGTTGATCCAAACTGATGTTTCTTTATTATATATGGGATAATCATTGTAGCTCATTGCATAAAATAATTTAATATAAAATCACTCTCTAAAGAACAATCAAGAAAAAATATATCTCCTTTTTGATTTTCGACCACCTCTACTGACCCAAACTCTGAGAATCCAGATATTTTATATCCCAAATGAACAATTTGATCTCTAAAATCAACGCTCACAAATAAACCTGTCTCTTGATCTGTTGATTTTGGAATTTCTATATAAGGCCAACCATTTTGGTTATAGTGTATTTTATGTGCATCCAGCAATGAATTCAAAAGACTAGAAGGATCTATAAATATTTTTCTATTTATTTTCTGTTCAAAAGAAGCATTTATTAAGCCAGAATCATGAAAAATATTATAAGGTGCACCTAAAACTGGAGTATCAGAAGGCGAGTATTTTTCAATTTCACAACCTAATATAAAGGAGATAACTTTTGGATCGATTTGATCTGATGCTTTTGACTCAATTTTAGGAACAAATAGTATCAAAAACAAGAAAAAAATATGATAAAAGAAGTAAAGCATTATTAAAAGAATTAGTCAGAAGGCAAAGGAGGTGGAGAATCATGCATTGTTCTCATATATGCCATAATATCAGCTAATTCTTGATCTTTTTTCAAACCCGCAAAAGACATTTTTGTACCTTTAACGTATTGTCGTGGATTGCGAATGAAATGGGCTAGTTCTTCATAAGTCCATACTCCAGACATTTGAGACATAGCCTTAGAATAAGAAAAACCTTCCACTCGGGCCTTATTATCATTAATTATGCCCCACAAATTTGGACCATTTCTATTAGCCCCCCCTTTCTCGTATGTGTGACAAGACATACACTTCTTAGCAACCACTGCTCCTTTTTGGGGGTTGCCTGTTGCGAGAAGCTGAGCAATAGTCAAAACATCCTCTTGAGGACTTTGATCGACTGAATCATCATCTTCAACCAACACAGAATATCCCCTAGAATCAGGCTCTGGTGGAGAATAGAAGTAATCCACAAAAGTAGCAGTCCCGGCTAACACAAGACAAGCAAACAAAAAAGCAGACAATATTTTGTTAATTTCAAGATTGTCCATGGCAAATAAAAACAGCCATAAATGGCATAAAACAAGCAAAAACTTCACATATTATATCTCAAAAACAAATAAAAACAATTAAAACCCAATCACATACATACAAAACATTAATAGAAACTCGAAACAAACAACAATTTAATTGATCAAACTGCCATAGAAAATTTCTCAAAAAGAAACATGTAATTTAACCAAAATTACATGTTGATAATATAATTAATTGATAGCGAAAAACTAAAAATAAAAATTCACTAATTGCCTAAAATAAATTTGTAATGAACGATATCATGTATTACAAATAATCAGAAAGTAAAAATAAAACTACAAGAAAAATGAATAAAAATAGTAATCACTCCCATTGGGAAAATAATATATATTCTTGCTTAGGTTCACCAATATTTATACCCCCGTATAAAATTATAAAATCCCTTACAATTGCAAAAAAAAATCAATTTTCACAATTAATAGATCTCTTTGCAACAGACTATCCAGAAAAAAAAGAACGCTTCGAAATCACTTATGTCCTGCTTAGTATAAAGCGCAAATCTAGAATGTTTCTCAAGACATCAATCAATGAACATCAATCCGTAGAATCCGCTACAGAGCTTTATAAGTGCTCTGCTTGGCTTGAACGTGAAGCACATGACATGTATGGAATACAATTTCATGGGAACACTGATCTAAGAACGCTTTTATTAGATTATAACTTCAAAGGTTATCCAATGAGAAAAGATTTCCCTTTGTCTGGGTATAAAGAAGTAAGGTACGATATTAATTCCAAACAAGTTGAATATGCAGATTTAGATCTATCACAGGAATATAGAGACTTTGACTTCATATCTCCTTGGTTTGATAAAGGAGCAACATAAAAACACAACATATAATTTTACTAACTAGTAGTATTTTTATCTCAGATAGACTGCCTTGAACTGGGACTAAAAGATAGATCTTTGAAAGCTATGTTTTTATATTTGTAAAAATATTCAACACCACACCAAGCCACCATAGCCGCATTATCAGTACACAGATGCTTTGGAGGGAAATAAGAACATATACCTTTATTTTTACACAAATCTTCTATTATAGATCTTATTTTTTGATTAGAAGCTACACCTCCAGCAACCACGAGAGTTTTAGTAGAGTCAAATACTTTGTCAATAGCATGCGATAGTCTGTCAACAATAACGCAAGAAACAGATTTTTCAAAAGATAAGCTTATATCACATACATCTTGATAAGAAAGTTTTTTGTTCCCAAAATTCTTTGATATCAATGTTTTTACAGCAGTTTTAAGACCAGAAAAAGAAAAATCGCAACCATCTTTTTTGTACAAAGGAGTTGGCAGAATAAACCTTCCAGATCTACCATTCAAAGAGCATCGCTCTATTTCTGGTCCTCCTGGATATTTCAAACCCAACATTCTAGCAACTTTGTCATAAGTTTCTCCCAAAGAATCATCTAAAGTAGCTCCTAGTTGAAAAGAATGACCAACACCGTGAACTAAAGATATATAGCAATGACCTCCGGATATAAGCAACAATAAAAATGGGAATTTTAGCTCATTAAAATTTATGCGCGCAGAGAGAGCGTGAGCCTCAAGATGATTGACTGGTATTATTGGCTTACCTGTAGATAAAGAAAGCCCTTTGGCAAACATAACACCAACAATTAACCCACCTATCAAACCTGGCGATGAAGTCACAGCAATGAAATCAAAATTGTCTATTTGCATGTAATCACGAAACAAAGATGGCAAAACATGTAAATGACCTCTGGAAGCTAACTCTGGAACCACGCCACCATAATCATTATGTATAGATTGAGTATGAACATGATTAAAGTGTAGTTCCGACAAAATGGGACGCTCCTCAGAGCATATTTCAGCACTCAAACACGAAAGAGCAGTATCATCACAACTACTCTCTATCCCCAAGCATCTCATAATACTTGTCAATCAAGAACACCAATATCTTTTAAATACATATAAGCACCACTATGTATAGGAGCTATTCCATGATTATTGGCAAGATGCTTATAATCCACATGAGACAACAAAGAATGAGTAGACTTAAACAAGTTAATAGACTCAAAAACATTCTTTATAATATTATAAGCAATATCATTACTTAATTTCGAGGTAGTTACAAGAAAAGCATCTATGCCAAAAGTCTCAACATCAGCATCAGAATCTATCGTATCGGCTTTAATTGTATAAGGTCTATAAAATGGATATTTGGAAATTATAAGCTGCAAAGTTTTGGGTGGAACAGACAAAACACGTATCCCACACATAGAGGATGCTTCCATTAAAGCCCCATTTGGATGGCCAACAACGTCAAGCATTACATCTATTTTACCATCACATAATGCTTGAGCTTGTTCGGAGGATTTCAATTGAGACAAAAGCTTGAAATCACTATCTTTCCATCCCTTAGCATCCATCAAAAGAGCCAATGTATTATAAACACCACTACCTGGAACGTTTCTATTAACTATATTCCCAGGAATATCATCAATGTTATGAATATCAGAAGAACTTCTCACAACTGCTGTAAAACCTTCCATATGTAAACCTAACAAGAACCTAAGATCTTTCTCAGGCTTGTCAAAATAATTTATTCCATTATAAGCATTATACAACAAATCTGATTGAACAATAGCTATATCCATATCTCCATTCAAAAGAGACCCTAGATTATAAAATGCACCGGGAGTAGATTGAACAGCACAGTCAATGTTACTATTAATAGATTTTTGAGAAACTATCTTGCAAATAGCCCCTCCTTCAAGATAATAAACACCGGTTATTGATGCAGTACCTAAATTAATGAATTGCTTTTTAGGCAAATCAGAATCACCAGGCTTGTCAGCACCAGAATCCAAAAATAGAAATAGAATTAACACAAGAACTGAAACAGCAGCACCAATAAAAATATTCTTTGTCTTCATACAAAAAACTCTAGAATAAAAACAATAATTAATCTCATTTTAACTTAAATCAATTGATGAGTACATAAGCAAAAAGCATAAACATGCATTAAAAATGCAAAATAAATTCATTCAGAGGTAATTTTAAATAAGTGATATTATCACAAACAACATAGAACAAGTTGTATTTGTCAAGCACAAGGAATATAAATACAAAATAATTTATCTAAATAATTTATATGAAATATATATTTTCTACAGAATACATAGAATATCTAGAAGCATTGGGGACAATGGAACAATACGTAGATGATATTTTGAAAAACAAAATAAATGAAAATATAACATGGATGCTAGAACATCAACATGTTTACACAGGAGGAACAAGCTCAACAGAATCAGAAATAATTGAAAAAACTTCAATCCCCATAGTCAAAACAAATAGAGGAGGAAAATATATATACCATGGACCAGGACAAAGAGTTGTTTATCTTATAATAAGATTGCAACACATTGGAATAAAGAACATCAAAGCATATATAAATTTATTGGGACAGATAATGATAGACACTTTGTACGCATTCGGTATAAAATCAGAAATGAAACCAGAAATGATAGGAATTTGGGTTAAGTCACAAAGTCAAATAGAAAAAAAAATAGGGGCAATTGGAATAAGAATAAGAAAAGGAATAGCATTTCACGGCATAGCCTTAAATATAAAACCAGATTTAAATTATTATTCCAAAATAATACCATGTGGAATAAAAAAATACGGCATCACTTCAATGAAGGAAATTGGTATAAAAACGACAATGGCAGAAGTAGATTCAGAAATTCTATCTTCAATCAAGAAAAGAATTGGAAACTAAAAATCAAAACCAAGGAATAAAACTTTATCTAAAACTCAATCCAATTACAAACAATCAACTTAAAACTAAAAAGGTATATCGTCATCTATGTCAGATTCATCACCGCCCAGATCAGAATGAGAGCCAGAAACATTAGAATTAGAGGAATTAGAATTATTATGATCATTGGATTGAGAAGACCTGGAGACTATCTTGATAATTCCATTATAAGCCCCTAAAACAACCTCTGTTATATAACGCTCATTGTTTGATGAGTCAGACCATTTTCTAGTCTTCAAAGAGCCCTCAACATATACTTTTGCACCCTTTTTCAAAAACTTCTTACATAGCTGTACAAGAGGTTCATTGAAAACAACAACTGGATGCCACTCTGTTTTCTCCATACGTTCACCAGTAGATTTATCAAGCCAAGATTCTGAGGTAGCTATAGAGAAAGATACCATTTCTTTAGAATTAGACATAGTTCTCACTTCTGGATCTTTGCCTAAATTTCCTAACAATACGGCTTTATTAACACTATCGAACATAAACAATCAAAAAAATTAATCACTCTAGGTTATCAGAAAAAAAACATATTTACAACATCAATCTAACAAACCCTGAAAATAGAAAAAATGCTATTCAGAATTCAATTTTTCATAATCATCAAAAAGCGCACCTGATAAAGATGCTCCAGTAAAATCGACACCTTGTATATCAGAACCTCTAAAATCGGCCCCATGTAAAATTGAATTAGTAAAATTTGCGCCCATAAGATTAGCCTCTGAAAAATCTACTTTTGAATAATTGACACCCTCTAAACTATTTCCTTTTGCAACAAAATTCTCTAAATCTTGCAAATCAACAAAAATGCTCATATTTCGTAAATTAGACAAATCAGATGATGATAGAGATTTATTATCTAAAAACAGAGTTCGATCGGATTTTATGTCAACAAAGTCAGCAGACTTAAGTGCATTTTGACCAAAATAAGAACCTAGAAAAGTATTTCTATCAAAAATTGCATCATTTAATATAGTTTCAGACACACTAACGGAATTGAAATTGGTGTCCACTGAATAGAATTCAGAAAAATCAGAATTTACAATATTTGTATTTTGTATATTAACCTTTTTCATTTTCAATCCTATGGCATCTATAGAATCAAAATAGCTCCTATTAATAGTACTGTTTGAAAATTCCGATCTGGATATAAATGACTCGTTTATCATGACCAAATCAAAATTGACATCAATAAACACACAATCTAAAAAACCTACATCACGTAAATATAAATTCATGAAATTAACATTTTTAAGTACCCCACCATATAAAGCAAAATTCTCGTAGCTGTAGTCCAAAAAATTCAAATTCTTAAAACTAGAATCAAAAAAATTTGCCATATATATATCAGAAGACAATAAATTGACTCCATCTAAATCTACGGCTTTAAAATAAGAACCAACAAGACTAGAGCCAGAAAAATAAGCATTATCAATTTTAGAAATCACAATAGCTGTGTGGTTCAAATTTGAAACAACGAAATTAGTTCCATTAAAATTCACAGAATAGAAAATAGAATCCATGAAATCCGATAATTCAAAATAGGAAGATGACAAATCAGCCCAAGTAAAATCACAGCCTTTGAAAGTTGAAGAATAAGCAGAAGCATCAGTAAATACAGAAAATGAAAAACTGGTATCATTGAAATTAGACTTAACAATATTAGTATTCTTGAAATTAGATTTAAAAGCAGACGAATTGCAAAATTTCACATTTTTAATGTTTGCGCCATTGAAATTAGCATTAGAAAAGTCACTGTAGGATAAATCAACGTCAATCAAGCTTGAATTTACAAAACTCAAACCGGATCCAAAAGAATGCCTTAGATCAGACAGCGATATTTCTACATGACTTAAATCAGCTCCAGATAAATTAATACTGTACAGATCAGATGAATTAATAGAAGCTGCAATCAAATTGGCATTAGACAAATTAGATCTCTTCATAGTGACGCCATCAAGCTTAGCGCCCGAAAGATTTGTATTAACAAATGATGAATCAGACATAATAGAACCACTTAGGTCCGAACCAGATAAATTAATTCCATCAAAAATGACTCCACGCATATCTAAACCCGAAAGATCTAAGCCAGATAAGTCATGTCCGAAATTCTCAGACAGTGTAATTCTAGAACTAGTCTTATTAGCGTCAATGAAACTCTTAATGTCATTTTTAACTATTGCAAAAACAGGAGCTACTGGATAAAAAACAAAAAAAAGCAATATTAAAATAGCGTTGTACAGAGTAAAACCTCAATATAAATGATAAGGATTTATATCACAACAAACTAAAATATCCAATAAATTCAATGCATAATGATTGCATTAAAAATATAAAATCTTTGATCAATCACATTTTTAGTATTGATGCAATATTCCTAAGAACTTTGCCTATAACAGAAAGTTCGGCTATATCTATGTTTGAGTATAAATCAATTTCACGTTCTTTTTGGCCCGGAAGATTTATCCTAACATAGCCAAGCTTTTGGTTTTTGTAAATAGGTGCGTGTATAGGTTCATTGTAAAACATAGAAACTTTTATTTTGTCACGATCAAGTAAAGCATAAGATATGAAAACATCATCAACTGGTACTATCTGAACTTTTTTGCTAACACCATTTAAGACATTTACTTCATGCAACACAACATCTTTTTTAAATAACAACTTTGATTCAAAATGATTGAATCCGTGAAAAATGATAGATCTAATTTCTTTCCAGCGATCTTGATCAGATTCTAGCCCATTGACAACAGCAAACAACCTCCTTCCATTCAAAGAAGCAGAAGCGACCACTCCATAACCACCTGCTTGAGTTCTACCTGTTTTCAATCCATCAACCCCAATATTTGCACTCAATAATTTATTGGTATTCTTCTGAACAACACCATTAAAATCAAAACCTGGCTCAGAAAACATATGATAATATTCAGGAAAATCATCAAATATTCTTTTTGCAATAGTTAAAACATCTCTAGGCGTCATATAGTGATTTTCTTGAGAAAGACCATGAGAATTAGAAAACCTGCTTCCAGACAAACCTATACTATTTGCAATAAAATTCATTTCTTGTACAAATGCTTCCTGCGAGCCACACATACACTCACTAAGAGCAACCGCTGCATCATTAGCAGATATTATTATTATACCTTTTAACAAATCTAATATAGAAACATTTTGTCCTTGTTTCAAGAACATAGTAGTACCCTCTTTTCTATAGGCATCTGGTCCGATGTTACATAAATGATTGATGTGTATCATTCCAGATCTGAGTTTGGTGAAGGCAACATACAAAGTCAAAAGCTTGCTCATAGAAGATGGATGCATCTTTTCATCTATATTGTTTTCAAAAAGCAAGGTATCAGAATCATAATCTAATAAAGCTGAATAATGAGAATATTGAATAGGTACGTAAGCGCTTGCAAAATGAGAAAAAAATAAAAATAAGAACAATATAACTGAGCATGAACGCATAACTTGTCATTCATAATATCACCCTATTAACTATTAATCAATAAACATATAGTTCAGTTCAAGCGAAGACTGTCTTATGATTTTCTCAATCATTCTAAAATTAACAGATAATAAAAAATACATCATTAAGATATTAGACTCAAATCTCATTTAAAGAATAAAAACAAAAGTAATGGAAAACAAAAAAATATCAAATTGCTATGGAAGATAAAGAAAATATATTATATAATGTGATAAGTAAGGGACCGTAGTTCAGGGGTTAGAACGCACCGCTCATAACGGTGTTGTCGTAGGTTCGATTCCTACCGGTCCCACCAAGTATATGTTTTTTTATATTTAATGCTTTTCTTTTTCAATTCACAAAACCATACCACCATCAAGTTTATATTATTCTTTCTGCTTTTATGTGGATTCAACACCACAACAGATCACAACACAATGTGTGTAGACATATACAAGCTAATAAGATGTCTAGACTGTTCTGGGCAAAACATACATGACTCTAACTCCGCTTTTGCAAAAAACGCTAAAGCTGAAATTATTTCTCATATAAACAATGGTTTATCCAAGCCCGAAATAATACAAATTATGGTAAACAAGTACGGAGAGTCAATATATATAAAGCCAAGCGTAAATCATACATTGCTATGGATTTCTCCATTTGTTATATTGATAATATCAATCACTATAACAGCTTACATTTCTAAGTTTTCACGAAAGAGATCATAGTTAGATATTACAACATGTATTGTAAAATAAATCTTTTTCATGTACATACAATATGATTCTGAAACATAATCATATATGAGCAAAATAAAATTAATTGGTATACTCAATATCACTCCAGATTCTTTTTCAGATGGTGGACTTTATATAGAAAAAGACTATGCAATTAAGCGTGCAAAAAAAATGATAGATATGGGTATAGATATAATTGACATAGGAGCCGAATCAACTAGACCAAATGCCAAACAAATATCTGAACAAGAGGAATTAAAAAGATTAGGTGACACTCTAAAAAAAATTGCAGAACTATGTCAAAATACAAGAACAAAAATATCTATAGATACATATAAATTTGCTGTTGCCAAAGAAATGGTTGCTCAAGGAGCCGATATAGTTAATTGTATATGTGGGAATGAAGATTTTATGAAAATGGCACAAGTATCCAAAGAAGTAATATTCTCTCATGCCTTAACAGTTCCAGCAGATAAATCAATCAACATCGATGAAGATCTGGACCCAGTAAAGGTTATATCTGATTGGGCATTGAAGATAAAAAAGAACATTCCCTCTAGTTGCAAAGCAATAATAGATCCTGGGCTAGGTTTCGGCAAAAACACAAAACAAACATGGGAAATTCTTAGGAGAATATCTGAGCTCAAACAAAACATAGGTGATCAAGAAATATGCATAGGCCATTCTAAAAAAAGATTTATGGAACACTTGAATAAAAAAAATAGCACTCTTGCAGTTTCTATGTACCTTGCAAGATCAGGTGTTGACTACATAAGAGTACATGAAGTAGAAGAACATCGAGAAATGATAAAACTGTTAAATCTCTAAATCTGAAACGATAGTCTAACCTCATAGGATCTCACCGCATAAGCAATATTATTTATTCATATACAAATCACAGACAAAGACGAAAGTCTCGCGTGACGCCAACGCCAAACACAACAAGACAATTCGCCTGAGGAGTCCCCAACCAACTCAATCTATAGCACTGATAAGGCACTATGAGGAACAGAATGATGGGATGATTGATGGTTTTCTTCTAACTTCGTATTCGGCTTTTTTGATTCTTCGGGCTTGTGTGGTGGTTTAATATACAAACCCATAGAGTCAGAGCAAACATTTGTCATCCATTTACTAAATTTTTCACAAGAGGCATTTTTTTGTTTACTTTCATGATCAGATGATAATTTATTTAATTCATCTGGCATGCTTATAATCCCTTCTGATTTTTCGTTTTTCAGTTTAAGTAAATGAATACTAGACACATTAATAGGAAGTTGGGAGCTTTGAAGCTCAGCAGGATTTCTCTTTATTTCATCGAAATTACAAATAATATTTTGTATATCGTTTTCAGTTAATTCTTCTTTCTTCATAAGGATTTCTATGATTTTATAAATATGTTCGCTTGATGCTAAAATTCTGATTTTCTGGTCTGGTGAAGCTTCATCAAAATTAATCGGAATGGCAATTTGTGCATTTTCTTCAATTTCGCAAATTTCTCTAGAACTTATGAATGCTTTTTCTGAACCATTATATTTTTTCGATCTAATTTGATTTTCTTTTTCTGAGGCTTTGACAATCTTACCGAATACCTTTGCAGCTTCTTTTTTGCTTATTTTCTCTATTTGGCTAAACACAGGTATAGCTTGAGCCTCTTTCAAATATTCTGGGGTGTCTCGACCAAGAATATCTTTCAGCATTAAAAAATCATTTGTGTAAATATCATCGAATTTTTTCTCTTTAAGAATACGATCGATTCTCGAAATCATTAATTTTGAAGGATCATCATTCTCTTCTGTACGACACGAATCTTCCTCAATCTCAAGTTTTTTATATTCAGAACGTAAGATCTCAATAAAATCTTGAAATACTGAATCCTCCTTATGAATAAAAGACTTAAGCAAAAGTCCTATAAATTCTTGTCCATTCCCACCCGTAAGTAACAGATGCGCAACATCAGCCATAGTAGTGGAAAAACAATCAACCATAAAAGCAGGCCTATACAATGATACCATATTCAAAAGGTTGGTAATAGGAAAAGATAGGAATCTAATACAGTCAAATACAAGACCTTTATTACCCCATGATAATTTCTTAAAACTATCAGCAATTTCTTTTAAACTAGCTTTATTTTGACCATTAAAAAGTTTGCTACGAAAAAAAATTGCTACATTCGAACAAAAACCATTAAAATCCTCACGAAGAGATTTCATAAGTGTTATAGGGAAAATGCACTTGCCGAATACAAAAAAAACAGTAGTCATTATTCCAATATAAAAATTAAGATCAAAATTGCTCTCTTCTGGTGATTCAGTAATTGTTCCATTCGAAAATACATTTGTCTCATCCGAATGTTCTGTTCCTTGAAGAAGTTTGATTGCTTGTGGCACATTTATATATGCAGTTCCCAAAATGCCAAGGGTAATACAAGCAAAGCTTCCATAAAGACTCATGAGTCCAAATTCAACTGAATTAGAACCAATAGTAACTCCAGGATTTTTACGTTGAATTCCCAAAACAGCGTCATTAGACGCTTCTCTAATATTTATTGGTTGTTTTTCAGCTTTGTTTTGCTCTGGCATTTCGAGAAGCGCACCATATCCTACAAGACCCAGAAACGAATAAAATATTTTCATACACGCTTCTTTTGTTTTATTTGATTCCCCAAAGTCGATTATCCCCACAAAAGCAGAAATATTATACAATGCATTTACAAATGCTCTTGCCACCATCATGCGGCCACAGAAAATGAAAGTATGAGGATTAGAATTTTTAGAAACAGATTCAAGTCTATTGATGTCAGTAAGATCGATGGATATAATAAGTTGATGGTAAAAATCAAGAAAGCGACCTAAGATTTTTAATTCTTGTTTCTGAAAATCTTTTGCGTTTTCATTTTTATCAAGAAATGATCTAAAGGAGTTAATTTCATTTATAATATGTTTCTTTTTTTTAGTAAGTTCTTCACATGTCTGATGTTTTTCTTTCAAAGAAACTAAAACTAGGTCTGAAATTCTTTTAAATTCATCAATTATATCAATTGAATTGTGTTTTTTTAGAATATTTTGTACTTTATCAGAAACTTCATTAACATGCACAGATCTTTTAACACACGATAAATTCTTCGTTACCTCGAAAGAGATATTACTTTGTATATTCCTCTCATGGGATTTTCTTACTTGATTATTATTCCCAAAGAAAGCAATTTTCAAACAAAACATAATAGACATCATATACGCTCCCATCATAAGAAAAGCACTACTCAGATCTTCTTCTCCTTCTTCGGAATCAGTAAAAAATCCTTTAAACACATAACTTGACATGGCAAGCAAAAACAAAGAAACATTAGATTTAAGAAAAAGTCCATCAATTCTATCCCAAAAGGATGGAGCCTGATTTTTGAAAAATTCATTTTTTTCTTTTTGGTTTTCTTGTATTTCTCCAATATAAAATTTACGAAAATGTTTGCTACCTTGAAGGGATTTTTGATATTCCACTATAGATTCATACACTATATCATCATCTCCTTTGGAACATTCTTTTATTATTTTATTGTCACTATCACGATTTTTTTGAATCAATCCAAAACCATCTTGGCTTGAATTGGAATCCTCATTTTTTCCATCAATTTCAACCCACACATCATACATTTCATGTAAAGGTTTTTCTTGAGAATTAAGTCTATTTTTAAAAAGATTAGTAGTTCTTTGAATAAAACTACCGGATCTAATGAAATGATTATAAGCATTTTGAAAATTTCCAATCACACTCTTATTTCTTGGATCCCTAAGAAAAGACAAAAACTCCTTTTTAGATTTAATTAGCTCTTTTGTATCTTCATTATTCTTTTCATAAAAAAGCCATTTTTCGTACACTATTTGAGCTAAATCTAAATAAGATGATTCTAAATCTGATGATTCTAAATCTGATGTATAAGATTTTTGTAATTTGTAGACATTAAATTTAGATTCATTGAAACGAGAAACAAGATTAGCAACAAGAGTCTCGTTACTAAATTCTTCATCGTTTTTTATGCTTTCAAGAAACAAAAAGAAACTTTTTGCAAACAAACATATATTTTGAACTGCATCTTCTGAAGATTCTTCATAAGGCTTAGTATTAATTTCAATCTCCATTTCACGCTCTTCAGCTTGAGAAGAACAAGGTTGAATTTCAAATTTTGTTTCTGGTTTCATTAGCTACCTATAAAAGTATTATAACAGATGTGATATAGACAAAAACTATAATTTAAAGCCTACATCATGATAAAGTGTATTAGCATTGAGAATATAAATTTCAATTGGAAAATTGGATTTGCAAGATAATATAATCTGTTAGTATCTATTAAGACACTATTAATAGCTATTAAGAAATAAAAAAATAACTATATACTTAATTGTTAAAAAGGAGTATAAAATAAAAGCTGAATTTAAACAAAAAACATCAGTAAGTTAACAAAAATACTATGGATACAACTTTCTTTTAATCCATTGATTGTCAGCGGACTTAATGTACTCGGTTCTAGAGTTAAGTCTATGATCTCCTTCTTTCCAGAATTCAAATCTATTGGGACACAGTAAAAAACCGTTCCAAAAGTATGGCCTTGGTATTTTTTTATAAACAGAATATTCCTTTTTGCAACTTTCAAATACAGAAGAAATCTCCAATCCTTCTGGTATCACTTGAGATTGTTTTGACAAGTGAGCAGAAATCTGTTTTTCCCTGGACCTGGAAGCAAAGTAAATATCAGCCTCACCAGCACTCACTTCTGAAATACAACCCTCTACCCTGACCTGAGTTTTGGTAGCGTCCCAATAAAAAGCAACTGAAGCATTTGGGTTTTCTCTAAGCTGTTCAGCTTTTCTGCTCAGAGAGCTAGAATAAAATATAAAACCTCTTTGATCATATCTCTTGAGCAACACAAATCTTGCTGATGGCTTCAAATCTAATCCACAAGTAGCAACACACATAACAGATGGGTTCTCACAAGCCTTAGAAGCTTCAAGATAGCATAAATCAAACCAAGAAATAGGGTCAAGAAAATTCACAATCAATTCACAAAATAGCCAGTACTTATATATCAGATTACTCACATTTACAACACATAAAATCAATCAAAATCTAGAAAATAGATTAAATGCATGAATTAGCACAATTAGTTGGCATCAAAATTAGTTGGCATCATAGTTGGCATCAAAACTAAAAAGCATAAATAACATCTTCTTTTGTAACGCATAATTATATATTTCATTGTAGTATCTAAGTTTACTTCCGTGATTTATTTGTTGATAGTCAGGCGTAAATTTATAATTAACTATATTAAGTGGTAGGATTTATGAACAATAAAATCACAGTAGCCCCTGGAGACGGGATAGGACCAGAAATAATGGAATCTGTTTTAGAAATTCTATCTGCTGCAAAATCTGATATTTCGGTAGATTTAATAAACATAGGCCAAACAATCTACGAATCAGGAAATTTATCCGGAATAAAAGAAAATGACTGGGAAACCATAAAAAAAAATAAAGTTATATTAAAGTCGCCAATCACAACTCCGCAAGGCAAAGGATGCAGAAGCCTAAATGTACGGATAAGAAAAGAATTGGGGCTATACGCTAACATAAGACCTTGCAAAAACATACTAGTCAATGACAACATAGACATTGTCACCATTAGGGAAAATTCAGAAGATTTATATTCAGGGGTTGAATATAGATTTACCAAAGATTTGTTTATAGGCAAAAAATATATAACTAATAATAATTCTTGGAATATATGTAAATTTGCTTTTGAATATGCAAAAGCAAATAATCGCAAAAAAGTCACATGTTTGATTAAAGACAATATAATGAAAATGACTGACGGAGCATTTCATGATGCATTTCAAGACACTG
This sequence comes from Anaplasmataceae bacterium, assembly GCA_965216745.1. GTDB lineage: Bacteria > Pseudomonadota > Alphaproteobacteria > Rickettsiales > Anaplasmataceae. The sequence continues at coordinate 377,663 of OZ244191.1, read as the reverse complement.
CGTATCTCTACCCAGAGATACAACATGACTCATACTTACTAGACATAGGATTAGCTTATATAGCAACTCGCCCAGAAGATTTTGATGTCATTGTTACTCTCAATTTATATGGAGATGTTGCTTCAGATATCGTTTCAGAAGTTGTAGGCTCAGTGGGAATGTCAGGTAGTGTGAATATAGGAAAAGAGTATGCTATGTTCGAAGCCGTTCACGGCTCAGCTCCAGGAATAGCTGGAAAAAACATAGCAAACCCATCTGGTCTGTTAAACGCAGCCATATATATGCTTGACTATCTAGACAAAAAAAAAGCTGCGCAAAGCATTATGAATGCTTGGTTGAATACAATTGAAGAAGGTATACATACAGAAGATATTTTTGACAGTAGTTATAGCCGAAAGAAAGTAAGTACTAAGGAATTTACACAGGAAATCATTAGTAGAATACAATCAGGCAACTATATAGATTCATCTAACAATCACGCAATATTATTACCTAAAGGGGAAATATCTAAAAACGAAATAGAAACACATAATGAAATTAGTTTAAATGGGGTAGATCTGTCTTTAAAATGCAATCAAAATGAAATAAAAATTTTCACAAACAAAGCAACTGATTTTAACAAGAATGGATTAAAGTTAGAAAACATATACGTAATAGGAATAAGTATATGGCCAACACAGACATTATCAATGCCAAGTTGTTTTGATTCAATATGTTGTAGATTTATTGCTCATAGTGAGATTTCACATGCTGAAATTAACACCTTAATGCAAAATATAACTGAAGCTGGATGGGAGATTCACAGTATGGACAAACTCTACAACTTTAACAACAAGCGTCAGTTTTGGATATAAAGAGAAAAAAGCATTAGCGTTTCATTGCAAATAAAGGCAAGTTTGTCTGTATAAAGTTTATCTTGTATAAATTTAGTTGTATAACAAGGAACTAAAACAAGAACACAAGAAGCAAATTTTTTATGTCTAGAGAAGTAATAAAAGCAAAGCTTTTAGAAGCATCCATGAAGCCTGGCGTGTACAAAATGTCAAGCAAACAGGGCAAAATTCTATATGTAGGTAAAGCGAAAAACATCAAAAATAGACTATCACAATACTTGCGCCCTCAATCGAACCGCATAGAAGAAATGATCAGACATATAAATAGAATTGATACTGTAAATACTTCTACAGAAACAGAAGCGCTCATATTAGAAGCAAACTTAATCAAAGAATTGAGCCCTAAATACAACATCTTATTTAAAGATGACAAGTCTTACCCTTTTATATTCATAGATCGATCTCATGACTTTCCAAAGCTATACAAATATAGAGGAAAATTCAAAAAAGGCTGCCATGGGCCATTTACAGCAACTTCAGATGTTATAAGAACAATAGGTCTATTGCGCAAAGCCTTCTTGATAAGGTCATGCCCAGATTCAGAATTTGCCTCCAGGGTAAGGCCTTGCATAGAATACCAAATGAATAGATGTTCTGCTCCTTGTACAAATTTGATATCAAGCATAGAATATAAAAAAAACATAGATAGAGCACAAAAAGTTTTAAATGGAGAAGTTTCATACATACAACAAGAACTCTTGAATGCAATGAACAATGCTAGCAAGAATCAAGAATATGAATCAGCAATAATTTATAGAGATCGACTTCGCTCATTAGAAACAATAAGGAGCCATAGCCACAGCACTATAGAAAATGGAACAATTATCATTGTATCATCTAATGAACTAGAGACATTCATATACATGAAAGTTTTTAAAGATGGATATAATCACGGTACTCAGACTTACTTCATTCCAAAAGCTCAAGGAACAGAATCAGAAACTATAAACAAATTCTTGTTACAATCATGCATGACCGAAGATATCTATCTTAACGTTGATCCAGATCAAAACACTATTGATGCTTTAGGAAAAATGCAAAAAATTAATCTTCGTGTTCCCAAAAAAGGAATTGTTTTCAATATAATCAAAACCCTAGAAGAGGAAGCAGAGCAAACTCTTAGCTATAGATTAAAGAAAAAACTGGGGAACAAAGAGAATTTAAAAAGTATAGCAAGATTTTTTTGTTTAAAATCTGTTCCACAAAAAGTAGAAGTATACGACAATAGCCACATCTCTGGATCTCATAGCGTTGGAGTATCAATATCTGTAGGACATGAAGGTTTTATAAAATCTGAATATAGAAAATATAACATACAAATAAGCAAATCTACTGATGATTACGGAATGATGAGAGAAGTTATAACCAGAAGACTAAAAAATAAAACAAACAGACCAGATTTCATATTAATAGATGGAGGAATAGGACATTTAAATTGTTTGAAAGACATATTAACTACAATCCCTTTTGCATCAATATCTAAAGGCCAAGGTAGAAAAGCTGGAGAAGATAAGATACATACTCTAGACGGAAAAACACATTATCTCAACAAAGACGATCCTTTGTTTAAATATCTTCAGGTAATAAGAGATGAAGCTCATAGATTTGCAATAAATAGTCATAGACAAAAACGCAATAAAGCATTCACAAAATCATCTTTAGATTCAATCCCAGGCATTGGGCCAAAAAGAAAAAAAATTCTCTTAACACATTTTGGATCAATCGAGAAAATAAAAAATTCAAATTTACAACAAATCTCTTCATTGCCTAATATAGACACTAAAACAGCTAAAAACATTCTTGAGAGCTTGAAAAAATGACCAACTATCATTTTTTATTACAAATTCATTCAAATATCACAATTAATTTCATCAAAACCAATTGTTCAGAAACACAAATACCACCAAAACCTTAAGATATAAAATTGATCGGTGAGACTATACATGATATTCTCTGAGAATGAGAGATTTGATCATAATCGGAGCGGGACCTTCTGCTCTGTTTGCCGCTTTTCAGGCTGGAATGTTAGGTATGACTAGCCATATAGTTGATCTCATGAGCAATATTGGAGGGCAATGCAATTTATATCTGGATAAGTACATATATGATATACCAGCATACCCATGCATCACTGCTGAACATTTGATAAAAAAACTCAAACAACAGTGCGAGAGATTTCAACCAAAATACCACTTGGGACACAAAATTATTAGCATGAAAACCAAATCAAAAGAAGCATTGGTTAAACTAGAAAATGGGGATATAATAAATGGAAAATCTATAATAATTGCCTCCGGAAATGGTATAATAGAGCATAATAAACCACCAATAGCAAATCTTGAACAGTACGAGAACAAATCCGCTCATTATTCCGTAAACGATATGGAAATTTTTCGCGATCAGACAATCATAATTGCAGGGGGAGGAGATTCTGCTGCTGATTGGACGGTGATGCTTAGCAAAATTGCTCGAAAAATCTATATAATACACAGAAGAACAAATTTTAAATGCATGCCTTCAACCATGCAAATGGTACATAATTTAGTAAAAAGTTCAAATGTGGAATTATTGACTCCCTATCAAATATCAAAAGTAGAAGGAACTCAAGGGTGTCTGAAAACAATCTCCGTGAAACATATTACAACAAAACAGACAATAGAAATTAATGCGCAGCATCTGTTGATGTTTTTCGGACTCAAATCTTCAAATAAAACATTAACACAGTGGGGACTTGATTTATCAAAAGAAGGATCAATAAAAGTAGACAAGATAAATATGCAAACAAGCGTAGAAAACATATTTGCAATAGGGGATTCAGCTTCATATCCAGGCAAATTGAAGCTAATACTCACAGGCTTTGCTGAAGCTGCAACAGCATGTCACCATATCTATTCAGTCCTTAATCCTGAAAAAAAATTACAAATTTGTCATTCCACAAACAACTCTGTATTTGCATGATATAAATAAAACACATTCTCTAAGACCTAGTATTCCCAAGCATCCAAGAAATCTTTCAAATGTTTTCTTCTTACACCCTCTTCTTTCAAATAACGAACAACATCTTTTGTAGAGCTATCGTGATCTGCAAGTGAGATTATACCACGATGATGCATATATCTCAAATAAACAAGATAGGTATTTAATACATCGGTTTCACAATAATCTCTTATTTTTTGTATTTCTCCTTTATCATAAAGATCAGCAACCATAGATCCATCAACTCCAAATTTTCCTGGAAAGCCTAATATAGAGCAAACTTCGTTTATCTTGATTCGTGCTGACGCGCCATAATCAGACAAAGCATCAAGCAAATCACAATGCCAATCCTGGCTATATCTATTGCAATAATTATTCCATTTATCACCAGATAAATAGAAATATCTAGATTGTATCTTATGGCACATTGCTCTATACTTCAACACCGGAATATCAAAAGTACGCCCATTAAATGAGATAAGTCTTGAATTATTGCGCTCCAAAAAATGAAAAAAGCCTTCAACTAATTCTTTTTCTGTAGATAACAAAGTTCCACCAGATCTTAGCTCTTTAAGAACATATCTTTCCAAACCATCCTGCCTTTGAATCTCACAAAGCATGAAACTGATAGCAACAATCTTATGGAATGGCTGACGCAAAAAAGAATTTCTACCATCAGTTATATCTAAATGATAATCTTCCATACATTTCCTAGCATCGGCAGCATTGGAAAAAGAGTTGCCAGTAAGTGGATAACAGGCCTCAATATCTGGTACCGTCTCTATGTCGAATATAAGAATTGACTCATGCACGCTATATGGTTTATAAATCAAGACAATGACTTTGTACAGCCTTAATTATTATAGGCGGTATAACTGATAGTAATATTTTTTAACTTGGTAATTTGACATGAATGTAGAATATAAAAAAAATGCTGATAATTTAGGCAACTATAAGAACAAGGAGAGTAATCCCGGTAATTCAATTTTAGAAAATGATGCAGAATATGATTCTAATTCTAAAATCTATGAAACAGAAAATTTAATATTAGTTCCATTGGGCGGAACATGTGAAATAGGAATGAACTTCAATGTTTACGGATTAAACGGTAAATGGTTGATAGTAGACTGCGGAACCGGATTTGCAGAAGACATGCCTGGAGTAACCATGATAGTACCCGACATATCCTTCATTAAAAACAAAAAGAAAGATATAGTTGGAATGGTTCTAACACATTCTCACGAAGATCACATTGGAGCTGTACAGCATCTTTGGAAAAATATTGGGTGTCCAATATATGCCACAAAATTTACAGCTAATTTCCTGAAAGCAAGGTTGCAAGAATTCAATCTCCCTAATATTGAAATTAAAGAAGTACAAACTGGAAAATTATCTCTATCTCCCTTTGAACTCGAACTTATCAATATGACTCACTCTGTTCCTGAAATGCATTCCATTGCTATAAAAACACAGCACGGAGTTGTATTACACAGTGGAGATTGGAAGTTTGACCAAGACCCTGTAGTAGGAGAGCTTTCAAATGAAAAGCGATTGGAAGAATTAGGGGATGAAGGCGTTTGTGCAATAGTATGTGATTCCACCAATGTATTCTCCGAAGGAATTTCAGGATCAGAAGGCAGCGTTTATGCTCATATTAAAGAAGTAGCAGAAGAAAGCACAGGCATATTAGCGGTAACTCTATTTGCTTCGAATATCGCAAGAATTCATACCATCTCTAAAATAGCAAAAGAAGTCGGGAAAAAAGTAGTAGTGCTGGGAAGATCACTAAATAGATCAATTTACGCAGCCCAAGAAAGTGGATATTTGACAGAATATGAATTCTTGAAACCCAGTGAAGGAATTGAACTAGAGCGCAATGAAGTGCTACTATTATGCACTGGCTGTCAAGGAGATAGGCTCGCAGCTACAAACAAATTATCTTTAGGCTCTCATCCTGTTTTCAAAATGAAAGAAGGAGATACAATATTAATGTCATCTAAGATGATCCCTGGAAATGAAAAGAAAATAATTTCAATACTCAATCGTTTTGTATTAATGGGCGTAAACATCATCACAGAAAAAACACATATGGTACATGTCTCTGGTCATCCATATCGCGACGAGTTAAAAAAAATGTATAAAATCACAAGACCAAGATCTATAGTACCAGTTCACGGAGAACCATTGCATATACAAGAACATGTGAAGTTGGCAGCTGATTGCGGAGTTGAAGGTTCTATATTCATGCAAAACGGAGATATGATTGAATTTACAGAAGATGGGGTGAAGAAAATAGATTCAATAGAAACAGGGTTTCTAGCAGTTGATGGGAAGCTTTTATGCCATCCAAAGAATATAGTCATGAATCAAAGAAAGAGAATGCAAGACAATGGAATGATTATAATTGTGCTTTTATTTGACAGAAGGCACAATGAATTATTTAAAAGACCAACTGTTCTGTGCCCAGGGTTCAACTCAGACCCAAGATTGGCAGAAAGGGTTTCAAGGAACATAGAAGAGCTTATGTTCAGTCCTAGGTTCGCTAATACAAGAAGACTGCATACTGGCACAGTAGTAAAAGCTGTAAGGAGCGAAACAATAAGGTGCATAACATTTACTGGCAAAACACCACTTATAGAAATACATGTAGAATACATATAGAAATATCGCAAGGGTAAGTATTATATCCATATATATAACAACTATGTCAGAAAATATTTTCATCACTGGGACAGATACAGGAGTAGGTAAAACATATTCATCAGCCATATTATGCAAAAAAATCAACGCTGATTACTGGAAGCCAATACAATGTGGTGTACCTTCTGATACAAAAACCATTAGTTCTTTGGGCATTAACACTCATCCGGAATCATATATTATTCCAGAACCCAAAAGCCCTTATCCTGCATCCAAAAATTTACGTATAACCAAAATATTAGAAGATTTTGAATCTATAAAGAGAAAAACGCAAAAATCAATTGTTATAGAAGGTGCAGGAGGTCTAATGGTGCCTATATCAAAATCAAATACATTTTTTGATCTAATATGCAGCTTAAAATCCCAAGTAATAATAGTTATTCCAGATAAAATAGGATGCTTAAACCATACTTTCCTTACCATAGAGAAATTAAGACAAAGCAAAGCCGTGATAATAGGAGGGATACTAAACTCAACAAGCTCAGAAACACAATTCTTGGAAAATAAAACAATTATAGAAACTGTAATCAAACTTCCAATAATAATGGAAATAAGAAAACAACCCAAAATCAATAACTACTAAAATATTGAAGAATATGAAGAATATTAGTTTGATGTTAATATAAGACAAACATGATCATGAAACAAAAGTCATAGAAATTAACATAACGCTCATTTATCACATCAAAATTTGCTCCAATTTATTAACAAAACCCCAAAAATGCAAAGACAATCATGACTGGGATATTGAAATAATCAAATTGGAGCGTAACATGACAGCATATAATTTGATAAATGAGAGCAAATGAAAATATTTTTTCTTTTATTAACATTGTTTGTTTTACAAAGCTGCTCCAGAAGCTCTAAAATACATGTTTTGAACCAACAATCAAATTCAAATAAAACAGTTGAGACCAATTCGTATTCAAAAGACTGGGAAATTAATTATACAACAATGGAAAATATAATAGATAATACAAACAGTTCAATAAATTAGAATACAAATTATCATTACAACTCATCAAATTAAGTCTCCTCAATGCCGAAATAAACATTTAAATATTGTTGAAGCTATAGATTTGTAGTATCATTATCAGAATCTAAAACAAAGGATCTAAACAATGAAGATTTTTTTCCTCTTTATAACATTGTTGATTTTGCAAAGCTGTTCTACAACAGAAAGATTGCGTCAGATAGGAAAGTTACCAAGTCTAAGCAACGTAAACATAGACGAAGAAAGAAACAAATCTAATATTAAATCTATACCATCAAAAAACCCATCTTTATGGCATGAAAACAGTGTTTCATTCCTCGAATCACAACCTTTAAAAAAAATTGGAGATATAATTAAAATTAATGTCAAACTTTCTGACGACGCTAAGCTTGCCAATGCAAGCCAGAGACAAAGAAAAACTTCTGAAAATTTGACTATACCTAGATTGTTCGGTTTACAGAAAGAAATCAAAAGAACTTTTTCTGGTGAAACTGATAAACCTGAAAATTTAGCAAGTATGTCTGGAAGTAACAGCAATTTAGGGAAAGGGCAAATAGACAGATCCGAAAAAATCAACATGCAAGTAGCAGCAATAGTGGCAAAAATTTTGAGTAACGGAAATCTTTATTTGGAAGGAACTCAAGAAATCAGAGTCAATTACGAAGTAAGAGAAGTATTCATAACAGGTATAGTGAGACCAGAAGATATCAATTCAGATAACTCAATAGAATCTTCTAAAATAGCAGAATTGAGAATATCTTATGGAGGTCGGGGTCATGTGTCAGATATGCAACAACCTCGACTTGGAATACAACTTATAGATGTTTTATCTCCTTTTTAATCTTTGTTTTAGATCATATATATAGGCCTGTATATATGAAAGCACTAATATTTATAACATTACTCCTATCGCTCCATTCACATTCGTACGCATACTCATTGTCTACATACGAGGAAGCACAAGACGATATAGACAATTTATTTTTATTTGATTCGGTTCCAAAACAAGAAATCAATGACCCTCTTGAAAAGATCAATCGAATAATTTTTGATTTCAACGTCAAGATTGATAACAACATTTTACACCCAACAGCACACTTATATAAAAACAAATTACCAAATTTCATTGGCCATAGAATTGATAATTTCTATTCTAATGCCTTTGAAGTAGAGAATTTCATTGCCTTTCTGATCAAAGGAGAATTACACTACTGCCTTCAATCTATGTTCAGATTTTTGATTAATTCAACTATAGGGATGTTTGGTCTTTTTGATGTCGCAAGTAAAATAGGCTTAAGGGTTAACAATCTCACAATCGAACAAGCATTTGCCGCAAGAAATTTCAAGCCTGGTCCTTACTTGGTAATACCATTTTTAGGTGCAAGCTCTATAAGAGGACTCACAGCGGCTCTATTAGGGACTATCTTCACTCCATTGAACTTTATAGTACACAGTTGCACGGGGTTTGCAATATTACATTCTATTCACGCAATATCAAACAGATCAAAGAATCTTGACATAAACCTAAGGCATGATACAAGCTTAGATGTATACGCTAAATGGCGAAACATATATTCTCAAAATATCAGTTCTTTTTTAAAATGATGCGCATTTATCTTATAATCATACTAATGTTTTGTTCTTGCCAGTCAAAGGCATCATATCAAACCAGCTCTCCATCATATTTCTTGGAATCATTATCTAATGATTTAAATAATATCAAATTAGGAGATTACTGTGAAATCAAAAAATTACTGAATAAAAATGTCGACACAAAAAAGATAGCAAGGTTTGCTCTTGGAAAATATAACAACATTTATAACCAAAATGAGACAAAAGAATTCTACTCTTTGTATGAAGAGTATTTGATGAATCAATATAGTCAAGCACTATCTGCAATAACTGAAAGTAAAATTTCAATAATCGGGGAAGAACAGATATCTAGCAATCTTTATTCACTCAAAACTAAAATAAGTACAAACCTAACATCAGAACAAAACATTTCTTATGTAATTGTAAACAACCAAGGTTCTTATAATATTCTTGACATAGAACTTGATGGAATAAAGCTTTCATTAAACTTGCGATCTGAAGTTTATTCACAAATTGAAAGCATGGGATTAGAAAAATATATTGAATTATTAAAGCAACATAGCAGAAAATACAAATGTACATAAATACTATTATAAATCTAAATCACAGATTCTGAAAATCAAGTAAATTTAAGTAAAAATAGTTTTATTTTTGTTATCAATCGTTTTTAATCATTGAGAGATATAAGAAATCTATCCATTCTGCCTAAAATAGAAAACAGTACAATTCTAGCTTTAGCAACAATATTTTCTTTAGGAACAAATCCCATTTCTCTAATTATTCTACTATCACTTGATGAATCCCTATTGTCACCCAAGAAAAAGAAATGATCTCTAGGCACTCTATAAATCAATGAATTTTCTTTGGCAGAATATTGGCGCTTGTGATTTAAAACATTATAGGATTTTCCCTCTGGCAGATATTCTATATAATGCTCAACTATTACATCATTTCCATTTAAATCTACATCTTGATGCTGGCCAGTTTTTTCACGTACTAATTCTGTGTCATTTATAAAAACAACACCATTTTTTATTTGCACCTTGTCTCCAGGCAATCCAATACATCTTTTTATATAATTTGTAGAGATATCATGTGGTGCACGGAATATAACTATATCTCCCCTTTGAGGCTGAGAATAGAATATTCTATCTGTAAGTATTTTAAGGCCAAATGGGAAAGAATAGTTACTATATCCATAAGAATATGTAGAAGCTATCAAGTAATCTCCTTCGACCAATGTATTGCGCATAGAGCCAGAAGGTATGTGAAAAGGAGAAAAAATAAAAACACGAATCAAGACTACAATCAAAGCCGCAATTATAAAGCTTTTAGCTGTCTTGAAATATTTTAAAAAACCAGAAACCATGAACACACAATAAAAAAAAGCTTGAAGCAATAGATTATATCCGTAATGGAGAAAAAACAATAGAATTAGTTGTAAAACAAAAATAGTAAATCATATGTACATCAAAATGCAAAATACTATTAGTACTATTTGAATCTTATGCTTCTGTAACAGGTGGTAAAGAATAATTCAATATGTGATCTATATTTTTACTGACTTGCTCAATGGATAAATTTGAATCAATCAATTTACATCTGGATGGATTTTCTTGAGCTATTGAATGAAATCCTGCAACTACTTTATGATAAAAATCATTACCCATCTTTTCATATTTTTGAGAAGATGCTCTATTAATAGCAGAGTTGATATTTGCATCCAATATAAAAGTAATTGATGGAGTTTGGACTGAAACAGGTATAAATGTTTTATGTAGGTGCATTATCAGATCTAATGGAACACCCATGGCAAATCCTTGATAAGCTAAAGTAGAATCTATAAATCTATCACAAATGACTATTTTATTTGATTCTATGGCAGGTATTATTTCACTAATACAATGTTCACGTCTAGCTGCAGTATAAAGCAGAAGCTCAGAATTTGGAGACATAGACTGTGTTATAAGAATATTTCGAATCTTTTCAGAGGGAATGGAGCCTCCAGGCTCTCTGGTGCTTAAAACTTTATAGCCTCGCTTGGATAGATTCTCAGCCAGAATAGATACCTGAGTTGTTTTTCCCACACCATCAGGACCTTCAAAGGTAATAAACACGATCAATCAAAAAACAACAATTAAAAAACAATGAACCTAAAATAGATTATCTTCAATTTGAATTAGAAAAAACAAAAAGTCAAACAAATAATAAACAAACTCTCAACACAACCAATAAAAATCAAAAAAATAAAAGTATACTAAATTCAAAAACTTCCAAAACTTGTTTTAATGAAAGAAATTGACAGAAATATTTATTCCTTATATGAAGGTATAAGCAATACTCATTTTTCACGAGAAATCATCATGTATGATGTACTATCAATAATAATGATTTTCATAGTAGTATCCGTTGGATCCTTTCTAGCTTTAAAATATAGATTTTCTTATCTGAAAAATGCGACAAGTGGCATTAAAAGTCTTTATAAAAATAGCAATGGCGCTATTTCATCTTTTTCGGCTATGATGGCAGTGATTGGAGGAAATTTGGGTACTGGCAATATATCAGGGATTGCTGTAGCTTTAACACTTGGCGGCCCTGGATCTATATTCTGGATATGTATTGCCATACTCATATCCTCTTCCATAAAATATTTTGGATGCGTACACGGTATTAAGCTTATCTATAACAAGAAAAACGCAACAAATACATCCAAAATAGGAGGGCCAATGAATTATATCAAATTAGCTTTTGGATCCAAATTATCAAATAAGCTCTCAATCATATATGCATTATCTTTAATCATAGGAGTGTTGACCATAGGTAACTTTGTTCAAGTGAATTCTGTTTTAATGTCTCTTGACTCTTTCGAAATAAATCCATTATACATAGGACTCACGATGACATTTTTTGTGGGATTGGTGCTTTTGGGTGGTGCTCATACTTTTGCAAATGTTATATCAAAAGTTGTCCCAATAATGGCAATTGTATACATAATCTCATGCATATATATAATCAATCAATACAGCTATAACTTAAATTCAGCTATACATTCCATAATTTATTCTGCATTTGGAATTGATTCTATTTTTGGTGCAGGTATGGGATTCACTACTTATTCTGCAATAAAATCTGGATTTGCTAGAGGAGTGTTTGCTTCCGAAAGCGGCCTAGGACTTGAATCCATAGTGCATTCTTCTGTGAAGAAACAAGACAATGAAAATACTAATGAATTTGCTGCAAATCAAGGAATAATAGCTGTAATGTCATCTTTTCTAGTAATGACAATATGCTTGTTTACATCATTAGTTTTACTTGTAACAGAAACATGGTCTTCAGGCTTAGTAAGCACTGCAGCATGCTTCAGTGCTTTCGAAATTGGGTTGCCTTTTGGAATAGGAGGATTACTTCTATCTTTAATGCTATTTTTATTTGCGTTTACAACTATATTGACTTGGAATTTTTGTGCAGAAAAGTGTTTTATGTTTTTATATGACAAAAAATCTATAATTACTATCTGGAGAATTATATTTGTTAGTTCAATTCCTATAGGCTCTTTGGTATCTTCAAGTTTGATATGGGAAATAGCAGATCTAGTGGTACCATTTATATTAATACCAAACACTTTAGCGATACTAATGCTAGAAACAAAAAAAGTTAAAGCATGAAAACAGATCATTTCTTTTTTCTTCTCAAGAAAGCTGGTATATCTATTTCCTCTGACATTTCATCTTTTTGAGAAGAATCTTTTGACTTTGCGTCAGATAGTATCTTGTTAAAAGAAACCCTAGCATTTTTCAATACATCTCCTAAAACGCCATCTTCTAGAGATTCCTCTTGATCTAAAGCTGGATCAGAATCTTTATTTAAAACAATGTCATCATTTTCAGCAATATGAGTAGAAGAATTACTTTTTTTCTTCTTGTCAATTCCAGTTGCAATTACGGATACTCTTATCCTACCATCTAATTCTTCGCTGAAAGTAGAGCCAAAAACCACACTTGCGTCATCTACAACCTCTTCTCTTATCCTAGTCACAGCTGCATCTACTTCGAACAAAGTCATATCAGATCCTCCGCTAATGTTTATCAAAACACCACTTGCTCCTTTCATTGACACATTATCCAACAATGGGTTGAATATAGCATTTTCAGCAGCTTTTACAGCCCTATTGTCACCTTCAGATTCTGCAGTCCCCATGATCGCTTTGCCCATGTCACTGATAACAGATTTTATATCAGCAAAATCAAGATTAATAAGACCAGACATTGACATAAGGTCAGTAATAGCTCTAATGCCTGAATATAGAACATCATCAGAAAGTTTGAACGCATCTGAAAAAGTGGTTTTTTCATTTACCACCCGAAAAAGATTTTGATTGGGTATAACAACATAAGCATCAACGTATTTGCGTAGATCCTCAATGCCTTGATCAGCAACTTTAAGTCTTTGCATGCCTTCAAAATCAAATGGCTTTGTTACAAAAGCAATAGTCAATATACCCATTTCTCTAGCAATTCTGGCTATCACCGCAGATGCTCCTGTACCAGTGCCACCACCCATCCCAGCAGCAATAAAAAGCAAGTTAGCGTCACTTATGCATTCAGATATTTCACTTAAAGATTCTTCAGCAGCACCCCTGCCTATTTCTGGCAATGATCCAGCACCTAAGCCTTTTGTTAATTCAACACCTATCTGCAATTTTCTTTCAGCTTTACAGTATTCTAATGACTTGACATCAGTATTAACAACAACACAATCAGCTCCTAACTGGCTGCGACATATTATGTTGTTCACGGCATTACCGCCGGCTCCTCCTATACCCATTATAACAACCTTTGGAGCCAAATTTGGACTAATTGGTATAGTTAGATCAATTCCCGAAGACATGGTTTAAATGTTTTAATTATAGAACATTCATGTTGCAATCAAAGCAAAAAAAAAACAACATCTTTTGCACTAAAATACAACTAAATCAAAAAAAATATCTAATAAAAAAGCATAACGTCGATAAACGCAAAAAAATCTTCAATCCGAGGATACTATTACTCATAAAATGATTTTCAAATTGGAAATCTTATGGCTTCTAGCTCTAAGTTCAAACCTGATGTAAGCTTAACTTTTCTTGATACAATACCACAAACCTCCGAAACGTCGGAATGAACAGCAGAGCCATTATTGACAAGAAAATTAGAGTGCATAGTAGAAATTGAAGCACCTCCAACAGAAATTCCTCTACAACCAGCTTGATCTATCAGCTCCCAAGCACGAAAACCTTTTGGATTCTTAAACAAAGAACCACAAGTTCTACTATATATTGGCTGAGATGATTTTCTGGATTTAAAAATATAACTCATCTTATCGTGAATCTGTTTTGAATCGCAATCCTTACATAGAAAACTACCTTCAACAAAAACATAATTCTTAGGAAGTGAATTACCTCTATAGAAATAACCAATATCATCAGTACTGAGAATCTCAATTTTTCCAAAAGGGTTTATAACTTTAGCTTGATGCAAAATTGAATTGACATCGCTACCATAGCAACCAGCATTCATTGCCAAAACGCCACCAATGTTTCCAGGTATGCCTAGCATAAATTCAAAATTAGATTTTGAATTTGACAAAGCAAATCTTGATACATTTCTACTTAACGCAGCTCCACCACAAACAATGACGTTACCTTCTTCAAGCCTCACATAATCAAAGCCCTTACCAAGTTTCATCACTGGAACATCGATCTCAGATTTGCTTATTATAATATTTGAACCCATACCTAAAATGAGGAAGTCGTCAAACGTCCTAACAAAATCAGACACCTCTTCCAATGTATTAAATTCAGCAAAATTTTTAGCCACAGAAGGTAAGCCTAATCTATTAAATTGAGTGAGATTTTTAAGTTTAAATCTATAGCCAAACATAACAAAAAAATGATTCCGAGAGGATTCGAACCTCTGACCTACAGATTAGGAATCTGACGCTCTATCCTGCTGAGCTACGGAACCAAAAAGTTATTACTAACAATAACAAATTCAAAAAACAATATCCAATCTGAATATTTAATACTTTAAACCGATAAAAAAGCATGTTTTTTATCAACACAAAATCCTTGTATTGACCAATGTATGAGCAAGTAATACAATGACATAAATTCAATTAATTTCAAAAGGATGAAAATGGATATTAAATCACAAAATAAAGATAACACCGATACTGAAATCGTTATATATATAAACTCCAAAATACCTAATTGCCCCTTCTGTGACGCAGCAAAAAAACTTCTAGACACAAAGGGCTTTAAATATACTGAAATTGATTTAGTCAAAAATCAAGAAGAGTTTTCAAAATCAACTAACAACGCTAGAACTGTCCCACAAATAATAATAAATGGACAACTTATTGGTGGATACGACATGCTAAAAAAAATGTCTGATGATGGAAAAATATGAGATTCAAGGTTGTCTCTACTTTGGCTATAGCCCTTATACTAAACTCCTGTTCCATTGAAAGACAACAAGAACAAAATCATCTCTTGCACAAACATGAATCTTCTGAGCAATCTCTAGAAATCGAAAACATGATGAAGAGTGAAGCATTGCAACTTTCTCAGAATGGAAATTATAAAAGAGCATTATCTGTATATTCTGAACTTCTATCAAGACACCCTGAGGATACAGAACTATTAATTGCAATAGCAAATTTATACATGAAACAAGGCAACTTCGACAAATCCCATTATTTTTATGGAAAAGCTATAGAGTCATCTAATTACGACTTATCTGTAATTGAAAAGAAAGCTGTAGCGTATATGATGCAAGGAAAATTAAATCAAGCTATAAGTTTAGGAGATTTAATAACCAAACATGATAAAAATAGATGGCAATCTTATGACATGATAGGAAACTGTTATGCATTGCTCAAACAGTATGACATGGCTAACAAAAATTATGGTATGGCTTTAAAGATAAAGCCAGATAGTGTTCGAGTTATAAACAATATGTCAATTTCTTATGCCATGAACGGAAATTTAGAAAAAGCCGAAAAACTATTGACCAAAGCCTCCAATTTTGATTTATCTAATTATAAAAAAGCTCAAATAGAAATGAATTTAGCTCTAATATATGCAATGCAAGGAAATTTAGAAAAAGCTGAAATAATTGCTTCAAAGCATCTGTCTGAAAAAGAATTACTAAACAACCTTGCCGTTTATTCTATGATTTCTAAAGATATAGATGCTGCTTATGCATTTGTACAAAACGCAATATCAAAAAGCAATTATCACTATCACACTGCTTGGGAAAATTTGGATAAAATACAAAACCAATACAATAGATCAAAAGATTAATTCAAAATTCGGGATTCACACAAATGTAAAACTAAAGAAACCTTATTAATAATAAGAAATTACGGAAGCTCAGATAGGATATTTTTACAACAGTGGCTTGAGCCAGAATCGAACTGGCGACACAAGGATTTTCAGTCCTTTGCTCTACCAACTGAGCTATCAAGCCACTGTATACATATATAGAACGATTGCACTAATGAAGCAAGCAACTGAAACAATATTTTTTGATTATTTTACAATTGTGGAAAAAGTTGAGAAATACATTTGTATGTATATAATGTGCCTAACATTATAAATACATATTTCAATACGAAAAACATCTATGAACAAACTAGCAAAACATGTTGTAGCAATCGCCTCTGGTAAAGGTGGTGTAGGTAAATCAACAACAGCATTAAATATCTCTTATTCATTTGCGGAAAAAGGTTATAAAGTAGGATTATTGGACGCAGACATATATGGTCCATCAATTCCACACATGATGCACATAAATGAATCTCCTATGTCTGATTCAAATGATTTTATGGTCCCAATAATTAAAAACAAAATCAAGGTAATGTCTATGGGTTTGCTAGCACAAACATCCAAAGCACTAGTATGGAGAGGCCCCATGATAGCCAAGGCAATAAACCAATTAATTAATAGAACCAAATGGGGAGAAGAGTTAGATTACATGTTCATAGACATGCCTCCTGGTACTGGAGACGCACACATATCAATAATGAAACTAGCTCAACCTTCTGGAATAGTTATGGTCACAACACCTCAAAAACTATCAATTATAGATGTAACCAAATCATGCGATGCTTTTTTGATAATGGGAGGCACTATTTTAGGAATAATAGAAAATATGAGCTTCTATCTACAGAATAATAAGCCTAATTATATATTTGGCACCGGAAATACAGAAGATCTTGCAAGCCAGATAGGCTCTAAGATCATAGCTAAAATACCACTCAACCCTAAAATATCATATGTTTTTGATCAAGGCTCAGAAACAAAAGATTTCAAGGAAATTATAGATATATACTCTGAGGCAAGACAAAAAATCATAGATGCTCTGGAACACCAAAACAATTAATCATCTCCATTTTCTTGTTCATCTATGATTATATCTCCAGATTTTATCATTGCCTTTGCACTTTTTGCTACATACATTTTAGCAGATTCAATTTCTGATTTCTTGAGCTTGCCCATACTTTCCATATCGGCCCTCAACACTCTCGCAGCTCTTTCAGACATGTTGTTGAAAAAAATATCAGAAACGGATTGATCTGTGTCTTTGAGCGCGATTATTAGCTTTTCTTTGTCTAATTTGGTCAAAAGAGCTTGAGCGCCCTCATTCCCTATCTTACTAACATCATCAAAAGTAAAAACTTCTTTCTTGATTGATTCTGCCAAATCTTTATCATGTGAAGCCAAAACTTCTACAAACATTTCTGAGTACTCTTTGTCAAAGTTATCGAACATATCTAACAAAACTTTCTTTTTGTCAGGTTTATTTGTAAGTTCATACCATTCATCTGATAATGACTCTTCAAGGCTATTTAATATATCTTTTGAAATTTCATCCATAGATGAAATTCGCTTTATAACATCTTTCGCTAATTCTTTATCTAAATTAATCAAAACCTCAGAAGAAATCTCTGCATCAAGCTTAGAAAGCACAACAGCTATTATTTGCGGGTGTTGATCTTTTAGATAGTTTGCCAAAGTAGAAACGTTGACTTTCGATAATTTGTCCCATATGGTGGAATTTATATCACTTAAAATCGTTTCAGCTTCTTTTTCACCCAAAACTTCAGAAAGCAGCTCACTGGTTTTGTTTATATTACCCACCAATGGGCTTTTTTTCTTCAACTCATTAATAGAGTCCTCCAAAACAGATTCAACAATATTGGTTTGCAAAGCACCTAAATTTGACATAGCAATAGATAAATCTTTTTTTTCAGCATTCGTCATCTGAGAAAGAACTTTTGCTGAATTTTCCGACTTAAGCATCATTAAAACAATTGACGACTTTTGGATTCCTGAAATCAAAACACCTCACACAATTAATATCAAAAAAATTTTGCAACCATTTAAGGCTATATTATTATAACTTTACACATAGCGTGCAACCTATGGTAATAAATATATATACATATTGTAATATAATCTAGTGCCTTTTTTTCACTCATACCAAAAACTGCATTGAAATAATCATAATAGATTGATAATATCATTGAACAATGAAATCTTTTTACCTTATATTATTAATGTGCATGTTAATGCTGTCCACTAAGCTATATATATCTTTTTCAAGTGATTACGCTCTTGCACAATATGATGTCGAATCTATGCAATTAGAAAGTGATATAAGTGAAACAAAATCTTCAGATCTTGATTTAGATTTTTGCTCCCTTGACAAATCAGATCAATCCGTACTTTTATCATTGAAGCAACGAAGAGAAGATATTCTAAAATGGGAGAAAGATTTGCAAATCAAGGAAAATGTAATAAATGCAACTAAATCTCATGTAGAATCACGAATAAATGAACTCAAGGAATTAGAACAAAAAGTTGAAAATGTACTGGAAAAATACATTCATATTGAAAGCGAAAAAATAAGAAGTCTTGTCAAGATATACGAAAACATGAAACCACAAGAAGCAGCCATGATATTCGAAGATTTAGAAAATAATACTTTGATTGAGGTTCTAGACCAAATGAAGGAAGCAAAAGCTGCACCAATATTAGCAAAAATGAATCTAGAAAAAGCCAGAGAATTGACTGTACTATTAGCAACAGAAGGTAAAAGGCTTCTGCATGAAGGTAGAATTTGTATATGCGAAGATATGATAAAAAATTAATCACAGTAACACATCAAATTCCTCTATTAAACCTATGTTATGGCATTTAGAACATACCAAATTCCATTCGTAGTTTAAATCAAGACAGCTTCTGCATATGTATCTTTTTAATTTTATTTCATCAAGTGCCGCTACTCCTTCCTCCGTGTACTCGGAAAGTATTTTTGATTTAGCTAAATTTATCTTATAAGCAACACTAAATTCTCTATTCATGAAAATTCTACAAGCATCTATGTATAAACGAGATTTTATCAACTCTATCCCCATTAATAAATCATTTACACGATCACAAGAACTGATTTTTTTCAATTCCTCTACTTTGCCTCCGATTTCAAGATATGCATCAGCCAAAACAAAAGAACAATTGTTTTTTTCCGAGCTTTTATAAAATTTCTCTATTAACTCTAAAGCTTTCTTATTCTCACCAATGCTAAAATAAACTTTTGCTTCTAATGACACTAGAAGAGGATTTTTGATTTTTATTGAGTTTATAACTTTTAAACACTTTATTGGAGAATCTTTTATTGTTAAGGCGTATTGATAAGAGACCATCCAATCATTTATTTCCAATTCATATAATTCTTTCCAATTTTGTTTACGTATTAAAAATATTTTCTTTATTTCTAGCAAAGATCTTCTACATCTTTTGTCATCAAAATCAGCAAGGTTTAAGATTCTCTCCACTTCTAGAAGATCAGAGATCTGTAGTGACATTTGCGCTAGAGAAACCAAAGCGAAATTCCTAACCTCTGGATCGTTAACTATACTGACCAATATATTTCTTGCTTCTGACAGTTTGTTCATTTTGATCAAATTTTGAGATATCACAAAATTCACAAGATTGTTGCCACCAGAGTTGCTGAAATAAACATTTCTGAATCGCTTTGCAGCCTCTTCATGATTGTTTAACTGATAAAATATAAAACCACGAAACACATTGTTAAAAAACCTCTCTTTAAGTAAATTAGAAAGCTTTATTCCTACTCTAGAAACAAAAACAATAGCAATAATGAAAACAATTATCACAAAAGCCCCAATTGCTATAGAGAATGTAAACTCATAATCAAAGCACTTTACTTGAATATCACCAGCTCCAACAAAAAGCCACAAACTTGACAAAGCAAGTATAACAGAATAAGAGATGAATTTTATAACATTCATTTGCACCTGCTGTATATTGGTTTTATTTGTTTATATCACTTCAAGCTAGCAGTTAAAACTAAAGATTTGATCTATGATTATAAAACCATGTGTTTTGTATACATCTCATTTGACAAGAGATTATATCAGTATAAATAGAAAGAAGGAATATTTGGAACAATGTGAATATACCCAAAGCCCAAGAAATGTGGAGCCAGCCAGAATCGAACTGGCGACCTCAACAATGCCATCGTTGCGCTCTACCAACTGAGCTATAACCCCATAACAACTATAAATACCTAACATTTATAATGCTCATGGTCAAGATTCTGTTGTTAAGTATGTCATATATGCGCAAAACTTCTTTAACATTGAGCAAACTCACAAAATAAACCTATATTTAGCTTGAAAAGGCACAAGACAAATGAAAAATTTAGCAAAAAAAAACATAAACTATCAAAAATCAATCAAAATTTCTTTAAAAATACTTTTATTATAAGGTTAAATATTCTACAATTAAAATAGAGTAAATTATTTTTCAATGGATGGATACATGACAGTAGAACACCAAAAACAAAAAGAACTAGTAGAACAACTAAATTCCTTAGATCTCAATAAAGCTTCTCAATTAATAAAAAAAAATACTCGCAATGGTGAATTTAACTTTTCAGACAATGCTTATTCTAAAAACCAAATGCTCTCTGCATTGAAAGAAATTAAAAATAAAAAAATAAGACAAGAAGTCAGCAATATTGTTGACCCTAATCACTGGAGCAAAAAAGTTATCGATAAAATAAGATTACTAAGAATTGTTATGCAATTAGCATTGTTTGCATGTGGGGTCGCAGCTCTAATTCTTAAACTCTGTAGAAAATTTTTTATCACTCAAAAAAGTCTATCCTTGATGATTGCTATTGCATATCTCATAACAGTAGTTCCGGAAATATATCAATTCTTTAAAGACAGAAAGTACAATAACGATCAAATAGAAGAAGCAAAAGAGCGTGAAGAGAAAGAAAAAGAAGAGAAAAAAAAGGACGATCAGCAAGAGAAAGAAAAGAAATATCAAGCATCGCATAGATCACTTGTTGCTAAAAAATTGCATGCACAAATATCAGCATACCTAACTATAATAGACGTATCTTTCGCTCTTATCTGTGCAACACTAGCATTAGCGCGTATATCCATATTTACTAAAAACATTAAAATGAAAACCGCTATATGCGCATTGGCAATAGTAGCATCTTCTGTAGATGTTTTTTCATCTTTGCTAAAACTATCCGTTGGAATAAGAACTTCAGAATATCGAGATGAAACATCTAAAGACAAGAGGAATTTTCAAATTTTCTGCGATTCACTATTCTTCTTATTCTCTGTGGTTGCTTTATCTGCCGCCGTAGTAGAAGCACTTGAGTTCTCTGGCCGCTTCAAAATTTTCCCACATGCCAGCGCAGCAGATATTTTAGAAGTGATTGTGTTTGGGCTATCAATCACATTGACTATAATCCCATACACACTATCTTCTATAGATTCAGTAGAAGGCGTAGGACAAGAAGCAGGACCAAGCTTGTAGCAATATACCCCCCCCCATCTTTCGGGGGGTGACGTATCCTGTTCCCTACTTCTTTGGCTTATTTTTTCCCTATGCACAGAGCCAAATATTCATTCAGTCAGATCACACAAAAAACATGCAAACAAGACAAATTCATGTCATTCAAAACAAATCTATTTTGAGCAATAGCCTGAATTCCTACACTCTACTTTTTTATATTTCATTTCGGGTGAAACAATATCTAATATAATGCTTGATTGACTGCATTAACAATGAATCTTGATTTTAATGAGCTCTGTTTATTGTTATTTCATCAATTCTTTGTTTAGAAGCTCGAATATTATCTTTTGATTTCATCGCTTTGTGGACAATGCATTAACAACCAACTGTCAATAGAATTTTGGCTTTTAGCAATAAGCTTAGGGCGAAGAATGAATCAATATTTTACAATTTGCAGACGATTAATTTTTGATATACAAACGTATCAACTAACGAAAATAAAAAACCTTCCAGCAAAATTAAGTATAGATTTGAACAACGCAAAATCAAGAAAAAAAGATTAGAGTTAACATCAAATCTAAATCGATAAAAAAAACAACCAAAGCTAGGTTAATTTTCATTATGTACTAAAAAACGAGCTAGATTGATGATGATATCTTGCAATCCTTAATTAAATCAAACAATCCTGTTGTAGAGATCTTTGGTTGTGTTTGTTTTAATACTTCTACAGATTTTTGTATTGATGACGAAATAAAATTCATTTGATTTGAAAATTCTATTGGGTCAGTGATTTTTAAAATTTCTTTTGGCATTTTCAATGGAAGAATATGACCAATTATTGTTTTAGGTGCTTCCTTATCATCTTTTTTGGAATTTTCTTTAATTGAGTTTGGAACATTGGTTGTTTCATGTTCTTCGTTATCATCTTTTTTGGAATTTTCTTTAGTTGAGTTTGGAACATTGGTTGTTTCATGTTCTTCGTTATCATCTTTTTTGGAATTTTCTTTAGTTGAGTTTGGAACATTGGTTGTTTCATGTTCTTCGTTATCATCTTTTTTGGAATTTTCTTTAGTTGAGTTTGGAACATTGGTTGTTTCATGTTCTTCGTTATCATCTTTTTTGGAATTTTCTTTAGTTGAGTTTGGAACATTGGTTGTTTCATGTTCTTCGTTATCATCTTTTTTGGAATTTTCTTTAGTTGATTGTGGAACATTCACATGATCAATATGCTTTATAGGAATGCTGGCGTGAATCGCAAAATCTTTAGAATAAACCAATTTATATTCAGGTATTTTACCATCAGTGTATAATGTATAATCTACAATATTAGGAGCAACGCCATTGCAAGCTGAAAATGAAAATATTTTTGAAAGAGATTCAGTAGAAGATTCATTGGTAACAACTTTATCTTTCTGATGCTTGATTGCTATAATATTTTGCTTTTGTTTGCAAACGTAGCTTGTATTATCTATATAGGAATCATCATTTGGAGTAATTTCAGTCACAAGAGTAAAAAAGAAACCAAGCGCATGTTTGATTAATTTGTCTATAAAGACAGTAATAGAATCAGATATGAGTAAAACCAAAAAACTATAGATTTTTTTCATTATTTTCATTTCTTTTATTTGATTCAAATAATAATCAGCACAAGACTTCAAATCAAAAGGAGCAGCCAGAATAACTGATTTAAATGAATCATGACATAGCTCATTATTGGTTATGAAAGATTTACAGATGAAAGTCCCCATAGAATCTCCATACAAAGATACCTTACTCATATCTAATCCGTATTCTTTAAGCTGCTTAACTAAAGAAGCAAGCCTTCTTATGTTTTCGTCTGAAGAAGGGGTGTGCTGATTGTTACAATTATAACCTTGATAGCCTAAAATTATAACATTATATTTATCTAAAATAGATTTATGTGAACAGGCAGAAGAGTTGAAACCAGATTGTATGCCGTGTAGATAAATTATTGTATCTTTGTTTTTATCTATCTTCACGTTGTTCTCGTCAACATTGAGAGAAGATGGAGTGACAAAACAATTTATGAAATCAACATCTTTAAATGATTCAGAGTAGTAGTTTGGTGTTTTGAAATAAAACTTTTGCAATGTATCACCATGATCATAATCTTTTATCCATGATTCTGGGTGAAGTGCTACACTTTGATTTGAACCTGCGTAAAATATTAGTCTTTTGAAAACACTCAATAAAACTAACAAAGGATATGATACAAAAAAAGTAAGATAGAATAACAGTGTGCAAATAATAATCTTTGAAGTTGATTTTTTATGCAAACGTAGAGAATCATGAGGGCGATTTAGATAATAACCAAACAAACCAAAAATAATACCAAATGAAATTAACCGCACTTTAAGTTTTTTTTTGCGAATGGCAAGTAATTCATTAAATAAAGTATAAGGATCTGCTTCTTCAAGAGGAATGTGTCCTTCTTTTGTTGCAACAGCTAAATTGATTTTCGATTTGATTGCTTTTCCTTTTTGATCAGTGGAATTATTTGGATTGGCCATTAATTCAATCAAATGACTACGGAATTTATCTTTCTCTTTCTTAGAAATTGAGTTAATAATTATTATCCAAAGCTCGAAAAATTTGGATAATATAAACCAAGGAAAAAAAAGTATTTTCACGAGCATTTGATTTCTTTTTTGTTGATTGTCTTTCTCCACATTAGGATTATCATCTTTCATAAACTCTTTAAACATAATCAATTCATAGTTATGTTTGTTTGGGTGATCAGAGGTTTTGTTGTTTAATGTTTTTTGATAGGACATAGAAAATTTAATTATATTTAGCAATAGAAGGTTAGAATTTTTACAAAAAATTATTCTGTTTCTAATTTTAACAAACCAAAAGAAAAAGCTCAAGCTCAAGCTCAATCTCTTAGTGAAAAAAACAACCAAAAGTTAAAAAATCTACCAAACGATTTCTACAGCTTACATCAAGCAATTTTTTTTCTATAAAAAATGAAACTTGAGCAAAAAAATAAGGATCACAGTTGTACAATGATAACGTAAAAATATGGGAATAGAAGTTTAGAATCAAGCAAAATATATATAATAAAACATTGAGCAAAGTAAACATTATACGATATTTTTCAACAATTCGTATTATATTCATCTTCAGAAGAACACAATTAAATCCATCTAATTCTCAAAGACATTGCAACAAAAGATCTAATAACATCAAAAAAAGTAAATTTTAAGCCATGAAAATACTCACACAAGCGCTCACACTTTTGCTATAAAGAAGTATATTCAAACAAACAGCAATCACTTGCATATTAAGCTTTGCAGCAAAAATCAGAACCGCAATTACTTAAAAAACCTAAACAACAACCATGTTCAAAAGATCACAGGTATAATCTATATCTATTGTAAATAAAAATTAATTAAAGAGACATTATTCTAGTGTAAATGTTGATTAACATACCAGCTGTCTTTATTATCAATAAAGATCTCAATTTATATAAAACATTCTCAAAAGCGAGACTACAAAGTGAAATACATAAAGCTAATTGCAAACTGGCTATTTAAATTCATTGGCACGCTAGCAATTCTAATGATTTTTCTAGGATCTGCAACATTGTATTATTTTTTAAATGGAATACCTGATTACAGAGAAATAGACAAACATAACATGCCAATCTCAACTCGAATATTCTCTTCAAATGGCATATTTCTTTCTGAACAAGCGAAAGAAAAACGATTTTATATACCAATCAATAATATACCTCCCCAATTGATTAACGCCTTTATCGCAACAGAAGATAGAAGTTTTTATAATAATTATGGAGTGGACTTCGCAGGTATATTCAGAGCATTAATGCATAATATATCTAGGAACAAAAATTCAAGCCTTATAGGAGGTTCAACTATAACACAGCAATTAGTTAAAAATATTTTGCTTGGACCGGAAAAAACGTTAAAACGTAAAGCTCAAGAAATAATATTATCCTTCAGAATAGGAAAAAATTTCAGTAAAGATAAAATAATGGAATTATATCTAAATAAGATATATTTTGGCCATGGAGCTTACGGGGTTTCTTCAGCTGCTTCAATCTATTTCAACAAAACTATAAACGATTTGACTTTGGGAGAACAAGCCATGCTTGCAGCACTGCCACAAGCTCCTAGCAGGCTTGACCCAATGAAGAATATGCCTAAATCATTACAGCGTAGAAATTGGGTTCTGGATAAAATGGCGGAATGTGATTACATCACCAATCATGAATCAATGATAGCAAAATCACAATCACTGCAAATCACAAAAAAATCTCAGATCCAAGCATCAGATTCTGAATTTTTTATAGAAGAAGTGAGAAGAAAATTATTACAAGAATATGGTCATGACAAATTATATAAAGAAGGTTTGTTTGTAAGAACAACTCTGCTGCCAGAATATCAAACTATGGCAACAAATGCATTGATCGCCGGTCTGAGGAAATATGATAAATCTAATCAATGGAATGGACCAATAGCATACATAACACCAAAAAATTGGAAAAAACAAATACAAGAAATACCAATCCCTGCGGGGTTAAAGGAGTGGAGCATTGCAACCATACTAACATTACCACGAAATAAAAACGAAGCTGCTATAGGATTGAAAGATGGAAGAATTTCAACTATCAAAGACATAAGTTGGGCACAAGGAATAAAAGTAGGAGACGTTATACCAGTAAGCGAAAATGAAGATGGAACACACTCAATCGAGCAAATACCAGAGGTAAATGGGGCAATAGTAGCTATGGACCCTAGAGACGGGAGAATATTAGCAATGGTTGGAGGATATGATTACGAAAAGAGTCAGTTCAATGTAGCCACACAAGCAAAAAGACAGCCAGGATCCTCGTTTAAACCTTTTGTTTATCTTGCTGCATTGGAAAATGGATTTTCACCTAATACAATAATAAGCGATGAAGCAATTGAATTTTATAACCCCGAAACTCAGGAAATATGGGCTCCAAAAAACATGGAAAGGAGATTTTTTGGACCAACTACTTTTAGGATTGGGTTGGAGTTTTCTCGTAATATCGTCACACTCCAAATTGGACAAACTATAGGAATTGATAAAATAAGAAGAATAGCTAAAAGATTTCAAATATACGAAGACACAGAAAACTTTAATTATTCGACTTTGTTAGGCTCGAATGAAACCACTTTACTTGACATGGTAACAGCATATAGCTCATTAGCTAATTCAGGTCTTGCAGTTCAACATTCTATAATAGAAGAAATCAAAAACAGAGATGGGAAAGCAATTTTCAAACGAGATACAAGAAAATGCCCTGATTGCATCCCGAATAATGAAATATTAGAAAATCTGATGTTTCCAGAGCCTCCTACCCCAATCGATAATAGAAAAAGAATAGCTGATGAGTCTGTTGTATATCAAACTATTTCGCTTTTAGAAGGTACTGTTTTGAATGGATATTCACGGAAATCAAATATTCTAAAAATACCACTCGCAGCAAAAACAGGGACAAGCAACGAATGTAAAGATGCTTGGTTTATAGGATTTACACCAGAAATAGTTTTAGGGGTTTATGTGGGGTTTGACAATCCAAAAACGCTGGGAGAAAAGGCAACAGGAGCAATCGTAGCTTTACCAATATTTGTAGATTTTATGCAACAATATATAGAAAAAAATAAAACCAGTATACCTTTTAAAGTGCCTCCAAAAATCAAGTTACTAAATATAGATAGAACCACTGGTTTTTTACCCAATCAAGAAACAAAAGAGCAAAATATAATATTAGAATCATTCCTTGAAAACACAGAGCCAACCATACAACAACAGAAACAAATCAAGCTTTTGCAAGAAAATTACAATACAATAAAAAAAAATTGAAACAATTAAATGATCTTAAGGCATAAAAAATAATAAAATTATCCCAATTCAACAACTTTAAACAATGAGCCCATTTTAAGTGTTGATGTTAAGCGGTCAAATCCAGACAGTAATTGAAAATATTGACGCTTGTTAGCCTTAATTAAAAGCTTTTCACACATCTCCTTTATACCCATTTTATATAGAAACTCGCTTTGAGTTACTACGTTATGAAAACGAGAAAAATCTATGTGATAAGTAATATCAACATTTCCTACATCTTCTAATACAGAAGTGTGTTTATTAGATTTCAATCCCTGTATAGTACTAATGTTTGGATTTTCAATATATCCATAGTCTATTATAAGAGCTTTAGCATTTCTCGAAGAAACTATGTTTTCAATTTTATTGAACCAATTTTCTGCCATAGATGAATGCTCGAAAATTTTTGCTTTAGATTTTGGAAAATTGTGTGTTAAAATATACTTGGCAAACCTAAATTCATTCTTATAATTTATCACTCTATTTTCATACCAGAAGTCATTTTCTCGTATATATTGCCTCACAGGCATCGCATCAAAAAATTCATTAGCCAATATAACAATTGGACAATCAATGCTTATATCTATATCATCTGCCCAATTTATTCTTATGTCAGTGTAATGTGATAGATTTCTTTTTTGAATAGAACGCAAAGACATACTACGCTCAATCATACAAACGGAAATAGAACTATAAAATTCTGGAAATTTCTTAGCAAATCTCAAAAAATCTCCCATCATAGTCCCAAGCCCTGGTCCAAGCTCTACAACAATAAGGTTAGATGGTTTAGAAAAAGATTCCCATTGCAATATTGACCATATACAAATACACTCCCCAAACAATTGACTGATTTCTGGAGAAGTAACATAATCATTTGTTATTGGTGTATTGTTATAGTATCCAAAATTGGATTCATAGAGACATAGGTCCATGAATTGAGCAAATGAAATTGAGCCTTCGGACTTAAGTATAAGCGAAGCAATTATTTTAAAAAGACCAGATTTCACAATTTAAAAGTTGCGGAGGTAAGATTCGAACTTACGACCTTCGGGTTATGAGCCCGACGAGCTACCAGACTGCTCCACCCCGCGATTGAAATATAACACATCTTCAGTCATTGTCAAACTCAAAACTAAACTTATTATAAAATATATATAAACAAAAAAGAATAAAGCTCAAGCAAACAAGAAATATATTTTTTCGTTAATAAGCATTGAAATTAAACAAATGATAAGCAATGTACTTGTAATGTTTTTTTATAAATATATACTGATTCCAATTATGGGTGGTTATGCGCGCAATAGTATCAGAGTCTGAAGGACAAAGTTTGAGTATACAAGAATACCACAAACTATACAAACCCCAAAAAGGATATGTATCTGTCAAACACGACTTTATATCAATCAATTCAATTGACATACAACGATGCAAAGGGATATATAAGCACAAATTCCCAATGATATTGGGAACAGAAGCTACAGGAAGAATAAAGAGTATTGGTCCTGGAACAACTAAATTCAAAGTAAATGATAGAGTGGCGTACTGCACTTCTGTCACTGGAGCATTTTGCGAAGAGAGGAACATTCATGAATCTAAGCTAATAAAAATACCAGATACAATTAGCAGCAAAAAAGCGGCAGCATCATTATATAAGGCTATGACGGCACATTATTTGCTGAATCGGGTTTTTGTTACATTTGATGGCGCTATAGTTTTGATACACAACGCCGCACATTCCGATGCCTACATTTTATGTCAATTCGCCAAATTCAAGAAACATGCAGTTATAGGCCTAGTTAAGTCAGAGAGTGAAGTTGAAATAGCGATTTCCAATGGATGCAGTCACGTTTTTACATATCAAGACGATCAATGCATCGAGAAAATAATGCAACTATCTGGCAAATTAGGTGTTAATGTGGCTTACGACTCAATCGCCAATCATAATTCCGCAGAAATATCATTACACTCTCTTAGAACGCTAGGAATTTATGCCATATATGGATGCAGCAGCGGAGAAAACATTTCTATATCGGCTAGAACATTGCAATCCAAGTCAATAATAGCCTCCTGCACATCTATAGAGCACTATAAAGGTATACAATTCGAATTTGCATTAGCTGCACACGAAATATTTAAAATGATAGAAAAAAACATAATACAGCCCAAGATACTAAAATCGTACAGCTTTGAAGAAGCCGCCGAATCAATAAAAAACCTATCAATGCCAGATGCATCGGGGGGTTCTTTGATTATAGAAATATAGTAATTCATTCAATAGGTCTACCTAAACTAAATAACTACAAACCACATCAATAACATTAACAATACATAAGTTATTATAACTATACTAACTTAGTGTATGTAGAAAAAACAATTGGAGGAAAAACTTGAATCTATGGAGTATATGCATACAATAATAAAGTGTATGTATATGTCCAGGTGGCGGAATTGGTAGACGCGCTAGCTTCAGGTGCTAGTGATCATCGATCATTGGAAGTTCGAGTCTTCTTCTGGACATTTAATGTATAACAATCAAAAACCATACACCACTTTATTATACAATAATTATACTATGAACTTCAGAAGATCCGTCTTTTTAAGAATATCGGAAAGTCTAGATTGAACATATTCTACATCTATGAGAAAATCAGACTCACTATGCTTGTGAGCTTCAAAACTCAAAAGCTCTAATATTTTTTCCATTATAGTATGTAATCTACGAGCACCTATATCTTCAACACCTTGATTTACCTCCACAGCTATTTTAGCAATTTCGTCTATTGCCGAATGAGTGAATTGTAAGTTGACCTTTTCTGTTTCCATCAAAGCACAGTACTGCTTGAGTATACTAGACTCTGTATCGCGCAATATTCTAACCATCGCCTCAAAATCAATTGGGTTCAATTCAACTCTGACCGGAAGCCTACCCTGAAGCTCAGGAAGGAGGTCAGAAGGTTTAGAAACATGAAAAGCCCCAGAAGCAATGAAAAGTATATGGTCTGTATCAATTGAACCATACTTTGTGTTAACTGTAGTGCCTTCCAGCAAAGGCAAGAGATCTCTCTGAACTCCATCAGTATTAACTTTACCTTGTATGTTTTGAGTAGAAACTATTTTGTCTATTTCATCTAAAAAAACCACTCCATTGTTTTGAGCGTTATGTATTGCATCTTTTTTTACTAAATCCATATCAATCATATTTTCCATTTCTTCTTCCAAGAGAAGCTGCTTAGCATCTGCTACAGAAACCTTTTTTTTCACCATTGGCTTATTTCCTGGTGACATTTGGCCCAACATATCACTCAAACTAAGCACACCAACTTGACCAGAAAGTCCGGGAATATCTATTGTTGGAGAATTAGATTTAGACTCACGCAATTGTATTTCAATATGCATAGAATCTAATTCCCCAGATTCTATTTTTTTGCGAAATCCTTCCATAGTAGAATCAGTCACGCTGTCAGATGCAACAAGAGCATCAAGTATTCTTTTGTTGACAGCTTCCTGGGCCAAAGGTTTTATCTTATTTTTAGATATTTTTTTTACTATTTCGACAGAAGATTCCACAAGATCTCTTATTATAGAATCTACATCTCTACCCACATATCCGACTTCAGTAAATTTAGTAGCCTCAACTTTAACAAAAGGAGCATTTACAAGCTTAGCCAACCTTCTGGCTATTTCGGTTTTACCAACTCCAGTGGGACCTATCATTAAAATGTTTTTTGGAATTATTTCATCCTGCATTGGCTTTGGAACCTTAAGCCTTCTTATTCTATTGCAAAGTGATATAGAAACAGCTCTTTTTGCTTCAGTCTGACCAATTATATATCTACTAAGCTCATCGTAAACATCTTGAGGAGTAAAAGAATTAGATTCAAGAAGCTCATTAGAAAACGAATGATTAGAAATGGGACGAGAATCATTTACAGCAGAATAAGAAAAGATATTGGTAAGGGAACCAGGCATAAAACCTCAAAAAAAAACTAAAAATCAAACACTACCATCGCCTATGATTTCAGTAGCAAATTGATTGCTAGTGTATATACATATTCGCGATGCAACTTCCATAGATCTACGTGCCACTTCTTGTATGCTAATGTTAGCATCGGATATTAAAGCCATAGAAGCAGATAAAGCATAATTTCCTCCTGATCCTATAGCACAAACATCATATTCTGGCTCCAGTACGTCGCCCGTACCTGTAAGTATAAAAGAGGAACCAGCATCAGCAACTATAATCATTGCTTCCAATCTTCTTAGATACTTATCAGTTCTCCAGTCTTTAGCAAGCTCAACGCAGGCACGTTGCAAATTAAAAGAATAAGTCTCAAGCTTTGACTCTAACCTACCAAAAAGAGCAAAGGCATCAGCGGTAGCGCCAGCAAAACCAGTTATCACTTTATGATCACGTTTTGTAGAATGTATAGACCTAACCTTAACCGCAGAACTCTTCATTATTGAAGAACCCAAAGTAACTTGACCGTCACCTATAATAACAACATTTTCTCCACGCCTCACAGATAATATAGTTGTTCCGTGCAGCTGGTATTCTGAAGAATTCATCGTATGGCTCCATAAAATGGGATAATATCAGGAATAAAATTAACATCTCCTATAGAACTAAAGCTCATGTTGTTAGACATTACAGAAGAAATAAAATTAGAAACAGACTTCTTTGTAACATTATTTAACTCTTCTATCAACTCATCATAAGTAACATGTTTGCCATAACAAACAAAATAATGCGCTTCACTAGAGCATCTAGAAGATAGAATATCTTGTGACATTAATATATTTGCTTGAATTTGAGATTTGGCACGGCTTAATTGATCATCAGTACATCTACCATTTGCCAAAGCATACAGCTCATTAGAAACAACATCTATTGCTTCCTTTGCCTTCTTTGGATCAATTCCTAAATATATATCAAAGACTCCTGTATCGCTGTAAGAAGAAGCATAAGAGAATACAGAATAAGCAAGGCCACGTTTTTCTCGAACCTCTTGAAACAAACGGGAAGACATACCACCGCCTAAAATGTTCGAAGCCACCCTAGAAACAAAATAATCTGAATGAGTATAGTGAACTCCTTCGAAACCAAAAATCATATGAAGTTGATCCAACTCCTTTGGATCTAATAAAACATTAGAATGATAAATAGGTTGCACAAAATCAGAAACATATTTCTTCTTATTATAATTTAGAAATAGATTTTTGATGCTATCAACAATTTCTTGGTGAACAACATCACCACAAACTACAACATATGTGTTTCCAGAATAATAATTAGAATTAAAAAAAGACAAAACATCTTGTTGAGAAAAAGCACTCACACTATCATTGGATCCCAATATAGGAGATCCAAATTGACCTGGATAAGCACTTGCAAAATGATTATCACACAATAAATCAAAGGGCTCATCCTTATACTTAGCAATTTCTTGTAAAACAACTTTCTTTTCGCTTTCTATCTCATTGGGATCGAAAGTGGAGTTTGTGAGCATATCAGCAATCAGTTCTATAAGTCTAATAGTATCTTTTTTCAAGACCGTAGCATAATAGGAAGTAGTCTCACGGCCAGTTGAGGCATTAAAACAACCACCAATATCATCAAAAGCTTGAGCAAGTTCAAGAGCACTCATGCTTTTTGTACCCTTAAACATCATATGCTCTAAAAAATGAGCCATTCCACTATTAGAGTCAGGGTCAGATCTACTGCCTGCTCTGATAACAAACTTGATAGAAACAGAATTCATACCAGGGACATTGTCGGTAATAACAGTAATTCCACTATCTAAAACGGAAGAATACAATACCATATATTATATCTCAAAAAAACAAAACTAAAAAAATGAAGGAGAATCAAAAAACAAGACAAGGTTTGAAAACTATATATTTCTGAATCTTTAAATCTAAGCAGAATAAATAACAATTATCTTGTGTGGTATTGTGAAAAAACTAGCTTGCTTACGCAAGCTAGTGACAAAAGAGATAAGATGTTAATTAAAAGCCATCCATTCCTCCCATGCCTCCCATTCCTCCCATGCCTCCCATGCCTCCATTCTGGGCAGAGGAAGAGTCATTGTCTTCTGGGACATTAACAACAAAAGCTTCAGTAGTAATTAACACAGAAACGACAGATATTGCAGCCTCTACAGCAACTCTAACAACCTTGGCAGGATCTATTATACCGTGTTCAAATGCATTAACATATTCCATTCTTCTAACATCAAATAGATTCTCAGTCTGACCATCAGACAACAATTTATTAATCACAACTTCAGGTTTACCAGCAGCGTTCTCTACTATTGTTCTAATAGGAGAAACTAATGATCTTCTCACAATATCTACACCAGCAGCTTCAGAGTCATTGTCTGTTTTAATAGAATCCAAACACTTTGCAGCATACAATAAAGTAGATCCACCACCAGGCACAATTCCTTCTTGAACAGCTGCTCGAGTGGAATGAAGTGCATCATCAACTCGATCTTTTCTTTCTTTTACTTCAACCTCAGTTGCACCACCTACATGCAGAACTGCAACTCCACCAACAAGCTTAGCTAATCTTTCTTGAAGCTTTTCTTTGTCATAATCAGACTTACTTTCAGAGATTTGATTTCTAATGTAGTTCACACGAGCATCTATACTTTTCTTATCACCTTGTCCATCAACAATAGTAGTTTGATCTTTAGTAATAACAACGCTTTTAGCAGATCCTAATTCAGAAATTTGTATTTTCTCAAGATCCACTCCAGTTTCATCACTAACAACATGTTTAGCATTAGTCAATATTCTTATATCTTCAAGCATTTCTGCACGTTTATCACCAAAACCAGGGGCTTTGACTGCAGCAACTTTGAGACCAGTACGAACTCTATTAACAATAAGACCAGCCAATGCTTCTGATTCAACATCTTCTGCTATTATCAAAAGAGGTTTAGAACTACGCAAAACACTTTCAAGCAAAGAAAGTATAGACTGTATATTAGATAATTTTCGGTTCATTATTAATATGCAAGGATTGTCAAGCTCTACATTGTAATTATTTGGATTAGTTGCAAAATGAGAAGAAAGATATCCTCGATCAAAGACCATACCTTTAACAACTTTAACACCAAATTTTTCTAAACCTTTCCCCTCTTCAACAGTTATAACACCTTCTTTACCAACCATTCTCATTGCTTCTGATATTTTTTTACCTATATCCTGGTCTCCGTTGGCAGAGATTGTGGCAACTTGAGCAATTTCTTCGTCTGAAGAAACAGTCTTGGAAATATTAGACAGATGATCTAGTATTTCTTTCTTTGCTTTCTCCATACCAGAGCGCAAACTTGCTCTGGACATACCTGCAGCAATAAAACGATGAGCATTGTTAGCAATACTTCCAGCCAAAACTGTAGCAGTAGTAGTGCCATCACCAGCTTCGTCATTTGCCTTCATTGTAGCTTGTTTGAGAATCTCGACAATTCCAGCCACTTTGTGACAAGAAGGCTTCAACGCACTCACAACATTATGGCCATCTTTAGTGATCACCGGACACCCAAAAGATTTATCTAAAATAACAGGTTTACCTTCTGGACCTAAAGTTTGACCAGCAGCATAAGAAATCAGATTTGCTGCTTCTTTGATTATTCTTTGCAAAGGATCAGCACTTATAACTTCATTAACATTACCAGCATTCATAAAAACTCCTATAAAATATAAAAAAAAACGTTAATCAAAATGTTATGAACAACTTTTCTCGGAATCGAGTAAGACAGCTATAACATCAGAGTAACTTATCTGGATATAGTCAACATTATTAAAACTAAATTCAGTGCCAGACCACTGACGAAAAATTATTATATCACCAACTTTAACATCAATAGGATGCCTATC
Source organism: Anaplasmataceae bacterium (assembly GCA_965216745.1). Classification (GTDB taxonomy): domain Bacteria; phylum Pseudomonadota; class Alphaproteobacteria; order Rickettsiales; family Anaplasmataceae. The sequence goes on along the minus strand of OZ244191.1, from coordinate 341,845 downwards.
TTTGTAAATTCCTGGGCCGACATTTTTCACACGACCTCTAGTAGGCTTTTTTTTAGACTGTTGTGGTAATACTATAGAACCTTGGTTTTCTTCTAAGGGTTCAACTATAATAGTATCTCCTATTGCTTTAAACTTATCCGACATACATGACATACATTATACTCCTTAAAAATACAAAACAGAGCACAGATTAAGATTCTGTACATTCATATTTATGTGCACGTTCATTCATAAGTCAAGGCAAACAACAAATAAAAAAAGCATTAAACTCAAAAATTATTCAATTATAAGCAAAGAATACTAACATTGAAATATTCGAGATTTATTTTAATAACCATACAAACATTTGAAAAGAAAAAAATCCAAATAATCACAATCACTTTGAAAATAAGAATTGATATATGCATTCTGAACATTGACAGACAAAATCAACATTCTATTCACCAATTTTATATCAATAACATTAATATTTTTTTTCACAAAATCCATATAGCCCAAATCTAAAAACCCAGATGATTCATGCAATACTTGAGAATCGAAAATTCTTATAATTTTGGATAAATAAATAGAAAACAATCTAAAAAAAGAGTAAGGAGAGTATCCTTTGGGAATGTGTAAAGAAATATCAAATTTATCACCTAATAATAACAATTCAAAGAATTTGTTTAAATCTTTATTATCAGCCATATAAAAAAGACATTCATTTAAGTCACTGAAATTTACTTGCTTGTTCACACAGTACATACATACTTTGTGAGTTTCTAAAAACACAAATCCTAAACCATAGTCTTGAGAACTATAGTATATGTCCTGCCATAAATCTTGTGATAAATCAAAACATTCAAGATTGGGGAAAAGGGTATAAGGAGTTAGTCTATTAATTGATTCAGAACAATCTATAGATAACAAATCTTGAGAACAATCAAAAAAACGTCTTATTGTAGAATGAGAAAACAGTTTTTCATTAACAACAAACAATATAGTAGAAGTATTTTGAATAGAAAGAATGTGATTAATAACATGTTTTGGTATATTTTTAGGACAACCATCCACATATAAAAAATCACAATGAGAGTTAGAGATAGAATAGTCAAACAATGATTTTGAACAATATTGATTTTTTATATAATAATCATAAGAAATTGCTCTTGGGATTGAAGCAAAAAAAAAGGATTTCAAGAAAAAACTTAAAGTTAAAGGATTTTTAGAATAAAAAAGTAAGGCCTTGAATTGAGAAATATAAGAATTAGGAGACTTAGAATGATATATATAAAAATTATATAAGGATATTTTCATAATAAAAATGCAACTAAAATAGCCAGGCAGCGACCTAGTCTCCCACAAAAGCAGTACCATCGGCGCTGGAGTGTTTCACCATTCGAGTTCGGAATGTAATCGGGTGTGTCAACTCCGCTATAACTGCCAAGCTATATTAACAGCATAAAAAGAACAAGAAAAGTATTTTCTTACTAGAAAAGAAAAAAGCTTAAAATTGTATGCGCAAAATAGATACAAAATGCAATACAAAAGCCAATCGGGCTATTAGTACTGGTAAGCTAAATACGTTGCCGCACTTACACACCCAGCCTATCAACGTGGTAATCTTCCACGGCCCTGATAGGGAAAACTAGTTTTGAGGCGGGTTTCCCACTTAGATGCTTTCAGCGGTTATCCCTGACGTACGTAGCTACCCAGCGGTGCCGTTGGTACGACAACTGGTACACCATAGGTACATTCAACTCGGTCCTCTCGTACTAGAGTCAAAATCTCTCAGTTTTCCAAACAACCGCGGCAGATAGAAACCGAACTGTCTCACGACGTTCTAAACCCAACTCACGTACCACTTTAATTGGCGAACAGCCAAACCCTTGGGACCAACTACAGCCCCAGGATGTGATGAGTCGACATCGAGGTGCCAAACAGTGCCGTCGATATGAGCTCTAGGGCACTATCAGCCTGTTATCCCCGGCGTACCTTTTATCCGTTGAGCGATGGCCCTTCCACACAGAACCACCGGATCACTATGACCGACTTTCGTCCCTGCTCGGCTTGTCTGCCTCGCAGTCAGGCAGGCTTATGCCATTACACTCTAAAGACTGATTTCCGTCCAGTCTGAGCCTACCTTCGCGCGCCTCCGTTACTCTTTGGGAGGCGACCACCCCAGTCAAACTACCCACCATACAATGTCCTAACTCCAGATAATGGAGCCCAGTTAGACATTTATAACAAGAAGAGTGGTATCTCAAGGACGACTCCACCAACGCTGGCGCGCCGGTTTCAAAGTCTCCCACCTATCCTGCACATCATGACATAAACATCAATGTAAAGCTATAGTAAAGGTGCACGGGGTCTCTTCGTCTGACCGCGGTTACCCCGCATCTTCACGGGGAATTCAATTTCGCTGAGTCGGCATTGGAGACAGCGGGGCGATCGTTACGCCATTCGTGCAGGTCGGAACTTACCCGACAAGGAATTTCGCTACCTTAGGACCGTCAGTGTTACGGCCGCCGTTCACTGGGGCTTCGATTCAGAGCTCTCACCCTTCCTGTTAACCTTCCAGCACCGGGCAGGCGTCAGGCCCTATACATCCACTTACGTGTTAGCAGAGCCCTATGTTTTTAGTAAACAGTCGCCACCCCCAATTCTGTGCCACCTCCTCTCGGTTGCCCGAAAGGAGGTCACCCTTCTCCCGAAGTTACGGGTGCATTTTGCCGAGTTCCTTCAATGCCGTTCTCTCAAGCGCCTTAGTATACTCTACCTACCCACCTGTGTCGGTTTGCGGTACGGTCTATAATGTGAGAGCTATTTCCTGGAACATTTTCACTACATGCTCAAACCATATAAGAACATATAACTTACAATATTCGTCACTACTCACAGGTTCAGGAATATTAACCTGATTCCCATCGACTACTCCTCTCGGCCTCGCCTTAGGGGCCGACTAACCCTGCTCAGATTAACTTGAAACAGGAAACCTTGGGTTTTCGGCGAGAGTGTTTTTCACACTCTTTATCGCTACTCATGTCAACATTCTCACTTCCGATACCTCCAGCAATGTTCACACATCACCTTCAAAAGCTTACGGAACGCTCCGCTACCGCTCTAAAAAATTAGAACTCGTGTCTTCGGTACGCAGTTTTAGCCCCGTTACATCTTCGGCACCTAAAAACTTAATTAGACTAGTGAGCTGTTACGCTTTCTTCAAAAGATGGCTGCTTCTAAGCCTACTTCCTAGCTGTCTTGGTTTTTAGACATCCTTTTCCACTTAACTGCGATTTTGGGACCTTATACGACGATCTGGGCTCTTTCCCTCTCCACCAATGGATCTTAGCACCCATGGTGTGTCTACTGTGAAACCACATAATGGTATTCGGAGTTTGGCTGAGTTTGGTAAGGTTTATCACCCCCCTAGCCCAATCAGTGCTCTACCCCCAAAAGTGTATCACAGCGCTCTACCTAAATAGATTTCGCGGAGAACCAGCTATTTCCAGGTTTGATTGGCCTTTCACCCCTAACCACAGCTCATCCTTTACTATTGCAACAGTAGTAGGTTCGGTCCTCCAATGCATTTTACTGCATCTTCAACCTGGCCATGGCTAGATCACCTGGTTTCGGGTCTAATTCGCTAAACTAAACGCCCTATTAAGACTCGCTTTCGCTACGCCTACACCTAACGGCTTAAGCTTGCTTAACAAACTAACTCGTTGACCCATTATACAAAAGGTACGCTGTCACCAAACAAAATACAAAAAACTCCGAAGAATTAATTGTAAAAGTCGGCTCCAACAGATTGTAAGTGTTCGGTTTCAGGTCTATTTCACTCCCTTCCCAGGGTTCTTTTCACCTTTCCCTCACGGTACTAGTTCACTATCGGTCGTCAAGTAGTACTTAGGCTTGGAGGGTGGTCCCCCCATATTCAGACAAGGTTTCACGTGCCTCGCCCTACTCAAGGACTTTTATAATTTTTACCTATACGAGACTGTCACTCTCTACGGTCACTTTTTCCAAAGTATTCTAGTTTTTATATAAAAGCCACTGGCCTGGTCCGCGTTCGCTCGTCGCTACTAACGGAGTCTCGGTTGATGTCCTTTCCTCCGGCTACTTAGATATTTCAGTTCGCCGGGTTCGCTTCATATGCCTATTTTATTCAACACATGATAACCATAAAATGGTTGGGTTTCCCCATTCGGAAATCTGCGGATCTGAGTCTGTTGACGACTACCCACAGCTTATCGCAGCCTGCCACGTCCTTCATCGCCTCTTGACGCCAAGGCATCCACCGAACACCCTTAATTGCTTATGTATAACATTAGAGTATCACTTAAACGCATACAAAATTAAGCTTTTTACTATAAGTAAAAAACTCGATCAAATCAAAAAAACTTTTCTTATTCAAATTTCAAACAAGGCGAGAAAGTAAAAACATCTCAAGCCATGGGCAATTAATAACCTTGTTTTAACACGTTGTCAACACATTTGTTTAAAATAAGTTTATTTTTTCTGTTAGAAAATTTTCTCAGAAAAAGCATCAAGTAAAACTAAACAATCTTCAATATGATTAATATTCGCAATATGATTAATATTCGCAAATAACAATGATAATAATACAAAAAACAAACATATATATAGATATTAACAAAAATTGCTTATTAATATTGACAAACAGATAATCCAAACAAAAACATTAACAACAAACAAACCCTCATATGCAAGACAAATATTATCAATGCAGTATAATACATTGTTAAATTAATTTTGACTCACTCATAGTATATTTTCCAATCACTAAATTCAAAAAAAAACAGATCACAAACCAAAAAAAAAACAAAATCTCTCAAAAACCACATGCTTCAAAGTTAAATTCGAAACAGAAGAAATAACGTATTATTTATGAAAATCAACTAAATACATAAATCTCAAATAAAATCATACATTCAATTAGCCTAAAAAACTTGTCATCTAGTACTAACACAACAAAACATTATATTCACAATTAGAATTACAAAAACGAAATTTGAAACACAGTAAAAAATATCTCAAAATTGTTGTTGACAACGAAAAAAGCAGGATATATACTCGTGACAATAGTTGATTAAGAGTAAATTAGTTCATTTGGACTTTTCTTTTGTTCTTCTTGTTTGAAAATAAAATATAGAGACAGTAGCTTGTAATGAATTGTGCTTTATGCACATATACTCAATTTGAGAGTTTGATCCTAGCTCAGAATGAGCGCTGGCGGCAGGCCTAACACATGCAAGTCGAACGAATTAATCAGATTTCTTGTTCGCAAGATTTTTGATTTTTTAGTGGCAGACGGGTGAGTAATACGTGGGAATCTGCCTGGTAGTGGGGAATACCCATAAGAAATTATGTTTAATACCGCATACGCCCCGAGGGGGAAAGATTTATCGCTATCAGATGAGCCCACCTCAGATTAGCTTGTTGGTAAGGTAATGGCTTACCAAGGCAATGATCTGTAGCTGTTCTTAGAGGAAGATCAGCCACACTGGAACTGAGACACGGTCCAGACTCCTACGGGAGGCAGCAGTGGGGAATATTGGACAATGGGCGAAAGCCTGATCCAGCCATGCCGCGTGAGTGACGAAGGCCTTAGGGTTGTAAAGCTCTTTCAGTAGGGAAGATAATGACGGTACCTACAGAAGAAGTCCCGGCTAACTCCGTGCCAGCAGCCGCGGTAATACGGAGGGGGCTAGCGTTATTCGGATTTACTGGGCGTAAAGGGCACGTAGGTGGTCTTATAAGTTATAGGTGAAATCCCTGGGCTCAACCCAGGAAGTGCTTATAAAACTGTTCGACTTGAGTACGAGAGAGGGCAACGGAATTCCTAGTGTAGAGGTGAAATTCGTAGATATTAGGAGGAACACCAAAGGCGAAGGCAGTTGCCTGGCTCGATACTGACATTGAGGTGCGAAAGCGTGGGGAGCAAACAGGATTAGATACCCTGGTAGTCCACGCCCTAAACGATGAGTGCTAGGCGTAGGGTTTTTTTTACTCTGTGCCGAAGCTAACGCGTTAAGCACTCCGCCTGTGGATTACGGTCGCAAGATTAAAACTCAAAGGAATTGACGGGGACCTGCACAAGCGGTGGAGCATGTGGTTTAATTTGATGCAACGCGAAGAACCTTACCATACCTTGACATAGAAATCGTACCTTGCCTCGCGGCGAGGGTCATTTCGGATGGATTTCATACAGGTGCTGCATGGCTGTCGTCAGCTCGTGTCGTGAGATGTTGGGTTAAGTCCCGCAACGAGCGCAACCCTCATCCTTAGTTGCCATCGGGTTATGCCGGGAACTTTAAGGAAACTGCCAGTGATAAGCTGGAGGAAGGTGGGGACGAGGTCAAGTCATCATGGCCCTTATGGTATGGGCTACACACGTGCTACAATGGCGGTTACAATGGGAAGCAATATCGCGAGGTGGAGCAAAACCTAAAAAACCGTCTCAGTCCGGATTGTTCTCTGAAACTCGAGAGCATGAAGTTGGAATCGCTAGTAATCGTAGATCAGAACGCTACGGTGAATACGTTCTCAGGTCTTGTACACACTGCCCGTCATGGCATGGGAGTTGAATCTGCCGTAAGATGGTGAGCTAACCGCAAGGAGGCATCCATTTATGGTGGGTTTGATGACTGGGTCGAAGTCGTAACAAGGTAGCTGTAGGGGAACCTGTGGCTGGATTACCTCCTTTTAGGTTTTAAAGACTTATCGCTCTAACTTTTGTTAGTTGCGGTTTGCCAAGCTACTGTCTCTTTATTTTATTTTACAAATTAACTATTACTTTCTAATTACAATAATTTTTTATATTCTAAAAGAACTTTTATTTTATTTATATAAAATCATTATATAAATAATACTTATCTGATCGCTTTAAACATTTTTCGAATAAAAAAATCTCAGCTTAAAACAAAGACATTCAATTTACATTGAAATTTTATCAAAAATAATTAATTATATATAAATTATTAGTTATATAATTCAATTATTCTCTTGGGTGTAATATAGAGTTTGTATTGATTTTATAATCATAGTATGGTAAAAAAATCTGAGGTTGTTGTATGGACGTAATAAACAGGTTCCGAAAGCTCATATTAGAGCAAATGGAACTTATAACAAAAAAAATTGATGGGGTAACAGTAAATTATGCAAAGAATCCCTCTCAAGGTGATATAACAACTAATGCCGCACTTGTGCTTGGTAAGTTCACAAAAAGAGATCCATCAGAAGTTGCACCTATATTGATCCGGAGAATACAAAATATAGAAGGAATCAAGCTTATAGAAGTTGCTGGTGGTGGTTTTATAAATATAAAAATAGAAGATAGCATATGGCTCGAAGAGCTGAATCAAATCAACGAACTCAAGTCTGCTTATGGCTCTACATCTGATCATAGAGACGAAAAGATTAATGTTGAGTTTGTGTCTGCAAATCCCACAGGTCCATTACATGTTGGTAATGCTCGTGGAGCAATTACTTTTGATGTTTTATCTTCTTTGTTTTCAAAAGTTGGATACTCTGTAACACGAGAATATTACATAAACGATTCTGGTTCTCAGATTGCAAAACTTGTAGATTCTGTATTTTTGAAATATAGTCAAGAATTAGGTGAAACAATCGAAAAATCCTCTCAATCAAAATCTTTATATAATGGCACTTATATAAGTTTTATAGCAAAAAAACTAGTCGATCAATATAAAAACAAGCTTAAAAACATTGACGAATCTGAGCGATATAAAGTTATTTCTAAATTTGCGATTGACTCTGTAATGAAAATGATTATACGTGACATCAAAAATCTTGGAGTTAGATACGATGTCTTTAGATCTGAATCTGATGTATGCAAGTCTGGGGCTTTGGATAAATGTATAGAAATATTGACTCAAAAAAAATTAATACAAAAAACGGTACTAGAGCAGCCAAAAGGCAAAAAAGCTGAAAACTGGGAACAAAAAGAAAGACTTGTATTTCTTTCAAAAAAATACGGAGATGCTGAAGATAGATCTTTGCAAAGAGCCAATGGAGATTGGAGTTATTTCGCTGGGGATCTAGCATATCATTATGATAAAATAAATAGAGGTTTCAATAAAATGGTAGTAGGTCTAGGATCTGACCACTCTGGATATGTCAAGCGTCTAAAATCAGCAGTTTCTGCTTTAGCTGAGGATAAAGCAGAAATAGAAGTCAGATTGTATAATATTGTTAGATTTATAAACAAAGGTAAAGCTTCAAAGATGTCTAAGCGATCTAACAACTTCTTAACTATATCTCAAGTCATTAGGACAGTGGGTATAGATGCTGTGCGTTTTATGATGTTAATGCGCAAAAGTGATGCTCCTCTTGATTTTGATTTAGAGCTATTAAAACAGAAATCAAACAGCAATCCTGTTTTCTATGTTCAATATGCACATGCTAGATCAAAATCTATAATAAAATCAGCTCCACAAGATCTATTAGACCAAAAAGAATACTCTTATCTTTTAACAAATGAATCCGAACTATCCTTGATAAAAAAACTTGTAAAATGGCCAGAAGTTATACGATCTGCCGTCCAATTTTATGAGCCTCATAGAGTAACCTTCTATCTCCTCGAAGTAGCGGAATTTTTTCATTCCTTATGGAATCTAGGAAAACAAAACTCCAGCTTGCGCTTCATTATTGAATCGCAACCGCAATTAACTGCTGCAAGAATTTCATTAGTAAAAGCAACTGCTCATATTATTGCTTCTGGCCTTGAAGTTTTGGGAATTAAACCTGCAAATGAAATGTGATTTTTTCAGCTTTCAATGCATTGTGAATGCATTGAATAATTATTGGTCGTCTTTGGGATGTGAAATATTAAACATATGTTCTAACGAAGTTGGTGCTGGAACTCTTCATCCTGCAACTTTTTTTGCTTCTATAGACAATAGAAGTCATAAAATTGCTTATATGCAACCAGTGACAAGACCTGATGATGGAAGATATGGGCAACATCCAAACCGACTGTACCAACACCATCAATATCAAGTTCTATTAAAACCATCTCCTACTCAAATTCAAGATATGTACTTAGATAGTTTGTCCCATATTGGTATTAATTTTCAAGATCATGATATAAGGTTCGTAGAAGATGATTGGGAAAATCCCAGTATTGGAGCAAGTGGCTTAGGTTGGGAAATATGGTGCGATGGTATGGAGATATCCCAATTCACATATATGCAACAAGTTGGAAGCGTGGAATGTCAAAGCATACCAGGTGAATTAGCTTATGGCTTAGAAAGAATAGCCATGCAAATTCAAAATGTAAACAGCATATATGATATAGTTTGGGATAAAAATGGAACAAAATATTCAAAAATATTTCTTGAACGTGAAAAACAATTTTCTGAATATGCATTAAAACTGGCTAATCAGGAATTCTTGTTCAAACAATTCATAGGATTTGAATCTGAATGTGATAATGCCATAAAAAACAACATACCTATAGTAGCTTATGATTTTTGTATTAAGTCAAATCATGTGTTAAATTTATTAGACGCAACTGGTGCAATAGGTCCTATAGAACGAGCTTCTTATATAGCTAGGGTTAGGGAACTAGCTAGATCATGTGTAGAAATATATAAAAAGAACTATGAATAATTCTAAACAAGATTTTTTATTTGAATGTTTGTCTGAGGAGATGCCTTATAAAATGCAATCTATGATCATCTCTAAGATCCCTCAAATTCTTGAAGACAACCTTGCAAAATCTTTACTTACTTTTGATTCTTACGATGTTTATACTACCCCAAGAAGATTTGCATTTTCAATAAGAGGCTTAGTAGCAAGCATAACTAATAAACAGCTATATTTTAAAGGACCGAAAGTAGGATCTCCAGATCAAGCAATAAATGGTTTTATAAAAAATCATAATGTTGAAAAATCAGACTTAGTTATTGAGCAAACCAATAAAGGAAGCTTTTTCTTTTTAAAAACTAATGCCACTGACATAAATATAATAACCACAATGTCAAAAGTGCTTAAAAATATATTAAATGCCATACAATGTCCCAAAACCATGCGCTGGGGATCCACTCATTACAAATGGATAAGGCCAGTTCGTAATATTTTATGCATGATAGACAATTCATTGGTTGATATTGAATTTTGCGGAATAAAATCCACTAATACTACTTTTGGGCATCGCATCAGCTCTGGAAAGAAAAAAATAGTAATATCATCTCCTAAAAAATATTCAGACACAATGAAGGCTAGCAAGGTTATATTAAAGCACGAGGAACGTTTGTCATACATAAAGTTACAAGCCAAAGAATTAGAAAAAAATAATGGCATACAAGTAGTTTTAGATACTACGTTATTGAATGAAGTTGCGTCTCTTGTTGAATTCCCTTATTTGTTTATAGGTAAAATAAAAAAGAAATTCATGACATTACCAGAAAAATTGATTATTAGCGTGATGCAAAAACATCAAAAATATTTTCATACTATAAAAAATAATAAATTAGCCTCATATTTTGTATTTGTTGCTAATCATGATGGATCTTGTGTAGTACAAGGCAATGAAAAAGTATTAGCTGCACGTTTGTGCGATGCTATGTTCCTGCTTGAAGCAGATTTGAAACATGATATATCTTATTACTTGCCTTTGTTGAAAAAGATTTTGTTTCACAGAAAACTAGGGGATATGTACGCAAAATCAGAACGAATTGCAAAGCTCGCAACATATATTGGAGTTTGGGTGCCAATGTCTCCAATATCAGATATTTCAAAAGCTGCAATGTTATGTAAAGCAGATCTGAATACCAGCATTGTAAAAGAATTTCCTAAATTGGCAGGTTTTATTGGTAGTTATTATGCACATCATGCAAATTATGAACCGGAAATATGCGAAGCAATAAATCAACATTATTTTCCAATAGATGCAAATTCTTCTTGTACTAACAAACCTTCTGCAATCACTCTATCTATAGCCGACAAACTTGATTCATTGGTTGGTCTGATGTCGGCTGGAGAGAGAGTTAAAGGCTCCAAAGACCCGTATGGCCTTCGTAGAATGACAATCGGAATAATAAGAGTAATAATAGAAAACTCTTTAGGCATACCTCTTTCATTAATAATTAACAAGTCCATTTCTCTATATAATATCAATCAAGATCAAAAGCTATTAGAAGAAATAAAGTCCTTCTTTTTTGACAGATTGATTGTAATGCTTAAATCTCAAAACATATCACAAAATATATGTAATGCTGTAATTGAAAATGACGCTTTATTTTATTTTTCCAGAAATGCTAAAGTTTTACATGCATTGCTAGAAACAAACACAGGCAAAAATTTCATATCATCTTATAAAAGAATAATAATGGTTTTGAAAACAGCGGAATCTAAATCAGAAGTTCAACCATACAAACTCAACACAAAACTTATATTGGAAAAAGTAGAACGAGATTTAGTAGAAAAATTGCATCTTGCAGAAGAAGATATAAACAAATATATAAGAAATCACGATTTCATTTCTTCAGTTGAAACAATAACTAACTTACACTTCAGTATAACATCTTTCATGGATTCTGTATTAATAAACTGTGATTGTCCAGCTATTCGATCAAATAGACTCTCTATTTTATCCTATATAAGATATATATCAAACATGGTTGCTAGATTCGAGTCAATAATAGTTTAAGTATAAAATATTGCGCGATTGAGATTGATATACTAATATTCGATTGTGTAATCATCATGTTTTATAGTAAGCTTATTTTTTGCAGGATCGCTATTCTTTCTTACTCTACCAACAATTTTTGCATCAACATTAAAAGAATTGGATATTGCGATAACATCATCAACAATAGATTCATCACAAACAATCTCAATACGATGCCCCATATTAAAAACTTGATATAATTCTTTTATTGGCATTGAAGCATTTTGTTTAATGAAACTAAATAAAGTTGGCAATTCAAACATATTATCTTTGACATAATGTATGCCTTGTCCAAAATTCATACATTTTGTTTGTCCACCACCAGTATTATGAAAAATAGCCGATATATTTTCAGAAAAACGTGATAAAATCCTAATCAATATAGGAGCATAAATCCTAGTAGGAGAAAGCAAAGCCTCTCCAAGCGTCATGCCATTATCTAAAAAGTGGGAAAGAGTGTACTCACCAGAATGTGCGAATTTCTCTATATCTGGGGAAAAAGTTCCATTATAAGAATCATCTGATTTAAGCAACCTATGCCTGGCAGCAGTAAGTCCATTTGAACCAATTCCAGAATTATTAACTTTCTCATAAGAAGCTTGACCAGAAGAGGATAAACCAACTATACAATCATCTATTTTGACATTGGAGCAGTTTATAAAATTCGATTTCTTCACACTACATATCATAGAAACATCTATAAGAAGTGTTCTAACAAGATCACCTACATCTGCTGTTTCTCCACCGCAAAAATGTATTTCAATACCTTCTTCTTTTAAGTCTGTAGATATATCTCTAAGCCCCAAGATAACAGCTTCAATTGCATCTTTACCAATCAAGGAAGAATTCCTACCTATTGTGTTATTAAAAATAAAAGGACCAGTGGCGCCAACACACAACAAGTCATCAAGATTCATAGATATAACGTCGTGAGCTAAATTATAAAATACATCATTATTGGAACAATGCTTTGCGTATAAGTAGGCTAAGCCAGATTTTGTTCCACATCCATCTGCATGCATCACAAGACAGTGATCTGGAGAACCAGACAAAACATCAGGAATTGCTTTACAAAAAGCACCAGGAAATATACCAGCATCAAGATAGCTGACTATGTTTTTAACGTCAGATTTGCTGGAAGAAACACCAAGTTTTGAATATATAGAAGACATTAAATGATTTATATCATAAAAATTCATTTTTAACAATAAAATTAAAATCATATATTCAAGTTTAATGTTTCGTTAGCTTTAAATAACACTCTAGACAACATATAATAAAAATATAGAATAATATGATGGATATAATATATACACCCTATATTCAGCATTTTATTTTGGTTTTATGCCGGATTGCACCTATAATAGCTCTTGTTCCTGGAATTCATAATTGTCCTGCTAAAATAAAAGCCACAACTATACTGGTTTTAACTTTAGCAATAGCTCCCTCTTTACCAATTATTATTCCCAAAAATTATTTATTATCTATCATATCAGAGACATTTTTAGGTTTTACGATTGGATTAATGGTCTACATATTTTGTTCTGCAACCCATGTTGCTGCCACAATAATTGCCATGCAGTCTGGAATTTCTGCCGCTGCTCTTGGTGATAACAGCTCCGAACATGGTAGTAACATTGCACAATTTCTTACTTTAATGGCTACAACTTTATTTTTCAGTACGGACGCATATTTGTTTTTATTAAATGGTATAGCCAACACGTATTCTAGCCCTGGAATTGAGGAGCTAGGAAATTATTTCCTTACAAATATATCAAATGCTTTTAATAATGGTATTAGAATAGCATCACCTATAATGTTTTTATCGCTAATAATTTATATAGCTATGGGAATAACAAATAGACTTATACCAAACGTACATGTTTTTTTAGTTGCCACTCCGGCTCATATATGGTTGTCATTCTCAATATTAGCAATGTCAATATCTGGATCTATCTTATGGCATATCGATTCAATCAAAGAATTTATGCTAAATATATTTAAATTATAACTCAGATGCCGAAGTCAGAATCTTATATGTGATTAATACACTGTCTCAATATTTAGGGGTTGTTGTGAATGATAATATCAAAAAAGTTTATTTGGATATACAGTTGAGGTGTTTATGACAACAAACAAACAGGATAAAGATAATTTATGCATAAAATAAACTATCTTTATCGAGACTTGATGAAAAAATTTAATCATTTTTGTGGTCATTAACAGATAAAGCAAGCTTTATATCATAATCATGCTTCTCTATAACTTTAAAAGTCTTTTCATGTCCAATTGAAAAAGAAATCAACTCAGGAAGACCTTCTCGATCTATAAATACCTCAACACCATCTTGAACACGCACATGTATTCCGTTACCTTCTATCTTGACAATTATAGCTTTTATAAAGCTGCCAACATTTACAGTAGAAAGAAATTGCTCGAATGGATCATCATTAAGTTGACGCACTCCTAAATTCACAATACCACGCGAGGGATTGGCACTGATTAATTTTGCAGTTATTTGTTTGCCACTACTGAAATCATTATTCGAAGATTTAGATCCACCAGGAATATCAACTGACTTGATAAAACCCTCTAAAGTTGAAAATTTTTCATCATAAAAAGAAACAACCAAACCAGAGTCAGAAGAAGTTTTGATTTTACAAGCTAATACAGAACCTAAAGGATAATGAGAAAGGAAAATTTCCCATGGATTTTTAGTAGCTCTTTTTATGCTTAAAGCTATACGACTTTTATCTATATCAATAGATAAAACTACAACTTTAACAGCTTGGCCTCTAGAAAATGGCTTGTGGCTCTTAAACCAACTAATCTCTGACAGATGAACTAAACCTTCTATTCCTGGGCTTAACTCTACAAATATACCGTATTCTTCAACACTAGTTATTTTACCATTAAACTCATCACCCACAGGGTAATCTTCAGATACATTAGACCAAGGATTTTGAGTAAATTGTTTGATTCCTAGAGAAACACGTCCATTTTGAACATCTGTACCTATTACTTTTACAGTCACTTTTTGACCTACAGAATAAAAAGTAGACGGATGATTAACACGCCCCCAAGACATATCTGTAATATGCACAAGACCATCAATAGATCCCACCTCAGGAGAATCATGTATTTCAACAAATATTCCGTAATTAGTGATGCTTTTGACAACACCTTCTATAACCTGGCCTATCTCTATGCTAGCAAGATGATTCTGACGAGCCTCAGCATAAAATGAGTTCAACACAGCACGCCTAGATACAACTATATTGCCCTGTTTCTTGTCCATTTTAAGCACACGAAATTTGAACTTTTTGCCAATTAGTGCTCGTACGTCACGTACCGGCTTTAAATCTATATGACTATTGGGGAGAAATGCAACCACTTTGCCTAAATCTACAACGCAACCACTTCTGATAGAGCTCATAATAACTCCCTCAACATCTTGGTTGTTCTCTGCAGCTTTCTCTAGTTGATCCCAAACTTCATATTTTACAGCTTTCTCGCGGCTTAAAACTATAGTACCGTCACGACCCTCAACTTTTTCTACATAAACATTAACTTGAGAATTTGGAGTGAAAACTTCATGAACTTGTGCACCTGAAGGAATATCTTGTAAAAATTCTCTAATGGGAATTTTCCCTTCTGATTTAGCTTCAACGCAGACTAAAACATGATGTTTATTGACAGAGCGAACAACTCCAGGAACAACAGAACCCTCAACCAAACCTGCTTCAGAATAACCAGACAAAAGAAGAGGAAAATTTTCGTTAGTATCATATCTCTCATCAATATGTGGAACAAAACGCCTTACAGATTCATGATTTAACTTAATGCCTGTCACAATTCAAATCTCCTTGGATTATATCTAAAACTTCTTTAACAACCTCAGGCGGGGACACAGACGAAGTGTCAAAGCAAAAAGCTCCCTGAGGAACCCTTAAAGGGGAGGAAAGCCTCAACGAATCTCTTAAGTCTCGCAATAAAATTCTTTCCATAACTTGGCTATACATAACATTTTTTCCCCTAGAGCGCAACTCCATAAACCTCCTTCTGGACCTTATATGCGGTGATGCAGTAATAAAAAACTTAAAATCAGCATCTGGAAAAACAACAGAACCAGCATCCCTGCCATCAACAACGCATCCTTTCACAGTGTCTACAAGAGATCTTTGAATCAAAACCATCTTTTTACGTAGAAGAGGAAATTGGGATAAATTAGATGCAAGCTCTGCAATATCATCACCATACAAAGATTTATTTTTAACGATTTCATTATAATCAAACACAAGATTATCAATCATTTTACAAACACTATCTTCATCAGAAATACCTTTCAACAATGCATTCAAAGCCACATACCTAAATGTTTTTCCGGTATCTAAATGAGCAAGCCTGAGTTTGCTAGAAAGACCACTACAAAGTGTGCCTTTTCCAGCAGAAGCATGACCATCAATTGTAATTATCATATGAAAATCACATCATCACAAAACAAAACTCATACATTGAATTTGAAATCGAATACATCACCGTCTTGAACCACATAGTCTTTGCCTTCCAACCTCAACTTTCCAGCGCTTTTACAACCTGACTCACCGCCATACAATATATAATCATCATAACTTATAGTAGAAGCCTTGATAAAACCCCGCTCAAAATCAGAATGTATAACACCTGCAGCTTTAGGAGCACATGAACCATTCATGACAGACCATGCCCTAGCCTCTTTATAGCCTACAGTAAAAAATGTTATAAGATTCAACAAAGAATAGCCACACTTTACTATAGAATTCAATCCAGATTCTTTGAGCCCTATATCTTTCAGAAAAGCCTCTCTGTCCTCATCTTCTCCCAGAGAGGATATTTCAGCTTCAAGAGAAGCTGAAATACTCACAACAGGACGAGATTTCTTGGAAGCAAAATCTTTAACACAATCTGACAATGAATTTCCATCCACAGCAGACTCTTCATCTACATTACATACATACATTACAGGCTTAGAGGACAACAAGCCAAAACGATCGAATTCCTCAAATCCATTCAAAGAAGTGCCAGAATTTAAATTCTCCAGGGCACTCTTAGCTAGATCTACATCTTCCCCTTTCTTTTTTGATATTCTTTTCTCAAGGCTTTGTATGTCTGCCATAAATAATTCTGTTTCAATCAATTCAATATCATTAATAGGATCAATACGACTTTCCACATGACTAATGTTTTTATCTTCGAAGCAACGCACCACATGCATTATTGCATCTACTTCCCTTATGTTAGCCAAAAATTTATTACCCAATCCCTCGCCGGAGCTGGCACCTTTAACTAAACCAGCTATATCAACCAAATTTAGTTGGTTATATATAATTTTTTGAGAATCAACAATTTCAGCCATTTTTTTTAATCTTTCGTCATATATGGCTATGTTGCCAATATTAGGCTCAATTGTACAAAAAGGATAATTAGCAGACTCAGCACTTTGAGTTCTAGTAATAGCATTAAATAAAGTTGACTTTCCAACATTAGGCAGACCAACAATACCGCATTTAAGAGACATAGTTATAACAAAAATAATGTTCATTGTAACACATTTATTACAACTCTATAGTGCTATACTAACAAAATCTTTTTCAAAATAGGCTATCTATAATATGCGATTAGTTGTTTGCAATGTATTTTATTCCGGAATCGCATGATAAACCACGTTTCTTCCCAGAGATTTAGCTTTATACAAACTAGAGTCAGCTCTAGCGATCAATTCAGAAGGATCGGAATCTTTGTCAATGCGAGCCGTAACTCCCACACTCACCGTCACTTTAAAATCATTGACATTGAATTTAGATAAATCAAATACATGACTTTCCACCAAAGACCTTAATTTTTCAGCTATCGACAATGTGACTTCAAGCTTGTCACACACCACGCAAACAAACTCTTCCCCACCATATCTTGCCAACAAATCATTTGGGCGAATTGCACTTTTTATCACTGAAGAGACATCAGCAAGAACTTTATCACCAGCCAAATGACCAAGGGTGTCATTCACTTTTTTGAAGTGATCTATATCTACTATCATCAAACATAAAAACCTTCTAGATTCGTTAAATTCGTTTAGAAGATGCTTGTCAAAATAACGGCGGTTATAACAACCAGTCAAAGAATCAACAAAAGACATTTCAATGTCATTTTGCAGGTTCACCTTCAGAGCATCTTGATATTGTTTGCGCTTAGCCTGCAATATCACTCTAGCAACCAGCTCATTGCTGTCCAGTGGCACTATCAAATAATCATTTCCAGCAACTTCAGATGATTTAAAAACATGCTCTAAATTCCCCTCATCTATAAGCATAAGAATGGGGGTGCTTCTTGTAAGCTCATGACTGCGAAATTGAGAACAAATGCGATAGCAATCAGCTTCAGCAATCATCATATCTACAATAATTATATCAAAATCGCCATTAATCGCAGATTCCATTGCATTGTCTGGATCTTTACAAATTGAAATATGTTCAAATCTGCCTTTAAGAGCTTTTCTCATGTTAGATGCCTGTATCAGATCATCGTCTATAATTAAAATTCTAGTCTTCTGTATACATTTTGAGTAATCAACAACATTATCAGTAACAATACCCAATTGATTTGCTGTTTGATACCTTAGCCTTAGCTCGTCGGCCATAATTTTAATTCTAACAAGAGTTTTGATTCTAATTAACAAGGCTGTATCATCTATTGGCTTTGTCAAAAAATCATCTGCACCACTTTCAAGCCCTCGCATTTTATCTTGTTTGTCATTAAGGGCTGTAATTATTATAATTGGAATATGTAGCGAGTGATGATCAGCTTTTAATCTTTTGCACGCTTCAAATCCATCCATAACTGGCATCATGATATCTAGTAAGATTATATCCGGATCAAATTGCCTAACTTTAGATATACATTCAACGCCATTACTCGCAGAAATCACATCATAATAGTAATTATTTAGCTTTGCCTCTAAAACTTTTAGATTTGCTGGAACATCATCAACGATCAATATTCTAGCAGTCATTTACAACCTAACATATATATAAAAAAGCTTATTTTTATTAAAAAAACATAAAAATCAATTGTTTTGACAAATAAATTTATCTCGGGGATGGAAAAAACAAACAAACATGACTGTTGGTTGATTGCATTGGTTGTCATTTTCTTGTATTTTCTTCGGAATCTTCAAGATCAACTGAAGATTTATTTTCAGACATGAAAGCTGAATCAGAGCATTTTTCAAACTGGTCACTCTGATCAAAAGTTTTTTCTTCTAACGAAACACCTATAGATTTTTCTGACTCGGAACATGTTTCAGGAGTTGAATAGGATTTATACCTCAATCCATCGTCTCCTTTGATATAACGCACATCACTATCAAGATCATCAAAAATACTTTGTTTGAAATCAACCATATAACCATAATATTTTTTTATGGTCCTTATTGTCACAGGCATTTTTTTTGGATCTATTAAAATAACTGAAACAGCAATAATAAGCAAAATCTCTGAACTTCCAACATCAAACATAACTAAGCTATAACACTCAATCTTTTTATTATGATTAATAATTTACTCAAGTCAAACCCATCACAAGACTTCAACTCATTTAAAAGAGTATTATAAGAAGACAAAGATTCTTGATTTGCTCTACTCCAAAGATCAATAGCTTCTTTGTAAGAATGATTATTGCGCATATATTTAACAACATCAGAAGTTATGTTCATTTGCTGATCATAAACTTCATCTATAATTGAACGCACAGAAATCTTATGCCAATAAGATCCAGATTGTATCAATTTGTTTCCTACTGATCTTAGCCATTTCAGATGTAAGGACTCTCCAATATAGAAATATATTTTTGCAACCGTTAAAATATCTACCTGTATCTTTAAATGGAATCTAATGTCATTAGCAATACTTGTAATTGCTAGAGATGAAGATAGAAAGCTTAGCTTTGCAATTTGAAAGCTTAGTTCTTTAGGAATTCCTGGGGAATCGTATTTCACTAAAGCAGATTTATATTGAGATAATGCAGTGTTATCTAAAACAAACTCAAGGTTTTCAGATATACGCATAATATCAGAAGAAAATTCCGAAACAGCCAAGTCAATGTTTATAGGCTTTGGATAATTCCGCAAAAGCCAACTTGAAGCTTTCTCTACAAAAACATGAACAGCAGTAACAATTTTAACATATGTCTGGAGTTCTACGCTATCAAGTGCATCGATCTTAGACCATAATTCTCTCAGGCAGTAGGCATCTCTTATAGTCATATATACTCTTACAACTTCATGAAATGGCCATCCAGTATTTTCAGATAAATCTTGAACAAATAGAGGGCCCATTCTGTTTACAACACTATTTGTTATATAGTTAGCAATGATTTCACGTCTCAGAGGGTGTGCGGTTATATAATTAGCAAAATTATCTCTCAAATATTTTGGGAAGTATTGAATCAGGTATTTGTTGAAATATTCATTGTCTAGTAATTCTGAATTCAATATTTTGTCGTATAATAACATCTTAGAATAAGCAGTGATAACAGCAATTTCAGGTCTTTGAAAATTTTTACGTTCTATTCTCATTTTCGCTATATCAACATCGCTAGGCAAACATTCTAGCTCTCGTTTCAGTATGCCATAATCTTCCATTATCCGTATCAAGCGCCTGTATTTATCACTTGCATTTTCAGCGCAAGACTGTAAATAAGCAACGGACACCGATTTTATTTGAAGTTGATTACAACGACGTAGAATAATATTTGCCACTTCATCCGTCATATCCAGCAGAGCGCTATTTCTATCTTTATGGGTTATTTTGTTATCCAGCAGCGCTGCATCAAGTGCTATCTTGATATTCACTTCCATGTCAGAGCAGCTCACACCAGCAGAATTATCAAGGAAATCAGTATTAATTCTTCCTCCATTTTGCGCATATTCAATTCTACCAAATTGCGTGCACCCTAGGTTTCCTCCTTCCACAAACATTTTAGCTCTAATGTCTTGCCCATCAACTCTCACTTCATTATTTTCTCTATCTGCAACAACATCATGAGATTCAAATTTGGCCTTAACGTATGTACCAATTCCTCCATTCCATATTAAATCAACTCTAGCTTTAAGAATATATTTAATAAATTCTTTGGGACTGATCTCATCGCTTTCAATGTCAAAAATTTCCTTCATCTCTTCAGAAATAGCTATAGATTTAGTTTTCAAATCAAACACACCTCCGCCTTTAGAAATAAGCTCTGGATTATAATCACACCAAGAAGAAGAAGGCAAATCGAACAGCCTTTTCCTTTCCACGAAACTAGTTGCAGGGTCTGGTTCTGGATCTATAAAAATATGCATGTGATTAAAGGCAGCAATCAACTTGATCTGTTTAGAAAGCAACATTCCATTTCCAAACACATCACCAGACATATCTCCAATACCAACAACTGTAAATGGCTGATTTTTTATGGATACACCAATTTCCCAAAAATGACGTTCAACAGCAACCCAAGCTCCTCTAGCTGTAATACCCATAGCTTTATGGTCATATCCAGAAGATCCTCCGGAAGCAAATGCATCACCCAACCAGAAATTATATTCTTTCGAAACAAGATTAGCGCTATCAGAAAAACGAGCAGTACCTTTATCTGCTGCAACAACTAAATAACTATCTTCCCCGTCGTATTTGATTAAATCAACACTGATAGATTTATTGGACTCTAATCTATTATCAGTGATATCCAGCATGCACCGCAAAACATCTTTGTAGCATTGAACAGCCTTGTCAGGAGTTCTTTTGCTTTCTGCTTTTACTATAAATCCTCCTTTAGCACCTGTTGGGATTATGACTGCATTTTTAGGCATTTGAGCCTTCATCAGGCCCAGTACTTCAGTTCTAAAGTCTTGGAATCTATTAGACCAGCGCAATCCACCTCTAGAAACCATTCCTCCACGCAAATGCACTGCTTCAAATTCATGAGCAAAAACATATATTTCAAAAAATGGCTTTGGACTTGGCAAAAAAGGTATTTTTTTGCAATCAAATTTAAATGAAATCATAGAGGCATCTTTTGAGTTACGCTTTATATAGAAATTAGTCCTGACCATAGCAAGAATAAGACACATGAAGCCATTGACTATCTTGTCATGTGACAAATCTGTTATGTTCATGAGTATTTTTTTTATCTTGGAAATAATTATAGAAGATTTGTGCTGTCTATCCTGATGATCTACATCTACTTTCTTGATCACTACCTCTGGATTAAATCGAATATGAAATAATTTTACAATAGATGTCACAGCCTCAGGATGAGCAGCTAATGCAGTTGATATAGCGTCTCCAAAATATTCAAATTTAACCTGCTTCAAATAACCACCCAACGCTCTGAGCAGGTTAACTTCTCGAAAATTTATCCCGGATAAAGCAACTAAAGAGTTATAATAATCATCATCAATGTTGCCACTTAGAACCTCTAAGAGAGTTAATTCAAATTGATCTTTTATATCTAAAAGCTCTAAACATACCATCGAATCATCAAGTATAAAATTATGCATCCAAACAATTTTTCCATCCTTCAAAGTCATTCTATATGTATAGTGATATGCAACATCCATAGCCATGTTTTCAATAGCCGGAAGCATTTTTGAAACATAAAATCCTTCAAAAGGAATATAAATTCTAAGACTGTAAACTTCTCCTGAAGAACCTAGATCAACCACTATTGAATTTTGAGAAACTGCTTTTTTTACATTTAATAAATCCTTGAAAGCAGTTTTTTCATCGAAAGTTTTTTGATATCTAGATGAAAAAATATTACCGTAGGTATGCCAAAGATCGTCTGCCTCAGATCTAGTTAATTCATCTAGAACAATGGAATGTAAATTCTCCGACCAACATGAGAAAATTTGCTTTGCTTGCTGTTCCAGATCGCTGATATCAACATCTTCATTAATATCATTTACTTTCATAATAAGCTGTAATCTAGCCAAAGAGGAATGATACCTTACCTGCTCGTTTAATATAGTTCCAGAATAAGACTTAGATAGCACTTGCTGCATATTATTCCAATACTCACTTCCAAAAGCTTCTCTAGGAATATAGAGTATACAACGCATAAAAAAGCCTATTGGATCTTTATAAACAAACAACTTATTTCTTGGTTTTATAGAAAGAGATATTATTGCTTTACAACTTTCCAACAATTGTTCTTCTGATAATTGCAATAATTCCACCCTAGGAAAATCTTGTAATATTGAAATCAAAAAGGAAGTAGAATAAGGCCCTCTTTCAAAACCAAAACTCCGCAAGACTTTATCCACCTTAATCTTGACTATTGGAATAGTGCGGACATTATGAAAATTAATATCATGAGAAAACAAACCTAAAAATCTAATTTCTTTCTTAAATTCACCATCCTCACCGAATTCCCTAATTATAACCATATCCATGTTAACACATTTATATATACCAGAAATGTTTTGAGATCTTGTGATATAAATTGGAAATTCAATCGAAGGATGCTTCAATTCATCGTCAGTATATTCAGAATCAATTGTCATCATTCCCAGAGAAGATTCTTGATCACGATAAAACTTTCCATCGCTAATATAATGCTCTGTGTAAGCAAGAAATATAAAATTAGAGTTCTTCATCCATTCTAAGAACTCTTGCATTTCAGATTTAATTTCATCCTCAAGAGGCATATGATTGATTGAGTAAACCGCTTCATCAACTTTCTTAATTATTGAATTCAATGACTTACGATAAACAAATGACATTGACAAAGTTTCAGAAATGAATTTTATTATATGCTTAGGACCATTTCGTGTATTTAAGGCAAAGCATATAGCAATTTCTTTAGACTTAGATTCATCAGAATTATCTTGAGAAGATAAACTTATGAAATTTCCATCTTCGTCTCTATTTACATTTGCCGAAACATCGATTCTTTGAGTAATTTCAAATCCTTCACGCTTTATTCTGTCTGTGATTGATTCTATAATCAAATCCACATAATCACTGATCACAACGGCAATTGGTATTTGATTGTCATCATTGATTCCTATCAATTCAATTAAATGAGTGTCAGCTTTTGTTTTTGTAAGATTTACATAAGTGTGATAGATCATAAAGACCAATTGCTTAAGATCTTTGGTATCATCTATAGCAATGTAAAGTGATTTATAAAAATCATACATTTCATCTGTAAACACTATGCCAACTTCATTGGCAACAGACCGAAGTGTGACATTATCAATACCATATAACATTTGAGCCCCAATTAATAAATTTCAAAAATAAAACAGTAATAAAAATGATTACAGACCACTAATTTTTAGGTGGCAGTAAATGCTCAATACCTATTTACAGATTAAACTAAAGTTATGCAACAATATAGCAATACAAACTTAAAATACTACTTATAGCTGTAATAGCGCATAAATTATCATACTATCCAAAATAAAGTCTTTTAAGGAATTAGACATCAATTAAAAACAAAATTCTCATTTTATTTATGATTTTGTTAATTACTGCATAGACATATTTAGAATAAAATGTAGAAAATATAAATCAACAATTCAGATTAAACATGACATTGACACTCAAATCACACCCAAAAATTAATTTATTTTTTCATATCAATGACCTCTGTTCAAATCCTGAATACGAAAATTATTATAATATAGAAAGTGGGATTATCTTTTGCAAAGACGTATATGACACAATAATAATTTCAGCAGACAAAAAATTTAAATGCACTTTTTCTATTCAAATTCCCCAAGATAATACTATAACAAAAGCTGTACGCTTGATGTCAAGTGCAGCATCGAAAAGTCCTGATTTTAAAATACATGTGTATAAAAATATACCTACTGGGTCGGGATTAGGTGGAGGATCAGCAAATGCTGGAACAATAATTAGGTGGCTTGCTGAAAAATGGTCTATCAAAAAAAACACATCAGAAAAAATAGCTCATCAAGTGGGGGCAGATGTAAAAATATGTTACAAGAACAGTTCAAGTCTCGTGTGTGGAATAGGAGATAAAATCTATCCATTAAAAGTAAACCTTGGCCCTGATGCCTCATTGCTTCTTGTCAATCCTGGTATTCATATAGATACAGGCACTGTATATAAAAAATATCATTTGGACGAAAATAAAAAACCTACAAAACCAATAAAAAAAACCGCTCATATGAACATAAGACAAATACAGCAATATAAAAACGATTTATATACTAATGCTAGCGAAATAGAACCCAAAATAAGCCAATTAATTGAACTAATATCCAAACAATCAGGTTGCGTTATAAGCAGAATGTCTGGGAGTGGATCTACTTGTTTTGGAATTTTTAAAAAAAAAGAGAAAGCAGTTTTGGCTGCACAAAAAATATTGAATCAATTCCCAGAATTTTGGGTCAAGGTATGCAAGGATTTGTATTAAAAAGCCAAACAAGAAAAAATTGTAATGCTCAAATCATAAATGACTAGAACATTACATTTAAAAAATGAACTTAATTATCACAGATATATTGAAAAACTAAAGTTCACCTTCATTATCACCCTTTTTTTCATTCTCTTCATTTAAGCTTTGCTCATATCTGGAAAAGAAATCTATATTGTCCAACATCAATGGGGGAAAACCTATATCAGTTGTTGCAGTTGATATTATTCTTCTAGCGAAAGGAAATAACATAGAGGGTACATATACTAATAAAGTACGCCCTCTATCTTCTTTGCTCATTTCGCCCAAAGTAATCAATCCACAATAAGATAAATCACATAAGAATGCTTCTATATTCTTCTCTTCATCGCCTTGTTTTTTCTTTACCATAGCAGTTGTTTTTATAATCAAAGAAACCTCATATGTAGATTCATTGAGGCGATTAGCATTAACATCACAGCTCACTTGAACATCTGGGACTGAAGAATCTTTAGAAAAAATTCCAGGAGCGTTAGGGGATGATATGGATAAATTTTTCATATATTGCCCATCTATACGCAAACTCGGGCTATTTTTTTTATTAGAATCAGACATGTTTTTAACCTCCAACAAACATTAGTTGCAATACGCCCAATCATAATACTATATTCATTGCAATTAGGCTATAACTCTTATTGGAGCAATAAATGATAGAGCTAGGTATATACGCTATAATTGCTGTTTTAATATTTACAAAACTTTACAATGAATTGGGAAAAGAATCTAACGTTGTTCATAAAATAATAGATGTAAGTGCTGTAGATATAGAGACAAAAGAAGATGTATTAGATTATGTAGATGAACGTACCTTGAATGAAGTTAAGGAAGTTTTGTATAAAATAAAAAAAATTGAACCTGGTTTCTCATTAGATGATTTCATGTCTGGTGCAAACAAATCTTTAGAGTACGTAATATCACAAGTCACAAATGATAATCTAGATTCCATCAGTGGATTTATAGACAAAGAAGTTATGTCTAAATTTGTCAGCAAAATAGAAAGTTTGAAAGAAAAGAACTTGCAAGATAAGTCTATATTGGTGTCGATTTTGTCTTCAAAATTAACCAAATTAGAACTAATAGAAAATACAGTACAAGCCTATGTTACTTTCACTTCAGAACAAATATTTTGCATAAAAAACGAACAAGGAGAAGTTGTTAAAGGGAATGCATCTAAGATAATTAAGGTTGAGGATCACTGGGGCTTTGCTCGGCATCTCAATCAAAAATCATCTAGATCGCCATGGACTATACACACAATATCTTAAGGGAATTGAATATTGATTTTATACAATAGTTTGAATATTTATCAAAAACGCATCAAAAATAATTCAACTCAACGTTTTGAATTGTTAAAAATTATATTAAAGTTAAACAACATACATACTCAAGTTATATATGTAATTATAAATTATTTCTAATATGAAAAGTAACCACAAATATCCATTTCTTCCTTCTTTTTCAGTTAGATCTGGAAGGGGATACAAAAAAACAAACACACATATATTATGCAAGTATAATGTTGAACATTATATTTTAAATCAATATTGTTGTTCAGACTATTGGTTGGAAATAGGTTTCGGAAATGGAGATTTTATTATAAATAAAGCAATAGCTAATCCTAACATTCATTTTATTGGTTGCGAAGTTTATAAACGCGGAATATATTCATTGCTAAACAAGATAATAGACCTGAATATACATAATATCTCAATTTATCATGGAGATGCAAGAAGTTTGTTAATAGATATCCCTGATCATTTTCTGTCAACTTTGGTCATTTTATTTCCAGATCCTTGGCATAAAAAAAAACATCGAAAACGTAGATTACTAAACCCATATTTCTTTGAAATCACAAAAAACAAGATAAAAGACAAAATGATTATTGCAACAGATTCAGAAAATTACGCAAAATTCATACAACAATCTGCATCAAATGAATTTAACTCAATTGAATGCACAAGACAATTATCTAAGATAATTGATCTAAACACAAAATATGGAATTAAAACAAAAGAACAAGACCCATTCTGTTTTACGATTCATAACAAAAAAAATTCACAATAATTAATGAATAAAAGGATCAAAGAAAAAAATCACAACTTGATAATGGTAAATTTTCTAACAAAAAAGTGTTGAATAAGAAATCAAAAAGATGGTGGGCGGTAACGGGCTCGAACCGCTGACCTCCTCGGTGTAAACGAGATGCTCTACCAACTGAGCTAACCGCCCCAAATCGGATTTAATGTGTATCATTCTCATGATTACATGTAATTTCATTAATGTAAATAGAATAATTTACTTTTAGCTATGTTTCATTTATAACTGATAACAATTGATAAAGAACATGGTAACAAATTGTCCATTGATAAACAACTGAATCAAGATTCTTCACTCCATGACACTAAGCAGTTCATAATAAAATGCTCAGAATGTGGAACAAGGTACAAAGTATCAGAAAAATCCATCAAATCTTCTGGAACAAAAGTCAGATGCAATTATTGTGACAACGTCTGGGTGGCAAAAAAACCAGAACCCACAGTCGTGGTCGAAGAACAAAACATAGAATCACCCAAACAAAAACATAAATCACAAGAAATAGAATCACGCACTCAAATGCAAAAGGAAGATGAAAGTAGAAATGAAGAAGCAACAATTCCAAAAAAAACATCCAAAACACAGAAACAAAAAATAAACAATGACACAAAAAATATCATCAACAATAGAAGCAATACACCAAAATGGTTAAAAGCTCTGACAATATTTCCAATATTTTTAATTATAGTATCATTGTTTTTTTCTGTTAAAGGAAATGTTCCAGGTGTTTTAGAACCAATTTATTCATTTTTCGAAATATACGACACATCTTTGATTGAATTTAGCAAAGTAACCTGTGAAAGAAACAAAAATCAAGAACTTGTAATCAACGCAGAAATAGTAAACAATGCAGCAAGAACAAAGAATATACCCGGCTTCAAATTTTATATATATGACAATGAAGGCTCATTACTACACACCTTTTATGAACCACCATTAACAACCAAAATCCTCAAAGACAGCAAGCATGAATTATATAAAGTCTTAAATAATATATCCAATTCCGCCTCTACCTTAGTTGTAGACTTGGGTAATCCAATAGAAATGATGCTTAAATAAACAACAAATGGAACAAATTCAACAGCAAATAAAATGCAAATAATAGGTGTATACGAATTATCCCTGAAGATAAAAATAATTCTAGAAACTCATTTTAAAAACATAAATGTAAAAGGAGAGATTTGTCAGCTATCTCGATCAACTCGAGGACATACTTATATCAACTTATCTGAAAAAGATTCGATTATAAGCGGTGTATTATGGAAAGGAGTCAGAATACCTAAAGAGGTTTCAGAAGGAGTCGAAGTAATATGTGTGGGACGTATTACAACTTATCAGTCACGTTATCAAATATCTATACAAGAAATAGTAAAGTCAGGAAACGGAGAACTAGCCGCAATATTACGCGAAAGGAAAAATAGATTAGCCAAAGAAGGACTTTTTGATCAAGAAAACAAGCAAGAATTGCCTAAATTTCCTTCTCGTGTTGGAGTAATAACATCTCCAACTGGAGCAGTAATTCATGATATAAAACAAAGAATTGCTGAAAGGTGTCCTATAAATATTGTAATCTGGCCAACATTGGTACAGGGAGATGAAGCTCCAGGACAAATTGCTAGAGCAATCAAAGGTTTAAATCAGTTAGAAGATGCTCCACAAATCATTATAATTGCAAGAGGTGGGGGTAGCACAGAAGATCTATGGACTTTCAATGAAGAAGAAATTTTAAAAGCTGTACATGAATCACGAATACCAATAATATCAGCCATAGGACATGAGACTGATACAACGCTAATAGATTTAGTGGCAGATGTTAGAGCACCCACTCCATCAGCAGCAGCAGAAATAGCTGTACCCAACATACATGAAATTTCTATTTCAATAAACAGTTTGCGCATAAGATTAGAAAACAAAAAACAACACATCATAAGCAGTAAAGAGCAACATTTGCGGAACATTAAAATACCGCATCCAAAAAGATTAATTGATCTTTATACTCAAAAATTAACACATTATAAAAAATTATATGATTTATTGGTTTTGGAATTCTTAAACAAAAAAACAAGTAAACTCAATGAAACAGCAAAAACTATTGATTTAATACAAAAAGGTTTTGCAGTTTTATTTAATAATAATGGCGAAAGAATATCTCCAACTGATAACATTGAAGATTTAGGATTAATTTCAGTGGCTTGGGGAAATATAATCAAAAAGGCAAAATTAGAAAACAATGAAAAAAAATCCTTATAATTCTAGATGGATACTATTTTCACACAGAATATATCCAATTCCGCCTCTACCTTAGTTGTAGACTTGGGTAATCCAATAGAAATGATGCTTAAATAAATAACAAATGCAACAAATTCAACAGCAAATAATTAGATAATCTACCTTAGATTGAATTATTTCTAATCTGACAAATAAACACAATAAGGTATGTCACAAGTATAACTTCAGGAAATATACACTCAAGTGTTGTATCGGGTGCGCGTCAAGGAAAGAAGAGCGCCCACAACAAGTCCGTTCGCAAGGGCAGAAGATCCGCCATAACTTATGAAGGGCAAGGTCATGCCTTTAGTGGGCAATAAATTCAATGTAACTGAAACATTGATTATAACTTGCATCGTAAGCTGTAAAATTAAGCCATATCCAGCTATAGACATAAATTTATCATTTTGTTTTGCTAGATTTTTTATGCTCTTCATGATTATGAAGAGAAAAGCTAGAAGTATAATAACGCAAAATATACCTCCTAATTCTTCCCCTGCAACTGCAAAAATAAAATCTGTATGTGCATCTGGGATAATATTTTTCACGGAACCATTTCCCAAACCTACACCTGTGACCCCTCCGTTGCCAAATGCCTCTAGTGATTTATTTATTTGAAAATTCTCACTTTGTTCTGGATTAAGAAAACTATAAAAACGATTTTGTATATGTGGGAATGTGACAAAAGAAACCAAAGCACCAATTAACAACAAGCAACCAATTAATATAATAAACTTCATGGGCAATTCAGACATAAAAATTTGCCCACACCATATTGCCCCTAAAACAACACTCATACCAAAATCTGGTTGTAATATCATTAGAAAAGCAATTCCCATATATAAAGCGAAAGATAAAATGATTTTACACTTTAAGGATACTTGCAAGGATAAAAACATGGCATTAATAACAGAAAAGCATGGCTTTGCAAATTCTGAAGGCTGTATGGATATACCTAGTATATATATCCATCTCTTGGCGCCTTTAACTTCTGCTCCCCATAATAAAGTATATAACATTAACAAAATCACAGCAGAAAAACATAAGATGAAAAATCTTTTCAGCATTTCAGGAGATAAAGTGGATAGTAAAACAGCTAAAATCATTGAAGCTGAAATATAAAAAACATGATATTGAACAAAATGATAAAAAGGCAACCCAACTCTCAAAGCAATTACTGGGCCAACAGAGGAAACAAGTGCTATTCCAATAAAAACAAGAAACATCATAGCAATCAACACAGACCTATCTAAAGTAAGCCACCAAACTCCCAAAAAACCACTTCTCTTCACAATTAATTCTCACCATCAAACAATTATATTCATATAAAGGCTGATAAACCTGAATGAATTATAACAAAATATTATTTTAAACGAAATAAAACAAAAATCTCATTTAATACAAACATCTCTTATAATAAGATTTGGAATCGTGATTATAAATTAAAAGTATTGTAATAAATAAAATCATACAGTAGTATTTGAAGACATATATGTATGCCTTAACATGAAAATATTTCTAATACTAATACTGTTACTATCGCCATTTTCTTTGTACGCAGACCCTCAGCCATGGCAAATGGGCTTTCAAACACCTGCAACAGAAACTATGGAAAAAATAGTATCTTTCCATAATTTTCTAATGTATATACTTTTGGCTATAGTTATACTAGTTGTTGGACTTTTAGCATATGTGCTTATAAAGTTTAACAAGAAGTCTAACCCTATTCCAAAAAAATTCACTCATAACAATGCTTTAGAAATTATTTGGACACTTATACCACTGGGTATAGTTGCTTTTTTTGCTTTCCCATCAATAGACATAGTTAAATTACAGGAATCTTCTCCAGAATCTCCAGTTATAATAAAAGTCACAGGATATCAATGGTATTGGGGATATGAATATTCAGATCATGGCATATCTTTTGATAGCAACATGAAATCCGATGACCAACTTCTTGAAGGAGAGTTAAGGTTACTAGAGGTTGACAATCGTATGGTTGTACCAGTAAATACAAATATTAAAATACAGACAACTTCTGCTGATGTTGTTCATAGTTGGGCTGTACCTGCTTTTGGCATAAAAAAAGATGCTGTGCCTGGAAGGCTAAACGAAACTTGGTTTAATGTAAAAGAAGTAGGAGTGTACAGAGGTCAGTGCTCTGAGTTGTGCGGCATGCATCACGGTTTCATGCCTATAGTTGTTGAAGTGGTAACACAATCTGATTTCGATTCTTGGGTGAAAAAAAAACAAAATGAACAATGAAGATTCTCAAATTCTTTGAATTTAAATATTGATTCAGCATATTAAGTCCATATCTCCTACAATCTCAATTCCAAAACTGGCATTGACTCTTTTTTATTAAAATGATATAATGCTCGACATGGACGCTCTATTTTCATCAATTCAAACTCTGAATTCTGCAATGAATGCTCAAGCAGAAAGGATCAAAATTGAAACCCAGAATATAGCAAATAAAGATTCTATATCTTCAACACCTGGAGGTGTTCCCTATATTAGAAAAACTTTATTCTTTAAAAGTTGTTTCGATCCTAAAACAAAAACAGAGACAGTAAAGGTCTCAAAACATTCGGTTGATAAAAAGAGTCCATTTAGGCTTAAATTCGATCCAAACCACCCTTTGTCTAATGCAGAGGGTTATGTTGTTTATCCAAATGTAGATCCTACTATTGCAATGTCAAATTTCAAAGAAGCAAAAAACAGCTATCAACTCAGTCTTGCCACACTTTCTCAGTCAATAAATATGCTAAACAAGCTTCTTTCGATAATTAGCAAATAAAATTCTAACTTAATTTCAAATAAACCACCTAATTGTATTTCAACAATAAAACTAAATTCAAAATTTTATTATCATGAAAATACGCTAAAGAACTTTAAATTAATATATTATTTACAATCAATTATTGACACTTGGGTTATAAAAAGCTATAGTTCGACCCTGTGCGTGACTCCTTCGTCTAGGGGTTAGGACATCACCTTTTCACGGTGAAAACACGGGTTCGAATCCCGTAGGAGTCACTCTTTCAGAAATTCACCCTATCTGGTTGAAATAGCTTTCTAAAAAACACTAACCCAAGCAATCATCCAAGTCTGAGGCTTTCTGAAATATATTAATAGATCTCCACCAAAATAGAATCAATATCCGTTCAGATACAAAATCTGATAAGACGTTGACTTTTCCCTCAATCAAGGCAAATATTACAGCCAATGTCAAGAGATCAAGGCCAACAATATGAGCAGCAATAAGTACCCGAACACTAGCAGTGAAATTGACATCAAGCACATAGAAATACAAACTCTAGAGACTTGGTCATCACAGGACACATTCCAAAAATCATGCAAAGGGGAAGAAAATTTCGTATTTTATGACGGACCACCATTTGCCAATGGACTCCCACATTACGGGCATCTTCTGACAGGATTCATAAAAGATGCTTTCGCTAGATATCAAACAATGCTGGGGAAGAAAGTAGAAAGACGCTTTGGATGGGATTGCCATGGATTGCCCGCAGAAATGGGAACAGAAAAACAATTAGGAATATCTGGCAGAGTTGCTATAACAAAATACGGAATCGAAAAATTCAATTCAGAGTGCGCCAAATCAGTAATGCAGTTTGCACAAGAATGGCGCAAATATGTGAATCGACAGGCAAGATGGGTTGATTTTGAAAACGATTATAAAACTATGGACATACAGTTTATGGAGTCTGTTATCTGGGCTTTCAAGCAACTTTACGACAAAGGCCTAATATATCAATCCTCACGTGTTATGCCTTATAGCTGGTCTTGTGAAACCCCTGTATCCAATTTCGAAACTAGAATAGACAATGCTTATCGCACCAAAGAAAGCAAAGCTATCACAATAGCATTCACACTACAATCAAAACTAAAGCTGCTGCCACAGTTTGAAATAAAAATGCTTGTTTGGACAACAACTCCATGGACAGTGCCAAGCAACTTAGCTCTCGCCATAGGAAAAAAAATAAGATACAAAGCACTGCTAAAGAACGAAAAATACTTTATTGCTTCCGAACATTACTGGAAAATCAACGCAGATGAAAATGAAAAAAAAAGATTAATAGAAATATCATCACAGGAACTTATTGGGTTAAGTTACAAACCTATATTTGACTATTTTGCAAATCATCAAAATGCATTCAAAGTATTAGAAGCTGATTTCGTGAGCGAAAAAGATGGAACAGGAATAGTCCATTGCGCACCGGGATTTGGAGAGGAGGACTTCGAATTGTGTGAAAGCAAAAATATAGCTTTAGTGTGTCCAGTAGATGATTCTGGAAAATTCACTGCACAGGTTCCTGACTTCAAAGGTGTTGTTGTTCTTGAAGCAAATGACGATATCATCAAAGAGTTAAAAAAAATAGGTGCATGGGTGAAGACAGAGCAACATTTACACAACTACCCACATTGCTGGAGAACAGACAAGCCGCTTATATACAAATCTGTGAACTCTTGGTACCTAAATGTTGAAAAAATAAGAGACAGAATGGTTGAAGTCAATCAGAATGTAAATTGGATTCCTGGACATATAAAAAATGGCCTATTTGGCAAATGGATTGAAAATGCACGAGATTGGTCAATATCAAGAAATAGATTCTGGGGAACTCCTATCCCAATATGGACTTCAGATGATCCAAAATATCCAAGAATAGACGTTTACGGATCTATAAAAGAGATAGAAATAGATTTTAATGTGAAAGTAACAGACCTGCACCGACCCTTTATAGATCAACTCACTCGAGCAAACCCTGACGATCCTACAGGAAAATCCACAATGAAAAGAGTGCCTGAAATACTTGATTGTTGGTTCGAATCAGGCTCAATGCCTTACGCACAACTGCATTACCCTTTCGAAAATAAAGAAAAATTTGAAGCCAATTTTCCAGCAGACTTCATAACAGAATATACAGCTCAAACACGTGGATGGTTTTATACATTAATGGTTCTTTCTACTGCTTTGTTTGATTCACATCCTTTCAAAAATTGTGTTTGCCATGGAGTGATATTAGATAAAGCTGGCAAAAAGCTTTCAAAAAGGCTAAATAACTACGAAAATCCTATAGATGTATTTGACAAATACGGAGGCGAATCTGTCAGATTCCTAATGTTATCTGACTCTGTAACTTATGGAGGGGACTTGCTGCTAGATGGGAACGCAGTCAAGGATTCACTAAGGCTTGCAATTAGACCAATTTGGAGCGCATATCATTTCTTTTGCATGTATGCAAATATCGACAAAATATCTGCAAAAAAAGTATCAATCAGAAATTCATGCAAAATGGATAAATATATACTATCAAAAACACAGAACTGTATTAATATAGTAAGAAGCGCAATGGATCAATATGATACTGTAAAAACATGCAAAGCATTATTGGAAGTTCTAGATGCACTCAATAATTGGTATATACGAAGAAACCGAAATCGATTTTGGAGCAGAGAACTAAATCAAAACAAAATTGACGCA
Organism: Anaplasmataceae bacterium; assembly: GCA_965216745.1. Taxonomy (GTDB): domain Bacteria; phylum Pseudomonadota; class Alphaproteobacteria; order Rickettsiales; family Anaplasmataceae. The sequence continues at coordinate 306,776 of OZ244191.1, read as the reverse complement.
TACAATACTTTATACACTGTTTTGATACAAATATCACTTACATTTGCCCCTATACTCCCAATTATTACAGAACAAATATGGTCTGGACTTACAAAAAAAGAATCTGTACATCTCCAAAATATGCCAGAATACAACAAAGAAATAGTAGATGAAGAGTTGATATATGAAATGGATTTGGCACGAAGCGCATGTAAATCAGCCTTAGCAATCAGAAATAGATTCGCAATAAAAATAAGACAAGTACTTAGATCTGCTACCATTTATATAGAAGACCCCGAACCCAACATAAGTCCCGAATACATAGATATAATAAAACAAGAAATAAACGTGAAAGAAGTGTATTTCAAGAAATTATCGGGAGAAATTGCAGAAAGAACAATCAAGCCTGATTTCAAAAAAATAGCATCTAGAATTCCGGAGAAAATTAAATCTATAATACAACTCATTAAAACTAAGTCATATTCTGAGATGACAAATGGAACATTGTTCTTCCCAAAACAAAATATCACTATATACCCAGAAGAATTCTCAGTTAGAATCAAAACTAAAAATGATTCTTACGATGTAATATCTGGATTTGATATGGCCGCGATCAGCTTAGATGTTGAAGTGACACAAGAATTAATAGAAGAAGGCAAAGCAAGAGATTTAGTTCGACTTATACAAAATGCACGGAAAGATTCCAATCTAGAAATTACAGATAGAATAAAATTACAGATTAAAACATCGGATCCAGTACGCAAATCAGCGGCCGAAAAATATATTGAATATATAAAAGAACACACACTAGCAATAGATGTGAAAATCACAATTCCATCTCAAAAAGAAGAGGTGATTATAAATAAAGTGTAATTTTGCAATATAATTCACTTCCATTCCCATAATTGGATAATATAGTTGTCAAATATACTATATCTTTATATATATATTGATAAAATGTAGATACTGTAATATAATCCTCGAATCTTCAAATAATGCTCCAATCAGAGTGGCGGGTTTTATTCTAACTGTTTTATTTTTATAGGATTTTTTCATATGGCTCAGGTACTTACTCCAAAACGAATAATAAATATTGCAATTATAGCTCACGTGGATCATGGGAAAACTACGCTTGTAGATAATATCTTAAAACAAACTGGAACATTTCGCGATAATCAAGAGGTGATCGAAAGAGTTATGGACAGCAACGATCAAGAAAAAGAAAGAGGAATTACTATACAATCTAAATGCACAACCGTTTCCATATATGATCAAACAATTTGTAATATTATTGATACACCAGGACACGCTGATTTCGGTGGTGAGGTGGAGCGTGTTTTATCTATGGCTGATTCGGTTATTTTGCTAGTTGATAGCGCCGAAGGTCCTATGCCACAAACAAAATTCGTTCTAGGAAAAGCCTTGTTAAAAGGATTGATTCCAATAGTCATAAATAATAAAATAGATAGACCAGACCAGAGAGCTGATGAAGTAGTTGAAGAGACATCCGAATTGTTCATGAATTTGGAAGCCAATTATCAACAATTAGATTTCGAAGTATTTTATGCGTCTGGTAGACAAGGATGGTGCGTTACAAACCTTAAAGATCCTAAAAAAGATTTATCACCATTATTCGATCATATAGCCAATGACATAGAATGCCCAGAATACGATCTTGAGGCACCATTTAAAATGCTTGCCACATTACTAGAATCCGATAAATTTTTGGGTAGAATATTGATCGGAAAAGTATATCAAGGCACAATATCAGCAAACTCTCAGGTACATGCTATAGATATCAATGGTAATGTAGTTGAACAATTCAGAATAACTAAATTGCTTAAATTTTCTGGTCTCAAAAAGGTTCCCACAGAGTGGGTACAAGCAGGTGAAATAATAGCAATTGCAGGCATGTCTAAGTGTTCAGTTTCTGATACTATTTGCGACATTAGAATCAATGAACCAATACCTTCTACCCCAATAGATCCTCCTACAATGGCTGTTACTATCTCAGTCAATGATTCTCCTTTGGCAGGGAAAGAAGGTTCAAAACTTACTTCTAGAGTTTTACGGGATCGACTGATGGCCGAAGCTGAAACCAATGTCGCGATAAAAATCGAAGAATCAGAAAAAAAGGATTCTTTCGTAGTATGTGGTAGAGGAGAATTACAGATTGGAATATTAATCGAAAGCATGAGACGCGAAGGTTTCGAATTTTCTGTTTCTAGACCAAGAGTACTATTCAAGTATGATGATAATAATAAAAAGATGGAACCAATCGAAGAGGTGGTGATAGATGTAGACGATGAATTCACAGGTACAGTAATGAATACTTTGAACGCACGGAAAGGCGTGATGCAAGATATGATTACTTCTAGCAATGGAGTCACAAGAATAATTTATCACATACCATCTAGAGCCCTTATTGGATACCACGGTAGTTTCTTGACTCAAACTCGCGGAACCGGAATAATGAACAAAGTATTCTTAGAATATTCTGAGTTTAGAGGAGAAATAGAACACAAAAGAAATGGAGCACTGATCGCAACTGACGGAGGATCTGCCGTTGCCTACGCTTTGTATAACTTGCAGGACAGAGGTATTATATTTATAAAACCTGGAGACGAAGTATATCAAGGAATGATTGTGGGAGAACACAGCAAAAACAATGACCTTGAAGTCAATGTTCTTAAGGGAAAACAATTAACTAATATGAGAGCATCAGGATCTGATGAAGCAATAAGGCTGATCCCTCCAAAGAAACTTTCTCTAGAAGAAATGATTTCATATATAGGAGATGACGAATTGGTAGAAATAACACCAAAATCTATACGTTTGAGAAAAACACTTTTAGATCCAAATTCCAGAAAAAGAGCCAGTAGAAAATCTAGTTGATTGAAAAATAAACTCATATATAAAAGCATTAGAGTGTCTCATTTTGGATAATTTAGCAAGAAAACAAAACGCACAAACACCCAGAAGAAGCAGAGCAAGAGAGCCCCTTATGGGAGGCTCTCAGCTAAAATTATTGCTATTTTTCAGATAAAGAAGGAATGTCAAATGCACTTGCACTTGATGAACCAGAACAATGGGTTGAAGGTTCTTGATTAGATTCAGAGGTTTTTTCCGCGGTTGATTCCTTCATAACAGGCAATCCACCCAATGGATTTGACGCTTTCAAATGATCTGAATGTTTTTTTATATCAAATTCATATACTGTAGTTTCTGGGATTAATTTCATGTCTATAGACCATTTTTTAAATTTCAGCATGAAATTGGTTTTATTAATTTGTTCGAAAAGCTTATGATAGTGGTGAAATTTATCTTGTAAGTTTAGTTGGGTGAATTCAGTATATGATTTCATTATGGGATTTAACTCATCATAAGTGTCAGGGCATTGACACATTAATGACAATAAAACTGGCGGATACGTGGTAAATTCGCCAGTACAATGTGAGATTAATTTGAGAAAATCATGTGTTTGTTCAAATGCCTCTACAATAGGTTTGGCAAGTTGTTCTTGTTTTTCGATTTCATCTTTATTTATTATATTTTCATCTTTTATTGATGAAATAAAATTCTTCCATTGTTTGATGTCGCGCCTTAATGTTTTTGTTTCTTCATGCCACAAGTTATTTATTATATTTTCAATAATGGGTGATTCGTTTATAGCAATACATATGGTAACAACTTCTTGCTCAATCTTCTGAGCAATTGTGTATAATAAAGATAGATCTTGACATTGAAAATGTTCAGAACTTTTGTCGAAAAGTGTAAACATAAATTGAGTAGATTTAATAATCGCTTCCATTGCTTGTTTTGATCTTGAAAACCAATGTTTAAAATCATAATTCTGAGATTTTACTATTTCTCCGAGTTCAGGCTCAATATATTTGTCCGCAAGAAGTGTTAGTAGATGGAAATCAGATTTAAGACTTTTAAGAATAATTTTATATTCTTTAGACAATTTTTCTTGTTTAAGTATTACAGAGATATCTTTTTTCGATTTCTGAAATTCTTCTTTGAATTCCTGAATTTCTTTTTTCAATTTTTCTTCATCTTTTTCTATTTTTGGCTGAAGATCCTCAACCTGTTTAGATGTTTCAGCAATTTGTTTTATTTTTTCAACAGCTTCTGAAAAGTTAGTAGGGTACATAATTTTAGAAATTTGATCAAATTCTTGTTCAATTTCTTCCTGGATTGTTATGAGTAAATTTGATTCTTTTCTTAAAGAATCTATCAGTCTTTTAACACATTCTAGGGAAGAAAGATTTAATTTTTCTTCTTTTTTCTGAGAAATTCCCAACGTCTTTCCCAATTTGAGAACATACCACATAAGAGTAATCGAGTTATATATCCTGAAACACACATAATCAAAACTTGGTTTTGGCAGACTTGAACTTTTATTAATTAGAGGCAAAAATTTATTATTTACAAAATCAAGTATTTTAGAGTAAATTTTTTCTTCTAATTCTCCTGTTTGAACTAAAAACTTTTTAATATTTTTTAGTAGTTTTGTATCTAGGTTGATTCCATTTACATTTATTTCATCTTCGAATTTCTTTTTTAAGAGATCAGAATGGGAAGATTTTTTATATTCTTTAAGAAAAACTGTAATATTTGATATAATATTTGAATCATCAAAAAGTCTTTGATCTTGTGAAATAAAGTTTGCATCTTGATGAGGAATCTCTTGTGATTCTGTTTCTTGATATTCGTTTTTCTCAATATCTAGAAAATTATGGACAGATAGTGCTAAAGAAAAATAATCATCATTCTCAATGAAAATTTTTGTTTTCTCAAATATTTCTCTAATTTGTGAATCAAAGCGTAAAAGATCTGAGTATGACAAAGAATTTATTTTTACTATAAATTCATCTATATAACTGACAATAGGTTTTGCAGGTGTAAGAAAATTTTCGGAGGTTTTAATCTTAGATGATTTGATTCTTCGATTTTCATGTTCGTATGCTACATAAAATTCATCTACAAAATTTTTGATTGAATTTAAATAGGATCTTATTCGGGCAATGTCTTTTGTCTTGGAATTCAAACAAAATAATTCTCTTTTGATAGATTTGTCAATATCAACCATAGTTGATAATTTTTTCTTTAAAAAATCTTCTGCTTGATTTATAGGAAAATCATCTTCTAAAGTAGTCTTAATATCAATCATATTTGATGTAATTTTTCCTATGAAATAATAGATTTTATTTTTTTCTGAAAACAACATAGACTGGTTTTGGGAAATTTTTTCTAAAAACTCATATATTGAATCGAAACATTTTTTGTTGATTTCATCTAGTCTATTTAACAGACGATCAAGATTGACTGATTTATTAGTGTGTTTTTTTAATCCAATGGTATTACACGTTTCAATAAGGTTTTTTATCATGATTGTCAAATTTCTTTCTGGATCTGAAACACCATCGTCAACCTGATCAAAAAATTCTTTTGATTCTGCTTGTGTTGTCTGCGAGTTTTCTGATATTTGTTCTCCGACAAAAATTTGTTCAATTTTATCACAAGTATATTTCGATCTTATTTTGAGTTCGTTTATAAGTTTGGAAATTTCATATTTACTGGAACCATTTTTCGCAAAATTATTAATCGACTCAAGATGAAATATAATAAAGAGTAATCGATGTTGTATCACTTTATTCAATCTATCAAACATTAAAGGAAAAACATTTAATAATACTTCAACACTTTGATTGTTTGGATACATTTCTTGAGATGCTAATCGACATGCTGAAATAAAACTTTTGATATTATTTTCAGAAGAAATGTGTTCTTGTTTTATTGCACGTAATTTCTCTTTATCATTAGTCATTCCTTTCTTCCTAAGAGACTCCATGATTTCCATATGGGTAGTATCAAAAGTTTTTTTTGAGTCTTGGAGTTGATTTTCAATATTATCTAATAATTTTTCGATCATTGATTTTATTTCTTCTGAAGGTATTTTGCTAAAAAACACTTCCGAGAAATTTTTTGAAATTTCATAATAAGCTGCATTTAGATCCTCTATAAAATTATTATCATCATCAGCAGACTCTGGAGATTTTTTTTTAGTTGTGTTAGAATTAAACACTCCATCTTTATTAGTATATAAACTTCTAACACTCTCAAGCAAAAGTTTATAATCTTTACCACCATTAATTATTAGTTGGTATAAATCTTTTGGCTGCAATAGGTTAATAGAGTTCATAACTTCTTTAATCAGCCAATCAAAATCTTCTTTCATTGTCTTAAAATCTGCTTCCACTTTAGAATGATTTATATCTTGGCATACACTCGAGATATTTTTTTTTAAATCTTCCAAGTTGTTTATAACTTTGTTTAATCTTGGTTCAATTTGCTCATAATCCTCATTATGTTTAGAAACACTCACAATAGATTCATCGCGTAAAGAAAGAAACATTAATAAACAATGTTTTTTAATGGTTCTATATAATTCTACATGTGTATCTTTAAGGGGTTTTTGTTCTCTTCTGAGAATTTCCTTAAATAATTCTAATGTTTGTTCTTTCAAATTCAATATTAGTTTTCTTTTTTCCCCTTCATTCACATCTACTACTCTTGATCCAGAAACTTCACTATCAATGCCTAATTGATTATGTTTTTTTTGATTAGATTTATTTTTTTTAGATTTATTTTTTTTAGATTTATTTTGATTGAATTTAACATCATTGGAACTTCTTTTTTCCTCTTCATTCACAGCTACTGATTCTTTTTTATTTGAGCTTGATTCAGAAACTTCACTATCCATGTCTAATTGATTATCGTCTTTTTGATTAGATTTATTTTTTTTAGATTTATTTTGATTGAATTTAACATCATTGGAACTTCTTTTTTCCTCTTCATTCACAGCTACTGATTCTTTTTTACTTGAGCTTGATTCAGAAACTTCATTCACAGCTACTGATTCTTTTTTACTTGAGCTTGATTCAGAAACTTCATTCACAGCTACTGATTCTTTTTTACTTGAGCTTGATTCAGAAACTTCATTCACAGCTACTGATTCTTTTTTATTTGAGCTTGATCCAGAAACTTCACTATCCATGTCTTCTGTGTAAAATTTAATTCCAGTATCATGATCAATCGGAAACATTTTTTCCAAAGTAAGTACAGAAAGTATGTGTTCTTTAGAGTTAAGCAATATACTGTCAATAAATTCATTTAAAATACATTTCAAAAAATTTTCTGTCTCAGAATCTTGGTTTGATTTTTCTATTAAACTCAGTATTTCTTTTTTAATTGATTCACTGTTGATAGAATATTTAAAAGATTGAGCAAGTGAAGCTAATTTTTTATCAGCGACAGTATCACTTTCAGTTTCTTCTTGTCTACAAGATTCCAGTACACTAAATTTCTCAAGCAACATAGGCTTAAAATATTTAAAATTTTTATCAGCGACAGTATCACTTTCAGTTTCTTCTTGTATACAATATTCCAGTATACTAAAGTTCTCAAGCAACATAGCCTTAAAATATTCAAAATATTTGGCTTTAGATTTATCACGGATCATAGATACAATTCGAGCAAAAGAATTATTTGGGTACAATGAATTATTCAAAAATTGCTCAAGAAAATTATAACGAGATACATAAATATCATTGCTTTGTTTTTCAGGAAAAACCAAATTAGAATGATTTGTGTTGTTTTCGGTGCTTGATTGAAAGTTTTTCATGATTTTTTACTTAATATACTTAGCTAAATATTTTACATAAAAACGTAACATTTTTCAATGCATAAAGGTGTAAAAAGATAAATTTTTTCTTTATTGATATCAAATAGATAATCTCGCTTCAACTATATGTTTCTTTGTTCATAGAGAAAGAGTGATCAGCAAATCTGACTAACTTACAATAGAATTAAAATATAAGTGGTATGGTAATGAGTTTGAAAGAGAAACAGCTGAGCAATAAGACTAAGCTGTCACTTTATACGACTTTAGAAACAAATAATCGATAAAAACACAATAGACTACTTATTAAGTGCGCTAGCTATTGCATTGTAATTGACTCTCGGCAAGTTAACATATTCGTCATTCGCTTAGACGTCAGAGAGATTGATGTTGGGAATTTCACTTTTAATGGTGAATTTAAGATCTTTTGCCCCCCAGCTCTGTGGTTTTCTGGGAGGCTCTCAGCTAAAATTATTGCTATTTTTCAGATAAAGAAGGAATGTCAAATGCACTTGCACTTGATGAACCAGAACAATGGGTTGAAGGTTCTTGATTAGATTCAGAGGTTTTTTCCGCGGTTGATTCCTTCATAACAGGCAATCCACCCAATGGATTTGACGCTTTCAAATGATCTGAATGTTTTTTTATATCAAATTCATATACTGTAGTTTCTGGGATTAATTCCATGTCTATAGACCATTTTTTAAATTTCAGCATGAAATTGGTTTTATTAATTTGTTCGAAAAGCTTATGATAGTGGTGAAATTTATCTTGTAAGTTTAGTTGGGTGAATTCAGTATATGATTTCATTATGGGATTTAACTCATCATAAGTGTCAGGGCATTGACACATTAATGACAATAAAACTGGCGAATACGTGGTAAATTCGCCAGTATAATGTGAGATTAATTTGAGAAAATCATGTGTTTGTTCAAATGCCTCTACAATAGGTTTGGCAAGTTGTTCTTGTTTTTCGATTTCATCTTTATTTATTATATTTTCATCTTTTATTGATGAAATAAAATTCTTCCATTGTTTGATGTCGCGCCTTAATGTTTTTGTTTCTTCATGCCACAAGTTATTTATTATATTTTCAATAATGGGTGATTCGTTTATAGCAATACATATGGTAACAACTTCTTGCTCAATCTTCTGAGCAATTGTGTATAATAAAGATAGATCTTGACATTGAAAATGTTCAGAACTTTTGTCGAAAAGTGAAAACATAAATTGAGTAGATTTAATAATCGCTTCCATTGCTTGTTTTGATCTTGAAAACCAATGTTTAAAATCATAATTCTGAGATTTTACTATTTCTCCGAGTTCAGGCTCAATATATTTGTCCGCAAGAAGTGTTAGTAGATGGAAATCAGATTTAAGACTTTTAAGAATAATTTTATATTCTTTAGACAATTTTTCTTGTTTAAGTATTACAGAGATATCTTTTTTCGATTTCTGAAATTTTTCTTTGAATTCCTGAATTTCTTTTTTCAATTTTTCTTCATCTTTTTCTATTTTTGGCTGAAGATCCTCAACCTGTTTAGATGTTTCAGCAGTGTACACAATTTTAGAAATTTGATCAAATTCTTGTTGAATTTCTTCCTTGATTGTTTTGAGTAAATTTGATTCTTTTTTTAAAGAATCTATCACTCTTTCAACACATTCTAGGGAAGAAAGATTTAATTTTGCTTCTTTTTTCTGAGAAATTCCCAACGTCTTTCTCAATTTGAGAACATACCACATAAGAGTAATCGAGTTATATATCTTGGAAGACACATAATCAAAACTTGGTTTTGGCAGACTTGAACTTTTATTAATTAGAGGCAAAAATTTATTATTTACAAAATCAAGTATCATAGAGTAAATTTGTTCTTTTAATTCTCCTGTTTTAACTAAAAACTTTTTAACATTTTTTAGTAGTTTTGTATCTAGGTTGATTCCATTTACATTTATTTCATCTTCGAATTTCTTTTTTAAGAGATCAGAATGGGAAGATTTTTTATATTCTTCAAGAAAAAATGTAATATTTGAATCATCAAAAAGTCTTTGATCTTGTGAAATAAAGTTTGCATCTTGATGAGGAATCTCTTGTGATTCTGTTTCTTGATATTTTTTTTTCTCAACACATTCAGAAAAATTGACAGATTTTAATAAAGAAAAATAATTAACATTTTCAACGCCAATTTTTGTTTTCTCAAATATTTCTCTAATTTTTGAATCAAGGCGTAAAAGATCTAGGTATGGCAAAGGATTTATTGTTACTATAAATTCATCTATAGAATTGACAATAGGTTTTGCAGGTGTAAGAAAATTTTCGGAGGTTTTAATCTTAGATGATTTGATTCTTCGATTTTCATGTTCGTATGCTACATAAAATTCATCTACAAAATTTTTGATTGAATTTAAATAGGATCTTATTCGGGCAATGTCTTTTGTCTTGGAATTCAAACAAAATAATTCTCTTTTGATAGATTTGTCAATATCAACCATAGTTGATAATTTTTTCTCTAAAAAATCTTCTGCTTGATTTATAGGAAAATCATCTTCTAAAGTAGTCTTAATATCAATCATATTTAATGTAATTTTTCCTATGAAATAATAGATTTTATTCTTTTCTGAAAACAACATAAACTGGTTTTGGGAAATTTTTTCTAAAAACTCAGACATTGAATCGAAACATTTTTTGTTGATTTCATCTAGTTTATTTGACAGAGAATCAAGATTGACTGATTTATTAGTGTGTTTTTTTAATTCAATGGTATTACACGTTTCAATAAGGTTTTTTATCATGATTTTCAAATCTCTTCCTAGATCTGAAACACCATCGTCAACCTGGTCAAAAAATTCTTTTGATTCTGCTTGTGTTGTCTGCGAGTTTTCTGATATTTGTTTTCCGACAAAAATTTGTTCAATTTTATCACAAGTATATTTCGATCTTATTTTGAGTTCGTTTATAAGTTTGGAAATTTCATATTTACTGGAACCATTTTTCGCAAAATTATTAATCGACTCAAGATAAAATATAATAAAGAGTGATCGATGTTGTATCACTGCATTCAGTCTATCAAAAATTAGAGAAAAACCATCTAATACTTCAAGACTTTCAATTTCAGTCATTTTGTTTGGATACACTTCTTCAGATACGAATCGACATTTTGAAATCAAACTTTTGATATTACCTTCAGAAACACTGTGTTCTTCTTTTATTGCACGTAATTTCTCTTTATCATTAGTCATTCCTTTCTTCCTAAGAGACTCCATGATTTCCAGATGGATATTATGAAAAGTTTTTTGTGAGTCTTGGAATTGATTTTCAATATTATCTAATAATTTTTCGATCATTGATTTTATTTCTTCTGAAGGTATTTTGCTAAAAAACACTTCCGAGAAATTTTTTGAAATTTCATAATAAGCTGCATTTAGATCCTCTATAAAATTATTATCATCATCAGCAGACTCTGGAGATTTTTTTTTAGTTGTGTTAGAATTAAACACTCCATCTTTATTAGTATATAAACTTCTAACACTCTCAAGCAAAAGTTTATAATCTTTACCACCATTAATTATTAGTTGGTATAAATCTTTTGGCTGCAATAGGTTAATAGAGTTCATAACTTCTTGAATCAGCCAATCAAAATCTTCTTTCATTGTCTTAAAATCTGCTTCCACTTTAGAATGATTTATATCTTGGCATACACTCGAGATATTTTTTTTTAAATCTTCCAAGTTGTTTATAACTTTGTTTAATCTTGGTTCAATTTGCTCATAATCCTCATTATGTTTAGAAACACTCACAATAGATTCATCGCGTAAAGAAAGAAACATTAATAAACAATGTTTTTTAATGGTTCTATATAATTCTACATGTGTATCTTTAAGGGGTTTTTGTTCTCTTCTGAGAATTTCCTTAAATAATTCTAATGTTTGTTCTTTCAAATTCAATATTAGTTTTCTTTTTTCCCCTTCATTCACATCTACTACTCTTGATCCAGAAACTTCACTATCAATGCCTAATTGATTATGTTTTTTTTGATTAGATTTATTTTTTTTAGATTTATTTTTTTTAGATTTATTTTGATTGAATTTAACATCATTGGAACTTCTTTTTTCCTCTTCATTCACAGCTACTGATTCTTTTTTATTTGAGCTTGATTCAGAAACTTCACTATCCATGTCTAATTGATTATCGTCTTTTTGATTAGATTTATTTTGATTGAATTTAACATCATTGGAACTTCTTCTTTCCTCTTCATTCACAGCTACTGATTCTTTTTTACTTGAGCTTGATTCAGAAACTTCATTCACAGCTACTGATTCTTTTTTATGTGAGCTTGATTCAGAAACTTCACTATCCATTTCTTCTGTGTAAAATTTAATTCCAGTATCATGATCAATCGGAAACATTTTTTCCAAAGTAAGTACAGAAAGTATGTGTTCTTTAGAGTTAAGCAATATACTGTCAATAAATTCATTTAAAATACATTTCAAAAAATTTTCTGTCTCAGAATCTTGGTTTGATTTTTCTATTAAACTCAGTATTTCTTTTTTAATTGATTCACTGTTGATAGAATATTTAAAAGATAGAGCAAGTGAAGCTAATTTTTTATCAGCGACAGTATCACTTTCAGTTTCTTCTTGTATACAATATTCCAGTATACTAAAGTTCTCAAGCAACATAGCCTTAAAATATTCAAAATATTTGGCTTTAGATTTATCACGGATCATAGATACAATTCGAGCAAAAGAATTATTTGGGTACAATGAATTATTCAAAAATTGCTCAAGAAAATTATAACGAGATACATAAATATCATTGCTTTGTTTTTCAGGAAAAACCAAATTAGAATGATTTGTGTTGTTTTCGGTGCTTGATTGAAAGTTTTTCATGATTTTTTACTTAATATACTTAGCTAAATATTTTACATAAAAACGTAATATTTTTCAATACATAAAAGTGTAAAAAGATAAATTTTTTCTTTATTGATATCAAATAGATAATCTCGCTTCAACTATATGTTTCTTTGTTCATAGAGAAAGAGTGATCAGCAAATCTGACTAACTTACAATAGAATTAAAATATAAGTGGTATGGTAATGAGGTTGAAAGAGAAACAGCTGAGCAATAAGACTAAGCTGTCACTTTATACGACTTTAGAAACAAATAATCGATAAAAACACAATAGACTACTTATTAAGTGCGCTAGCTATTGCATTGTAATTGACTCTCGGCAAGTTAACATATTCGTCATTCGCTTAGACGTCAGAGAGATTGATGTTGGGAATTTCACTTTTAATGGTGAAACTTACTTGTATTGCTTGATCACTTTTACTGAGAAAGTTTTTGTATTAACAACATCGCAGAAAAAAGAACTATAATTGCTTTGGATACATCAATTCCTTATTCTCTTTCTCCCAATTTCTAATTCAAAGACATACAAACATCACAACCATCAAGAGCACCAATTACATATATATTAGAAAATTTTGAAGCTGGACCTTTTTCTGCTTCATCATCTTTCGATGTCCCTGATAAATCCTCTTTAGGAACAGGCTTAGTTGCGCTTGGGGTAGGATTTGACTCTAAATGAGCTTCATCAGCAATCTCTTTAGAAAATTCAGGATAATTATTTAATGAATCTAAAGCTTTTTGAAGTTTAGACCTTGCTAAAAGTTGTATGAGCATAAGTTTTGATTCACACGCTACTTGTTGATGATGCTTGATTCTTTCCAAACTAACTTCTAAACACTTCTCCAAACTAACTTCTAAACAATCCTTTATAAACCAATAGTTATGTTTTTTGCTCTTCTCTAGATTATTTGATTCTTTTTCATGCACTTTGATTTCCTCTTGCATGTCAGAATTGATTGTTTCATTTTTTGTTTCTAATTCTATTGCGATTTCAATACAATCTGATACTTGGTATTTCAATTTTGATATTTCATCTTTGATTTCATTCTCATAATCACTCAATTGTGCTTGGAATTCATCGATACGTTTTATTATCATTTCAAATGTCTCATTTTTTTGGTAGATTTTTTCTTTTGAAAGTTGTTTTTCAAGATCTGGTAAAAATTTATCCAATGAAAGAATTTCCTTTTTTTGCGTTTTATTTTGTTTTTCCTCTATTTCAATCAATTTGAACAAAATGTCATTTACAACTTTCATAAATTCTTCTGGACTTTCATGCGGTGCTTTGATATTACCTAATTTTTGGGATGCATCCTTTATTGATTGTTGTGCTGTATTAGAGAACTCAATGCTAGGCTCTTTTATCTCATCTTGTTGAGATTCTTTTTCTTCAGTGATCTTTTGGATATTTTTGTTCAGCACAATTTGACTTCTCTTTTAAACAATAAAACTATTAATAGTATAACACAAAATAAATTCAAATGTCAATTTTTTTAAGATCTTTTGCTCCCCCCCCCTTATTGTCAACCTATGAACTTTTTCGTTGATTTAATGATTATTACATAGACTGCATATTTGGTTTATTTTTTCATTAGCATCTTGTTGAGCGATAGCGACTTATAGCACTCTTAGAGAATTTTTGTTTCGCCATATGATTGTGATAATACCAAGTTTAATGTTTTGCTTTTGATTTTTTGTTTAAAATTAATTTTATAGATTAGTGTTTTTGCTTGAGAAACTATCAACAGTCGAAACCTAGGTATTCTCAGCTTTGGGATTTGAATCGCTGATAACATCAGTCGAGAAAACAATCAAAGAATCAAAGTTTTGTTTCTTTTTCTATGCATGGTGTTAATGATGTTAAAATAGTGGTTGATTTTGAGATTCAGTAAATTTAGTTGACTTTTGTTTTACTATTTCAAGTATAGATCTAGTCTTAGGTTTGTAATCATCAACTTCTATTTGATAGTGTTTCGATTCATTTTTTAATGATGTCAAAACGGGGGTTGATGTTGATAAATAGCTAGTTTTTTTATTTTTGAACATACGACCACTTTGCGATTGTATCGATTCATTGTGGTCTTGATCATGGCTTTTTGATGGAATGGAAGATTTTGATATATTAAACAAACTTTTAAATTTAGAAAGTGAAATTTGAGATTTTTTCTTTGTTGTTTCGATGGTAAAATTATTAGTTTGAGAACTTTCAATTTTTATCCGAGTACTAGGGGGGCTTAAGTTTGACAGACTAGAAGACCTAGTTAATGATGTTGGATCAGATACATTTTTATCTGTACCAGAATACTCATCAACTTCTTGATTATCTTTATCACTAAGATTGTTTCCATTGATGTTTTTGGGCTTATTATTTAAAGCTTCTTTTGCAATTGCTGATTGATCTGATTCTACTAGAGCATTACTTGTATCTTCTTGAGCTTTATTATCTACATTGCTGCTGCTACCAACATCTTTTTTTAATTTGGTGGTAGAATGATTAGTTTGAGAACTTTCATTTTTTATCCGAGCTCTAGGTAATGGTGTTGGATCAGATACATTTTTATCTGTACCAGAATACTCATCAATTTCTTGATTATCTTTATCACTAAGATTTCTTCCATTGATGTTTTTGGGCTTATTATTTAAAGCTTCTTTTGCAATTGCTGATTGATCTGATTCTACTAGAGCATTACTTGTATCTTCTTGAGCTTTATTATCTACATTGCTGCTGCTACCAACATCTTTTTTTAATTTGGTGGTAGAATGATTAGTTTGAGAACTTTCATTTTTTATCCGAGCTCTAGGTAATGGTGTTGGATCAGATACATTTTTATCTGTACCAGAATACTCATCAATTTCTTGATTATCTTTATCACTAAGATTTCTTCCATTGATGTTTTTGGGCTTATTATTTAAAGCTTCTTGTGTAATTGATGATTGATCTGATTCTACTAGAGCATTACTTGTATATTCTTGAGTTTTATTATTTACACTTTTTTTGTTTCTTGATTCTTTTAAATCTTCTTTTAATTGTTGTAAATTTTTTAGCAATCGATCTGATCGTTCTGAAATTTCTAATACTTTTTCTCGAGTTAATGAAGTAATTTCTTCACAAGACTCAATTACTTCACTTAAGTTTTTGTAAACATCATTTTCATGATCATCTGAGGTTTCTGATGTCGATCCATTTGGAAATTGATCTTGTATTTCTTTTTTTACATCCTTACTTGTATTTTCTTGAGTTGATTTATTAGCTTGAAACATTTATACCAAAAATATGAAATTCAATCATATATATATATGCTCAAATGACTCAGAAAGTCAACTCAGATTGTTTTCAAATCACTTAGCTCTATGTATGGCTGTGACTTGACTTGTGATTTAACTAATACTAATAATTACTTCATTTGAAAATCAAAAAGATCGGTGACAAACGCCAACTTTCATAATCACATATCTCAGATTTTTTTGGTTGCTTAAAAAGCAATTCAAGAATTTGATTGTGAATCCTCAAAAATTTGTTCTTGAGAACTGAGAATTACATTCTCAGAAGAGGAATATTCTAAATTACAGCTAGGATGATATGTCTGTGATGTAAATTTCATGTTGAGTTTTTTATTTTCATCGATCAATTTTTGATTTTGATAGATCAATTCTTTGTTTGAACTCGACAGATTATCTATTTTCGATTGTAAATAATGTTCTAAATCATGTGATTCTGATTCTAATTTATCTAAGTCTAATTTTAACTTCTCTAAGTCTGATTTTTGTTTAGCACAATCTTTACCAGAAGATGAAACTCTGTTCTCTGCTTCCTCCAAAGCATTCTTTGATATTGATAATTCTGATTCAAGTTTTGATTTTTCTTTTTGTAAATCTTCTTTTGCTTTTCTAAAGTCATTTTCTTGATTTCGAATTGAAATCAGTTCTATTCTTAGATTTCTATTTTGTGTAGAAAGCGATTCTTTATCATTTTCTAAACAATGTCGTTCTATTTCTTTATTTTTCTTAATTTCTATAATATCATTTTCCAGTTGTTTAATGTTTTCTTCGAGTTCTTCTTTTTTCTTTTCATTTGATTGGGATGTTTCAAGTTGAATTTTCAGTGAATTTTGTTCTTTTTCCATGTTGTCGATAACTTCGATTAATTCTGAAATTCTAAGTTCTTGTTTTTTATCATTGCATAAAGAATCAGTAGAAACACTATAAGTGAAACCTATTGGATTAGATTGGGCGTGTGAATCGGACAATGAAGAATTAGACCCACCCGAATCATATTTTTCATTTGAATTTAAATGTGACATTTCTGTATCTACAAATGAACTGTCATTTTTCATCTCAAGATATAACGACATTTCATTTCTAATCTCATGAAATTCACCTTGGGTATCAAAAAATGTTTTTTTAATTTGATTGATTTCTTCCAAGCTTTTTTTTGATTTTTTCTCTAGAGATAAAAGTTGATGTCTGGTCTTAGAAAGTTCATCTTTCGCCTTAGAAAGTTCATCTTTCGCCTTAGAAAGTTCATCTCTCGCCCCAGAAAGTTCGTTTTCTTTTGTAATTATTGCCTCATCCTTAGATTCATTATCTTTAGTTAATTTTTGATTTTCCTTCATCAATTTATCATAATTAGATATTTTTTGCGAGTTTTCTTCTGATTGTTCCTCTAGAGATAAAAATTCATCTCTGTTCTTAGAAAGTTCATCTTTCGCCTTAGAAAGTTCATCTCTCGCCCCAGAAAGTTCGTTTTCTTTTGTAATTATTGCCTCATCCTTAGATTCATTATCTTTAGTTAATTTTTGATTTTCCTTCATCAATTTATCATAATTAGATATTTTTTTCGAGTTTTCTTCTGATTGTTCCTCTAGAGATAAAAATTCATCTCTGGTCTTAGAAAGTTCATCTTTCGCCTTAGAAAGTTCATCTCTCGCCCCAGAAAGTTCGTTTTCTTTTGTAATTATTGCCTCATCCTTAGATTCATTATCTTTAGTTAATTTTTGATTTTCCTTCATCAATTTATCATAATTAGATATTTTTTTCGAGTTTTCTTCTGATTGTTCCTCTAGAGATAAAAATTCATCTCTGGTCTTAGAAAGTTCATGTTCAATCTCAGAAAATATATCTCGGGTCTCAGAAAATTTTTTTTCAAATTGATTGATTTCTTCCAAGTTTTCTTTTAATTTTCCCTTTAGAGATGAAATTTCATCTATCGCCCAAGAAAGTTCGTTTTCTTTTGTAATTATTGTCTCATCCTTATATTCATTATCTTTATTTAATTTTTGAATTTTTTCCAAGTTTTCTTTTAATTTTCCCTTTAGAGATGAAAGTTCATCTATCGCCCCAGAAAGTTCGTTTTCTTTTGTAATTATTGTCTCATCCTTATATTCATTATCTTTATTTAATTTTTGAATTTTTTCCAAGTTTTCTTTTAATTTTCCCTTTAGAGATGAAATTTCATCTATCGCCCCAGAAAGTTCATCTCTGGTCTTAGAAAGTTCATCTATCGCCCCAGAAAGTTCGTTTTCTTTAGGAGTAAAATTTATATTTAAAACAGGGAAATCAACAGAATTGTAATCGCACGATGATTTTGAATACATTTTTGTATCTTCCTGGACCAACCCATTTGGATGGAAAGAAGTAATATGAGATTTTTGCTCTGATGATGAAGATTCTGAACAACCAATGGAACCAATATCATGTTCATGTTCATGTTCATGTTCATGTTCACTTTCATTCAAATTCGAATCATTTGAGACCAGTTCTTGACTATATCTTTTGGGAGAAAGATCTGAATTTAAAGCAGGGGAACCAACAGAAGAATTGTACGGTGATTTTGAATACATTTTTTTATCTTCCTGGACCAACCCATTTGGATAGAAAAAAGCAATAGGAGATTTTTGCTCTGATGATGAAGATTCTGAAAAACCACTGAAACTAAGATCATTTTCATGTTCATCCAAATTCGAATCATTTGAGACCAGTTCTTGATTATATTTTTTACGAGGAATAGTTTGGGTTAAAACTTGAATAGGATCTTGAGGTTTTACAAAAAAATAATTTTTGTAATATTTTGACACATCAATTGGAAAAGATTGTTCCTTTTCATCTTTTGTTTTTGTTATATCTTGGTAGACCATCTCATTTGGATGGGAAGAAGGAATATGAGATTTTTGCTCTGATGATGAAGTTTCACGTTTGTCTTCTGCATTATAATGATTCGGGATTTGAGATGTTTTGCTTGCTATTTTTGTAGGAGCTTTGTATAATCGTTTTATCATGTTAAAGATAGAGAAGATCGCAAAAACAATAAAAACTAAAGCAATCGCTGAAACTGTCAAGAGTAACAAAAATGATCCAATTGTATATCTTTTCAAAATACTCGAACCCAGTCCAGTTGTTATTTTAAGTGCATTCATTTTTTTACCTCTATAAATATAAATTTTTTGTATTGATTTATGATGTTGAATCTTGACTTACATATCTAATATATTACACCTAACTTTGAGTTAAATCAACTTCATTCGCTAAAATAATTAACTTTATTTTTTTTCGGCAATAAATAAGTACAAAAAAACAAACAGATTGTGCACAAAAAAAACTAAAACTTGTCTTTACAAGATCTCTCGAGATTTTTGTAAAAAATAAAATTAAATTCTGCGCCGTATATAACACACAAACTACATATATAAAAAAACGTCAAAGATGCCACACCCTTGCCCAAACTTCCATATATTATGTCAAATTGGCCAAAATGAGATATATAGCAAGAAAACAATATTCCAGACAGCGTCCAGAGAATCAAAACCAAAATCGCACCCGGAAAGACTCTCAGAAAGCTTTGTTTGGTATTTGGCAAAATAGTATATAAAAAAGAAATTCCAGTAATCATAATTATTGATAGAAATAAATATTTAAAAACTTTAAATAAAACACCATACTGCATAAAAGTAGAAGTCATAAACGCAAACACAGTCATCAAGCCAACAGCAACAATGAAAAATAATACCAAAACCAGGAAATGCAATATACTCAAAGCTCTTCTTAAAAAATAAGCAGGAGGGCAAGAAACCCGATAAGCCTTGTTGAGTGTTGCTCGCATTCCTTCAATAAAAGATGATGATATCCATATAGATCCTATTATGGCCAGAGAGAGCAAAGAGGAAGGTGGTCCAGAAACAATCTCTATAACCCTCTTATGCACTTCATTGCCAACAATAAAAGAAGGCATAATATATTCCATTTTGTTTATAAATTCCAATACAGCAACACTTCCAAAAGAATCTGTGAAATAATCCAAAATGGAAATAACAAGAAAAACAGAAGGAAATATGCTCAACAGCATCAGAAAAGACAAGTTTCCAGCATGCTCAGGTGCATCGTGTGTCAACATGGAGCGATAAGAAGAATATAGAGATCTTATAATTATTTCGAAAAAATATAACACTAGTAGGAAAATTAAATTAAAAAATCTTTAGATTAATATCAAGTATTTTATACTTTGAAAATAAAAAGCAAAAAAACAATATTAATACACATAGCATTGTATGTAAAATATTCAAAATTTGACACATGTGGTTAACATGATATCATTAAAATAAGAATAATAAAGGAAGTACCCATGGGTATATCATGGATAGCAGGCCTAGCCGTATTCTCAATGTTTTTTGGCGCAGGAAATCTTATATATCCTATAAGCGCTGGAGCAGAATGTGGTATTGCTTCATATCTTTATTCAGCAATAGGTATCTCAATCACTGCTGTTTTGATGCCTTTTTTGGGCCTTGTAGCATCTGCTTTAACAAGAGAAAACAACATATTTCTAGCACTGGACAGGCGATCTTCGTTTGTGCTGATGGCTTTGATATTGGCTTTACTTGGACCTTTGGGAGCTCTGCCAAGATCTATTTCCGTTTCTTTTTCTGGAATCCATCCAATCGCTCCGTCATTAGAGCTTTGGGAATTCAATCTAATATTCACCACGATAATGTTTTTCCTGAACATTAATCAATCAAAAATTATTAGCTGGATAGGAAGCGTGCTTACCCCACCCTTATATTGTTCAATAGCAATGGTGGTTTTCTATGCTTTAAGCACAGACCCACCTATTTCGACAGAAGCAATTTCTATTTCAAATTTAGACGCACTATTCGTGTCACTAGTTGAAGGATACAACACAATGGACATGATAGTAACGCCATTTTTTGTGCTCATAGTAGCAGATTATCTAAAATCAAAACAATCTTATTCCATAGCCAATTTGTTTAAGTCTTCAGCCATTGGAGTGAGTCTATTACTAATAGTATATATTGCATTCATATACATAGGAGCAAAATTCTCATCACAACTTGTGCATGTAGAAAAAGAGATGATATTTATGGAAATTGTCAACATAAGTGCCGATAGATGGATTGTGGTTGTGTCAGGAATTTGCATTATATTAGCATGCTTCACTACTGCATGCGCATTATTGTCACTTACTCATTCATGGCTAAAAAATAATATCAAAGGCCTTTCAACTAAAATAAGTGATGTTAAGTTGACCTTTTTGCTTTGCGTTATATCTTATATAGTTTCAATCCTAGGATTAAAAACAATCAATTCATTCTTGGGTGTAATCTTATATCAAATATATCCAGCATTTATAGCTCTGATTTTATTTAGTTTATTCGATTACTTCACAGGCAAGAGTAATAAAATTAAAATACCACCTATATCTCATTATGCATTTTGGATAGTTGGATCGATAACAGTGATATATTTTATTTACAACAACTTTATTTAAAAATAATTCTCATATATGTTGTCATACAACAGCTTTGTAAGGTTTATAAGACCTAGAGTCTAGGTATATAGGATCTAGAGGTAAGAATGGAATGGAATTTGCAAGCTTGTATAGCGCAAAAATAGCCATTATTCTGGAATCAGCTTTATATTGAACAGCGCAAGCAGAATCATGACAAAGATTTAAGGGGGAGATTGGTTTTAATTTACATGTAAAGGATTGTCGACAACAAAAACCTTCACGAAACTTCACTTTTATGGAGTGATCACCTAACACAGTAAGCTTAGGTGCCGGTAGGGAGTATAGTTTGAACATTGCGTTTGCTATATTTGAAATAGAGAAAGAGCACAATTCAGACACCCCAATAGGAAGAAGGGACACTTCTTTCAATGCCTGTGGAGCAGCAATTCCAAAAGCAGCAGACATTCCACACCTTATCCCAGTAAAACTACCCGGACCAACGTTAAAAGCTATATATTGTAAGTCTTTGTAACAAGCACCAGATTTAGACATAACTAAATCTATTAAAGACATAAGCTCTTCAGAATGGCTGTTTGTTTTTTTTGAATTCTCAAAAAATATTTTTGAATCATTCAGAATTGCCACAGAACAGATAGGAGTAGAGGTGTCTATGGCAAGCAACAACATAGCTCATCCAAAAGCACGCATAGCATGCTCGTAATTCTCCTGGGCAAAGCCCCAATCAACCAGCTTATTAACAAACACAGAAATATAATCTGGCCTTCTGTTTTGAAAATCAAGATAATAAGCATGTTCCCATACATCAATAGTGATAATTGGCAGCAAATTATCAGTCACCAAAGGCGTCTCAGCATTAGATGTTTTAATAACTTGTAGTTTCCGATCATTGTTTAAAACCAACCATGCCCAACCAGAACCAAATTGTTTTGCGGCAGCATCTCTGAAGCTATCTACAAAAGCATCAAAAGAACCAAAATCTTTTTCTATATGTCGAAGCAAATCAGAATAAGCCCTGCCCCCACCTTTTGGCTTCATGCATTTCCAATAAAAAGAGTGATTCCAAACTTGAGCCGCATTATTGAAAATCAAAGCACTTTTTTCATTTCCGTAGCTTTTCTTAATAATGTTCTCTAAAGATGTTGAAGATAATTCTGTAGCAGAAACCAAGTCTCTTAATTTGTTGGCATACCCAACATGATGCTTGTTGTAATGAAAATCTAAAGTTCTAGCAGAGAGATGTGGCTCTAGTGCATCAACAGAATAGGCAAGAGGTTCAATAGAAAAATGCATAGCAGACAACCCAAAATAATATTCAAAACACATTATGTGGCTTTTAGATAAATATCGCAATCTTTTATTTGAAGATATCCCAATCCTTTGTTTGATTGACACAACCTTGGCAAAAGTAAATCATTTAAAGTGATATCCCAAAAAAGATTCAAACAATCATGCTATTGAAAAATTCTCCTTAGTTTTTAAAAAACACTATAATTTATGTAGATAGTAATATAATTTACTAAACAGATAATTTGTTTTTATTGTATGTTAACCAAGGTATAGTATAATTTGCTCAATTAGTATGCGTTAACAAAAGGCTAAAATGAGCATTCAAATTGACCCCGAAACCAATAATTCAAAACATCAAGATCAAAGCACATATACTTCTTTGGAAGCAGAAGAATTTACACAAGAAACAGTAGACAAAAGCCTAAGCAAAGCTAAACTACTTTCGAAAGCATCAACTGATATGCGAGAATGTATATATACGCTAAAGAGCGAAACTGAAGATGAAAAATTGAAAGTAGACTCAGGCATATCACTCTTGAAGAAGTTGTCCGAAAATTATCTTGACCTAAGAGATATTCCTGATGATTTGCAACAATACTCTCCAAGAAACGCTCTTATTTGTTTGGAGAAATGTCAAAATTCAGGCTACCAAAACTGCAGCCAACAAATTGCTGAATCAATCGAAATTTTGAACAACATATTAAATACACAAGAAGAATGTGCACAAACCTACATTTCTCAAATGCTAAAAATATACACAAAGTTTTGCGAAGCTAACATTCAAGAAGACCCAAAAATTCAAACAATAATTAATAGCCAAAATGAACATAAAATAGTGCAACTCGAGAAATTATATTTTTATCTAGAGAATGAAAAAGGAATGACAAATAAAATATATAAAACAGCACAAAAAAATGGCTTCAATGTTACAAATGAAGTACAAGAAGTCATTGAGACATTGGAAATGCATAAGAAGCAACATCTTCAACAAGCGATCGCATCCTCAAAAAAGTCTGATGAGGATAATATTAATCCCACCAACATTATCATCAAAAGTATTAGGCTCTTTTCCCCTGGAATTGCAAACATTATTCAAACATTTTTAGAAAAAGGTATAACAAAAGCTGCCAAAAATTTGCTAAAAAAAATAACCAGTTCGTTTGGGAAGAAAGATGAAAAAAAACCAAGTGACTCACAAGTAGCACTCGATACATTACCTCCAATAAAATCTATTTCAACACTCTGGGGTGCTACAGTGTTTGCTTCTTATGTTTTCCCAGTGTGGTGGGTTGGATTTGTTCCTCCAGTTGCCATATTACTTCCACTTTGGCTTCTGATCAAAAGAACACCATTTTCACCTTTTTCTTCAGTGTATGGAGAAACTTCAAAAAAAGGTAACACCATTGCTTGCTTTGCTGGTGAGAATAGCGAAGTAAAAGACACAGAATATGATCCAAACATAAACCCAGACATGCAGCAAGACAAAACCTTTATAGAAGAGCGCAAGCCATATGATGATGAGATTTCATCACCAGAAATGGATCGAAGCATGGATTATGCAAGGGGATTCACAAGCATTGAAGAGACTATCGATCCTCACGCCTCAAAGCAACCATCAGTTCCTCCAAACAATACTCAGAAAGGTACAGAGGTTAAATAAAAATTTTACTTTGGTGATAAATATGGCATCAAATTATTTATACGATAAACCATAATCAAATATATGATAAAATCTCATCTAGCTTTGTATGAAATAAGAACAACTTGAGCTTCAGCAAAAAAAATAAAATTAATTTTTCATATTAATATTTATTACAATCTCTTGTTACATCACTAAGCATTATTAGCTATATTTACAAAAAGGATTGACTTCTTTTATCAACAAAGAATAAAATATAACTTTTATTAATATAAGAATATGTTTGAGACTCAATATAAACCAGCGAAGCTTTTTCCCAACAATACAAATGTAGTAAATGCTGATTCATTTAATGACGCTGTTGGGAATGTGAATGCAATTTATAATAGTAAATATAACAATAATATACTGAAGGATTCACAGCTGGTAATAGGCAAGGGATTATTTCTCAAAGGTTTAGTAAAGTCTGCTCATCATGTTTTAGTTGTGGGAGAGGCCCAAGTAGACATGGAGGATGTCTCCTATTTGCATATATCACTCGAAGGTTTGTTAACTGGGAGCGTAGAAACTTTAAACGCTGACATACAAGGGACTTTTAAAGGAAGATTGAAAGTGTCTGGATTGTTAACCATACGCAAAGGCGCATTAATAGATGGAGAAATAATTTATCAAGACATAGAAGTAGAAAGGGGAAGTAATATAATGGGTAATATGGTTCGTATTTAGAATAATATATAATGCATCCAAAAGAACAAATATTTAATGTTTTTGAATCATATAATCCAGATCCTAAAATTGAGCTTAACTACCTAAACACCTATACTCTTCTTGTTGCTGTTGTGCTTTCTGCTAGAACCACAGATAAGGTTGTCAATAAAGCTACAAACTCACTGTTTAAAAAAGTAAGTTTGCCAGCACATATGATCAATCTTGGAGAAGATGGGTTGAAAAAATATATAAAAATCATCGGATTATTCAATACCAAAGCCAAACACATCATTGAGTTAACAAAAAAACTTATACAAGACTTCAATGGAGAAGTGCCTAACACTCTTGAAAAACTAATGTCTTTACCAGGAGTTGGGAGGAAATCTGCTAATGTTGTGTTGAATTCAGCTTTTGGCATTCCATCTATAGGAGTTGACACTCATGTTTTCAGAGTATCAAATAGAATAGGACTAACGCATTCCAAAACAACATTGCAGACGGAAAAACAATTGATGGAATCTACACCTAAGAAGTGGCTGAAAAAAATCCATCATTGGTTGGTATTGCATGGAAGATATATATGCAAATCTCAGAAACCATTATGCGATCAATGCAAAATAAAAGAATACTGTGATTTTTATAATACCAAATCAACATGAAATAGGACTATTTAATGTTTGAAAAATTCAAAGGAAATTGGCCAGTAAAATTTACATTAGGGCAAATAACTAGGAATGATTCCTGATTGTACATCTCTATAAAAACAAAACTTTCTAATCCTGAAAAAACTTTTACTTTATCTGCAACATTGAAGTTGAATGCACGCAAGCACTCTACGGCCGCATAAGCCCCACTGCCGCAAGACAAGGTTTCACCAACACCTCTTTCGTAAGATAAAAGCTTTATTGAAAAAGAATCTATGATTTTACCAATGTGAATATTAAATACGTCCCCTAGTACATTTTTAAATCTTTCAGCCAAAACACTAAGATTGATATACTCAATTTCCTTCATCCAAATAATAATATGATTATTTCCAACACAAATCACTGAAGGCAAAATATCATCTTCTAGATATTGCATTATATCCTTTTGAAGGAGTATTTGTCTAACCTTAATATGTATCTCATTATCAAACACAAAAGAAGGATTTCCTATGTTCACCATGATTTTATTGTTTCTTTTGATGCATTTTGATTTATTTTTATTGCCAGAAACATTTATAAAGATATCTGAAAGGTTATCAACAAGCAACAATTTTGCAACACATCCTATTCCATTAGCACACATAGACACAAATGATCCATCTGAATTGTATATTGAACAAACAGCATTTCCTTCTGTTATATAATCTATAAGTACAAGCTGATCACATCCAATGCCAAATCTTCTATCAGAAAGTTTTTTTGCCTTCAATGAATCGTGTTTAAGATTTAAAGAAGTATTGTCTATTACAACAAAGTCATTACCTTGAACATTCATTTTTACAAAATTCATAGCAAAGACTAATTGTCAATTACGGGAATACTCATAGAGCTTTATGTGATAGTTTACTTTATCATATAAAACATAAATTACTAACATATTTGGTATGGTAAGACACATAAACATTATGTCACTCATTGCGGCTATAGACAACACATCAGAGGCAATTGAAGAACAAAAAACTACTAGCAAAGTGATAAATCGCATTAAAATTATTTTGCTTTTTAATAAATAACTCCAACTCAGCTCGCAATAATAAGAATATGCAATTATAGTTGAAAAACCAAACAAAGGAGTAACAACCGATACACACCAACTAAAAATAGGGCTAACAGTAGAAAATGCTATTCTTACTCCTATTATACCATCACTTTGCAACTCCCCTTCAGTGATTATTAAGATCGATACACCTGTTAAAACACAAACAAGCATAGTATCTATACAGGGAGCCAGCATTGCAGAAAGACCCGATCTCACTGGACTCGAGTCTTGAGTTGCTGAATGAGCGATTGCAGCAGTTCCTATTCCAGCCTCACTGGCAAAAATAGCTCTACGAACCCCTATTATCATAGCGCTCATAATACTGCCCCCAAAAGCTGCATCAAGTGAAAACATACTACCAAAAATCATATTTAAGGTATAAATAAGTTTGTCGGAATTAATTGTAATTATTATAACACACGACAAAACATGAACAATCACCATCAATGGTACAACTTTAGATACAAAAGAAGCTATTCTTTTCAATCCCCCCACAATTATCAAAGCAACTGCAATAGTAAACAAAGTTCCCACTATCCATAAATTTTCATCTATAAAAGAAGAATAACCTTGCGCTAAAACAACAGATTGATTGGTTTGAAATGCGATACCAGAACTTAGAGCAATGATCATTAAAATGGAATAAATAACAGAAATATATTTACCTATTGTAGGATACCCCTTTTCCTTCAATCCTTTTCTCATATATTGAAAAGGTCCACTAATCATTATGCCATCACTATTTTCTCTATAGCACACACTAAGAACCACTTCAGCAAATTTACAAGACATGCAAATAAAACCAGCAACGAACATCCAAGCGACAGCTCCTGGGCCACCGATTGAAATTGCTATAGCAACACCAGATATAGTACCAATACCAACAGTTCCGGCAATTGCTGTAGTAAAAGCTTGAAAGTGATTTATATAGCCTCCAGATTTCTTTTTAGAAGAATCTGTATTTGTGATTATTTTTACAGCATCAAGAAAAAGTCTTATATTTATAAATTTAAAAGCAATTGTACAAAATAACCAGCCCGATAAGACCCAAAGAACAACAATTGGAATTTCAAAAATCTTGAGGGATAATATGTTAGATAAAAAATCTACAATCACTCCAATAAAAGATATATCATCTAAAAACACAATTTAAGCTTACTATCATGTGGAAATAATATCAATAATCTCTTTGAAAAGATAAGTATGTATATTGACTCAAAAAACAAGCGAATGAAAAACGTAATAGCAATTAAGTATCAGTTTCATAATGAATAATATGTACTTGGTCAGGAATTCAGCAGAAAATCTGTGATCTTATTTAGCTTCATTGCGTTAGATGCTTTTACCAACAATACATCTCCATCTCTGAGATGAGATGATATTTCTGCAACAACCTCATCTGCTGTATTGTAATGTACCGTATAATTTACAACTCCTACTAGTTTTTTATGCAAAAACTGCATATATCTTCCCACAGTGATCAGAACATCTAATCTGTTGCAATATTCGGCGCATTTTTCATGATAAAAACGCGCTTGATCGCCCAACTCTAACATATCTCCTAATATTCCCACTTTTCTTCTACTTTTAGATTCTAAACATAATGCATCAAAATCTGCTCGCATTGAACTTGGATTGGCGTTATATGCACTATCTATAATCTTAATTCTACCTAAACCTAATAGATTGATTTCTTTTGTTTTACATCTTCCGTCACACATCTGCATTTCTTCAATTATTGACAAATCAATATCTAATCCCAAACGGTGCAATATCCCAAGAGGTATTAAACTATTAATAGCTAGGTGCTTGTATTTGCATTTATAACTAAGATCTCTATTAAAGCAACGAACAAACGCAATTCCGTTATCGATTTTTTTCAATTGTACATCTGATACATCATTGCAACCAAATGTTATAATATTATCAGTAAACTTAGAAGCATGAGCGCGCATTAAATCATAATACTCGTCATCACGGTTCAAGACCGCAACACCATTTTTCTTCAATCCTTCAAATATTTCCGCTTTTGCGATAGCTATCTCACGTAGTGAACCAAAGAATTCCAAATGTGCAGGAGCTATCTTTGTAATCACCGCAATATCCGGCATGGCTAAATTGGACAAATAAGACATCTCTCCAGGAGCATCTATTCCCATTTCTAAAACAACATAATCTGAATCTTTCGAGGCTTTAGTAATACTTATAGGCATTCCTATATGGCTATTATAATTTCCTGGACTGGCATATGTTTTAGTACTAATACGTAACATATTAGCAACCAACTCTTTAGTGGTAGTTTTCCCCACACTGCCAGTAATTCCTATGATTGTTGATTTCATACTATTTCTGTGATCTTCAGATATATATCTAATAGCATCAACCATATCTACAACTCGTAGATATGGTACTGATGTATTAGGTATATCTTTTGTGCCAATCACACCCACTGCACCTTTCTCTATGGCCTGCTCTATAAAATCATGCCCATCTACCGAAGAACCATCAAATGCAGCAAAAACTTCTCCTTTTCTGAGACTGCGAGTGTCTACTGACAAACCTATTGGTGATAAAGATTTATACCATTTGCAAATCAACTTGATCTTATTATGCATAAAAACCTATTTTTCATTGAAAATCAAAATCAAAAAAACACGCAACATAATTTGAATAGTTTTTTCCAGATAAAATATCAATAGCTCTTGGATAACATATATGCTCAACCTGTAATATGCGATCTGATAGTTCGTTTAAAGTGTCTTTATCTTTTACTGGAACAACGCCTTGCACAATAATCTCTCCAGAGTCCACCTGGGGAACCACGAAATGTACAGTACAGCCGGACACCTTAACTCCCGAGTCTAAGGCTTGTATATGAGGACTCAGACCTTTAAAAGACGGAAGAAGAGATGGGTGCATGTTTATAATTTTATTCGGCCACAGATCAATAAAACTTTTGCTCAACAAATGCATGAAACCCGCAAGACAAACAATATCTACATCATGTTCAACTAAGAGTTTGTGAATTTGTTTTTCGAAAGAAAGGTCTTTTTTGACTACATAAACAGGTATATTGTATTGTTTTGCTATATCAACACCAGGACAAAGCCTAGAAGCAACAACACAAGAAATTTTTGAATTGTTTTTTTTGATCAAGGCATGTAAATTAGAACCTCTACCTGAAATCAAAACTCCTAATGATAACTTATTCATAACAATTCTGAGACATAATTGAAAATTTTATCATATCATATCAACCTTGCAATCCTAGAATTCAAATAATCGATATGAATACTATCATATATTCAACATTGACCAACAAAGTGCCAAGTTATACAATAGTTTATGTACATAGTTGAAGATGACGACATAAGACTAGATAGATATCTAAGGAGTATATTGGTTTGCCCTTATTCAAAAAAACAGTCTTTTATAGAAAAATCTCTAAGAAAGAAAAATGTTCTTGTTGATGGTCTGCCGGCAAAAGCTTCCAAAAGATTACACAAAGGCCAAAAAATAATTTTTAAAATCAACATAGAAACTATATCTCAAGGATACAAAACTCATAATAACTTTGATTCTTTGAATGTTCTATATAACGAGAATAATTTCATTATAATCAACAAACCATGTGGTCTACCAACGCAAGGAGGAACAAAAATATTAGATAGCGTTGATTCTTTGGCTCCCTCATTGCTTATCACACATAGAATAGACAAACATGTAAGCGGAGCATTGTTGTTAGCAAAAAACAAAAATGCAGCAAGATTGATTTGCTCTAATTTTGCAGATCGCAAAATTCACAAATGTTACATTGCAATATTATGTGGAATACCATCTCAATCTAGAGGACAAATAAAAATAAACATAGAAAAACAACGTATTGCAGGTGAAGAAAAAATGGTTAGAGGAGGAGACAAAGAAGCCATTACAAATTTTGAAATAATACAATCTTCTATCAAACACAACCTTTCGTTAGCAAAGCTATTTCCATTGACAGGAAGGAAGCATCAGTTAAGAGCACATCTTTCATTAATCGGACACCCTATATTTGGAGACAAGAAATACGGAGCAAAACATCCAATTCCACATAACTACCCAAAACATAGCATAGCTCTACATTCTTGGTATATAAAACTGGAAAATTATGAATTTTTTTTTGCGCCAATAGGGCCTAATATAAGCTGTATCAACTGTATGGATACAACAGAATTACATACTTAGATAGACAAACAAACATTGACGTCACATCAAGAGAAAATCGAGAGAAATTTTATTATCTATGAAATAAACACTAAATTGAAGAATATTGAAACATAATAAAATATAAAAAAATAGATGCAAATCTTAATTTTAGATATATATAGGTGATAAACAATAGACTTCTATATTGATTTTAGATGTAAAAAAGATGTACAATCACAATCAAATTTTGTTAAATGTGTATACGATATGGTCGAATTCTCTCTACCCAAAAATTCTCAAGTAAATAAGAATGGTATAAATCATAATCCTCAATCAGACACTGAAGAAAAAACAAAGATATTTAAAATATATAGATATGACCCAGACAACAAAGAAAATCCAAGGCTAGATACTTTTACCATACAGACAAACAAATGTGGACCAATGGTTTTGGATGCTTTAATAAAAATAAAAGATGAGATAGATCCTACTTTAACTTTTCGTAGATCTTGCCGGGAAGGTATTTGCGGATCTTGCGCAATGAATATAAATGGCAAAAACACACTTGCTTGCATAAAAAAGATAAAAGATTTGGGCCAAAATTCGGCTTCAATTTATCCATTGCCACATATGGAAGTGGTAAAAGATTTAGTGCCTGACATGACATCCTTTTATAAACAATATAAATCTGTGGAGCCTTGGCTGAGAACCAAAGAAAAAAATCCTATAAAAGAAAGATTACAGTCTCAAGAAGATAGAAAAAAACTAGATGGATTATATGAATGCATATTGTGTGCCTGTTGTTCGACAAGCTGCCCGAGTTATTGGTGGAACGGGGATAAATACCTAGGACCAGCAACTTTATTACAATCCTATAGATGGATACAAGACAGCAGAGACGACACCAAAAGCCAGAGATTAGATGATTTGTCAGACGCGTTTAAACTCTACAGATGCCATACAATAATGAACTGCACAGACGCATGCCCAAAAGGATTAAACCCGGCAAAAGCTATTGCGTCCATAAAAAGTATGTCTATAAGCGAATAAATTCCATTAGATTTAATTTTTCCCTTCTTAGCAAATTATGATTGTCTGAAGCTTCACTTTCGTTCTTTTTCATCTATTTTAATCGCCAGAGCCAAACCTACAGAAAGAGTTGCAACACCCACAACAATTGCAGTCAACATTAACACCTGTGGCAATGGATTGGTATACAACCTAGCATTTTCAGATAAGATAGGAACACAAGAGTCATATATGAAGCCAAAAGAAATATAAAATAAAATAATAGCCAATTGAAATATAGAAAGACCCATAAGCTTTTTAACTGCAGTGAAACTATTACAAGCAACATAAAGACCAACAAGCATCAATATTAAAATTGAACTATATATTATAACGCTACTAATCATCAGAAGCAAAAACTGAATAAATCATTATCATTACAGATGCAACAGTCATAAATACACCAATCTCTACAAAAAATATACCTAAATGCCAACCAGTGACATCAGAGTCAGCAATAACATCGTGCTGCAAAAAATTTCCACCCATAAACATAGGAACAACACCTGTTGCAATATAAATCAACACACCTAAAGGCATTAACACATGCAACAATTTTTCATTAATCTTGAAGTCAAATACTATTATATATACAGCAAACGCAGAAGCAAGTAATACACCTGCTTGAAAACCCCCTCCTGGACTCTGGTCGCCATGAAACTGTACATAAAAAGAAAGCAGTATAACAAATGGCACAACCAGACTGGAGATTGTACGTATAGGAGAATCAATCATAGGTTTGGATCCTTTCGAGAATCATTTCTGATGATAGAGAACACTGAAGCCGCAGCTATAAATACAACAAGAGTCTCGCCCAAAGTATCATAAGCTCTAAAACCAGCAAGAATCATAGAAACAACATTAGGCAATTGTTCATAAGAATTAGAGATAAAAAACTGAGTCAGTTCTCCATGCACCGGCACATATTCAGAACCAAACAAAGGAAATTCAAAAGTCAAATATCCAACTAATACAAACATCAACAACATTAAAACTAAAGTGAAAAAACCAATTGGAGCTTCATCATACTTAGATGAAACTCTATTGATAGCTTTCAAAATAATCAAGGTGCTTAAACCAGCACCAACAGCGGCTTCAGTCATAGCAACATCAG
Source organism: Anaplasmataceae bacterium (assembly GCA_965216745.1). Lineage (GTDB taxonomy): Bacteria > Pseudomonadota > Alphaproteobacteria > Rickettsiales > Anaplasmataceae. The sequence goes on along the minus strand of OZ244191.1, from coordinate 273,694 downwards.
GAGCATTCATAATTAGATACACCCCCGAAACAAGGAAACTTATCATGTTCAAAGCAACAACGCACTTTACTAAGCTTTTTTCACATGCCAAATAAATGGACAAAGATACTACAATAAACAAAAGAGATATTATGTAATAAAATTCATACATACTAGAACACAATAAAACAAAAATTTCTCATAACAATGATTAAAAACATATGTAACACATTTTACTATCAATACAAATATGATATTTTTATTATTAGACATTATTTCAATCAAAATTCAACAAGTAGAAAAGGTATTAATACAAAACCCATACTTAGTAGCTTAAATCTGCCAAAAAGTTCCAACTTAACCATATAGTTATATAATATATATATATATATATTATATGGAAGATATATTTTTAATTTCCGCTCGTAGACAGGAAGATGCAATAATCTCAATTGAACATTACAAAAATGGTCAGAGATTAGTAATAACAAAAACAAACAAAGCCGCAGAAAAATTGCTTGGAATATCGAAAACAGAGATACCATCACTCAAAGTACAAAATATATTTTCAGACAGTATCTGCGGAACAATAAATGAATATATGGAATTCTCTATATCTATGTACAGCTTGGGACACATTTTATCACGCCATTCAAAACCTTTTGTAAAATTCAAAAATAAAGATCAAATACCAGTAAAGATAAAACCTTTCATTACAAATCATAGCGAAAACGTCATAAGATACGAAATCTTGATGAGAAAAATAACAGAAGTAGACAAAATGTATGAACTTTACAAATACACCAATGGTCTGACTTTAGACGCAAAACATAACATTTTAGACATAAAATCAATGCAAAAAGCTATGTCTTTAGTATTTGAATTTTCTGAAAAAAATAATTTACATAGCACAATGTGCTATGTTGACTTCTTGCAACCAGAAGTAGACAATGAACATTCATCAATACTAAAAAAAACAATACGTCAAACAGATATCATTGGACTCTTCAACTCACAATCCATAGGAATTATTCTATTAGGTTGTACAAAAGAAGATATACCATCAGTTTCCTCAAGATTTTCTAGCGAGATTATCTCTGAATGCACTATTTCTTATGACTCACTTTGGCGTGACAACTTTAAAACTAGCCTTATAAAAGATAAATCAGAATATAAAAATCAAATTACAACATAAATCAAAAAATAAGTATAATCTACTAACAATGAAATCTGTAATCAAATATGACAATAGTAGATAAATTGAAAGAAACACTTCAACTTTCCAACATTATCAGCGAGCATGTGAAATTAAGGAAAAGGGGTGTTAATTTTTATGGCCTATGCCCTTTTCACCAAGAAAAAACTCCCTCTTTTTCAGTCAATGATCAAAAAAAAATATATTACTGCTTCGGATGTGGAGCGCATGGAGATATTTTTGAGTTTATAATGTCAACCAAAAATTTAAACTTCCCAGAAGCAACAAAATATTTGGCACAAATAGCCGGAATCAATATAGAAAAACCAGAAACAATAAAAGACAAAATCTATAAAACAAATAAAATAGCAAGAGAATGGTTTCACGCGCAATTATGTAATAATTCAACAGCGCAAAAATATTTAAAAGAGCGACAGATTACAGAAGAAACATACAATAAAATAAAACTTGGTTACTCGCCCAAACAAGGAGGGCTTCTTCGGCATTTGAAAAATTTAGGAATAAAATTAGACTATATAAAACAAGCCGGATTAATTAACAATAAAAACATTGAAATATTTTACAATCGCATAATGTTCCCAATAACAGATGACTTTAATAACATTATAGCATTCGGAGCTAGAACAATAGATGACAATAAAACTCCTAAATACCTAAATTCTCCAGAAAGCATAATTTTTAAAAAAAGAGAATCTCTTTATTCAATACAACTAACAAAAAAACCACAAGAAATAATAGTTGTGGAAGGTTATACTGACGTGATCATGTTACATCAACACAACATTACTAACGTATTAGCTTCGCTGGGAACAAACATGACAACTACACAAATTCACAAAGTGCTCAAAATAACTAACAAAATCACTTTTTGCTTTGATGGAGATGCAGCAGGTTATAACGCAGCAATGAGATTGATTCAAAACATACTACCAATAATAGCTCTAAATCATATAATACGATTTTGTTTTCTACCAAACAATCTAGATCCAGACCAAGCAATACTATCAATGGGGAAAACAAAATTTAATTCAATAATAAAGAACGCAACCTTATTGTCCAATTTGATCACAGAAGCATGTTTAGAAAATTTAGATCTCAAAATAGCTGAAAACAGATGTCAAGCCGAACAAAAAATGCAAATGTATTTGAATATGATAAAAGATCCTCAAATAAAAAAACATTTTCGCTACTCATTTAACAGAAAATTATATAGCAAAAAAACACATAACAAACACAATGCGAAACAAGTTAAAATTGCAGTAAATGACGAAGATGTATTGTTTGGGATCATATTGAAATATCCCGAAATACTATATAACCCAATCAGACAAGAACAATTTGCTATGTTTGAATGCCAAAAATACCATGACTTGCAAAATAAATTATTAGATATAATAAACTCTCAAGATAAGAATAAATCGGAAAACATGTTAGAGCATGTAAATTTAGAAGAAGTCAAAGCTTTGCAAAACAAAACAACAATATACATGCCTAATAATTTAAAAGATGCTGTAGAAATATGGGGAAAAATAATGCGCAAAATAGAAATACACACATTAGAAATCGAATATATTAATGCTTTAAATCAAATGATAAAAGAAGGTGCTGATAATGCTGAAAATGTACAAAATCTTCTAAAGATTATCAGAGAACTAAAGCAAACATAAAATGAATATAATTCTATTCTAGAATAGATATAATAATAAATTATAAAATATCAATATTATATATATATATGATTTACTCTATAAATGTGCAACTCAAAACAGTAATATTATCCATCAACACAATATTTTATAGATAAACAAAATATTATAAAATATAATCAATTTTATTAGCTAAAAAATATATTTAAGGAGTGTTATAATGGGCTTTAAAGAAGAATGTGGGATCTTTTGCTGTTATACAAAAGACAATGAGGCAGTACTGAACTGTTCTTTTGGAATACATTCGCTACAACATAGGGGACAAGAGAGTTATGGGGTGATAGCTTTGGATAACACAAAGCAAATATACGGCCAGCATCATCGACATGGACAAATTTCAATAAGCGATATTATAGCTAATCGAAAAATGAAGGGTAACATTGCAATGGCTCATACACGTTATTCAACCAGTGGGTGTAAATCTTCGCAAATATCTTTCCCTCAGCCTAAACTTGTCAATCTCGAAAATGAATCATTTGGACTAGCATATAATGGTAATATAACAAACACATATTCGTTAAAAAAAGGACTAGAAGCTAAAGGTTTCAAGTTTCAATCCAACATAGATTCAGAAGTAATTTGTGTGTTAATTCAATCCATAAACAAAATAAGTATAATTGACAGATTAATAGAAGCTGTAAAACAATTAGAAGGAGGTTTTTCTATAGTAATAATGGGAAATGATTTTATAGCAGGAACACGCGATAAATTTGGCATTCGACCACTTGCATTTGGTAGAAGTGATAACGGTTCATTTTTTGGTTCAGAAACTTGTGCGCTGGATACAGTTAAAGCAAAAGAAATCCAGCATGTGAAAAATGGAGAAATATTAATCGCAAATGAAAATGGAATAATAAAGCAAAAAAATATCTTCAGTCATAACATACAAAAATTCTGTGTATTTGAAAAAATATATTTCTCAAGACCAGATTCTCAATATAGCAATCAATCTACTTATTCTTATAGAAAGGCAATAGGAGCGGCTCTTTATGAACAAAACAAAAACATAACAGCAGACATGGTAGTGCCAGTACCAGATTCTGGAATACCTTTCGCTATAGGGTATGGAAAAGCATCTAATATTGATCTTGAGCTCGGAATTATAAGATCACACAATGCAAATAGAACTTTCATAGAGCCAACACAGAAGTCGAGAATAGAAAAAATAAGATTGAAGCATAATGTCAACCACGCATTACTAAAAGGAAAATCAATAGTTCTAATAGACGACAGCATAGTAAGGGGAAATACTTCTAGAAAAATCATTGATATGTTAAGAGAAGCCGGAGTGCGTGAAATACATTTTAGAATAGGTAGCCCTCCAATCAAGCATGCTTGTTGCTATGGTATAGACACTCCAAATTCCGAAGAACTAATTGCGCACAATTATTCAATAGAAAAAATTGCTAAGCTACTCAACGTAGACTCATTAGAATTCATATCCCTTGAAAATTTATGCAAAGCACTGAAAGCGCCACAATCATCATATTGTCATTCTTGCTTTTCGGGAAAATATTTATACTAGCAAATAAATTTAATGCAAAATAAAAAACTTATAGTTCACCGACTCATTTCAAGTAAGATATTTCTTTTCAAGATAGTTTTGATAAGTTTTTACATCAATATTAGAATTTCCTATAACTTTACGCATCACAGATTTTGTGCTATAACGAGCACCATTTTTATAAAAACGATCACCTAGCCATGAAACAATTGGGCTAAAATCCTCTTTTTCGATCATTTCTTCAAAATTCAGAGAATTTTTTATCAAATCAAAAATATTACAAGCCATAACACAGCCTATCATTTTGATTGGTATAGAACCAAATGATCCAGAACCCCAATAAACATTAGAAAATAAATCTTTATACTTTGCTTCTATTCCCAAATAATGCTTCATATCCTCAATCCAAGCATCAGGAAGATCTACTGGAGACAGATCTCCTTCAATTAAAGACTTTTCTAATGAATAAAAAGACATAATACGTACAGGATATATAACTTCGCCAAAATTGGTTATATCAGCTTCTTTGTTCACATAATTAAAAATATTGTAAATATTATTTTCTTCCCATGACTTCCCTCGCCCACCAAATATTTTTTTTGTTGATTTGAGCACAAAACCCAAAAACTCTCTGGAAGTCCCAATATAGTAACCCATAAGGTGAGAAGTAGATTCTAAAAGAACTTTACCTATCGATGTTCCAACTGGTTGAGCAATCCATTCAGGTTTCTGAACATTATTAAACACAGAATAACCAATATAAAACATTAACGATGCAAGAGAAGAAGCAAATTCATTTTCATTGAAAAGTATAGCAACTCTATTAGATCTATTTACAAGATTGATTTTTCCATGTGATTGAATTGGACTGATTTCAACGGAACTGCACATTGAATTTATAATTAAATTCCAAAGCTTCGTTTGCTTAAAAAGAGGGAATTTACCTTTAAATTTTATTGGTTTCAAACCATTGCTTGCTTGATAAGCTACAACTTTTGGAATGAAGCTTTCCAAAAATATACCAATTTTTTCAAACATTTTATCCAGATCTGTTGACTTAAAATCAGTATCATAATTAAACAAAAAAGAATCATACTTATTACATTGCAATGACTCAGATTTAGCAACAGCAACTTCTTGTGCAAATGTGCACATTGTTTCAAATGATTTTAACGCAGTTTTATTGTCAACCAAATCATTATAAGCTAAACTCCACTCAACATAACATTCGTACTTAGCATTATAAAAAGCATCTATCAAGTCACATGGGACTGAATTTGCATCTTTGTGCATTCTTCCAATAAGATCAAGATTAGAAGCTTGCCAACCATTGAGATTTTTTTTGTTTTCATTGGCAGCTTCAATTAAGCTGGACAACATATCATCTCTAAGTATTGCATTTTTTATGCTATGCAAATTCATAATAGTGAAATAAGAGTTTTTGTTTTTATTGAACAAATCGAAGTCCCATCTCAATAGATTGATTGCTTTTTGCAAATGCATAACACGAGAAAATACTTTTTCAAGCTGATCATATGGAGACAAAATATAACTCTATAAATAAAATTTAAATGCTATCAAAAAGCGCGAATACTGCAATAGACTTAAATATTCAAATTTAAATACTGACCAATCTTATCAAGAATAGCATTTACAAACCCGATTTGTACCCTGAAATCAGATGCAATCCCAACATATTCATTAACAATAGTAGCTCTAGATAAGGCCTTGTTATGCATCATTTCACATACTGCGCTCACTATAATAGAACGAGTACATAAGTCAATTCTGCTAAATGACCAACTGGATTTTATATAAGTAGACACTAACCCACATGCTTCATTATAATATGTGAGTTGACTAAAAAGCAAAGATTCAAGCAAATCAGGGTCATGTGTGGAAATACTATTATCCTGTAAACAAATAGTCTGAAAAACCGCTTCAGGAGTAAAATGTGCAAAACCACATATCAAACGAGAATAACAAAACTGTATAGATATAAGTCTTGAGACTTTTGCGCAACTCACACTATAAAAACTTATCACGCAAATCAATCATTGAAAGAACAGCATCACAGGCATGAAGAGCTACATTGTTAGTAGAATCAGGATTAGACCTTTCTTTCGCTTGTAAGAAACTATTTGATACAATAATCCCGGATCCTAAAGCAATCATATGTTGAGTAGCCAAATTAGAAAGATTACGATAAACTTCAGAAGCAACATAATGATAATGATCGGTTTGACCTTTCATTACACAGCCTAAAGCAAGATATCCATCATAATCTTTTTTAGGGCTTATGGCCGCAAAGGCAACAGCCTGTGGTATCTCCAAAGCTCCAGGAACACGCACAATTTCCGTTTCTATGTTTTTAGAATTAAAAAATGTTTTAGCGTAATCAAGCAAAGAATCAGTAATTTCTGGATTAAAACAAGAGCACACAATTAGAACTGTAGTCATAAATCAATCCCTAAAAACAAATTTTTTGATGCAATAGTGCTGAATTATAGTTAATATATTACTCCATATCCAATATATTACAAGACCCGATGGAAAGGATGCAAACACAAAAACAAAAATCAGAGGAAGAAATTTCATTGCTTTAGCTTGAGAAGGATCAGAAATAGTGCTTGAAGTAAGTTTTTGTTGCAAAAACATCGTAACACCAAGCAGTATAGGTAAAATACCAATATTAAGGAAAGAAGGCAGACTAACATCCAACAAACCAAACATATTAAATATATTTGTTGTATCAATTGCAGATAAATCTTTAATCCATAAAACAAAAGGTGCATGCCTCATGTAAATAGTGACTGACAACACTTTGTACAAAGAAAAGAAAACGGGAATCTGCAATAACATAGGCAAACAACCAGAGGCAGGGTTAACTTTATGCTTAGACATCAAAGCAAGAGTCTTAGAACGCACTATTTCACTGTCATGTTTGTATAGCTCCCTGATTCTATTTATTTGAGGCTGTATTTCTTTCATTTTTTTCATTGAAGTTTGTGACTTGATAGATAATGGTAGTAAGGCAAATTTCACCAACACAGTAAGAATTAAGATAGAAACACCAAAATTATCAATAAAACCATTAAGAAACTGAAGGAATAGAAGAACAGGTTTAGTAATAAAATATAATATTCCAAAATCTACAACTTTATCAAATTTGTTTATTCCTAGAGATTTAGAATGATAATCCAAAAGCTGTAATTCCTTAGGACCTGCAAAAAGGTATGATTGGCTACTAACTGTTTGACCAGGGGCAACGCTAAATGCATCTGAAACAAAAGACAAATAATAAGAATCATCATTGTATTTATTCACATTTTTTTGCAAATATGCATCAATTCTTTTTTTGGGAATCATTATTGTAGCCCAATATTTATCTGAAAATCCTGACCATAAGTCAGAAGAATTGCTCAAATATGCAGTACGATCTGGTACTTTAGTATAATCAACTTCTACCACATTTGAACCATCAAAAAAACCTATAGGTCCTTCGTGCAAAATTGCTGAAATATCCGAATAGTCATCTTTTATTCTCTGAACATAATCTAGAGTTTTTAAAACAATTGAGTTGGAGCTTTGATTTGAAACAGAATGAATTACTTTGAACATATACTTATCATCTAAGGAAAATGAAAGCATAAATTTTACTCCATCTTCATTATACCATATCAAATCTACGGACTCACCATCTAAAATCTTAGAGGCTGTAGACTCCCATTTTGAATTAACATCAGGGACTTTAAGGCCGGAAAGACCCTCCCATCCAAATTGCACAAAGTATTCATCTCTAGTCCCCTCTGGAGAAAATAGTATTACCCGATATTGATCGTCATCAACATTTTTTTTGTAATTCATCAATGTCAAGTCATCTATTCTTGAGCCATTAATGGAGCCTATGACTTTATTCGAAGAAATCAAAATTCTATTATCATCAGATGATTTTATAGCTTCTTGTTTGTCTATATGATCAAAAATATGTTTTTGAATGTTAGAATGGTATTGGCTTTCAGGATGATCTTGAGAATTAAATTCTTCAGAATTAAATTGCGATGGGTATATCATTGGTTCAACAGCATATTTCCACATAATGATAACTATCAGGGATAAAAGCGCAGCAATCATAACATTTTTGTTTTCATTCATTATAATGCAATGCACCGCAATATTTAATAAGGTTAAACAAAAAGTAACAAAATTTTTATATAAAAACAAATAAAATGGGATTATATTTCTTTCTATGAACTATATGGCTAATAGATCTATATTGAAATCATATTCATCATAATTTTTATTCACGAGCATATAACAAAACATTGACTAAAGTTGCTTTGTAAAACAGAATGAATTTGAGAGGATTCTTGATGTCAATTGATAAAAAACTATTAGATATATTAGTATGCCCAATAACTGGTGGACCTTTGGAATACGATGAAGAAAAAAAACTATTAGTTAGTATAAGTGCAAATGTAGCTTATCCTATAATTGATGGCATCCCAATAATGATACCAGAAGAAGCTATAAATTTAAGCTCCGAAAACATAGACAATTACCCAACAAATTCGCTACAGTAATATTTTTTGCTTACAAAAGTAACTTACTATTTGTAGAATATTAAATTTAAGATCATAATATGAAATATAGTTTATCCAACATAGCATTAATACTTACAATCGCAGCAAATATTTTTTATTCAGTATGGTGGGCATCCAACATTGACTCTAAGGTCAAAACTTTCACTGAATGGATGAGAAACCAAAAAGATACTTTAACACAAATATACGTTATAAAAGAAAAAGTAGAATGTATAGAAGAAAGACTTGAAAAAATAAACATTGATTTATATTGAACTTATATTGTATTATATTTACTATAAGATGATTTTTTATCCTATATGACAGAATACGACCCTGAAAACGTTTTTGCCAAGATATTAGAGAATAAGATACCTTATCAAAAAGTATATGAAGACAATCACGTTTTAGCCTTCAAAGATATAGCTCCGGCAGCTCCCATACACATACTTGTAATAACAAAGTCCAAATGTGTTTCTTTTGACGATTTAGACCCCCAGGAATATTTTAATTTTTTCTCAGCAGTAAGGAAAATAACTAGAATGCTTCAATTAACTGAAAAAGGTTTTAGATTGGTGACAAATCATGGCAAAGACGGTGGTCAAATAATTCCCCACTTTCATTTGCACATACTAGGTGGGTCCCAAATGGGCTCAATGTGTTGAAAAAATGACACATATTATTGTCGCAAATCCACATGGGTTCTGTGCTGGCGTAGATAGGGCTATTTTAATAGTAGAGCGCTGTATAGATTTATATAAAGATAAGACTATTTATGTTTTTCATGAAATAGTTCACAATACTAGCGTTCTCACTTACTTTAGAAAGCGTGGGGTTATATTTGTAGAATCCGTTTCAGAGGTTAAACCTGGTTCGATACTTATTTTTAGCGCACATGGTGTATCAAAATCAGTAAAACAAGAAGCTTCTTCACGCAACCTTCAGTTGATAGACGCTTCATGCCCTCTAGTTATAAAGGTACACAGAGAAGCACAAGCAGCAGAACAATTAGGCAAAGAAATAGTTTTGATAGGTCATAAGAATCATGCAGAAGTGCAAGGAACAATAGGTCAGGTTCAAAAAAGCTCAATACATGTTGTAGAATCAGAAGAAGACGCAAAAACATTGAAAGTAAGAGACCAAAATAACATTTATTGCATCACTCAAACAACTCTCAGCGTTGATGACACAAAAGCTATAAAAAAAATATTACAAAATCGCTTTCCCTCTATATCTTCCCCTCCAACTATGGATATATGTTTTGCAACTCAAAATAGACAAAACGCTGTAAAAAAACTCGCACAACATGTAGAAATGATTTTTGTTATAGGTTCCAAAAATAGTTCTAATTCTCAGAGATTAAAAGAAGTTGGAATAGCTAACGGAACAAGTTCTTTTTTAATTGAAAGCTTCAAGGATATAAAAAGGCACCAATTAGATGATATGCCTATTATCGGAATATCATCTGGAGCATCTGCTCCTGAATATTTAGTAGAAGAATTAATAGACAATCTACAAACTTCATTCCAATACAAACATTTATCATATTTGACTGATTCAGTAGAAAATATAAAATTTCATCTACCCAAAGAATTGAGATTATAATTATTAATTAAATCTGATTTAACAATATTCCTAAATTATTATACACTACTGGAAAAAATGTTTTTTTTTGATATAACTGTGATTTAGGGATACAGTCAATCATGAAATATATACTTAAAAAAAAACCCAACAGCACAATGCAAACCATTTATAAATTATTTTTATGCAGCATAATGGTGGGCTTGGATCAAATTTCAAAGCATTTCGTTCAAAATTTATTGGAAAACAAACACCATATTGATATCACAAGTTTTTTGAGATTGACAGAAGCCTGGAATAAGGGAATGAGTTTTGGGCTTTTTTCTGATTTCAAACATTCAAACACTGCATTTCTTACTATCACAATATCAGTTACCGCTGGTTTGTTATTTTATACATTAATAGGTCGGACCAAATCTATGTTTGTTTTAATGATTTTATCTGGAGCGATAGCTAATATAATAGATAGAATTAGATTCGGAGCTGTATACGATTTCATATCAATCAAATTTGGAAGCTTATATTTCCCTATTTTCAATATTGCAGATTGCTTTATCACACTAGGCGTTATATTTATATTTATCAATGGATTAAAGAACTCCTAAAAGATTACACGAGGTTAAGAATTTGACTTATTTATACGCCATATTATTTTTATTTCTATATTTACCTAATTATGCAAACTCGCACTATGAGAATATATCCCTTTCTCAACTTTCAAACGGTATGAATGTATGTGTTATAAATTCCAAACAGCCCGGAATCATAACACATGCAATTATATATGGAGTTGGTGCAGCAGAAGATCCATCTGGTAAATCAGGGTTGGCCCATCTTGTTGAACACATGATGTTCAGAGGCACTCAAAGCACTCCTAATTTCAGCACCGTAATAGAGAATTTAGGAGGATTATACAACGCAATGACCTCCAGTTATTTCACTGGTTATTACGAAGTAATAAATCAAAAAGATCTAAAGCTAATCATGCAATTAGAAGCAGATAGAATGAAGAAACTTGACATCAAAAATGAAAATTTCGTTGCAGAAAAGAAGATTGTTGCAGAAGAAAGAAAAATGCGTATAGACTCAAGTCCATATTCAAGAATGAAAGAGCAAATTTCATCTGTATTCTTCAAAAAAGACCACTCATGGCAAGTTGCTGGGTGGAGCGATGACATTGAATCAATAACTCTATACGATGTAAAGCGAATGTATAATTGGTATTATCAACCCAAAAATGCAACTATAGTTGTTTTAGGGGACATAGACAAAGATACTGTGATTGAATGGGCAAACAAATATTACGTGAATGAATCAATTGTTGAGAATTCTGATGACAGATCTCAAAATCCTTCTCAAACAAAAAAAATCAATAGAAAAATACTAGCAGAGCCTCAACATGCAGCCGAAACAATTATTACAATGCGTGACAAGCAATTGAAAGTACCACATCTGGAAATTTGGTATAAAGCTCCTTCAGCAGCTCAGGACATTAGGTCGAGTTTGGCTCTAACCATAGCATCTGTTGCATTGTCACAAGGCAAAACTAGCATATTATACAAAAAGCTTGTTTTAGAAGAACAGAAAGCTTTAGCAGTGAATGCATATTATTCACCACTTTCAATGTCCGATACTTCATTTGTAATCTCTGCACATTCTACAAATGAAGAATATTTAAATGATGTTGTATGCTCAATTAATGATACCATTGAATATTTTTCAAAAAATGATTTGTATCAACATGATTTCGAAAAAGCAAAAGAGATAATAAAATCACATTTCATTTATGAACTTGAAGATGCACCCAATGCTGCAATTCTTTATGGATCTGCGCTTGTAATGGGAATACCAATAAATTATATTGATAGATTTAGTGAAAGTATTGATTCTATAACCTTAGAGGAAGTAAGAGAATCTTTCAGAAAATTCCTAAGCCTACAGTCAAATGATAAAAAGACTATAGGTTTCCTATTGCGGGAAGAATGAAAACAACATAATCTAAAGTGATAGTGTAGCTAGTATTGTATTAAAGATGTTTTTATAATACTTTAATAACCAAATTCACATTATTTTCAAAATCAATTAAAGGTCGTATTGCATGATAAGCAAATTGTTTTATATTCTTTTCTTCACCATATTTTCTTTTCATATGAATGCATACTCATATGAAATTCAACAAATTAATGATAATTATAATAATCAAATTTGGTTTCACAAAAAAAGTGAAGTTCCAATAGTTTCAGGTGTTTTCTCTTTTGATCATGCAGGATACGCCTATGATTCTTTTGAAAAAAGCGGCATTGCTCATATGTTATCATATTTACTTCAAGATGGGTGTGTGGAAAGTGAAAATTTCTTAGAAGAAGCAGAATCCAATGGTATAATTATTAGCTTTCGAGTAGATCAAGATTTTTTTTATATCGCATTCAAGACCATGTCAAACAATCTTGAAAAAACAATTGAACTAATTAGCCATGCTATTCTGAAACCAAAATTCACTAACAAAAAAATAGACTTAGCAGTAACTAATATTCACTCATTCATTGCAGAAGATGCAACCGATCAAAAGTCTGTGGCTGATAAAGAGCTCAAATCTGCTGTTTTTGATAAACATCAATATTCGAACTACATTTATGGAAGATTAGATTCAATTTCAGATATATCTTCAGAAGATGTTGTAAAACAGGCAAAAAAAACCTTTGTTTCATCTAAGATGAAAGTTAGCATATCTGGTGACACATCTTCTAAACAGATATTAAATTTATTCAACAAGTACATGAATTTGCCATCGTCTGATTCTACAGAATCACCAAACATTCAATATTTCAACTCCAAAAACATATCACAAAAAACAAACAAAATAGTTGATATGGATATAAAACAAACATTAATTTATTTTTATATGAACGGAATAAGTTTAGAAGATCCTAATATATATAAAATGACAATTTTATCTCATATTTTAGGTGGAGGTGGGCTTCAATCTTTGCTCACAGAAAAAATAAGAAAAGAATTAGCTCTTACGTACAACATATCTACTAAGACTATAAACAATGTTTATGCTAATTTACTATTTGGTCAAGCATCAATAAAAAATGGTTCATCTCAAATAGTAAAATCCGAAATACTAAAGATACTAAAAAACATACAAGTTGAGGATTTAAACCATCAACAATTAGAATCCGCCAAAGCTTTCATTATAGGTTTTTATAATTATCATTTAGTGAAAAATTCCGGATTTGCTGCAACTATGAATTTAGCACAGCGACATAACTTGGGAATCAACTATATCAAAAACTATATTGACAACATACAATCAGTCTCATTAGATGATATAAACGAATTCAAAAACCAGCATATCAATCATAAAAACATCTCATTTGTAGAAGTTGGTCCATCTAAAAAGACTTGACTTGCATAAGAATTAATAAGGTGGTTTATTGTAAGACTTTGGTGATTCAGTAAATATTTCGCATCCATCCTCTGTAACACCTAAAGAATGTTCGAACTGAGCAGAGAGTGACATATCTTTTGTTCTAACAGTCCATCCATCTTTCTTGCTCAAAGAAGTGGAGTATGTTCCTATATTAATCATTGGCTCTATTGTGAGAAACATACCTGACTTCAATATAAAATCACTATTGTTTCTGGAGTGTAATACTGTAGGTGCACAGTGAAAGACCTTACCTATGCCATGTCCAGAATAATCACGAACTACTGAATAACCTAAGGACTCAGCGTAATCGCTAATAATATCACCAATTTCTTTCAGCTTAGCACCGTTTTTAACGACAGATATTCCTTTCATCAAACACTCATAAGTTGCATCACACAAACGTTTTCCGCTAACAGATGGTTTACCAACATAAAACATGCGACTGGTATCTCCGTGCCAACCATCCAATATAACAGTAACATCTATATTCAATATATCCCCATTTTTAAGAGGAATATCATTTGGTATACCATGGCATATAACTGAATTCTTAGAAGTACAAATTGATTTAGGAAATCCTTTATAATTCAAAGGAGCCGGGATTGCTTTGTGTTTTATTATAAAATTATGACATAGGTCGTTTAAATAATTAGTAGTGACACCAGGCTCAACATAGCTTGTAATGTAATCTAATACCATTGCAGCCAACTTGCCTGCACGTCTCATGTTTTTAAAATCTTCTTCTGAATGTGCGTTATAATACATTATTACGCCCTCTATTATACATTATTCCGCCCTCTATTATAGATTAGACCATTAATAATGTATAATAAAGTAAATTCACCAACATTTTTCAAATAAAAATTAATCTGGATTTTCTATGTAGTAATCAATCGCAATTATACCAACGTAAGTATCTTCTTTTCTCTGTATAGATAAAGATTGCATTATAGAGTTTCTATGCAAAGAATAATAAATTGAACCTGCAAAATCATATAAAACACTTTTTGTGTTTCCAGAAATACTAATAATAACTTTCGCAATTTCCGCAGAACTGTTATCAATCAGGATTGTTTGTTGATTGTCATCATCTAAAAATTCTACTTTGATTTTTAAATCGTAAAAACGTAAATTGTTGTATTGCAGCAAGTATACTAACTCTAGTATGTCCGAATGAAAGTCAAAAGAAAGGGTTTGTTCTTTTTCAAATCTTACATCCAAGTTTTCCAAAGATTTGATTGTATGTGCATTTTTCATTTCAAGATTTGTATTTTCTGTCAATAAATATGTTTTGATTTGTCCCAATCTATCAATGACTAAGACACCAGAAATCAAGGATATTATGTAAAATATTTTAAACACGAGTCCTCATTTGCGTAAACCTAAATTCGAACAAAAACATTCTTATTTCGAACGAACGCACGGCTCATTCAAGGAAATCAAGTTATAATCTATAGACCATAAATCATAGTCAGTGGTTTTTTTTTGAGCTTCTGATATATACTTTAACGGAGAGTATAGATTGGAATGAACCCTTTTATTCAATAAAATTAGATCTGTTACTTTGGTGTTTTTGCTTCTGATTTGGTGGCTTTGTAATGTTAGATCATTTACGTACAATGTGTCATATAGAAATTCGTACTCTCTATTTAGTTTATATATATCAAACAGTTGATACAGCATTACAACTAAAACAATACCCAAAGTTGCATATTGATAGTATCTCCGAAAAAATGAACGTTTCTGATTGGAATTCATTGTTTTGGGTTTTGATTCAGAAAGTAAAGAATATAAAAACAATACATCGGCAGGTGTATCTTTTTTGAAGTAATCGCTAATACCTAGATTAATCGATGCTTCATAAGGAGTCATTTTAATAACATTTTTTACTTTATTGTTGAATTTATTTGCCTGATATAGTATTCTTTTGTCTGCTATAATATATAAGTTGCTATCTTCCTTTATTTCCTCTGCTATTAATTCTATCTCACCCCCAACAATTTTAGGATTCTTTTGTAATTTGAATTCAAATTTAACAATTTTTCTTACATAATTATTCTGTGTATCTATTTTAATCAAACCATCAGATATAGAATCAATTATAATAATATCACAATCTGACGGTTCTATGCCCAGAGATAATATATTTATTATTGAGGGTGTTTCCAATACGGTGGACATTATTCCTCTAGAACCTTTGGCAAATTTGAAGCTTTCATCTAGAAAAGATATAGTATAAGCTGACTTTATGCCGTCATTACAATCCCAAACTTGAGATGTAGTGAAAGTTTTATTCAAACGTTTAACTCTGTTATATAGTGCTAAATGCACATAAAAAGATGAAACAATTTCAGAAACAACTTGAATGCCGGAACACAAACATAACAGATAATCATGTTCACCAATTTCGAGATCACAGTTTTGAATGATTTCATAAGTACACAAATTATCTTTATTATCATTTATACCAACTATTACACTGTTATTAGAACCTAATATAATGACTTTTTTAACAGGCAAATCTCTTCTCTCAAAACAAGAACAGATATATAATGAATACCAATCAATAATTTATTCCTAAGACATGAAATAAATTTTTCGATATCTATGCATTTGCAAAAAAACACTTGCACACAGATTAATAAATAGTATCATTGCATGTTTGAGTTGTATTTATAATTTAAGTTTATGTGCATTCATAAAATATATAAGAATTTCTTAAAATTTGTTCCATTTTGCTTTAGTTTTTTTGCTGTATTAGTTTCTTATTTTTTAGAATATGGCCTTGGAATAGAGCCATGCGAAATTTGTAATTATCAAAGAGTAGTTTATATTGTAGCTTCATTAGTAGGAATAAGTTTTTTTTTTTCTACTCGATTCAGCTACTTTTTCATAAGCCTCTATGTATTAAACGCAACTATATCAGGTTATCATTACACATTGATTTTGGGATTAGTTTCTCCCGAAAAGAATTTTGGAGCATGTGATATTAATTCTTCAGTGCCCTGCCAAGATTATTCCTTGACATTTTTGGGAATTCCATTGCCACTTTTAGATTTTGTTTATTGCATTCTCTTTATAGCAACTTATAGTTTTATATCCAAAAAACTGAGATCCCAATCAAATCAAATAAATGATATAAATAAAAAAGCCTCTCTCAATAAAAATGTTCTATAACATATTCTATGAATCTTGCATCTAAATATAGACCAAAAAAATTAGATGATCTTGTGGGTCAGGATGTGATAGTTAAATGCTTCAGCAATGCCATTAAGCAAGATAAAATCCTGAGCACATTTCTATTTACAGGGGCTTATGGTGTTGGAAAAACCACAACAGCCCGAATAATAGCATTATCCATTAATTGTGAAAATGGTCCCACTATAGAACCCTGTGGAATTTGCTCAAACTGTCATTCAATAATTCTTGGCTCAAATACTGATGTAATAGAAATTGATGCCGCAAGTAATACTGGGGTTGATGACATGAGAGAAATAATCAATGATGCAAAATATACACCTTCATGCTCATTATATAAAATCTATATAATAGATGAAGCTCATATGCTTTCTAAAAATGCTTTTAACTCTCTATTAAAAACACTAGAAGAACCACCCGAAAATGCAAAATTTATTCTCGCTACTACAGAAATCAATAAACTACCCGACACTATTATATCTAGATGTCAATGTTTCATGCTTAAAAGGATACCAGATGATAAAATCATTAACACAATAAGTTCTATTGCTAAAAAAGAAAAAATTGAAATAGATTCAGCCTCTATAAAATATATTGCACAGTCATCAAAAGGATCTATGCGTGACGCAATCTCATTGTTGGAACAAGCCTCTATTTATTCATCCAATGATATCAATATTGAATTGATCACAAAAATGATGTGCAGAACAAGTGAAAAAAATATAGAAGAAATTCTTACTTTTATATTAGATCGAAACACATTACCACTTATAGAGATCTTGACAGATTTATATCACAATGGATGTGACCCGATTTTGTTAATAGAGGAGCTGTTACGTGTTATACACAAAAAAATGTTATCAGTTTTAAAAGAACACAAAGTCAAAGAACAGTACATGAGAGTTTGGCAAGCAACATTAAGCGGACTACAAGAAGTTAAAAAAGCACCAGACTTGTTTGTCGCCACTCAAATGTTATTCATAAGACTATGTTATCTTGCCAATTTACCTCCATTAGAACAAATTCTTAACAATCAAAATGTATTAAAAGAAAAAAACATACAAACTAATTTGACTGATAACACAAAAAAAGATTACAATGTAGATACAGATGAATTAGCACAGGAAGTACTCAAAGAATTTCCAAATGCTAGCATTATTGATTCTTCAAAAAGGAATTCTGATATATGACTCAATTTGATAAAATATTCACTACACTACAAAATAACCTAATGAAAATGAAACAAAGCAATCAAGAAAAGAAAGATAAATCCCGTTATATAGGGGAAGCAGGTGCTGGTATGATAAAGGTTGTATTAGATGGAAACGCAACACCTGTCTCTGTTGAGGTTTCTGATCTGATTGAGCCAAATGAAGAGAAAAGATGTTTACTCACTGATCTTTTCTTGTCCGCAATGATAAAAGCAAAACAAAAGTTAGATGCAGACTCAAATAATTCTCCAACAGATGATAACTTCGATATGAATTCTTTCTTCTCTAATATGATGAATCCTAAAAACAAAGAATAATTCACGAGACTTTGCATAATTTCTTAATCATTTAACTGCGCAAATGAAAGCTCAGCAAGCAAATAATAGTTTTGTCCATTTGCGCAATTACAGCGATTATTCTTTGTTACAGAGCTGTAATAAAATAGGATCTATAATAGAGTTCTGCATCGAAAACAAGATGCACTCTATCGCTCTCACCGATAAGGGAAATCTTTTCGGAGCTTTGGAATTTTCTATTTATGCATCCAAAAGCGGTATAAAACCAATAATAGGATGTGAAGTAGATGTACAATATAGTGAAATTAAAAGCTCTTTTATATTATTAGCAAAAGATCAAGTAGGAATTAAGAACCTTGTGTTTTTGACCAGTGAGTCACATAAAAAAAAACATCCCTCTATTACAATCAATGATCTTAAAGACAGAAGCAGCGGTTTAATTTGCTTAACAGGAGACTTGATTCCCGAAATTCTAACACTTGGGCAAAAACCTAATGATGTAATAAACACCCTACTAAGCTTTTTCTCAGACAGGTTGTACATTGAAATAAGAAGGGATATTGAACAACCAGAGGAAGAGCTAATAGATGTCGCCTATTCACATAACATCCCCATTGTAGGCACCAATGCATCTTATTTTCGCTCACCAAAAATGCATGAAGCACATGATATACTACTTTGTGTCTCACAAGGAGTATTTTTAGGAGATTCAAAAAGAAAACATTCTAATCCCAACCAATATATAAAAACCGCAGATGAAATGCTCGAATTGTTTCATGATCTTCCAGAAGCAATAAATAATTCTATAGTCATTTCACAGAGATGTTCTGTTATGATGGAAGAAAAAAATCCAACATTGCCAGATTTTCCTTGTGAATCAAAAGATGCATCTCAAGAACTTATATTAAGGTCAAGATCTGGACTTCAAGAACGTTTTGTAGGCAAAGAAATACAGGCAAAATATCTTGAAAGGTTAGAATACGAACTTAGGATTATAAATCAGATGAATTATGCTGGGTATTTTTTAATAGTTTCTGATTTTATTTGCTGGGCCAAAAACCATAAAATAGCAGTAGGGCCTGGGAGAGGATCTGGTGTTGGATCAATTGTAGCATGGTCACTCAGAATAACAGAACCTGACCCAATATATTTTGGATTGATTTTTGAAAGGTTTTTAAACCCAGAAAGAGTTTCAATGCCCGATTTCGATATAGATTTTTGCCCAGAAAAGCGAGATATAGTAATAAAATATATACAAAAAAAATATAATCACGTTGCACATATTATAACATTTGGTAAGTTGCAACCAAGAGCAGTTATAAGAGATGTTGGTAGAGTATTACAAATACCATACTCTAAAACTGATGAGATATGCAAAATGATACCGCATAACGCTGTAAATCCCATCACACTTTCTGAAGCACTTACTTTAGATAAAAATCTCAAAAAAGAACAACAAAACGACAATGTAATAGAAAAACTTATAGATATGTCATTAAAGTTAGAAGGAATTTATCGACATGCCTCAGTACATGCTGCCGGAATTGTAATAAGTGGAGAATCGCTTCTAAATTCTATTCCATTATATTATGAGGAAAAGTCGCAATTACCTATTAGTCAATATTCAATGAAATATGTGGAAAAAGCAGGACTTGTTAAATTTGATTTATTAGGATTAAAAACATTGACAGTAATAAACAATTCTTGTCAATTGATTACAGATAAATTTGATATCAATAGTATACCTCTAAATGATATAGAAACTTATAAGCTACTTGGAACTGGTCAATCTATAGGAATATTTCAGCTAGAAAGCGACTTCATGAAAGAAGTACTAATAAAACTTCAGCCAGATAACATAGATGATATAATAGCTTTAATATCTCTGAACAGACCAGGCCCAATGGCCAATATACCATCTTATATAAACCGAAAGCACAAAAGAGAAAAAACATCATATCCGCATGATATAATTAAAGACGTTTTAAAAGACACTTTCGGAGTAATAATATATCAAGAACAAGTCATGGAAATAGCGCAAATAATGGGTGGCTATAACTTAGGAGAAGCCGATTTATTAAGACGCGCTATGGGTAAAAAAATCAAATCTGAAATGGATCAACAAAAACAGGTCTTCATAGAAGGAGCAGCGAATAAAAATATAGATGCGAAATCAGCAGAATATGTTTTTGAGTTAGTGTCAAAGTTTGCTGGATATGGGTTTAATAAATCTCATGCAGTAGCATATGCTATGATTTCTTATCAGACCGCCTATCTAAAAGCTAATTATCCAACACAATTTTTCGTTTCGTTGATGAATATGGATATAGGGAACACTGATAAATTAAACATCTTATGTCAAGATGCTATATTACAAAAAATACAAATATTACCTCCTGATATAAAATGTGGTAATTCTATGTTTAAAATAGAGAAACAATTAACAATTCGTTATGCTCTAGGAGCTTTAAAAAATGTTGGATTATCAAGCATAAAAGGTGAACCAAATGACTATAATAACTTAGAAGATTTCCTTGAAAATACTGATATTAATATATGCAAAAAAACTCTTGAAAGCTTAATAGCTTCTGGTTCTCTTGATGGAATAAATAACAACAGAAAGCAGCTGTATCAATCTATTGAAAAAATCATCACACATTATCAATTATTGAAACAACCCGAGCAATCAAAACAAAGCGACCTTTTTGCAGAAAAAAATATAATTCAAATGGATGAAATGATTGATTGGTCTGAAGATGAAAAATCAGAAAAAGAATTTGAATCTTTCGGGTTCTATTTGTTAAGACATCCTTTGGATAAATATTCTAGTTTAATACAAGCATGTCATAATAAAGATAATTTTACATTTGGAATAATCAGTAATATCAGAATTAGATCTTCAAAAAGAGGCAGATTTGCAATAATAAAAGTTTCTAACAAAGAAGATACCTTGACTGTTATGTGTTACGATCAAAAAATTATAGAAAGTGAATTAATGGTCAAAAAGCAACTAGTAGCATTAAAATATGACAATAGAGACAACCTTTTAATATGTAAAAAGTTATTTCAAATAGAAGATTTCTTGACAAAACATCTAAGGGAAATAGAAATAATCATACAGAATCAAATGGACATATCACTTACGAAAAAAGCACTGATTCAATTTGGTATTACAAATGTGATTCTAAGAGTAGAAAAAAACAATCATAGTATTGATCTGAAATTGAAAGATAAATATTCTATTGATATTTCATTTTTAATTAAAAACCTAAACTTTCGTACAAAATAGCTAAAAACCTAAACTTTCGTACAAAATAGCTAAAAGCCTATAACTTTGATTAGAAATTAGTTGAACATAGGCTAAAACCATATATAATTAAAGACGATATTTTTTGTTTCTAAATGTTTTATATGATAAAAAACTCTCGATTTATTAACCTAACCGACAAACTCATTAAAATTCTTCCTTTTCCTAGCATGTATCTTTTATGGAACAAACACAGAGAATTCAATAAGCCTTTAAAACTCAGGTATCATGAAACAGGTAGTCTAAACCATATGTCTCAATGGGAAAATAATGGTAATCCTAATACAAGATTCATTACACACTCTGTTGAGGAGAAGAATATTCGCATACCACCTGGAAAGGTTTTTGGAATCTCTTCAGAATTATTTTTTTTCCTATCTGAAGCAGACAGAGATTCAAACAAATATTCACCCAATAAGGGGTTAGAGATACAAGTTAGAGCGTTGTCCGGTTTGAAAAAATGTAAAAATGAATTTATTCCCGCAAACAATCCTGGAACAGTAAGTATGGGATATCGCGGAGAGGTCTCAAATGTAACAAGAAACAGAGGCAACAAAGATGTTATAATATCACCAGGAGATGAATTATCAGAATTACGTGTTTCTGAATTCTCAAGATGCGCTAATTTTAAAAACATAACAGACACAGAACAGAAACCAGATAGCAACAGCATATTAATTCGTGGACCTGCTGGTTATAACATTACAACTAGCCACCGAGGTGATGCCGGACATAGTGTTTTCTTAGAACGAGAACAAGAAATTCCTGCAAAATCCCAGGTTGAAGTTGAACTTCCTTTTAATATTGAAAAAAAACCTAAAAACAATTTGATAGAAATTAGACCTAGATCAAGCATTGCTAAATCTGATATAATGATTACACCTCCACTCACCCTAATAAACACAGAAACACAATCTAAGATCAAGATACAAGTACAGAATTACGGTACAGAACCATTCATAGCCACAACTGATAGAGAATTTTGTCAACTTGTTGTAGTTGATCGTCTAGATTTAAAAAAAGCAGAAAATGATGGTGTAGAAATTTTCCAATATGATTGTGATAAAAAAAGCAAAATTCACAGTGATATATTTGATATTAAGGCTAACAAAGATGTTGAAATAAAAATCAATGATGATAAGGAAGTCATTATTGAAACAAATATAAGTGCAAAAATACCTAGTCCATATGCTATAGAATTAGTACACCAATATAAAGATACAGATAGAAATAAGGACCAAGTCAAATTTATCAAAGATAATTTTAATATTAATCAAGATATCATAGAGTCAAAAGAAACACCTCCATCTCATCATACATTGAAAGTTACTCTTCTAGCTAAACCAGGAAATAGCAACAATCCTTCCGATACTATTAAACTAAAAAAAGGACAAGTTATTCTTCAAGGCCGTTTAAGAGATTTTAAAGAAGTGGAAATGGTTTACTCTGAGAAAAAACCTGAAGAAATACCAGGTGGCAGAAATTTAGGATCATTTGGATCTACTGACAAAAAACAAGAAAATTCTTCTTCTCCCTCTAGCCTATTGTTAGAAAACAGTAGTCAGTCTGTATATTCTGAAGATTTAAGCAAGAAACAAGACTAACAAGTTTTTTATCTTCACAAAAGTTGTTACATAACATATATTTGTATCATATCTAAATTATTGTAGAGTAGGAAATCATATCAATTAACAAAAACCGAGGTCACAGACTAGAATCATCTCTAGTCACCTTGAAATCACTGATTTTACTTTACTTCATGAAAGATTTATAAACCTAGACTTTTATATTCAAACAACTAAAACTTTGAAAGTTTGATCAAACATCCCTTGAGTATAATATAAAAGTATATAGAATAAATTTAATATTTTCCATTTCCACCTGTTTATATGATAAAAAAATTTCCATATTTTAATATTCTGAAACAACCTAGAGTTACACTTCTATCTTCTTATTCTTTACTCAAGAACAAATTTAATCTTAAAAAATCCCATAAACCTTTAAAGCTCAAATATTACGAGCACATTGATCAAAAAAGTCATCATTTAAGCCATACACGCAAATGGGGAAAAGATGGCAACCCAAATACAAAATTTATCACACATTCTATTAATTCCGAAATTGTTTCCATAACAACTGGAAAAGTTTGTTTTTTTGATCCAAATTTATATTTCAATCTTCTAGAATTAAACTTAGACCACTATCAATACTCTCGAAACCCAAAATATGGATTAGAAATACAAGTAAGAGCTTTATCGGGCCATATTAAATACAAAGAATTTATTCCTGCTAATAATCCTGGAACAGTGGATATAGGATTTCGTGGAAGCGTATCAAATGCAACACGAAACAGAGGGAACAAAGATGTTATAATATCACCAAAAGATGAATTATCAGAATTACGTGTTTCTGAGTTCTCAAGATGCGCTAATTTTAAAAACATACAAAATCCAGAACAAAAAACAAATAATAATAGTATATTAATCAATGCTTCTGTTGATTATAAAATTGCTACTAAGCATCAAGGTGATGCCGGACATAGTGTTTTCTTAGAACGAGAACAAGAAATTCCTGCAAACTCCCAGGTTGAAGTTGAACTTCCTTTTAATATTGAAAAAAAACCTAAAAACAATTTGATAGAAATTAGACCTAGATCAAGCATTTCCAAATCCAATATAATGCTTTCACCTCCTCTCACGGTAATAGATTCAGAGACAAAATCTAAGATCAAGATACAAGTACAGAATTACGGTACAGAACCATTCATAGCCACAACTAACAAAGAATTTTGTCAACTTATTGTAGTTGATCGTCTAGATTTAAAAAAAGCAGAAAATGATGGTGTAGAAATTTTCCAATATGATTGTGATAAAAAAAACAAAATTCACAGTGATATATTTGATATTAAGGCTAACAAAGATGTTGAAATAAAAATCAGTGATGATAAGGAAATCATTATTGAAACAAATATAAGTGCAAAAATACCTAGTCCATATGCTATAGAATTAATACATCAATATAAAGA
This sequence comes from Anaplasmataceae bacterium, assembly GCA_965216745.1. Classification (GTDB taxonomy): domain Bacteria; phylum Pseudomonadota; class Alphaproteobacteria; order Rickettsiales; family Anaplasmataceae. The sequence goes on along the minus strand of OZ244191.1, from coordinate 248,649 downwards.
TACAGATAGAGATAAGGACCAAGTCAAATTTATCAAAGATAATTTTAATATTAATCAAGATATCATAGAGTCAAAAGAAACACCCCCATCTCATCATACATTAAAAGTTACTCTTCTAGCTAAACCAGGAAGTAACAACAATCCTTCCGATACTATTAAACTAAAAAAAGGACAAGTTATTCTTCAAGGCCGTTTAAGAGATTTTAAAGAAGTGGAAATGGTTTACTCTGAGAAAAAACCTGAAGAAATACCAGGTGGAAGAGGTTTAGGATCCTTTGGATCTACCGATAAAGAAATAAGATCTTTTTTCTCCATCTAGCTTATTACAAGCAATCAATATTGATCAAAAAACTCCCTAAAATATTGATTTAATATCTATATAAATATTTAGATAAAAAATTTCAAATATTATAAACTAGAATCGTCCCGAGTCACTTTAACATCATGTGGTTTTCCTTCAGAAAAACCAGAATTTGTAATTTCTATAAATTCTGCCCGCGTTTTCATTGATTCCAAGTTGGAATTACCAGTATAGCCCATAGAGCATCTTAATCCACCAACTAATTGGGTAACAACATCATTAAGCTTACCTTTGAATGGTATTAAACCTTCAACTCCCTGTGCTATGAATTTATCTTGAGATTGAAAATATCTATCAGCACTACCGATTTTCATCGAAGGAATAGAACCCATACCTCTGTATGATTTATAGGACCTTCCTTGTAATAAAACAACGTCACCTGGACTTTCAGATGTACCAGCAAAAAGAGACCCAATCATAACAGTATCAGCTCCAGCACCTATAGACTTTGCAACATCACCAGAATTACGAATTCCACCATCAGCAATAATAGTCACATTATAGTCTTTACAGGCCGATGCAACATCGCAGACAGCAGAAAACTGTGGAACTCCAATACCACATACAATACGAGTAGTGCATATAGACCCTGGTCCAACACCAACTTTTATTCCGTTTGCACCTGCTTTGTATAAAGCAACAGCACCAGAAGGTGTAACAACGTTACCAGCTATGATTTGTATATCTGAAAAATGACTTCTCAATTTTACAACTAAATTGATAACTTTTTTTGAATCTCCATGAGCAGTATCAATGATAAATACATCAGCACCTGCTTTTCTAAGAGCGTTTACTCTATCCATAGAAAAATCATCTGTGCCTATAGCAGCAGCCACAATAAGTCTACTATTTTTATCTTTAGATGAAAAAGGATATTTATCAAACTTAGATATATCACGAACAGTAATAAGACCTATACAGCGATTTTCTTTGTCAGCAACTATCAATCGCTCTATTTTATATTTATGCAAAAGCTTTAACGCTTCTTTTTTAGTGATATTGTTATTCACAGTTATCAAATCACTGGTCATCAGATCTGAAACCATGGCATCTTCACTACCTACAAACCTCACATCTCTGTTAGTAATTATGCCAACAAGTTTGTTGTTACCTCTATCTATAACAGGAATACCAGAAAGATGATTTTTTTTCTGTAAAATAATAGCGCTAGAAACATTTTCATCAGCAAATATAGTCACAGGATTTGAAACAATCCAACTTTCATGTTTTTTTACTTTTTCGACTTCTTCTGATTGTTTTTCAATGGTTAGGTTTCTATGTATACATCCTATGCCACCAAGTTGAGCCAATGATATTGCCATAGAAGATTCAGTAACTGTATCCATAGCAGCAGACACGAGGGGTATGGCCAATTTTATATCAGGGGTCAGAAAAGAAGAAACATCAACAGAATTTGGTTCAAAATCAGAATATTTAGGAACCATCAGCACATCATCAAAAGAGTATTTTTTTTTAAAGTCCATAACAAATCCTAACACACTGAAAATTTATCACAAGTAATTATGAAATACTAAATCTATAATTATAATACAGTTGAGTTTTGTGAATACTTATTAAATACAAAAATGACATCTAAAACAAATATACATGATAGCTTTTTTATATTGTATGAATTATATAAGATATCAAACTAGGTCATAAACTTATAAAAACAGTATCTATTTTAATTGAGTGAATCTCATTAATTATCAATGTTGCATAAAAGTAAAAAATAATTAATACAAATGAAAAACCCAATTACACAAATTTAAAAAAAGATGACATGCTTTATTTGGCTTACACATTGGCGGGAAAAGCAGAAAATAGATCCAATGATAGAAGTATTGATAATAAAGCAAAAAAAAATTGATATAAGCATGATAATCAAGAAGTGCTTACAAAGCATTGCTCAAACAATGACTCCAGAAATCAAGCCACAAACATATGAATGGAATAACAGACTGAAACCAATGATATTTATTATTTTCGAAATACTAATGCTAAAACATGATTAATGCATGGAGCCTAGATTTTTTGCAAATTAACAAATATTAGAAAAAATAAAATTTCTTTGCACAGATGGAGGAAAAATAGATATAATAGGGTATCTTTGTACACTAACAAAAGTATTTGATTTAACATTAAAACAAAAAATTATACCATAATCTGATCCAGAGGTAGAATTTATAAAATTCATTTCCATATCAGATTTGAGTAAAGAAACAATAGAAAACATAAGCAATTAAAACATATCCTGTTTGTGATTTGGTACAAATCTGCAATCTTTATTTTCCGATAATAAATCATGCTGTTATTTTGCAAAAACAAATTGAATTAATACCTGATTATTTAAGAAAAGTAATTGGGGGTCACACAATGTTTATGCTTTGCTAAAAATAATTGTATTAGACTTTGTTTTGTGTTCGTAAAAAGTATTTTATCAAAATTAAGCACAACAGAACCTGCTTCAAAAATAATTCATTATTATTCATCCAAAACAACTTCTTAAGTGACATACATTACAACAAACAGTTACAACACAACCCTGAGTCACCCTACAACAAACCTTACCCAACTAGGCAATAAACTCACAATTAATCATTTAACTTGGTTGGGGTAAGCAATAACTAAAATCAGAAAATTATAAAAAATATTACAATGCAAACACAGTTTTCTCAACCATCAGTGCGTTTCCCAATTGAACTTCCTCAATACGACGATTTACCAATTAATACTAATGATCAACAAAACATTCAATATGATTATGAAGATGTTTTAGATACTTATGATGATGCATCATTAATTGTGATTCTAAGATTGTTCTTATAGTTGTAGTATTTTGGGATTTTTTGTCTTTTGCACTTATCAAGCTTTTTTTATAGGATTAGCTTTTCCTTTTGTTACTTCTCATGTTCATATTAACTCAACACTTTGCTCTAAATAGCTGCCGTTAATACAACAGCTGCCTGCTTTAAAAAAAATGTTGTCAGCTTAACACTTCATCCTATCAGTCAGCATTAAAATTATCACAATGCAAATATATTACTTTTGTATGCTGATCTTTTCTCCCCTCATGCACTTTTAGCTTCATCATGCATAATGTTGATCAAACTGATGAAGTATTTACCCCACCCCACTACATTATCAATAACAACATACTCAACTGATACTATAAATTCAAATACAGAAGGGATCAGAGGTCATGGATTATTTGTCTTTGGGACTTGACACTATAAATTTTTTCACCCAATTGGTGTTTTGATTCGAAACTATCACACAATTTATTTAAATGATATTTAATATAATAGTTTGTTGCGAGAAACAATCAAATTTTATTGCCAAGATGTTTTGTAATTCATCACAAAAATAAGAAACAATATCAAAGGATATAAAGTCTTGTATTACCAAATCATCAATCAACTTATGTATATTATGTTGTTAAGCTTATTTATAAGCTATTTTACTTTTTCAGACATAGAGGATTTCAAGGAATATAATTATTTACTTTGGTCATATTTGTTATGTCAAACAATGAATTAATTTTTATTTATGAAGTTGAAAAATAATATTGCAAAACTTACTATTTCTAATAGAATATTAGAATATTATTAATACAAGGAAAAACAATGGTTTACAACACTGATAACACAGTTTCACCACCCTCAAAATTTGAATCATCTCGCCAAGAAAATATCGATCGGTCAGATAAAAAGACGGAAGCCATAGAATCTTTTTCTAAATGCTGTCATCCTACGTTAGAAAAAGTTTTTCTATATCCCAACTATTTAGTATACTCACCATATAGTGCTATTTGTGATCTTATATCCCAAAAAAAACAAGATGTTCAAAAAGAAGAAAACAATCTATGTTCTCACTGTTTTCCATTGGCTTTTCATATTCTTTGTACTCTTTCTTGTTTGGGTGCTTATTTTGGGAGCTCTTTATTTTTTCAAAGTTTCACCAGTCCTAATACCTTTATTGGTTGTTGTGCTTCTGCAGCTGGCTGTGGTTCTATTTCTTCCCTTGGTTCGTCAGCCCTAAGAAGACATTGTCGTCAATCCTCAAAGGAGGATAACATACAAACAGATTTATCGAATATGGAATTTGATAATTTACAATCACATCCTAATGCACAATACAACTCTTCATCAATGAATAGATGAGAAACTATCAGATGCAACCAGAAACATCTTTAAAGCAAGCCAAAGCCACCACTACAATTTAGTGTAACAGAACAGACTTCATAAGGTACAACTCTCTATGATATTGATTTCTATTATTTATGTGGTAAGAAGAGAAATCAATATCATGGATCAAGCCTTCTTAAACTTAACTGTATCAATCATCTAGGTAATTTAAATACAATGAAATTAACAAAACTGTATCAATTCTCAAATTATTTACATTCCTTAGACATGTTTTTATTGATTGTTATGAATCATATGATATATTTTTTTCAAAACCAAAACAATAACAACTTCTTCCATGAACCCAAACACCAAATCAATACCTTTTATAATTAACAAATACCATCAACATGACTGAAACAGAAACTCCAAATACTCAGGCACTCAACAATCAATCAACAACTCCGATTTGTTCCACGAAGTTCATTGTTAATAGTTCTTTATTCCAAAATTTCGATAAATATATTTCTTTTTCATTAGATGTATTGCAAATTCCACAAAAAATGCTTACTTCTTTACTTCATAAATGTATTCCAAAACCAATACACCCTGATCAATTAGAAAGTGGAATAAGAATTGTCGAATCTACTATACAAAAAAAATAACCAATTTTTCTATGTTTTTTTTTCTTGTTTCTTGTATTTATTGTTTTTATACTGGTGGTATTATCAACACACACACCTACTTTATGACAGGAAGTTGTTGTAAATCATCATCTTGTAAAGAATTATTTTACAAACTTTTAAAGTTTTGTTTGTTAAATTCAATGTTTGTGGTAATTGATTCATGTTCAAAGACTGGCAAGTGTTTGAAATATCAATATTTAAATCCCACTGATTATACATCATTTTTTACTTACTTAACCACACCAGAACAAGAATTAATTCAATCAATGGAATCAGAAGCACAACGAATGTCAGGAGAATCAAAACCATCATTACCACCACAAGCGAGAATTTTGATAGAAAATCAAAGACATTTTGACCAAGATTTTATACAATCAAATTTCTGTACAAAAAAAAATTGAAGTAATATATCCTTGTGCAGAAAGAATGTATAGAAACTAGCAATAATTAATTCATCAATTTCAACATTAATAAATTTCAACATTTTAATCCATTGGCATAAAAAAGCTTTGAAATTCTTATTACTAACAAATTTTTTAAATGGAATCTCTTACTTGCGCTTATATGAGTGCTTTTGGAATATATTTTTATTTTGCATTATTTACATCCAAACAAAATATTTGTATTATAACATAATATAAAATTGTATACCAATGAAAAAACCAGACCAAGAATATCAACAAGTATTCATAAAAACTCCAGAGCTAATGCATCGTAAAGCAAAAGAAGATATTTTCGAATGTTGTATTCCTTCTTCTACTATTGATAACATATTAAACAATAATGAATTTTCAATTTTACCCGAAGAAACATCAGAGTCCTGTAGCTTATGTCATGTGTCATTTTGTTCTGTTATAAAAGATTTGTTATACTGTTGTTGTGATTTTTCTAATTAACTACATATTACTATGTTGCTTCAAATGTTTTATAAGCATTGCTTAGAATAAAAATTTCTTTAATATTTCCAGTCTAAATTCTCAGATCTTAATTTGTCATATACACTATTTCTTTATACTATATATTTTTATATATCTGTGTATTTTTATTTAAATCAAAGGACCGATCTTTGTGGAATAATTAATTTCTGATAATCCATTGCTCACATATCAGTTTAACATGGCCATGAGCTCCGTATTGTAATACTCCCTTTTCTTTGTTCACACATCCGCCAGAACCATAATAATTTTCTCGTTTATCTCTATCTATAATTAAGTTTCCATTATCATCTAATTTATAATTATTAATCTCTTGCTTCAATCCATCTAATTCATCAACAAATGTATCAGAGCTTAAACTAGGATCTAAATTGGAGGTATCAGATAAACTAGAGGTATCAAAATTTAAATTCTCTTGATTCAATTTGTTTTTTATTTTATTTATATCTTCGATAGACATATTATTACATAAATGATTTTTGATACGCGCAGCATCATTCTTTGAATATATATAATTTCCACTATTAGAAAGCGGGATAGTATCATCTGAAGAATCCCCATTTATACCCGAAAGAGTCTCATAATGATTGATTTCATCAGAATAAATTCTATCATCTTTATATCCACCAATACCATCAGAATTTGCACCTTTAGCAGATAAAACAGGTATGCATTCTTCATTTTCTTTGTTTTTACAGAAGAAAACATCAGTAGATTCAGCAAAATCTTTGTAAGAAGATGATCCTGATCCTACCTTTATTTTGAGAACACGTCTTTCAGGAAGATCCATATTATCATAATTACGGGCAATGTTATTATTAGATAGTATTGTTGCAACAGAAAAACCTGCAGAACCAGAATGGTAGCTTTTTCCTTCATCAAGCATAGGAGAGCCACCGCCTCCCCAAGCTTTAACTGTAACGAAATCACACTTGTCAGGAATTTCATAGTATTGATAATCTTCAGAATAAACAAAATCGGTGCTTAAAAAGTTTCCTTTACCTTGCCCCATGTCTCCATTAAAAAAACATAGACCATTCATCCATGGTGGTTTCGGATATAGCACGCTATTATCAGATTCTACAAGATAATCATTAATATCTATAACTTCACCCGAAACGCTAATAAAGAGATTATCTTCTAATTCTTCGTATTTATAATAAAAAGATAATCCGTAAGAATTGGTAATAGAATATAGATCAAGATTATATAGTTTGATAGAGTCTAACTCTTCTTGAGAAAAAGAATGAATGTTTAAATTCTCACCAGTAGGGAGCCAGGCGTCTCTGACGGCAGAATATTGTTGTTTTCTGAACAAATTGTTTTTATCAAAAACTCCAAAAGATTTGTAGAATTTATTAGAATGCAAACCCTTATTAAGAATCAGTTCTTCAGGAAAAGGAGACCAACCATCTATACATACAACGCTACTATCAGGGTCTTCAAGATATACAAATTCATTTCTGTAACCTTCAGGGCAATTAACTACATCATCATGAATTTCAGGTCTTATTTGAATAGCACCATTAGTACACATAGGTTCCATTTGAATATCATGGTTGTCATCGATTGAAGGTTTAATTAATTTCATTCCCTTGAATGGCAAAGAGTTTAAACTCAATGAAGCATTTCTACCATAAAAATCAAAATAAACTGTATTTATGTCTCTTAATACTATGTTGCTTGGTTTATTTAACGGCTCATTGTCATAGCACATATTAAACATAGAATTAGAAGATAAATGATCTACAAAGTCTATATTTGCGCAAACCTGATTGTTTTTAACATCGTGATAAGCATGAATATCAATATTTTTGCCATTAAATGACAAATTACGATCTGCAATACCTCCAGATGGAATCATGATTGACTCAGTAACAAATCCCTCCATAATTCCTCCATCACAATCAGATGACATAGAAACTAAATTATTATCACAAAATTTCATGCCCAAATAACCCAATGAAACTTTTATTCTAGGGTATAAAAAAGAGGATTTTAAATCTGGAATTATTGAAGCAGAAACAGTTTTTGAGTATCCATCACAAAAAGGTGGTGGATATGGACTTTGTGGTATCACAAAACAACCCAAATTTCTAGTTTTACTTGACATGTTTAGAAACCTAGATCTAGCACATATACATTTGAAATAAACATTTGGATCAGTATTGTTGTCACCGCTACAAGTAGACTCAATGACTTCAACAAAAGATGGCTCAATAAACCTTTTATCACCTACACGCATGGTGTATCTTTTGTTTTTAAAATTTGAAAAGACATACATAGCAGGATGAAAAAAACCAGCTTCAGAGTTTAAAATTTCATGCTTTTCGATTTTGTTCTTTGAACCCAAAAAACCATTTGAGAAGAAAGCACCAATCTTACTAAAAATACCAGCATGAGTTGTTATAGGAGTTACAATAAATAAAACTAAAATTAGTATAATATTTAACATCTAATCTATTTCAAGATAAGTTTAACATAAATCCTGCTAAGTCTTTTATTCTAGCTGATCTAGGATTGTGAATAAAACTAAAATTACCAGGCATCTTGGACCAAAAAACATTCTCCAAAGATACATCATGATGTATAATTGAGAAACCACTTTCAGTTAAGATTGAAAAACATAGTTTAGCGTTTTCATACATCTCATGAACATCATCAGCAAAAATAAAAATGCTTATATTGTGACTGCATTCACTAGCATAAATTTCTTTTATTTCATCTGAAAAAACATCATAATACTTTTTTTTGTTATACTCAAAAATAGAATCACGATGATTTGTAGCAAAACTTACTACTTCGGAAACCAAGAATTCAAATTCTGAACCCAAGAAACTACTAATATCAGATTCTGAAGAAAAACCCTTTATAGTAAAAACATAAATAAATTTTTTTTTATCAGAATTATGAATCTCGCATGTTTTCTCTTCAAACAAGAAATCATTTTTTTGTGTCAGGACTTGCGATAAGTCTCTAAATTCAAGAGTGACAGATTCGTTTTCTAAGACCAAAATCTTTTTGAGAAAAGAATTTAGCTCAGAATGATCACCCAGCTTGCAATCAAAATCAGATAATTGATTTATGGACCCAACACCATCAAATGATTTTTTTATTCTATTCGACACATCATCAATTTTGTGCAAAGGCTTTTGAGTCATGCTAATAAATGAATTAAAATCAATTTTACCTGAAAAGGTGCTTGAAAATATTTTTTTGAAAGAAAAAAGTTTTGAACGAACAACCAAAACAAGAAAAAAACTCTGCTCTAATTTTCCACTTTCATTCTTATTTCTCATTGAATAAAACCAAAAGGCGAAATCGAGCAAGTCTTTATGATTTTCTCTGAAAAAATTCTGTATAAATCTCATGACATAATCTTTTTCAATGTCAACAAAACGAAAGACCCTAACAAGGTCTCCGTTTTTGTTAATTAAAGTGTTATGATCATAATGGCAACAATGTTGAAGACAACAGCTATAATAATTAGATTCAACACCAAGACCAAAAAACTTGTTAAAAAATGACATAAAGTGCAACAAGATAAAAATATTTAAGGATTCACTGCGCCGCAAAAAGGAGTATTATCTCCTGTTAAAATCATTACAATCTCTTGTGCTCCAAACAAGAAACCTATTCCAACAATAATTGTAATACCTATAGGTAATGAAAGCTTTCCTATGAGCATCATACCAGATGAAAACATAATTATAATCACAACAAAAACTTTCCCAAATGGACCTACAATAATATCAATCATTGCACAGGGTGCTTGTAAGAAAGCTTCATAAGTGCTACCTGTAGAAGCATAAAGTTCAACCGGAAGCAGCAAAAGCACAAAAGCAAAAAACGAAAAGATTGCATTGTTTCGAGTAAAAAACGAAAACATTGCACTGTTTCTTTCAACAAAAACATCTTCTCTAACATTAATCTTCATCCAATACTCCAAAACAATAAACAATATAAATCATAAGTTGACTATATTACCAAATAGTATAATTTTAGTCTACATAGGAATATATAATTATATTTGATATACCAAATCATATTGAATTAAAACAAAAATCCACACAAAACAATGTAATGTCCTAATATATTTTAATATTTAATGTATAAATAAACAAAAAATCTGAAATGAAAATCAATCTTGTATTAATATTATTGTTTTTTTTGCACCCTAGCGTCTTAAAATCCTCAAACAAAATATCACCTCATTATAAAATAGGAAAGAGATACACAGTCAATAATATAACATATCAACCTAGATACTATGAAAAATATGAACAAATCGGTTGGGCATCTTGGTATGGGCCTGGTTTCCATGGGAAAAAAACAGCAAATGGAGAAACTTTCAATAAAAATTTGTTAAGTGCAGCACATACAACAATGCCACTTCCTAGTATAGTAAAAGTAATAAACCTAGAGAACAACAAAAGCATAATATTGAAAGTAAATGATCGAGGTCCTTTTATACCTGGTAGAATTATTGATTTGTCAGAGCGTGCAGCAATTAAATTAGGATTTAAAGAAAAAGGATTAGCAAAGGTGAAAATCGTTTTCTTGAAAAAACACACTGAAGATTTTATAATGAGGAATAAACAATATTTAAAAACTTACGCAAAACATAAAAAAACCAATCCAATATAGTAAACACAAACTTTTCAAATGTTGTATATTTTTTTCTACATAACGTAAAAAATACATAGAATATGGAGCTTGAAAAATAATACAAAAAAAGATCTAATACTTATCTATGCGCCCATAGCTCAGATGGATAGAGCGTTGTCCTCCGGAGACAAAGGTCGCAGGTTCGAATCCTGCTGGGCACATTCCTTCAACAAAACACTATCAACTAAACAAAACACTATCAACTATTTTATATCTAAGAATTGCAGTTAGTTGACTAATATTATATTATATCAAACGTGACAAGTAGAACAAAAACAATAAATTTTGGCCCACAACATCCAGCAGCGCATGGAGTCATGCGTCTGATAGTCGATATAGATGGAGAAATAGTAGAAAAAATAGATACGCATATAGGCTTTTTACATAGAGGAACAGAAAAACTTATAGAATATAAAAATTATTTACAGGCATTGCCATATTTTGACAGATTAGATTACGTATCACCAATGAATCAAGAACATGCTTATTCTTTGTGTGTCGAAAATTTGCTAAAATGTGAGATACCAATAAGAGCAAAAACAATTAGAGTTCTATTTTGTGAAATAACAAGGCTCTTAAATCATATATTAAATATAACCACGCATGCACTAGATGTAGGATCCATGACTCCTTTTTTCTGGCTTTTTGAAGAAAGAGACAAAATGATGGAATTTTATGAAAGAGCTTCTGGTTCCAGGATGCATGCCGCATATATAAGGCCTGGAGGGGTGGCAAAAGATATAGGTAATGATTTATTAGAAGATATAAAAAAGTTTTCTGATAATTTCCCTAAAGTACTAGATGATGTGTGTGATTTAATACTGGAAAATAGAATATTCAAGCAAAGATTAGTAGATATAGGAACAGTAAACAAAGAAGAAGCATTGGAATTAGGATTCACTGGACCAATGCTTAGAGCATCAGGTGTTAATTGGGACCTAAGAAAAGATATTCCTTATGAGATATATGAAGAGTTAGATTTTGATATTCCTGTGGGACAAAAAGGTGATTGTTATGATCGTTTTCTAGTAAGAGTTGAGGAAATGAGACAATCAAACAAAATAATACAGCAATGTCTAGATATAATAAGACCAGGACCAGTTTTAACAGATAATAAAAAAATAGCTCCTCCAAGCAGAGAAGAAATGAAATATTCAATGGAAGCAATGATACATCATTTCAAGCTTTTCTCTGAAGGTTATCATGTCCCAAAAGGAGAATTTTATTCTGCTGTAGAAGCTCCGAAGGGCGAATTTGGAGTTTATATTGTTTCAGATGGATCTAATAAGCCTTATAGGTGCAGAATAAAAGCACCAGGTTTCATGCATCTACAAGCTTTAGATGTAACAACTCAAGGACATACATTGGCTGATATACCTTCAATTGTAGGTTCTATGGACATAGTGTTTGGAGAGATCGATAGATAAACCATTATTGCAACAAACATTCACAAGTTGTATAATTAATTATTATCATCGTATTTATAATCAGATATGAACAATTATAACCAGTCTGTAAGACAAAGAGCCGTAATGAATCTCATTTTCTGTATTGCAAAAAATGAGTTTATAAAAAGCCTGTCCCGTACTATAAAGATATTAAACGCAGAATCCAAAGATTCATCTAGCAATTTTACTCAAAAAGTAAAATCTATTCATGAAGATCAGTTAAATAATCAAAATAAAAAACAATTACATGAAAATGCTATAGAACAAAGAAGAAATCATTTAAGAATAATTCGCAATAAAATTCTTACATCAATAATATGTTTAATTGTTTTTGATGCAAAAATGAATTCATTGATCAATAAACTTAGTCAAAATAAAAACAAACATAATTCAGAAAAATATCTAGATCTAGAAAAAAAGAGATTGTCAATGATGTGGTCTCCAAATCAATATGAACCAAATACCAAAACATCTTCTAATAACATCAAAATATCACAAGCTAAACCTAATAACAGAGGAGTTGGAAAATAATCATACTTTTCCATACGCAACAAGATAACCTATTATAATCAGCCATAGAAAACAAATTGGCATTAAAAACTTCCAGCAAATTGTCATGAGTTGATCATAACGATATCTAGGCAAGGCTGCTCTTACAACTATGAACCAAAACAGCACAAAAACAACCTTTACAACAAACCAAAACAATCCTGGAATCTTATACAAGAAATCAAATTCCAGTACTGGATACCAACCTCCCATAAAAAATATAACAAGCATAGCACTTGTAAGTATCATGTTTGCATATTCACCCAAAAAGAACAGTGCAAAAGGAGTTGCAGAATATTCAACATTGTAACCAGAAACTAACTCAGATTCAGCTTCTGGTAAATCAAATGGATGTCTATTTGTCTCTGCGAGTATTGAAATAAAGAAAACTATACATAGAGGAAAAAGCATCAAATCAACCCAATAAGGCATTGAATGCTTTACAAAAACTATCTTGCCTAAATTCATTGTACCAGAAAGTAAAATGATGCATGCAACAACTAATCCCATGCATACTTCATAAGATATCATCTGTGACGCAGACCTTAAAGCACCAAGAAATGAATAATTAGAATTACTAGACCAACCTGCCATAATTATTCCATAAACACTCATTGAAGAAACTGCTAGAAGATATAAAACCCCCACATTGATATCAGCAATAGCATTCGAAAAGAAAACACCATTATCATCAACATCACCACCAAAAGGCATAACAGCCCAACCTATTATAGCTAGTACAAAAACCAAACAAGGGGCAAAAAGAAATATAAATTTATTAGCATTTCTGGGTATTATCAGTTCTTTAAACATAAGCTTCATAGCATCTGCTATAGGCTGTAAAAGACCCAGAGGCCCTACAAGTTCAGGACCTTTTCTTAATTGTATTGAAGCAATAACTTTTCTTTCTGCATAAGTAAGATAAGCAGTTGCTAATATAACGCAAACAGATACTGATAGTATCTGAAATACTACTGACAAAAAATATTGTAACATGTTTTCAGATGATAAATCACACAGAATAATTGATCAAGTTGTTTTTGTTATACAACTAATTATAAAATCACAAAAAAACCATGATCAATGCAATTAAATATAATATTAGTATAATTTGTCTATTGATACACAATCAATCATTTTATGAAAACACATAAACAATTTTGCATTCTCTATCTCATATGTTTATTATATATGGAATATGACAATAGATTATAGCCATTTTTTCGCAAAAAGTATTAGAGTTTCTGGTTTTGATGTATTTCCTGTTGTGGAAGGTGGAAAAGGGGTAGCCGTTAGTGATGGTTTTTCTTCTGGTGCATTCGCAGCTGCAAATGCAGTAGGAACATTTTCAGGTGTTAACGCAAAACTAATAAATGATAACGGAGATTTTGTACCACTTGTATACAAGTCTAAAACTATATTAGAAAGACATAATGAATTAATAGAATATAGCATAAAAGCTGGGTTCAGCCAAGCAAGAATAGCTAGTCAAACATCAAAAGGGCAAGGACCAATACACATGAATGTATTGTGGGAAATAGGAGGCGTTCAAAAAGTATTGCATGGAATATTAGAAAAAAGCAAAGGATTAATACACGGAATCACTTGTGGCGCAGGAATGCCTTATAAACTAGCAAACATAGCATCTCAATACGGTTTGTTTTATTACCCTATAGTATCTTCTATGAGAGCATTCAGAGCTCTATGGAAGCGATCATATCATAAAAACCCAGATTTACTTGGTGGCGTTGTTTACGAGGATCCTTGGCTTGCAGGAGGCCACAATGGTATAACAAGAGCAGAAGACCCACAAAAACCAGAAAACCCTTTTTTGAGATTGTCCCAAATAAGAGAATATATGAATGAAGTTGGCCTAAACAAAACACCTATAATAATTGCAGGTGGTGTTTGGTATTTAAGGGATTGGCTGCACTATTTCAACAGCACCAAAATAGCTCCAGTGATTTTTCAATTTGGAACAAGACCCTTACTCACAAAAGAAAGTCCTATAAGCCCTCAATGGAAAAGAGAGCTTATGAAAATAAACAAAGGTGATGTGGTTCTGAACAAATTTAGTCCTACAGGATTTTATTCTTCTGCAATAAAAAACAATTTTATTAAAAATTTAGCGCAAAGATCATCCAGACAACTTGAGTTTCAAAAAGAAAAAAAAGATAACTCTTATGATTTGCCAATAAAAATAGGTTCAAGAGGTAGAGTTGTTTATGTCAATTCAAAGCATTATGAAGAAATAAAAAAATGGAAGGAAAGAGGTTTTTTTTATACAATGAAAACACCAGACAATACAGTAATCTTTGTAACAGAAGAGGAAGCAAAACAAATCAGAAAAGATCAAACTTCTTGCATGGGTTGTCTTAGTCATTGTAAATTCAGTTCATGGAAAGACACTGAGCAACACAACACTGGAAATTTACCAGATCCCAGAAGCTTCTGCATACAAAAAACTCTTCAAAACATAATAAGTGGTCACAATGTCAATGATGAGTTAATGTTTGCTGGACATAATGTATATAAATTCTCTGAAGATCCATTTTATAATAATCAAGAAATACCATCTGTAAAGGATTTGGTTCAAAGAATAGTAACCGGAAACTAATTTTTTATACAATTATTTTGTTTTAATATATATTGCACCATTTCTTCATGTTTATTAAAAAATTTCCATTTCAATCCACAGTTTCTCATCCAAGTTATTTGCCTTTTTGCATATCTTCTGATTGATTGTTGAGCTTTTGCTACAGCTTCTTCAAGGCTTATATTACCTAAAATGTATTCATTGATTTGCTTTACTCCTAATATATTGTATTTTGAATTTTGAATACATAACTCAGCTTCTTGTATAGCACCATTTTCAATAGCCTCAACAAACCTTGTGTTAATTTTATTGTACAAGGTGCTTTTATCTTGAATCAATGCACATAGCAATAAATCACAATCTATCAATTTTCTACGATTTAAATGCCATTGCTCAAGAGTTTTACCAGTCTGTTCCAAAAGTGCAGCACTTCTAACTAATCTTTTTTTATCTTTATATTTTGAACAACCTATAAATCTTTCTTTAATAAAAGATGTTCCTTTGTTTTCTATCAAAGACTCATATTTTTTGATTAAAAGAATATCTACAGGTGGTATATCTGAAATCCCATTGATCAACAAATCAATGTACATATAAGAACCACCCACTAAAACAGGTGTTTTACCTATTCTCCAAGACTCTTGTATTTGGAATACACAATCTTTTAACCAACGCAAAACAGAGTAGTCTTCATTAAGACCAACATATCCATACATTTTTAAACTAGAATTCTTTTGAGGTTGAGCAGTTATCACTGGAACATCTCTATACACTTGCTGTGAATCTGAGTTAACAACAATGTAATCAGAAGAAAGAATGTAGGAAGCAGAAGTTTTGCCAGAGGAAGTGGGCCCAAATATCAGTATCAATCTATTAGATAATATAGTTATAACGGCCTTAAAAAAACATAAAATATGCTAAGAAGCAAATTCCTCTTCATCAACATCAGACATAGAGTCAGAATTGTTATCAGAAAATTTATCTTTTAAATCAGAAGAAGACTTACTATAATCTTTTTTTCTAGATCTAGAACCAGTATAAACTTTTTCAAAGCTTTTTGTCTTACTGTTCCATTTATACCTATACAAAACTAAACGGTTCTCTATCAATATAAGATCACCTTCGTGATCAACAGATAAATCCTGATTACTATTCATTGCATCCATAAAAAATTTTCTGAGAGCAGCTCTGTAATTGGGATCATAAACCTCTTTAGTCTCAAGTGAATCGGTATCGGCACCACCTTCGAAAGCACCATGAGAACCATCATAATGACCAGACATAACAAAACCCCCATAATAAAGAAAAAAACATCTATTCATATTCTACAACATTAAAACACATTTGCAAACATTTTATAACAAAACAAACATTAAATTTAGACCACAATAATAATAAAAACCTTTTATCACATACAAAGCATAAAATCTAAACAGATCTCCAAACAAAACGCTTGCAAAAATAAAAAGTTAAAAAATAAGAAATAGCACCAATTAAAACTAAAAACAAAGTTGTTAAAACACGAAGATAAAACACATCAGATGAAATTAATGGATTTAAAATCTCTTCAAAAAAACACAAAACCAATATCATGGGAACATTATAAACAAAAACCTTTCCAACACTAACCATACCCCCAACAGGAAAAAAAATAGACTCCTTTTTACGAACAATAAACAATAAAATCAAAAACTCCAACCAAGCAGAAGCCACAAATGCAAAAGCAACACCAATATAACCTAACCAGTAAGAGAGAAAAAGATTTACAATCAAACCAAACAAAGCAGCACACAAAGATACTT
This sequence comes from Anaplasmataceae bacterium, assembly GCA_965216745.1. Taxonomy (GTDB): domain Bacteria; phylum Pseudomonadota; class Alphaproteobacteria; order Rickettsiales; family Anaplasmataceae. Next base: position 231,477 of record OZ244191.1, on the reverse strand, counting down.
TGGCAGGAGTCACAACATTACCCTTAGCAAAAAAAATAGTTACAAAAACTCTGTGACAAACAATAGGAGGAATACCGAAAGCTAAAATCCTCAAAACATCAGATGTGCTTTTTTGATTCAACAAGGAAAAACTACCATAAGAAAAAACACTACTTACTATAGGTTCTGACAACAAACAGATCCCTACAGCTGCAGGAAAACAAAAAAAACAAGCTATATCCAGAGCTTTACTTATAGACATTTTGGCTTCAGCTTCATCACCTGAAATCACAGCCTCACACAGCATAGGAAGCAAAACAGTGTTTATAGATATACCAATCAAAGCTAAAGGCATCTGTACAATTCTTTCAGCATAATATAGAAAAGAAACACCACCAACAAAAAAACTAGCAAAAAAAGTATTAATCACAACAGACAATTGAGAAGCTCCCATACCTAAAACAGAAGGAATAAAGCGCTTCAAGAAAATCAAAAAATAATTGTTTCGGAAAGAAAAACTTAAATCTATCTTAAATCCACTTATATATGCAGCTACAAACATCCAAAATAACTGTAAAATACCCGCCAATAATACAGAATAGGACATGTAATAAATAAGATTATTATCTGAAAAAAAATACACCGACACTATAAAACATAAATTCAATATAAGTGGAGAAAACGCAAAAAACGCAAATTTATTTAATGCTTGTAAAGCACTTCCTAAAATTGAAGCAAGTGATATAAAAATAACATATGGACACATCACCCTAGCAAAAAAAATTGTCAAATCAAATTTTAAAGAACCATACTCGAAGCCAGGAGCAATTAAGAACAAAAACCATGGCATAAAAATTTGAATACACAAACATAAAATCAATGTGATTATAAGTATAGCAGTAAATGATATGTTTAATAATTCAGAAGCAGAGCCATCTGAATGATTAATTCTTCTCTTGTACAAAGGAACAAAACCAGAGCCAAAAGACCCCTCTGAAACAAGACTTCTAAAAAGATTTGGAATTCTGAATGCTACAAGAAAAATATCAGAATAATAGCTAGCGCCAAAATAGTAAGCCATAAGAAAATCTCGTATAAAACCAAAAATTCTAGAAAGAAAAGTAATACCACTAAATGTAAGAAATCTTTTCAACATATCACATATAAACACAACATGATGAGATTTTATTATTTATTAATTGGAATAACAAATTTTATTTATTTCTCGTTTGGCTTGGTCTATAAGTATTTGTGGTGCTGGACTAGATATAACTTTCTCTAACAACAAACATGACCTCTCAATATGATCAATGTTCTTAAAACAAAGAGCAGCTTTAAATAAACTAAGATACGATTTTTGGCCATTGGTATTTTTATTATAAGACCTAAGAAAGTAATCAGATGCAATTTCATATTTCTTATTTAACCAACTGATCTCTCCCAGCCAATAATAAGAATATTCTACCAAAGATGGTAAATCAAAACAAAAATCTATTATTTTTTTGAATAAATCACTAGATTCTAAAAACTTTGATTGCTTCAAAAGCTCAAAAGCTTTGTTATACATATCATAAGCGTCTTTTTCAGTACACAAGCTAGATAAATCTTTCTGTGATATGTTTTTATCAACAGAAATATTACTAACTAAATCTGAAACAATTCTCTCCAAAGATTGGGTTTTACTTTTCAAAGACCTTATTTCCTCTCTTAATTCTATTAAATCCATGTCGTAATCCCAATCTTCTTCTGGCGATTGAACACTGTTTGCAGGCTTTGTTATAAAAAACAAAACAATACAAAACAATGTTATTGTAATTTTAAACAAATCTATTAACTGTGAAATTAATTATCAGACCTTACACCCCAATTGGTAGGATAATATTCACCAGTTTCAATAGATAAAATAGAATCTTTGTGAGCTCCATCTGAGTTGTTAGACTGTACAGAAACAAAACTATTATCTTTAGATCCTACTGCTTGAGTGCTTACTATATTAAACTCAACCCTACGATTCTTAGCGTAAGCTTCTTCTGTGTGAGAAGTGTCATAAGGCTCATCTTTGCCCTTAGAAGTGGTCATTATTCTATCAGAACTAATACCCATAGAAACCATAGCAACCTTAACAGCATGAGCTCTTCTTTCACCTAATGCAAGGTTGTACTCCCTTGTTCCTCTTTCGTCACAGTGACCTACAAGAAAAACCTTCATTGATGGCTCAGAATTCATCAAAGAAACAAAACTATTCACTGTTTCCAAAGACTCGTTCAATATACTGGACTTATTGAGATCGAAGAAAACCATATAATTTTCATGCGACTCATGATTATAACCTTCTTTGAAAGAAAACATTTCTTGTTCATAACTATTGTTAGAATAAAAATCATTGTAAGAACTATCATTAAAAGAACTCTGACGACAACCCGCCATCAAAGACATACAAAAAAACAAAAAAACAAATCTTTTAAACATCTATTACTCCTATATAATTTTACAAAAACCGCAAAACAGCTCCTATTTATCTAGAATAAATATTGAAATTAGATGAAAGAGTCAACCTAAAAACAATCATTAATTCAAACAAAAAATAAAAAAAATGCACAAACACAAATAAAGTCAACAAAACAAAGCCAAATACAATAAAAATAACCTATCGTTTAGAAAACAATGACTTTTTTTGTGTTGTTTTTTTGTTTGGATAATAATTATTATTCGTAACACAAACAACATTATCTCCATTTCTTAATGTGAAATTAGCTCCAATTCTTTCTACTATCATGTAGTCACCCAAAAACCTAAAATTCACCATAGACTCATAACCATTTTTCTCAACATAAAAAACTGCAGGAATTTCAACATAACTTTCATCAAAGAGCATATATGTAAAAAGACCGTCATCAAACACCTTGCTAGGTTTTATTCTATCAGATCCATAAACTGTGTAGTTATAATTATTGTCTGGATTTAAGATTATATCATCATTCTTAACATCAGAGTCTAAAAGTGAATTGTCCATATAATCATTGTTATCAAATCTATTTTCAGGATATCTAAAACGTACTTCATAAGACAATCTAGGATCATCAACTGAAGATGCTTCATCAGGAGAAAAAATAAAATGATACACTCTTAAATTTGTAATTAAAGTTGCATTAGTAACCGTTGCATCTTGCATTGGCTTTATGAACAACCTATTTGATTGCGGAGTGATTTGCCATCCATTAGAATTACCAATAGAAACCGTAACTATTTCTTCTCCATAAGCAAAAACTATGCTTGATTGATAGCCATAAAAACCCGTATAGTTATGTACTGCATCCTGATTAAAAATCATTTCCTTAATATTAACATTAGATGAAATGCCTCTAGGCTCTTGAATAACAGCAAAAGAAACTGTAGGGAAAATAAATATAAATAAAAATATAAAACGTATAATCATAAAACCTTATAATAATATCTCGTAATAAGGAACTCTAAAGGTAGAGACCTACTAATGCTTGAAACTATGTCTGAAACAGTGAAATTAATAACAATATACTTTTCTTTATATTCACCAGATTCTTTGTATAAAATTTTAACCTCAGCAACACCAGATGTTCCTTCTGCAATCAAATTTAGATTCAACACAGACACACTAACAAATTCTTTTTTATAGTCTTTGTTGTTTTTTTGATAATTATTTAAACCAGAAACCTCTTTCATAAAATCAACAATTGCATCTGGCGATGAATTGTTTTTTACATACAGTACATTTTCTTGAAAATTTCCTTGATCTAAAAACTCTCTTTTTTTTACATAAATTTTGATCAAATATTTAGAAACGGATGAATTAATACTATCTCCTTTTTCTATATCCAAACTTCTAATCAAAGGATATTCAAAATCTTTGTGATTGTCATATAAAACAAGAGGATGAGATTTATACAAAGGAAACATACCATATAAACCAACAGAACACATGATGATCATTAAAAAAGATGATATTAGCAAAAAATATGATAATATAACTTCATATCTCTTGCTAAACCAAAAATTGAAATACCAAGTTTTCGATTTATGGAAATAATGTTCTTTGTTATTTTTTGTATCATCCATGATTACTTTTATATCACACAAAAATATTGTCTAAACGTTAATCAAAAAAACAAAATTGACAACAATTATTTATATATCAAATAATTTCTTTTTAAAAAAAAAAATCATCTCAAGCTTGACAACTTCTTTATTATTTTGTCTATCATGCATGATTATTTTTACATCACACAAAAATATTGTCTAAACGTTAATCAAAAAATAAAATTGACAACAATTATTTATATATCAAACAATTTCTTTTTAAAAATCACCTCGATCTTGACTGCGTTAACATTTATATGTAAGTATTATATTAATTATTGGTATCGCAAGGTGATAATGTTTGAAATTAGAAGGGCTTTAATATCAGTAACTAACAAAAACAATATAAAAGAACTTTGTATTAAACTAAAACAAGCAAAAGTAGAAATAATATGCACATCTGGCACGCATAGATTCTTAAAAGACAATCTTATCGATTCAATCAAAATTTCAGATTTTACAGAACAACAAGAAATATTAAATGGAAGAGTTAAAACATTACATCATTACATATTTGCTGGTATATTAATAGATCCACAACAGCATTTAGATGATTCTCATTATAAACAAATTAAAAAAATAGATTTAGTAGTAGTAGATCTATATGATTTTAAAAAATCATCTCAATCAAACATTTCTTCAGAACAAATAATAGAAAGTATAGATATAGGTGGAATATCTTTAATAAGAGCTTCTGCCAAAAACTATAAAAATGTTTGTGTTCTTACAGATGAGAATGATTTTCAGAAAATACAAATATCAGAACAAAAGATAGAAACCGATTTGTGTTTCAGAAAAGAAATGGCAAAAAAAGCTTTTGCTCTATCATCAGAATACGATTCAATGATTTACAACTGGCTAGATGAAAAAGAATTTAAAGATAACTTGAGAATCTCAGATAATAAAAAAGTAGACTTTAGGTACGGAGAAAACCCTCATCAAAAATCATGTATATATGGTAAACTTCCTTTTACACAACTTCAAGGCAAGGAATTAAGTTATAACAATATAGTTGATGCGGAATCCGCTTACGATTTAGTCCTTGATTTAAAAGATAAATCAGTTGCTATAATCAAACATGGAACTCCTTGTGGAGCGTGTACATCAAACAGCGGCCTGGAATCTTACAATGGAGCCATTGAATGCTCAATCGAAAGCGTCTTTGGCGGCATAGTAGCTCTAAACTGCGAGGTGGATAAGTCTATAGCACAAAAAATAACAGAAATTTTCACTGAAATAATAATTGCACCTAAATTCACACAAGAAGCTATTGAATTTTTGTCAGCAAAACCTAACATCAGAGTACTGTTAATTGATAAGAGATATACTACAAAAAATATATCCATGAGAAGTGCTTTTGGCAGTATATTAGTACAACAAACAGATAATTCTGAAGATGATCACAATGTTGTTTCAGTAAAAAAACCATCATTAATCGAAAGCGAAGATATGATTTTTGCAATGAAGATTTGCAAACATTCTATATCTAATGCAATAGTTGTTGCAAAAAACAAAAGAACAATAGGAATAGGTTCAGGACAAACCAGTAGAATAAACAGTGTAAATCAAGCTTTATTAAAAGCTTTTCCTGGATGTGTAATGGCTTCTGATGGGTTCTTTCCTTTTACAGATGGAGTAGAAAAAGCTTTTGAAAAAGGTATAAATGCAATAATTCAACCAGGTGGATCAATAAAAGACAAATTAGTAATAGATTATGTAAACAAGAAAAATATATCTATGGTCTTTACAAATAAAAGACATTTTAAACATTGATTTAAATTCCAATTATGGTGCGGACGAGAAGACTCGAACTTCCAAGGCTTTTACAGCCACAGCGCCCTCAACGCTGCGTGTCTACCAATTCCACCACGTCCGCTGAAAATCACAAAACAAAATTAACATAAAAATCAAAAAGTTACAATAATTAGTTAGATTTATCTAAATAAAAATGGTGACATTTTGACATATTTTTAGAAGATCTGGAAATAGAATTATCAATGTAAAAATCAAAAGACTTATTCCTTATTGGAGACTTGTTAATGACAACATTTTCGTAATCTAGATTTTTCCATTGATTTTTTTGCAAATCGTTCAAAGAATTTAGAAAAGGAAAATGTTCAAACATATCAAACCTCAATTCATTTAGAGAATTATACATAGAAAAAGAATTATCTACTTTTTTCAATATATCGCTAATTATTTTCCAGTCTTGAAAACCTGGAGAAGGTACAACAGGAAAACTTCTCTGAACTCTACCTTCTGTATTTACATATAAACCATCTTTTTCAGTATAAGCAGAACCAGGCAAAACAACATCTGCAATGTTAGCTCCGAAATCTCCATGATGTCCTTGATATATTATTTTGTGTGATTTGGAAAAATCTTTTTTTTCTAATTCATCAGCACCTAACAAATAAACAACATCTCCGAAATCATCTACTCTACCCTTAAAACCAATATCTAAAGAACCTACTGAAGAAGCATGTCTATGTAAAACATTAAAACCATTCCAACATTCTTTTATGACACCATATTTAATAGATAGATCATAACATAATTTTATGATCGACAAAGAATCAGTTCTAGACAACAATTCAATTCCTATTATTATCATAGGTCTATCTGCCTGTTTCAGGAAATCAGAAAAATAATGGGATCCATTTAAAATACTAAATAATATATCTTGACTGTCTCCCAAACAATCAACTTTGAAATTATGAGACAATTCAGGACCTATACTAGCAACACGAAAGTCTCCAGATAAAGATCTCTTTTTCAACCTAGAGTTTATAACAGGTGCTTCCAATCTAGGAAAAGAACCTATAATAAGACAAACATCGGATGATTCTATTTCAGATATAGATGTGTTAAAAAGATAAGAGCTTCTGTTGTCATGAAAAACTGAGACATGATCTTGTCTTAATGGTTCACCAGAAACACTATCGATCAGTTTTTTAAAAACATACATAGATTCACAATCTATGAGATTTCCTACAACACCAGAGAAAATTTTTGCATTAGATATTAAATGAGAAGCATATAAAACAGCATCATCATAAGGAACTGGGTGTAATCTACCATCTTCTTTTCTTATATAAGAAGAATCTATCCTCTGAAAAGATAAACCATCATATGAAAACCTGGTTTTATCAGATATCCATTCTTCGTTTATATCATAATTATTTCTGGGTAAAACTCTCACAACTTCAGGACCCTTACGTTGGACATTAATGTTGCTACATACAGCATCCATAACATCTATAGTTTCAACACTGGAAACTTCCCAAGAACGAGATTTAAATTCATAAGGATAAGATGTAAGTGCCCCAACAGGGCACAAATCTATTATATTTCCAGACATTTCAGAATGAATAGATTGATCAAGATAAGTGTCAATTTCCATGTTTTCACCTCTTCCATGTGTTATGAGCTCACCAGTACCAGCAACATCAGAAAGAAACCTCACACATCTAGTACAATGTATACATCTTGTCATTTCAGCTTTTATCAAAGGTCCAAATTCTTTTTTAGATACAGACCTCCTGTGCTCTGAAGAACGACTATATGGTTTACCATAAAAAATAGCTTGATCTTGTAGATCGCATTCTCCGCCTTGGTCGCATATAGGACAGTCCAAAGGGTGATTTAATAACAAGAACTCCATGACCGACTTACGTGCTTCTGCAACCTTGTCAGTATCTGTTCTTATAACCATTCCATCAGAAACAGGAATGGAACAAGAAGCAGAAAGTTTTGGAGGACCTCCTTTTATATCAACAAGACACATTCTACAGTTTCCAGCAATTTTCAATAAATCGTGATAACAGAACCTAGGAACAAACACACCTGCAATCTCACATGCTTGTATTACTGTAATACCAGATGGAACTGAAACATCAGAACCGTTGATATTTACATTGAACACTTCTAAACTTCCTTCCACTTCACAGGAAATCCTGATTTATCTTTTATCAAAACACCTTTTGAATCTTGCGCAGACATATATCTAGATATTCCTGTTTCTTTTCTAGATATGTACATTACAGGAAAAACTTCCTTACCATCGTATTTCTTAACAGAAGAAACCATTTCATAACCTCAGAATTCAAATTAAAACACAAACAATAAAAAGCATAAAATACAAATTTAATAAATGCAATTATCTATAATCTATATTATCACATCATTTAACAAGTGAAAAGTACAATGATTAAATTGAGTTTAATTCAACATTAAGGAGAAACAAAACACTTACATTTTCAGAAACTATAAAAACCAAACATTGTTATACATTCACATATTTTTAACCTTACTTGAAAGTCTAGATATAGAATTTGAGCTTTTATTCTTTTTTATAACTCCTTTATTTACACATTTTTGTATTTCTGATTCAGCTAAATTAAATTCAATCTTAGCTTTATTTTTATCTCCAGACTGAACAGCATTTAGAACTCTGTTTATAAATGTCTTCATTCTACTTCTTCTAGAAGTATTAATATGATTTCTAGAAATAATCTTTCTAGACATCTTCTTAGCGCTAGAAGTGTTTGCCAAATCATCCTCTTATGAAAAGAGGAATTATACCATATATAAAAAAAACATCAAACATATTAGAAACACAAAAAAACTAAAATATATATAAAAAACAATATAAAAAAAACAAAACATAAGAACAAAAAATACAGTGTTGTCGAAATGCAACACAAAAAAAATAAAAACCCTTATAACCTAAACCCAAACACCAAAAAACAAAAACCTTATATAAAAAACATACATACAAGTAAAAAAGTGACATAATAACAACGTTTGTTAATTAAGTAAAACAAAAATCATTTTCTTAATTTTTGACTTTAACAAAAAATTAGTCATATATACAAAAAACAACAAAACAAACAACTGCGCCTAAGTTACTATTTTAACAAAACACACAATCAATATAGTTAATAATTAAACAAAGATTGGTGCATAAATAAATCTTTAGTGATATTTATACAACACGCGATAACTTTGAACAGTAACAACTACCATTTTGTGGTTTTTAGACTTGATATATATACTCATTCTGCTATTAGTGTTTATCGTTGCTTTGATAGAAACAGATTTATTGACGTTTCTATTGAATATTTGTTATTTGCTTACAAATGATTGTATTTTTTAGGAAGTTGGCCTGGGGGTTTTATGCGTATTCTAGTAGTTGAAGATGATAAGAGAGTTGCCGAAAAAATTAGAGACGCAGTTACATCTGCTGGTTATATGTGTGACGTAACTCATTCTGGTCAAGAAGGTCTTGATATGTGCAACTATGGTTACGACTTAATTATACTTGATAGAGTTTTGTCGGACATGGATGCATTAGATGATTTATTGCCTAGATTACGTTATAGAAAATGTAAAGTTCCAGTAATATTTTTATCAGCTCTTTCTGGTGTTGATTATAAGGTGAAAGCACTAGAGTATGGTGCTGATGATTACATTGTAAAACCTCATAACAAGAATGAGCTTTTATCTAGAATAAGAGCTGTAGTTAGAAGAACAAGAGGTCATATATCTTCTTTGTTTAAGATAGGAAACATGACTCTTGATTTCCATAAGCAAATATGTACTATGTCTGAATCTTCTACACCAGTTCCTCTAACCAACAAAGAATATGGTATGCTTGAGCTTCTTTGTTTATATGGACCAGGAACTATTGTTTCTAAAGAAAAATTTATTAATCACCTTTACTCTAACAATGAACCATCAGATCCTAAAATAATAGATGTATTTATGTGTAAACTAAGGTATAAACTCGCTTCAGCAAACAACGGTGTTAGTTATATAGAAACAGTTTGGGGTAGAGGTTATTCTTTGAATGAGAAAATGGGACACAGGGTTTTTTCATGATTGTTTCATGTTTAAATTCATTAAAACCGGACAGTGGTCTGATGGCTTTATAAAACTTCTTAAATCTTTTATTTCTGAACATCTTTTCACACAATCAAAAATCCATGGTGTACAAAAAATATAATCTATTCTCATTCCTATATCACGACTATAGCTATTACTTCTATAATCCCACCATGTAAAGCACTTAATTTCTGGTTTAAAACACCTTAAAACATCTATATAATCCAAATCATAAATTATAGATCTCATTTTAGATCGCTCTTTAACACTAAAACACAAGGAATTACTCATTTGATTTGCGTCGTATACATCTAAAACATCTAACGCAACATTGTAGTCTCCTGCAAAAATAATATTTTTACCTTGACTCATAAGTAATTTCTTTCTGCATATCAAACTATCAAGAAATTTTAACTTATACTCAAACTGATCAGATTCCAAACTTCTGCCATTTGGAGCATAAACATTACATACAGTTAAATAATCACCTAACACAGAAACTATTACTTCCAAATATCTAGAATTACCATCACCATATAACAAAGAATTATTACTTATCTTAAATGGATATTTGCTAGATATAGACACTCCATTGTAAGATTTCTGTCCTAAAACAATACTTTTATAACCTAGAGACTCAAAAAAAACAAAAGGAAATTTAGATTCTTCACATTTTATTTCTTGTAATAATAAGATATCTATATTATTTTTTTGTAAAAAATAATATAACTGATCTATACGTGCATTTACTGAATTGACGTTCCATGAGCATAACGTAATATCATAATCATCACTCATACTTTAAAATATTTTTCTTAACCAAATCACTATCTACTATCATTTTATCCCCTTCTTTATAAGGAGAATTATACATAATATCCATCAAAACATTTTCAATGACAGATCTAATACCTCTGGCACCTACTTTTTGTTTTATAGCAAATTTAGCTATTTCAATCAAAGAATTATCAGAAAACTCTATATCAAGATTATCTATTTCTAACAACTTCTTGTATTGAGAAACTACTGAATTTTTAGGTTCTACCATCACCCTAACCAAATCAGATTCCGACAGATCATCTAAAGTTGCTATAACAGAAAACCTTCCAACAAACTCAGGTATTAATCCATACTTTATTAAATCCTCTTGATGAACTTTATGTAACAGAGAATCATCAGACTTATCACTTCCAACATCACAGCCAAAACCAAAAGAAGATCCTTTTGTTCTTAGTTTTATTATATCTTCTAAACCTATAAAAGCTCCACAAAATATAAATAATATATTAGTTGTATCTATTTGTATGTTTTCTTGCTGTGGATGTTTCCTTCCACCTTGAGGTGGTACAAAAGAAATTGTACCTTCCATTATTTTCAGTAAAGCTTGTTGAACTCCCTCTCCTGAAACATCTCTTGTTGTTGATGTATTGTCAGATTTAGAAAATGATATCTTATCAACCTCATCAATACATATTATTCCCCTTTGAGCTGCATCAACATCGTAATCTGAAGCTTGAAGCAATCTAGCAAGTATAGTTTCAACATCATCACCAACATAACCAGACTGAGTTAAAGTTGTAGCATCGCATATAACAAAAGGCACTTTAAGCAACCTAGACAAAGTTTTAGCAAAAAGAGTTTTGCCACATCCAGTTGGTCCAATCAATAATATATTAGACTTATCAATTTCAACCTCATCATCTAAATAGTTTACATTTTTATAATGATTATAAACACCAACAGATAAAATCTTTTTTGCTTTATCCTGACCTATAATATATGAATCTAATATATCATATATAGAAGATGGTTTTAATTTGTTTTGAAAATCTAAATTCAATCTTTTATTAGAAGAAGATAAACCATTTTTATTTAAAATACTAACACAAAGATTAACGCAGTAGTTACAGATTAAAGATTTATCTGCACCAGCTATCATTTTATCAACGTTATTTTTACTCCTTCCGCAAAAGGAACAAAAATCATCATTTTTATTATTGTCAACCATGAGCACCACTACTTTTATATATAACTTTATCTACTAAACCAAATTCAACAGACTCCTCAGCTGACATAAATGTATCACGTTCCATAGACTTTTCTATAATAGAAATATCTTGTTTTGTGTGTTGTGAATATAAATCATTTAATCTTTTTTTTAAATGTAAAACTTCATTCAAATGTATTTGCATATCAGTGACTTGACCACTATAACCACCTGATGGTTGATGTATCATAACCCTTGAATTTGGAAGAGCATACCTCATTCCAGGCTCACCTGACATTAATATCAATGAAGCAGCAGATGCTGCTTGGCCAACACAAACAGTTGAAACTTTTGGTTTAATGTATTGAATTGTATCATATATTGACAAACCAGAAGTGACAACTCCACCTGGAGAATTTATATAAATAAAAATTTCTTTTTCAGGATTAACAGCCTCCAAAAAAAGCAACTGAGCTATTATTAAACTAGCTCCTTCATCCTCTATTGGACCTTTTAAGAAAATAATTCTATCCTTCAGAAGTCTTGAATATATATCATAAGAACGTTCAGATCTACCTGTTTGATCAACAACAATTGGCACAAGATGAGAATAAGACATAAAAAAACCTCAAAAACATTAAAAAAAAGATTCTTTATTTGAATCCTTAAAATCAGAAAAAGAAACATCTTTATATGATATATTAGATTTTGATATTATAAAATCTAATACTTTGTTTTCAATAATAATAGCACCAACAATTGATTTCATTCTTTTAAAAGCATCGTAATTTATTTTATTTTTAGAATAATAAATAACATCTAACAAAGAAGGATCATCATCAATGTAATCTTTAAGATTATTTTGTATTTCTTCATCTGTGACAATTATATTATTTTTATTAGCAAAATCATTAATAATCATAGACATTTTAACACGAAAAACAGAATCTTTTTTATCTAAAACTGAATCTTGTTTTTTCAAAACATTGCTTGGTATATCAAAATTATAATTTTTATCAATTTCTTTTAAAATATCTTTTCTACACTCTTGAGTACATAGAAAATCTATTTTTTTTTGATACTTGTCTTTTAAATCTTCTATTACTTTAGGTAAATCTATTTTACCGTAAAAAGAATTTTTATAAGCATCTTTATCATATTTCATTATATCATTTAATATAACTTTGTAAGTAATAACTACACCTTCAAATTTAGTGTTTTCATGATAAACATCAAAAGAATCACCTATCTTTTTTTGTTTTATATAATCTTCCAACCCTATTATTTGTTTTTGAGAACCAAGTTTCAAACGTACATTAGAAAAAGAAGATTTAGCTAATTTTTTATTATTAAAATAAATACTATAATCTACCAAAACTAAGTCACCTTCTACTGGATAACTATTTTCTTTATCATCTACTGAAAAATAAGAGTAATATTTATCAATAACTTCTTCTATAAAATCTTCAGTAACTTCAACTTTCTTCTTAACAACACTTAATTTACTTGGTTCAATATCTGGAATAGATGTTTTTAACTCCAATTGTATATCAATAACAAGGTCATCTTTCATAGAGTAATCAAGTTTATCAATCTTTACATCATTTGTAGCATTTAAAACATCAATACATTCAGAAATAGATAAATTAACATGTTCCTTTATAGCTTTTTCAAAAAAATATTTTCCTTTTGATCTATGAAGAACATCAAAAGGAATCTTACCTTTCCTAAAACCATGCATTTCATATGTAGGAATTATTTCTTGTAAATCTTTTTTATATAAATCAAAAATATAAGAGTTTTTTAATGTTATTTTCAATTTCCTCTTCAAACCATCAATGGAAATTATATCACATCTCGCATTGCTTTTTTTTAAATAAAAACTACTTTCAGATGAATCATAAGAAACTTCAGAAGAAATATTTATATCTTTAGTGATGCTACCGGACACTTAAAAACCTAAAAAATGCGGATGAAGGGACTCGAACCCCCAAGAGCAAAGCTCACCAGGACCTAAACCTGGCACGTCTACCAATTCCGCCACATCCGCAAGAATAAACAACAATAATTCTAATAAAATATAACAAAAATATCAACTACAAATAACAATGTTTTAAAAATACCTCATTTTATATTTAAAATATAGTTAAATAACCCATAAATACTTTTTATTTCTTTTTTCGTTGAATTAGATCTAATCAAAACTGAAATAAAACTCAATAATGCATTTTTTATTTTACTTGATTTGCCACATATATTATATATATATTCATATAAATAATTTAAATCTTGTTTGTTTGCTATTGATTCAATTTTATTTTTTTTATCCAAATCTTCATTTTTAAATTCAAACTCAGATCTATTTTTCAAAAATAATTCGTAGCATAAAATAGAAACACAATGCGATAAATTCATTGAACCTAAAGTATCTATATATATAATTTTATCTGCAAACATAATATCATCATTTGTAAGACCAGAACTTTCTGGACCAAATAAAAAAGCATATTTTTTATTTGATTTTAAATCAATTTCTCTAGAAGAAACGTATTCTTTGTATATAGATCTTTTTCTATGAGATAATGCAAAAACAACATTAAATTCAGAAATAGAATCAGAAATATTGCTATATACTTTTGAATTATATAAAATTTGACTAAAATTACATGATGTCGCTAATGAAACATTACCTAAATAATCACATAAAGGAGAAACTATTCTTAGATCTTTTAAACCAAAATTACCCATAGATCTAGCTACAGATCCTAAGTTTACTTCTATCTGAGGTCTAATTAATACAATTGAAGAATCAAACAAAATTAAATTTAATTAAATAATAAAACTATTGTTTTTCAATTTTTGCAAAACCATTACAAAACCTTTTAGAATCAACTTTAGAATTAGACTTCCTAGTTGATTTAGACTCGTAACGAATCTGAGATTTAGTTTTAAAAAACCTTTTTTTACCAGGTGAAACACCTTCAACTTGTAATAACTTCTTTAAAGACCTCATTCCTTGCTCTGCATCACCCTGATGTACTAAAACTAATCTACTCAAAAAAACCTCCAAATATAAGAAAAATTAAACAAAGTTATAATCATGTTTTAAGTTTATAAAAAAACCATCAACAATACTTTCAAAAAAACATTCTATATTATTTTCAAAATTTATACATATAGAATCAACATCATTTACACTTTTTAATAAAAATTCACCATCTTTAATTAAAACTAAAAAAGGTTTTATTTTAGAGAATTCATAAAACTTACTCAAAGCAAAACATTTTAAAGCAAAAAAAGAAAATATAGAACCATTTATTTCAGTATAAGATGGAAGCTTTGAATTAAAAATTAAATCAAAAAAAACAACACTTCCGTCTTCTGTTTTTGAAATAAAATCCAAATATACTTCTATAGATTTATTATGTATAATAATATTATATTTTCTATTTATATCATAATTATTTTTCAAATAAACATTATTATAAAATGATATAAAACCATTAATCAAGCAAATAGCTCTATTTTTTTTAAAAAAATCAATAAAAAAAACATCATTGAGATTAGAAATAGCAAATTTCAAAAATTCATCATTGTTTTTAAAATCATTGTATTTATTTATTATATCAATAACAATACTGTTAAATGTTTTTTTATTTTTCTTTATATTTAAAATATATCTATAATAAAAATCCGTTGGTTTATTGATTAAATAAAAAATCATCTTTGGTGTCAATTTTTTTGGAATCAAATCACTTGGTAGATAAATAGAATAACTTAAATTATTCTTTTTATTAATTAAGTAGTGTTTATTAATTAATTTAAAACTATATTTATAAAACCAATGTGGTATATTTTTTTTAGATTCAAAAATAAAAAAAGCTTTTTTAGCATTATTACATTCTATATCATCATATAGTATTATATTATCAAAAAAACAATCTTTTGATTTAAGTTTTTCTAATGACAAGAAATTTATTCCATCTAAATCATTAGATTCAACACAAAAACTCATCAAATAAGAAAAAAATTTCTCTCTGTATAAATCAATTGATTTGTATGATTCTTTGTATATTATATTCAAATAATCACTCAAAAATTCAAATTCATAACAAATATAATCATGATTTAATTTTATATCATCTAAGTCACATTTCAAAGAGGATGATTTATTTAGATACTGTATATAATAAGATATTTTTTTTTCTTTTAATATACTATTGTTATTTACACTGATACCACTTTTAATTAATCTACTATAAATTAATTCTATAAATAAAACATTAGAAGAATATATATATACTGATTTCTTAATATCAAAACAAAGATTTATTGTTTGAATTAATTTATCATCAGTTCTTATTATATTTAAATCCACCAAATTATGAACTTTTCATTGATTCAAAAAATTCGGAATTGTTTTTGGTTTTGAGAAGTTTATTATGTAAAAATTCCATTGCATCAACAGAACCCATTGGTGCTAATATTCTTCTTAATATCCAAATTTTACTAATTTTATTTTTATCATAAAGCAATTCCTCTCTTCTAGTTCCTGATTTTAGTATATCTATTGATGGAAAAATTCTCTTGTCTGATATTCTTCTATCTAATAATATTTCCAAATTACCAGTACCTTTAAATTCTTCAAATATAACTTCATCCATTCTAGAACCAGTATCTATCAAAGCAGTTGCTATAATAGTTAAAGAACCACCATTTTCAATATTTCTTGCTGCTCCAAAAAACCTTTTAGGCCTCTGCAATGCATTAGAATCAACTCCACCTGTCAAAACCTTACCAGAAGAAGGTATAACAGCATTATAAGCTCTCGCAAGCCTAGTTATTGAATCCAATAATATTACAACATCTTTGTTCATTTCAACCATTCTTCTGGCCTTTTCTATTATTATTTCTGATAACTGAACATGTCTTTGAGCTGGTTCATCAAATGTTGAGCTTACAACTTCACCATTAACAGACCTTTCCATATCAGTTACTTCTTCAGGACGTTCTCCTATCAATAAAACTATCAAATTTATATCAGGATAATTAACAGATATAGAATGAGCTATGTTTTGCATTAAAAAAGTCTTACCAGTTTTTGGTGGTGCAACTATAAGAGCTCTTTGACCTATACCGAAAGGAGAACATATATCTACAGTTCTACCACTGATATCACGAGAATTACCAAATTCCCTAAAAGGAGTAGATGTTTCTAGAACTAATTGCTTATTAGGATAAATAGCTTTAAGGCTGTCAAAATGTATATACCTCTTGATCAAAGAAACGTTTACATCATTTATTGTTATTGCTTCAACTAAAGAACAATACCTTTCATCCTTTTTAGGTATACGAATTTCTCCTTTTATTATATCACCAGTTTTCAATGACAATTTTCTAACCTTGTTTGGAGATATGTACATATCATCAGAGCTAGGTGAATAGTTGTAGTAAGAAGACCTAGCGAATGCAAAACCGTCATTCATTATTTCAACAACACCTTCACTTATTATTTTTTTACCAGACTCATAATTAGACCTAATTATACTCATAATCATATCTTGCTTCATCATTCCTGAAATATTTGCTACTCCAAAAGTATCAGCTTTTTTCATCAATTCTACATGAGACATTTTTCTTAAGTCTTCTATATAAATATAATTATTATTTAAGTCATTCTTAGATTTGTCATTTTTTGAATCACTTTTAGATTTATCGTTATTACTCATTTAAAAACCAATAGAATAAAAAATTAAAAATCAATCATTAAAAAATGATTGGAGATTATTTGGAGGAAAATATATATTTTTTATTTTTACAAAAAATAATTAAATCAACTATTTAAAAAATTTATTTATTGTATCTAAAACAACATAAATATTTTTTACTGGTGTATCCTTTATAATACCATGACCTAAATTAAATATAAAACAATTTTCATGATAATTAAAACAATTAATTATATCAATTGTTTTTTTTTGTATCTCATATTCATCAGAATAAGCAAGTATATTTGGATCAAGGTTACCTTGTATTGGTATATCTATATTAGAAAAAGCCCATTTTATTGGTATAGTATAATCTACACTAATACAATCTATTTTTGTTTTTTTTATATAATCTAATATTCTAACACCGCAACCTTTTGGAAAACCTATTACTGGACATTCTAAATTACTGCATATTTCTTTAGTAGGATATATTACAAAATCTTCAAATTCATATTCATTTAAATCATAACACAAGCTATCAAACAATTGTAGTACGTCTGCACCATTTAATTGTTGGTTTTTTAAATGGTGGATAGTTGCTTTAGTAACTAAATCAATTATTTTCTTGAACTCATGTTTATTTTGACGAGCATATCTTTTAGTTTTTTGTACAGCATCTTTTCCAACTCCACCAATCATATAAGTACATATAGTCCAAGGTGAACCAGCAAAACCTATCAATGATTTATAAGGATCAAGTATATTTCTAACACATTTAAAAGTTTCGTACAGAGAAAATATTTTATCTGGTGAAAAAGAAATTTCATCAAAAGATTTAATTGTTTTTATTTGAGGTCCTATTCCTTTTTTTATATCAACTTTACAACCTAATGCTATAGGTATAACCAATATATCAGAAAAAACTATTGCAGCATCAAGATTAAATCTATTTATTGGCTGCATTGTTATTTTAGAAGAAGATTCTAAATCAAAACAAACATCAAAGAAATCATTTTTTTTATCAAAAACATCATGATATTCAGGTAAATATCTACCTGCTTGTCTCATGAACCATACAGGAGGTTTTCTAGATTTGTTAAGACCTTTTATAGTGTTATGAATAATCATATATAATATTATATTATATTATAATAAATAATAGTACACACTTTTAAGTGTTTAAAATAGTTTTTGAACTATTTTTGAACACTTGTATTAAAGATAATTATTTGTTTATAAGTTTTAAAACAAGTATTTTATTTTGAGGGTATTCCTTGTTTTTTGTTTTGTAGATTATTGTTGATAAGTTTTTGTTTTATGTTTTTTAATATAAACAAAAATATTTTTTGTACTTGTTAATAAATAGTATATTTAATGTTTGTAATATAAATTATTTTATATTATGTACTTTAATTGATGTTTTTTGAACAATTATATTGAATGTATTACTCTATTTAATTCATTTTTTTATTTTATTTTTTTTATCTTTATCAATCACTTTTGATGCAAAGCATACAAAAGCATTGTTTCCTAACATATTTGTTGGCGTTGCTACTAAATCTAGTAATGTGTATATAGAAAGAAGAATAGAGAATATTGTATCTGAAAACATTAGAGTATTTTTTAATACAGGTTCTATTACAACACCGCTTCCACCAGGAACTCCAGCAGAAGTAAATACAGCCAAAGAATATTTCAAAGAAAATAAAATATAATCAACATTTAATCCGATTGATATTTCGTCATTAAAAATACAACCTAGGTAATTTATTATTATAGGAAAAAGAACATGATTTCCCAAAGGATGTATGTTTATTAAAATAGGTATAAATGGTCTTGATAACTGTGGTGATTTAGAGTTTTTTTCAACAGCTTGTATAAGCAAAGGTAAAGCAACAGCACTTGAAGCAGTGCTTAATCCTATTAAATATGGAGGAATTAATTCTTTCAATTCTTTTAATCCAAGTTTTAATATCAGGAAATGCCAAGTACCAATGTATAAATAAGCCAATATAAAAAATAATAACAATATATAACCATAACCTAAAAATATTTGATTAACATCACCATCAGAAAACAACTTTGTGGTTGAACCACATATTATGAAAGGTACTATTGGTTTTACAAAATATTGTATTAGTATATTTGATATTTTTTGTATTTTTTCTTGTATTGCTTCAACTTTTTCTTTGTTTAGTTTTTTCTTTAATAAAAAACCTGTTATTATTGATAATATTAAAGCTTGATAGTTGTTAAATATATATGGTATTTTTAATTTAAATAAAAGTTCTAATGGTACTTCAGATTTTTTTATTTCAAGTATTGAATGTGAATTATTTATTATTAAATAACTTATACTATGAGAAAACCAAACACAAATTAATGATGAAATGTAAGAGAAAAAAACCAAGTAAAAAAATGATTTAAATGAATTAGACTTTAGTTTTATAAAACTTGTTAGTATTAATAAAAAAATTATAAAAGGTAATATTGTAATTAAAAAATCTTTTGCTAAAATACCGACGGAATATAATAATGAATTAAAATCTGAAGATAGAAAACAAGAAGATAAAATTGATGATATAAGTGATACTAGTATTATTAAAAAATATTTCACTTATTAAACCTTTTTTTTACGATTATAAGTACAATTCTAATATTAATGTAAAATAATATCAACTTAAACTTTTATGAATATGTTTTTTTACTGTTAATAAATTTATTTTTTTGTTTTTGTTTTTGTTTTTTAAATGATTTGATAATAATTATTATTGAATTACAATAATAATTTTTATGTGTATAGTTTTATGTCAGATTATAGGGAAGAATATGATTCAATTGGTTATATAAAAGTAAGTGTTGATAAAAAATGGGGAGCTCAGACACAGAGATCAATACAAAATTTCAATATAAGTAACGAATTAATACCAATAGAACTTATTAAATCAATTGCTATAATAAAAAAATGTGCTGCAAAAGTTAATTTTCAATTTAATTCTATTTCTGAAAATATAAAAGATGCAATTTTGGAAGCTGCTGATGAAGTTATAGATGAAAAACATAATGATAATTTTGTTTTATCTGTTTGGCAGACAGGTTCTGGAACTCAAACAAATATGAATGTTAATGAAGTGATATCAAATATAGCTATACAAAAAATGGGAGGTGAAATTGGAACAAAAAAACCAGTTCATCCAAATGACCATGTTAATCTTTCACAATCATCTAATGATACATTTCCAACAGCAATGCATATATGCTGTGCAATAAAAATAAAAGAATTATTAAAACCTTCTTTAGAATATATTAAATCTTCATTAAAGAGAAAAAGTTTAGAATTTAATGATATTGTTAAGATTGGAAGAACTCACATACAAGATGCAACTCCATTGACTTTAGGACAAGAATTTTCTTCTTATGTTTCTCAGATAGAAAGTAATTTAGAAAGAATCAATAGATTCTTTCCTTCTCTTTTGAATTTGGCTCAGGGAGGAACTGCTGTTGGAACAGGTATTAATTCAATAGAAGGTTTTTCAGATAAGATAGCTAGTGAAATAAGAAAAGAAACAGGAATTGATTTTAATACAGCAAAAAATAAATTTGAAGCTTTATCTTCTAGAGATTTATTTGTTGAGTTAAGTGGTATTTTAAGTTGTATTGCAACTTCTTTAATAAAAATAGCAAATGATATAAGACTTTTATCTTCTGGTCCTAGGTGTGGTTTTGGTGAACTTAATTTACCTGCAAATGAACCTGGTTCTTCAATTATGCCAGGAAAGGTTAATCCAACTCAATGTGAAGCTGTTATTATGTCTTGTTCTCAAGTTGTAGGAAACAACACTGCTGTGAATTTGGGTTGTATACAAGGTGGTATACTACAGTTAAATGTATGTAGTCCTATGATAATATACAACATATTACAGTCCATAAACTTAATAAGTGACTCTTGTATAAGTTTTTCTGATAAATGTATTAATGGAATAGAGCCAAATATAAATAAAATCAAAGATCATGTTGAAAATTCATTGATGCTAGTAACTGCATTAACTAATAAAATAGGATATGATTTATCTTCTAAAATAGCTAAAAATGCACATGAAAAAGGTATAACATTGAGAGAATCTTATTTAGAAATGGGATTATCAGAGATTGATTTTGAAAAATGGGTTATACCAAAAGAAATGATTAATCCAAAAAAAGTTTAAGTGATTATATAAATCTAATAAACCCTGTTTTTTGGAGGGAAGTTTTCTACTTCATTAGTTTCCATAGAAACTTCTCTCCAATCGAAATTAACTTCTAGGTTTTGATGATTGATGTAGCATAAAGTGTGTTTCATCCAATCTTTATCATTTCTATTAGGGTAATCTTCTCTTGCATGAGCACCTCTGCTTTCTTCTCTTATTAATGCTGATTCTATAGTTGCAACAGATTGATAAAGCATGTTTTCTAATTCCAAAGCTTCTACCAACTCACTGTTCCAAACCATACTTTTATCTGATATTTTTATATCTTTATACATTTTTGTTGTTTCGTGAATTTTATCTCTACCTTCAGAAAGAAGATCTTTTTTTCTGAAAACAGCAGCGTTTGTTTGCATCGTTTTTTGCATTTTAATTCTAATATCGCTAACTTTTAAATCACCAGATGAGTTACGTATATTATCAAATCGATTGATAATATAATCTATTTTCTCATTACTTATTTCTGGAAAACTTTCTTCTTTTTTTATTAATTCTTTAGCTTTTATAGCTGCAGCTCTTCCAAAAACAACCAAATCTAACAAAGAATTAGAACCAAGTCTATTTGCTCCATGAACAGAAACACATGCTGATTCACCTATTGACATTAATCCATTTACTTTTTTTGAACTTGATGAAAGAACTTCTCCATGATAATTTGTTGGTATACCACCCATGTTGTAGTGTACTGTGGGAATTATTGGTATTGGTTCTTTTGTTACATCTATATCTGCAAAAATTTCAGAAGTTTCTCTTATTCCTGGCAACCTTTCATCTATAACAGAAGGATCTATGTGATGTAAGTTAAGGTATACATGATCTTTAAGTTCACCTACTCCTCTTCCTTCTATAATTTCCATTGTTATTGACCTACTAACAACATCTCTTGAAGCTAAATCTTTTGCTGATGGTGCGTATCTTTCCATAAATCTTTCTCCTTCAGAATTTGTTAGATAACCTCCTTCACCTCTTGCACCCTCTGTTATTAAACATCCGCAACCATATATACCGGTTGGGTGAAACTGAACAAATTCCATGTCTTGTAATGGTATACCTGCCCTTATTGCCATTCCACCACCATCTCCTGTACATGTGTGTGCGCTTGTTGCAGAAAAATAAGCTCTTCCATATCCTCCTGTTGCTAATACAACAATTTTAGATTTGAATACGTGTATACTTCCTTCCATCAAATTCCATGCAACAACTCCAACACAATTTTTGTTTTCGTCTATTATCAAATCTATTACGAAATATTCTATATAAAATTCAGCATTAAATTTTAAAGATTGTTGATAAAGAGTATGTAATATTGCATGTCCTGTTCTATCTGCTGCTGCACAAGTTCTATATGCAGGTTCTTTTCCTTTGCCGTAATGTGTTGTCATTCCACCAAATGGTCTCTGATATATTTTACCTTCGGTATTTCTAGAGAATGGGACCCCATAGTGTTCGAGCTCAATAACGGATTGAATTGCATTTTTACACATATATTCTATAGAATCTTGATCCCCCAACCAATCAGAACCTTTTATTGTATCGTACATGTGCCATCTCCAGTCATCTTCTGACATATTTCCAAGAGCAGCACTTATTCCTCCTTGTGCTGCAACAGTATGGCTTCTTGTGGGAAAAACTTTAGATATACATGCCGTAGATAAACCAGATTCTGACATTCCAAAAGTAGCTCTTAATCCAGAGCCTCCTGCTCCTACTACTACTACTTCGTGTTCATGATGTATTATTGTATAGGGTTTTGTCATGTTATTTTATAAAAATATTTCTATTGTGAATATGTACTATAAAATATCACAATTAACAAACTATTTATGTTTAATGAATGGGTAAGCAATAAGCCGGATTCTGTTTATATACGACCATTCATCTTGTACGAACATTACTGAACGCATCTTGCGACTCACCTTGGCTTAAATCGAGAAAAAAGCCATTTTTTAGTCTTGCTCCTGACTGGGGTTACAATGCCATAAATTGTTGCCAAATATGCGGTGTGCTCTTACCACGCCATTTCAACCTTACCTATATAGGCGGTATATTTTCTGTTGCCCTTTCCCTAAGATTACTCTTGACGGACGTTATCCGTAGTCATTTTCCCGTGGAGTCCGGACTTTCCTCTTTTTTATATATAAAAAGCGGTCGTAAAGCTTACCACTAATTAAAATTCTACATAAAATTATTTTAATGTAAAAAAATATTTGGGAAGTTTTTGAATAAATTATTGTGTATAAAAAACTTTGGTTGTTTATTGTAGCATTATTTGCATAATATTAATTAAGTGTTACAGGAGATTTTTTATGTTTAATATTTTTAGTTTTGATGCTTTGGCACAAGGTGCTGAATCATCTTCAGCATCCCCAATAGTTAGTTTTATACCTTTGATATTGATTTTTGTTATATTTTATTTTTTATTGATTAGGCCACATAACAAAAAGATTAAATCACATAAAAATATGATAGAATCAATTTGTAAGGGAGATAAAATAATTAATTCCGGTGGCATAATAGGAGTTGTTACAAAAGTTGATTTAAATAATTCAACTTTAAGTGTTACTGTTTCACAGGGTGTTGATATAAAAATTACAATAAACTCTGTTTCGGAAATTCTTAATAAGAATAGAAAGAACAGAGAAGAAAAAGTTGAAAAAGATAAGAATAGAGAAGATAAAAATAAAGAAGATTTAGATGTTTCTAAAGATTTTGAAAATAAATCTAATTCAAATGATTTAGATAATAATGATGATCAAAAATCAGAAAACAAAACAAAAGAAGGTTCTAAATGATGGGAAATTAATATAAAAAATTAAAACTCATATGTGATAATTTTAATTTAAAAATTTACTATTTCTTTGAAATATAAAAATACTTTTAATAATGTTTAATAAAAAATGAAAAATAAAACTAAGCTTAGTGTAAATATTGACAAAATAGCACTTGTGAGAAATTCAAGAAACAAAGAAGTACCTAATCTTAAAAGGGCTGTACAAGTTTGTTTTGATTCTGGTTGTAAAAGTGTAACTATGCATCCTAGAGCTGATAATCGTCATTGTAAAATACAAGATATATACGATATATCTTGTATGAAAATTTTTAAAAAAGGTTATATAAATCTAAATATAGAAGGTGATCTTAGGGATGATTTGCTGAAGTCAGTTATAGAATGTAATGTTTTCCAATTTACAATAGTGCCAGTAATAAGAGTTAATGAGAAAACAACACAAAGAGGTTGGGTTAGGGAATATGATGGAGACTGTTATTCATTTGTACAAAAACTAAGAAAAGTAGGTGTTAAAGTATTTGTTTTTTCTGATACAGAAGAAGATAGCATTAAATATATTAAGTCTGTTGGCGCTGATGGAGTTGAGCTTCACACAAAGCAATATGCAAATTCATTTTATGATGATAACAAAAGAGATTTAGAATTAAATAAATTATTAAACTCAGCCAAACTAGCTCAATCATTAGGTCTTCTAGTAAACATTGGACATGATTTAAACTTATATAACTTGAAATTGTTGATTGATAATATTGATATTAATGAAGTTTCTATAGGTCATGAACTAATATCTGAATCAATATTTTGTGGATTGGAAAATTCTATACGCAGTTATATTGATATTTTAAATAAATGAATTCTATTTTTTTATAGGTGATAATACCATTAATATCTGGTGTCCTTCACCTCCTGGTTCCTTTATCACTGTTGCAATATCACTTAATTCATTGGATAGTCTTGTTAATAGATTAAGCCCTATAGATTTATGAACAATTTCTCTTCCTCTGAACTTAAGAAAAACCCTAACTTTGTTTCCATTAGATATAAACTCCACTATTTTCTTTTGTTTTATAATATAGTCACCTTCACCTATGTTTGGACGCATCTTTATTTCTTTGATTAGAGTTGTTTTTTGTTTTTTCTTGTTTGTATTTGTTTTTTTTTGATTTTCATATTTAAAACGACCATAATCCATTATTTTACATACAGGAGGATCTGATATAGAAGAAACTTCTACTAGATCTAAATTATTTTTTTGAGCATACTCTAATGCTTCTTTTATTTTCAAAACTCCTATAGAATCACCTTCTACTCCTATTAATCTTATTTTTGGAAATTTAATTTCTGAATTAATTTTAGGTCCTTTATTTTTTTTTGTTTGCAAAATTTCTCCTTTATAAAAAATTATTTATAACACAAATTTAAAGCTTCTTCTATTAGAAGAACTTTTGATGATCCCGAGAAATCTCTAACCGAAACTGTAGAATCTTTTTTCTCGTTTTCACCTACTACCCATATAAATGGAATTTTCATTGTTAAATGTTGACGTATTTTGTAATTTATTTTTTCGTTTCTGTTGTCTAAAATACTGCTTATATTGTTTTTTTTCAAGATGTTAATTAAGTTTTGAGCGTAATCATCAACGCTATTATTTATTGTAACAACAACAACTTGTGTTGGAGATATAAATATGGGTATTTTACCGTTATTATGCTCTATTAATATCCCTATAAATCTTTCAAATGTTCCTAGTATAGCTCTGTGAATCATTACAGGGTAATGTTTAAAACCATCTGATCCAATATATTGAGCTCCAAGTCTTTCGGGTAATACAAAATCAAGTTGTAATGTTCCGCACTGCCAATTTCTCCCTATTGCATCTTTTAAAACAAATTCCAATTTTGGACCATAAAAAGCTCCTTCACCTGAATTGATTGTATAAGATAAACCAGAATCATTTATTGCTGTTTTTAGGCAATTTTCAGCTTTGTTCCAAACATCTTCTGAACCAGACTTGTTTTTTGGCCTATCAGCAAATTTTATAAAAAAATCATTAAATCCTAATTCTTTATAAACTTCTCTGAGCATATTACAGAATAGAATAGTTTCATTTGTTATTTGATCTTGCGTACAAAAAATATGCGCATCATCTTGAACGAACTCTCTAACTCGCATTAATCCATACAAAGAACCAGAAGGTTCATTTCTTGTGCAAGAACCAAATTCAGAAAATCTTATTGGTAAATCCTTATAACTTCTTATTTTACTTTTGAATATTTGAACGTGACCAGGACAATTCATTGGTTTGATAGCCAATGTTTCATTTTCTGATCCAGTTACAAACATATTTTCAGCAAATTTATCCCAATGACCAGACTTTTCCCACAATTTTTTATCTAAAAGCGATGGTGTTCTGATTTCTTGATAATCAAAAGTTTGGAGTTTTTTTCTTATATAATCTTGTAATTTTAAATATAAAGCCCATCCTCTAGGATGCCAAAAAACACCACCCTTAGAATCTTCTTGTAAATGAAACAATTCCATTTTTGAACCTAGGATTCTATGATCTCTTTTTTTTGCTTCTTCTATTTTATTGAAATGGTCTTTAAGTTCTTGTTTTGTATAATGAGCAGTACCACAAATTCTTGTAAGCATTTTATTATTAGAGTCTGATTTCCAATATGCTCCTGAAACCTTGGTTAATTTAAAGTTTTTTATAAAACCTGTGGTTTTACCATGTGGTCCCCTGCAAAGATCAATAAACTCACCTTGTTTGTATAAAGTTACAATTTCATCTTTTGGTATTTTGTTTAAGATTTCTATTTTATAAGTTTCATTTTTTTGTTTAAAAAGATTATAAGCATCACTCTTACTTGATTCTATTTTTTGTATATGATGATTCTTTTTTACAATTGAATGCATCTCTTTCTCTATATTTTTTAGTTCTTCTTCTCCTATTGGTGTTTCTGTATCAAAATCATAAAAAAAGCCTTCACTGTTTGTTGGGCCTATTGCTATTTTAGCAGATGGATAGAGGTTTTTAACTGCATTAGCTAATATATGCGCACAATCATGCCTTATTATTTCAAGACCTTCTTCTTGTTGTGGAGTTATAAAATAGACATATGAATCTTTTTTTACTTTATCTCTTAAATCAATTATATTGCCATTAACATTTAAAGCTAATGCAGTAAAATCTTTTGGGCAAGAAGACAGTTTGGTATAAGACTCTAGTAAAGTGTATCCATCAATTTCGTTGCAATCATACTCACAAATAAATCCATACTGAAATTCTATTTTAATCACTTAAATTCTTCAACAAAACAATAGCATAAGTTGATATAGCATCTGAATTACCTTCGTCATTCACACCATTTGAGCTTTTTCCTTTCAAGTTAAAAGATGATCTTGTTAGATTAAGAATCTCACAAGTCTTTTGTATCATTTCATTTCTATGATTAGAAAAGTTTGGAGTCTTGCAAGTTATTGTAATATCGATATTTTGCAATTCATATCCACTTTTTATAACTAAATCATGAGATTTTTGCAAAATTAAAGATGAATTCATGTTTTTAAATTCTTCTTTGTTATCTGGAAAATAAAGACCTATATCACCCATACCACAAGCTCCAATCAAAGCATCTGATAATGCGTGAAATGCAACATCTCCATCGGAATGAGATATCACATCTCTTGGTGAATTAATATTAATTCCACATAGCACTACAAAACCCTTACTAGACTCTGACTGAGATTTTAATTTGTGAACATCATATCCAAAACCGGTTCTAAACATATTTAATCTATGAAATCAAGCATGTAAGTATTATAATTTTTATTTGAAAATGTCAATCTTATATTAATCATCTTTTTTATTTACAGGTAAGGCTTTTAAACTAAAAAATCCATTAGGACGTTTTAACGATGTTAAGTGTATTTCTAAATCATTTGGTAATCCATTTATTTCCATTAAATGTTTTACTGAAGTGTCCTCTTCGTTTTTTATGCATTTTTTTATGTATTCGATTTTGTCTTCTTGTTTGAGTATTTTATGTAAGAAATTATCACAGTTTATACTATCTCCAATAATAGCAACGCTGTTATAATCTTTATATAAAATGTTCATATTTTTATCTAAAATGACAAAAAACAAGCTTCCTTGTGTCATTGCGCTGGCAAACAATAAGCTTTGAAATTCGTTTATTATGATTTTCTTATATAAAGTTAAAGTTACTAAGAAGCAGGCTATTATTAATAATGACAAAACTATTCCTATAAAAAAAACAGATGAAGATAAATTAATTATGTTGTAATGTTCAATATAAGAAGCCTTTACTATTCCTACTGCTGATTCTGTTGCTATTACTGCAACAAACAACAAAGATAATGTAAAGCAAACTAACCTGAAATAATTCAAGTTAGCGCGTCTTATGAAAAAATCTTTAGAGGAATTAATTATTGACATAATTCCTCTTATTTCGGTTATTCTGTGGTTCATAAATATATTCTCCTATGTTTTATGAAATAACACATGTTTACAAAGAATATGATAATTAAAGAAAATTGATGTTGATTTTATAAATTTGTTTTGATTTATATTGATAATGTTTTTTAAATTTATAGTTGTAGTGTTTGTGTTACTCAACACATTTATATCAGCTTATATGGTCTATATACCTTCTGGTTTGTTTAAATTTTTTGTATTTTCTATGCATAAAACTATAGGTTTTGTGTTGTTTTTTATGATATTGTACTTCTTTGTTTTTGGTTTTTATACTAAATTGTTTTGGATAGAGAAATTTTTATTTTTATTTGCTTTTATTGTTTCTCTTTCTGGATATAGTTTGTCTTGTGTTTCAAAAAAACAAGTAATGTTGTTGTTTTTTGATGTGTCATCTATTTTAGATATACCTGATTATTTTTTTAGTATACTTCAGGCAGTTCATACATTTAGTTATATTGGAATGATAGTGTTTGTTTTTTTGTTTTTATTTGATTTATTTGTTAAAAAGGTTTTTTTATAATTATGGATATTGCTTTTATAGGATCTGGTTCTTTGGGTACATCTTTAGCCATCAATTCTTCTCATTTTTTGCATGGAAGAGTATATCTTTGGGGTAGGAGTAAAGATATTATAAATGAAATAAGATTGCAGAAGTGTAATTATAAATATATGCCAGGTTTTCAAATTAATAGTAATATCAAACCTACAAATGATATAAATGATATAATTGATTGTTCTTTTATTTTTATTTGTGTTAGCACCAACGCTTTAGTTGAAATCTTGAATTTATTAAAAACTTTGAAATTTAGTTCTGGGCCTAAGTTTATATTGTGCAACAAAGGTATAGATTTTGATACTTTGAATTTCTCTAGTGAATTATTTATAAATATCATGGGAGAAAGAGAATTTGGAATTATGTCTGGTCCTAATTTTGCTAACGAAATAGCTTCACGCAAAAAATGTGTTTCAACCCTTGCTACTAAATATGGTTTTTCATGCGATTTTTTCTCTAGTGTATTTTTTTCTAAAACTGAAGATATAATTGGTGCACAAATTTTAGGAGCTGCAAAGAATGTTATTGCTATAGCTTGTGGCATTGCACATGGATTAGAACTAGGTCTTAATTTTAGATCTATGGTTTTGTACTATGGATTAAATGAGATAAAACAAATAATAAAAATGTTTGGCGCCTCATTAGAGACAATATTTGAGCCATGTGGGTTTGGGGACATAGATCTTACGTGTAATAATGTTAAATCTAGGAATATGTCTTTAGGTTTTTATATATCAAAAGAAAAAAGTTTTATTGATGATGTTATACCTTCTAATATAGAAGGTATAACATCTGCTCATTCATTTAAAAAAATATTAAATTTAAAAAAAATAAATTCTCCTATTGTTGAATTTGTAAGTGATGTTTTCAATGGATATGTAAGCTCTAAAGATATAGTGTCTATATTACCTTATTAGTGGGTTGTTTTTATTTTTAATCAAAACAAATTTGACACTATTTGTCATTTATTATAATCACAGTATTGTGAGATATTTTTTTCTTTTGTTTTTATTTAACTTGTTTTTTGTTTCAGGTTCTAAATCTAGTTATAGCCAAGATTTGGATTTAGGGGAATATTTTTTGAAAAAATATGATTTTTTGAAAGTTAATAATAAATCTCACAGTTTTTATTATGGTTGTCATTTATCTTATCCATTTTCCGATTTTGGTGAGAAAATGTGTGTTAAAGCTGTGTATTTAAGCTATATTGTTGGTGATCATGATGATACATCTTCTTATGTTGATGAGTGTGTTTTGATGTATGATTCTAGTGTATACAAACATGACTTACTTTATTTGAAATCTTTGTCTTTGTATAAATCTGCTTTTTATTTAAAAAAGGACTCTTTTTTGTATATTAAGGCAATGGAATCATTTTTAGAATTATTGGAAAATTTCCCAAATACTGTTTTTTTGAATCAAATATACAATAACATTTTAACTATAAGGTCGATTTTGTCAAAAAATGAACTGGATATTGCTCAGTATTATATTAATAGAAAATTATATATTTCTGCAATAAATAGGTTGAGGTTAATTGTTTACGAGTATAATGACACTGATGCTCATAAAGTCGCTATTGCTAAGCTAAAAAAAATATATACTATTTTAGGTTTTTCTGGAAATGATTTCATGAGTTTGTTATATTATCAAGATAAAAATGTCAATTAAATTTGCAATAATAGGAGCTAACAATCGTTTTGGTAGAGAGTTATCCAATATTTTGAGTGAGAAAAATGTTGATGTTGATAATGTTTTCGCTGTTGACGACTCCAAACACTATGGTAAAAAAATAAACTATGGTGTAAAAGAAGGAGGAATAGATATTGTCTCTATAGATGATTTTAATTTTAAAGGAGTTGATATATGCTTTTTTGTATCAACTCATCTTAACAAAGATGAGTATATAAATACTGCTGTTAGTTCAGGTTCTTTTGTAATAAGAAATCAAGAAATCAAAACATTTCAAGATTTTATTGGGATCTTTATTGTACCAGAATACAATCCATATTGTATCAAAAATCATTTGAATAACAAGATATTTTTTAATCCTAATTCTGCTGTAATACAAGTGGTTTCTTTTTTAGGCCCAATTTCAGATGTTTTCGGTGTTGAAAAGATAGTATTAAATTCATATCATTCGGTTTCTGATGTTAGCAAAGATGCAATGGATGAATTATATAAACAAACTAAGTCTAAGTATTATGTTCAGGAAATGCCTCCAAAATTTTTCAAGGACAAGATATCTTTTAATTATATTCCCACAATCGGATCGGATTGTCATGCAAATTATAATTCGTACGAGTTAAATACTTCTTTTGCTATAAAACAGATTTTAAACAAAGATATTTTAATATCTTCAACATGTTTCACTATGCCTGTTTTTGTTGGAAATGGAGTTTCTCTTTATGTGGAATTGCGCGATAAATTTGAAGCTGATGATATAATTAGTGTTATATCTGATATTCCTGGTATTGTTTTTCTTGAAAATTCATATCAGACCCCTGCAGGATGCGTTAAAGAAGATGGTATTTTCGCTTCAAGGCTTAGAAAAGAAAGTGAAAATTCTTTTAGTGTTTGGTTATGTACAGATAATCTAAGAAAGGGTTGTTCTTTAAATGCTTTCCAAATATCAGAGCTTTTAATTTGATTTTATTTGTTGATAATAAAACAAGCTATGATAAAGACCTTTTTTCTCCAGAAGATCTTCATGTTTTCCTTCTTCTAATAAAGATCCGTTGTGTATAACTAGTATATTAGATGCATTTTTGATAGACTCTATTCTATGTGAAATTATTATTTTCATATCAAAGTTTTGTTTTTCTATATTTTGATAGATTAAGTGCTCATTTCGAGTATCAATAGAAGAAGTAGCTTCATCCATTATCAAAACATCTGTTTTTTTGAACAATGCTCTAGCAATTAGAACTCTTTGTCTTTGTCCACTAGATAAATTACTCCCATTCTCTATTATTTTTTGTTCTAATCCATTTTCTAACGAACCTATAAATTCTTTTAACATGGATAAACTTACTGCATTTGTAGTTTTTTCTAAGTTTGTGCTTCCTAAAGCAATATTGTTACTAATTGTATCAGAAAATAGCCTGTGGTCTTGAAGAACGCTAGAAATATTATTTCTTATGCTTCTTTTGGATATTTTTTCCATATCAATATTGTTTATTTCTATAATACCGCTTTTTGGTTTTTGAAACCCCATTATGAGTGATAAGATTGTACTTTTTCCAGATCCGGATGTCCCTACTATTGCAAATGTATCTCCTTTTTTTATTTTAAATGACAAGTTATTTATAATTGGTTTATCTTTGTAACTAAATGAAACATTTTTAAATTCTATAGTGTGTATTTTTTCTAATTGTATGATTTCTTCTTTTTCACACGGTATATTCATAACTTCTGATATTCTTTCTATTGCAATATAAAATTGTTGTAATTCCAAAAATATATCTCCAAGACCATTGATTGCTCCGGCTGATAATATTGAATAAAAGATGAAAGCAACAAGAGATGCGGAACTTATTTCATTGTTTGCAACTTTTTTTATGCCCACAAAAATAACGAAAGATATTGTTGAGATTATTAATGTAACTACAATTGTTATTAGAATTGACCTTGATTTTGAATAAGTTAACGAATTTTGATATACGTGTTTGGTGTGGTTAATGAATTCATTTCTTATGAATGACTCCAAACAGAAAGATTTTACTGTTGAAATGGAATCTATTTTTTCCTTAATGTAAGAAGATATTGATGAAATATTATTTCTATAAATATCTCCAAGTTTCTTGGTTTTTTGTCCTTGTATTTTTATGATTAAAATCACTGGAGGTATTATGCATGAGCTGTAAAGAGTTAATGTTGGACTTGAATAAATCATCATCAACAAACCTCCTACCAAGTTTAGAATGTTTCTGAGTGCTATTGGAATGCTGATTAATATAGTTTTCTGTATGCTGTTTAAGTCATTTAAAGCACTTTGTGTCGTCTTTGATAAGTTTTTTTCTGTAAAGAAACTCATTGATGCATTCATTAAATGTGATAACAAATTTCTTCTGATTGAATTTATTACAGATTCAACTGCTATTGTTATAAAATGTATTCTGAAATATATAGAAGTACTTAGTGATATTATTGCAACAAACAAGTATATAAAAACGTTGTTTAAGTTTTCTATGCCTGAATTTACGCAATTTTTTATTACAAATCCTATACAAAGAACTGTGCAAGAAGAAAGAAGTATGGATAATAAACCTAATACAAAGTAATTGGTATAAGGTTTAAAATAATTTATAATTTTTAGTTTTGGATTTTTTGATAATTGCATAACATGTTATATTGATATATATTATTTATCACTGTTAATCAATTATATTTTGTTTATAAATTGTTTTGTATTGTTTGGGTTTGTGTGAGTAAATATAGAAAAGATTTTCCATTTTTTAATAAAAACAATTCTGCCTTTTTAGATACTGCTGCTAGTTCTCAGAAACCTATGTCTGTTTTAGAATCCATGACTGAGGTATATGATAACTATTCTAATGTTCATAGGGGTTTTTATTCCACAGCCAATGAATTGACTTATAAAATTGAGAAAAGTAGAAGCTGTATTTCTGACTTCATCAACTCTGTTAGTAAAAATGAGATTGTTTTCACTAAAAACGCAACTGAGTCAATCAATCTTATTGCTTATGCTTATGGGGATAAGTTCGTAAAAAAACATAATAATATATTTATAAGTTCTGCAGAACATCATTCAAATATAATACCATGGCAAAGGTTATGCCATAGGACAGGTGCTTCTCTCAATGTTTTTTCTGTTAATGACATAGATTCTATAGAATTCAACAAAGACACCTCAATTGTTGCATTTTCACATATGTCAAATGTTATGGGTTATGTTTTGCCTGTAGAAAAAATTGTGAAAAAAGCTCACGATGTTGGAGCTGTAGTTTTAGTTGATGCGTGTCAGTCAATTGCACACTTGGAAGTAGATGTACAGCTCATGGATTGTGATTTTTTGGTTTTTTCTGGTCATAAGATGTATGGCCCTACTGGAATTGGTATATGCTATGGCAAACAAGAAATATTAAGAAGTATGGATGTTTACCAAACGGGAGGATCTATGGTTTCTGATGTTTCTTACGATAAAACTACTTTTCAAGATATACCATTTAAATTTGAAGCTGGAACTCTTCCTATAGCAGAAATAGTTGGCCTTGAAAGTGCTATCAAATATTACACAAATATTAATTACAGAGAGATTTTTGATCATGAAAAAACATTGTTGTCTTGTATTAAAAAAGGCATCAATTCATTGAAAGGATATAAATTATGTGACAATCTGATAGATTCTAATTTAGAAAGTGTTGCAATTGTTTCTTTTTATCATGATAGATTTCATCCAAGTGATGTATGTGAAATTTTGGACAAAAGCAATGTTTCAGTGAGATGTGGACATCATTGTGCTCAACCATTTGTCAAAAGTTTGGGATTGGACTCAACCATAAGGGCTTCTTTGGGTATATACAACTCTAAAGAAGATATCTTTATGTTGTTAAATGCTTTAGAAAGAAGCTCAAGTATTCTAAATTGAGTTTAACAGTGTGCCCGGGAGGAGTCGAACCCCCAACCTCTTGATCCGTAGTCAAGTACTCTATCCAATTGAGCTACGGGCACATTACATTCTTAACATCATATCTGGTTTTCCTTTTTGTATCAAGAGAATTATATATATTTATTTTTGGATTTTGACTTATATGTTTTTTACTAACAGATCAAGATTAGGTAGGTTTCTTGTTTTGAGTCTTTCTGATTTTATTATTGTGTATAATTGTTTTACACTTTTTTCTAAATCATCATTGATGATAATGTAATCGTAATTAAAACATTGCTCAATTTCTATTTTAGCTTTTTTTAATCTTTTCTCTATTATTAGGTTTGTATCTTTTTTTCTCCAATTCAATCTTTGTCTCAGGCTTTTCATTGATGGTGGTAGTATGAATATGCTGGTTGTTTTTATTTTTTTTTTAATTAGATAAAGTCCTTGAAAATCTATAACACAAATCACATCTTTATTTTGATTTAATAAAGCTTCGATGCTTGGTTTTGATGTTCCATAATAATTATCAAATACTGTTGCGAATTCCAGCATTTGATTTTTCCTTTTTTCAAACTCTTCTTTTTCAACAAAGAAATAATCTTTCGCTTCTACTTCCCCTCTTCTTTTTTTTCGTGTGGTTGTAGATATTGATCTGACAATATTTGAGTCTAGTTTGATCAAATTGTTTACTATTGTGGTTTTTCCACAACCTGATGGTGATGAAACCACAAACAATATTCCTGATCCTTGAATCTCCACTTTACTAACACCTAAAAAGTATAAATTTTTATCATAAATAACGCTTAATATAAAGGGATAATAATATCAATTTATTATGATGTGTGTTTTGACTTTTTGTCAAATTTGAAAATATTGATATTTTATATAACAAATGGGTGCTTTTATGATTTACCTTATATTATATATTGTATGATATCATTATTTGGTTTTTTATCATCATAAAACTGTTGCTAAGTATTAGTTTAAGCTCTACAATTTAATCAATGTTTTTGGCTATTAAATATTTTTAAATATTTTGCAATTTTTATTGTTTGTATTTTAAAGGTTTATTTTTAGCCTGGTTTTTTTATGTTTAATGTTGTTACAATAATTGTAGTTTTGTTTGTAGTATATTTTTAGCAGAGGTTTTGATTGAGTGATACTGACTCTAAAATAGAGAATAAAGATGTAAAGAGCGACCCTAAGGCTGGTGTATTAGACGCAGCTATTTCTCATATAAACAAGCTTTTTGGTAAAGGCTCTATAATGCGCCTACAAGGAGCAGAGTTTGAAGGTATAGAAAAAATTTCCACAGGATCTATTGCACTAGATGATGCAATAGGTATTGGTGGATATCCTAAAGGAAGAGTGATTGAAATTTTTGGGGCTGAAAGCTCTGGAAAAACAACTATAGCTCTTCATGCTATAGCTGAATGTCAAAAAAGTTCAGGAAATTGTGCTTTTGTGGATGCAGAGCATGCTTTAGATACATCTTATGCCAAAAAATTAGGTGTAAATATTGATCAACTTATTTTGTCACAACCTGATAACGGAGAACAAGCTTTAGAAATAGTGGATATACTTATAAGATCTGGAGCTGTTGACATGATAGTTGTAGATTCTGTGGCAGCTTTGACACCTAAAGCTGAAATAGATGGTGAAATGGGAGATTCTCATATGGGTTTGCAGGCAAGATTGCTAAGTCAGGCTATGAGAAAAATTACGGCTTCTGTTTCAAAAACCAAATGTATTGTAATATTTATTAATCAAATTAGGATGAAAATAGGTGTGGTTTTTGGTAATCCAGAAACTACTACTGGAGGTAATGCTTTAAAATTTTATTCCTCTGTGAGAATGGAGATAAGAAGACTTTCTGCCTTGAAAGATAAAGAAGTTGTTGTAGGTAATCAAACAAGGGTCAAGATTGTTAAAAACAAAGTTGCACCGCCATTTAGACAGGCAGAATTTGATATTATCTATAATAAAGGAATATGTAAATATGGTGAACTTATAGATATAGGTGTCTCAAGAGAAATAATCAACAAATCAGGATCTTATTATTCTTACATGGATACTAAAATGGGTCAGGGAAGGGAAAATGTTAAATTGTTTTTACAACAAAATCCAGAATTATTTGAGGAGATAAAACAAAAAGTAATAGGTATTGCTGCTTAGTTGAGTGATTTATGTTTAAAGTTTTTAACTCTTATGTAAACGAAAAAAATAAAAATAAATTTGCTATTGTTTTTTCCCTCATATTTGCTGGTATTATATTTTCTTTTTTATTTTTTTTCAATTTTCATAATTCCAACATGA
Organism: Anaplasmataceae bacterium; assembly: GCA_965216745.1. Taxonomy (GTDB): domain Bacteria; phylum Pseudomonadota; class Alphaproteobacteria; order Rickettsiales; family Anaplasmataceae. Next base: position 193,782 of record OZ244191.1, on the reverse strand, counting down.
CTGCTCTTTATAGCTCTATGGATCCTTCAGATAAAATTGAAGTCACTACTATGCTGAACCAGTGGGGTATATCATATTCTCAAAAGGAAAATGACATCTTTGTAAAAGAGAATGAGGCAAGAGCAATAAGAATGAGACTTGCATCTGAAGGAATACCAACAAAAGGTTCTCTTGTGGGTTATGAATTGTTCAATAAAAGTGACACTTTTGGGACTTCTAGTTTTTTACAAGATGTTAATCTTCTTAGAGCATTAGAGGGAGAATTGGCGAGAACGATTATGTCTTTTGAGCATATAAAAGCTGCCAGAATACATTTAGTTATACCAAAAAGAGAGCTTTTTAATAATAACAAAAACCATTCAAGTGCATCTGTTGTTGTCAAGGTTAAAGACGGAAACGTATTATCTAAAAAAGATGTTTTTGCAATATCTCACATAGTTGCTTCTGCAGTTTCTAATATGAGCCCTAACGATGTTACTATTGTAGGTACTGATGGTCAATCTTTTAAACTAGGTAATTCTGACACTGTTCTTTCATCTTCAATACAAGAATATAAATTTGACCATGAAAATAGGATGAGAGAATCTATAGAAAATCTTGTCGAAAAGGCTGTAGGAATAGGCAAAGTCCGTGCAGAGGTCTTTATTGATATGGATTTTGATCAAATGGTTATAGATTCAGAAAAATACGATTCTGAACCAATAACACGCTCAATTCACACATCTGAAGAAAAAAATGTTTCTAAAGATAATAGTAAAAATGTTTCAGTTGAAAATAATATGCCTTTCGGTGATTCTGGTTCTTCTAGTGATTTTTTATCTAATTTCGAGAAAAATGATGAGACGATCAATTATGAAATATCAAAAGAAATAAAAAAACATATTATTTCTCCTGGAGTTATAAAAAGGGTCTCTGTAGGTGTGCTTATAGATGGAGTGTATTCTTTTGACAAGGAATTGGATAAAGAAGTATATAAACCACGTTCAGAAAATGAAATGGCAAGAATAAGAAAACTCATTGTTTCTGCCTCTGGGATAGATACAGATCGTGGAGATACTGTTGAAGTTATAAATATGCAGTTTATACATCCAGAAGTTGTTGAGTATGAAGAAAATTGGTTTGAAAATACTAATTTTTATTCTCTAGCTTCAACTTTAATTATATCTCTGGTTGTGTTATTGATATCCATTTTAGTTGTTCGTCCAATCATCAATTCTATTATTGAACGTGTTTTTCTTGTTAATCAAAATCCAAAGAATGACTCTTCGGAAATTTCTGATGATACCAGGAATATTAGCGGTAACGGTGATGTGGATGATAATTCAAAAGTCAGTGATTTGACCGATATAAATTCTTCTGGCAATGTTTTAGATGATGGTTTAAATAGATTGAATGATCTTGTAGCATCAAATCCAGATGCAATGGTTGACATTATTAGGTTCTGGATGAAAAAAGATCAAAAATAGCCAATTACAGATAATTATACATCTTTTCTATTGATGTTTTGTTTTTTATATACTTATAAACCTGTATACAACTCATGACTTCTTTTACATATTCTCTTGTTTCATAAAACGGTATAGATTCTATCCAATCAACTTTTTCTTCTAATGTTTGTAATTTCCTCACGTCACCTATCAACTTTATAAAAGTGTTAGTATGTCTTTTCCCAGCATTATATGCGCATAAGGATAGAATTAAAGAATTATCATAATAAAACAATAATTCTTTAAAGTAATGAGTTCCTATACTGATGTTTGTTTCAGCATCCAAAAGAGATTTTTTATCTTTATACTCTATTTTATTTCTGGTGGCCACTTGTTTTGCGTTTAATGGCACCATCTGCATCAAACCTAAAGCACCTTTAGGACTTCGAGCATTTGGGTTAAACGCGCTTTCTTTTTTTATAAGAGATAAGGTGATTTCTGGTTCAATAACGTTATTTTCATATTCGTTTTTAATTGGAAAAAGAGATTCAACTATTATTTCCCCTTGTTTTTGTATATCAATAGAAGATATTAATGCAAGATAAGGCATGTCGTTTTTCAAGCACCATAGAGAAATTTTTGATTTATGTACATCGTCCTTAGAGTTTTTTAGCATAAACGACAATAAAAATCGTGCCAATTTGTATTCATTTATTTTATAACTTATATTGATAATTTTAGACAAGTGGTCTACATCAATTTCATTGTATGATTTTTCTGAAGTTTGTAAATTTAGATTTCCATTTGGTTTTAAGTATAGCAATGCAATTTGTCCATAGAATGTAGTTCTATATGAAGAAGCAATTTTATACCATCTTATAGAATCTGATCTTGTGCTTGCCATTCTTCCTGACCAATAAGCAGCTTTGCTTATTGTATTAGGGAAATAAACTAACTCATAAAGCTTCACGAAGTGTTTATATGCTAGCTCTTTATCTCCCAGGAAATTTCCTGCTATCCATCCCGCCAGCCATTCTCCATCAGCAAATATTGGTCCAGACACATCTCCATGATTTTTTGCTATCTCATAAGCGATTGGGTATAAATTTACTTCTTTTTGTTCTAATATGTTCCTTATACATATACATTTATATCTCCATATTAATTCTCTGTTATTTTTTGAAGTAAAATTTTTTAGATGTTCTAATGTATCTTTGTCAAGCAAAATATCTTTATATTCTGATCTTTTGATCTTCCATCCTATATAATCCAGAAACAATAAAGAATCTTTTTTAATGTTTTGTTTTACTTTTTTCAACAAATAATCAGCTTCGTGTGAATTATTTTGCATTGCTAATCTTGTTGCTTTTATTGATCTTTGTAATTTAATTTCTTTGTTTTCTAATCCAGAGAGTTTAATGTTTTGTGTTGTATCATTATCTATCTTATACTGTATTTTTGGTGTTATCTTTTCACTATCATTTGGAATTGACAATGTTTCATAGATTTGCCTTTTATTAACCGATGGAAAAATGAGATAATTTTTTGTATCTTCTTTGGTTTTATCTGGATTTGCATTTTGATAAAGCCAATTTACTGTACTTTTAAGGTCAGCGTCTTGTATTTTATTCTTATAATAAGATACAAGAGTGCTATCTTTTTCCCTTATTGCATTTATTGATTGAGAGAAATGAAATATTGAGTTAGTGTTTAAATTATATGGGTTATTTGGGCTAGAAAGTACACTGTTTGCTGATGAGGAAATAAAAAGGAATAAGGTGTAAAAAAACGCATAATTCCTAAAATTTTTGTTTAATTTTTTTTTTAAACTTATTCCTACCATGATTGTTTGCTTTGACTATATAAAAATTCCTATTTAAAAAACCATCATTTATAACATTATTGATATATATGATTTTCGAGTTTAATTGAATGAAATTTTTGAAGCAATATACTGTTAATTCAATCCGATCTAGGCATGATGAAAAATCAAAAATATGGCAATGAAATCGAGATGAATTTAAGTCTTTTGTTCTGAAGCAATTAGTTTTTATCATTAAATTGACTTTGAATTGAACAGAGTAATATTTTGAAACGATTTTATGTTTGTAAGTATTTTCATTTTTTTCTAAATCTTTTGATTTCATAATACATATACATCTCAGACTTTTTAATTGTTGCAGAATTTTGTGATTTTAATGTTGTTCTATATGTTTTGTTTATGTATGTAAAAAACGTCTGTTGAAATAAAAAGTCAGATATATATACAATTGATAACAATACAATCTTTGATATCTTACAAAAAATAATATTAATTTGTTCTGTAGTAATGGATTTAGGGAATTGAAACCCGTAAAGAATTTTTAAATTGTAATAATCCTTGTTGTTAGAAAGTAAATTGGATTTTTGCATAGTTTCAAAAAGGAATGAAGCGCAATGAAATGCGCAATTCCTAACGTTTTGAATATTGAGTGCTTTTTCTAGCTTTTTTTCTACCATATTTTTTTCTTTCAACTTTACGAGAATCTCTAGTCAAAAATCCCGATTTTTTTAAAATTGGTCTCTTTGAATCATCTATGCATTGTATTGCACGACTTAGTCCTAATCTTAAAGCACCGGACTGAGCAGACAAACCCCCACCATAAGTCTGAGCATTGAAATCAACCAGACCAGAAAGTTGGGTGATAGATATAGGAGCATGACATGAATTAAAAACTAAAGACTCTCTTTTGAAATAATCAGTTGGCTGCATTCCGTTTACTTTAAATTGACCAGAGCCATGTTTTACCCATATTTTGCACACAGCACTTTTTCTTCTACCAGTAGCGTAGCACCAACCTTTGGAATCGATAAAACCTTTAGAACGAGGTTTTTTTGTTGACTTTTGCGTTACTGTATTTTGCATTTTTATCTCCTGAAATTTATGAATAATTTTTCAAACAATTTTTTGAGTTTTGAGATTTCATGTCTATAATCTCAGGTTTTTGACCATGATGATTATGATTTGGCCCCACAAAAACTTTTAGATTTTTCAATCTTTTTCTTGCCATTGGTCCGTCACCTATCATTCTGGAAACAGCTAGTCTTACAATTCTATCTGGATTACTGCTTGCTAGTATCTTGCTAGGAGTTGTTTCTTTTATTCCTCCAGGATATCCAGTATGTCGATAGTACTTCTTCTGCTTAAGCTTTTTTCCAGAGAGAGATATTTTTTCTGCGTTTATGATTATTATGCAATCTCCACCATCCATATGTGGTGTATAATTAGGCTTATGTTTGCCTTTTAATATCGTTACCACGTGGGCAGCCATACGACCTAGAATTAAATTTTCCGCATCAATGATCCACCATTTTTTTGATATTTCAGACGCAGTGAGAGTGTAAGAGTTATTCACTAAGAAAGCCAATGTTGATCTAAATAATACGCAATTATATTACTACATCTAATTTTGGTCAACATTAAAATTATATAGAGTTGTTGAATGTAACTGAAAATCCCATATCAAATAATGATGTTATTATCATACATATAACTTTTTCATATTTTTCGGTATTTGGTTTTGTGTGTTTTTTAATATATGTTATGTTTTAAAATAAATTATGTTTTAAATCAAATAGATCATTGCTTGAGATGACAATTTATGTTATTTCGTAAAACTGATTAATTAAAACATTTTTTATTATGTGGACACATTTTATTAAAACAATTATGTTTCTCACATATAATTCATTTTCAAATAAAACAATTAATGTTGATTCAAATAAAACAATTAATGTTGATTATAACTTTGGTTTAAATGATAATAATCTAAATTACAGTCAATTACCTATTGCTCATGATTCAATAATTAATTATGTAAATTCTTCAACAATTGATAATATAAATTCTTCTGATTTATATAAAAAACAATACAAAAAAAAGAAAAAGCTAAAAAAAAAACGTAAAATCAGAAGTTATCGAGATGTTAATAGTTATGATTCATCTGTTCGAAATATAAACAAAGAATCACAAGATCTTGGAGTAGATGATCCAAGCAAAAGTATGGAAAAGTATTCTGATAGGTTTATTGTTTATGATTTTGGGCAAGATCATATATCTCTTAATAAAACAACCGATGGATCTTTTGTTTCAAAAATATATGTAAAAATAGAAAAATATGAAAAAGTATCAAATTCTATCATAGCAGATCTTTTTTTTTTAGCAGATGATTTGTTTGTGAAACCATTGCCTGATTGCCAAGAATCATTCTTTATTATTTATAAGCTTGATTCTGATTATTATAATATAAAAATATTGCCAAATGAATTTACTGATGGGGGGGAAAAAGTAGGTATAAAATTATATAAATTCAAAATACCGAATTACTTTTGGTATAAGTACGATTTTGAAGATAATTATTTGTTTATTCAAAATATTATAAATGTTGAAGATTGTAAATTAGTAGTACCTTTTATAAGTCATTACTCTTTAATGCTTGATGAAAATTATTCAGATTATTCATATTCTAGAAACGTTGTTTATTTAGATGTAAAAAATCAGAACAGTTCTTATTCTGTTTGGCCTATTAAGTTTCCAGAAAAAAATTCTTGCACACAAGTTTCTCAAACTCATAATCCAAAAAATATAGAAATATTACATTTGGATAAAAATACATACCTTGTTTCCAGGGAAGGCAAAGATGATAAGTTTATAGAAACTGTTTCTCTTTATGATATATGTGATGCAGGAAAAATGCTTGTTCATATTGGAAATCCTTGGTTACAGGCAGTTGATCTTGGTTATAAAAATGTTATTTGGTCACGTTTATTGAAATTTAAAATATCAAATTATAAAGAAGTTGATTTTGATGACAATAGTTATGCCGCTAAAGGTATAGTGCCCATGATTACATCAATGATTAAACATGACAACATATTAATTTTAAGTTGTATAGTACCAACTAATGCAAACTCATTTCCTGAATATATTCAAAGACAGACTTCAGGTTTCTATTTTCTTAATAACGGTGAATCACTTAGGCCCGAAATTATAAATTATAAAGGAAGAAATATTGTTTATTATTATGCTAAAAACCAAAAAGTTTTTTCTATACATTATATATGGATTCAGAATAAGGAATCAAAATATGAATTAAAAGCAATTTTAAAATTTAATCAGAATGAATATTTCAAGGAATGGGAAAAATTGTTTATAAAAAAAGATGATTTGCTTTTGCCTATAGAAATCAAATATGATAGTGAAATTATATCAAGGTCTTCTGTTTCTGAAGATAATAAAACAACAACAACCACACAAGATCCTAATTATCTTTGGTTTGAAAATTTTTTTGATAGTGACTACAATCAAATAGGATCAAACGACATTCCAGTAAATACAACTAAAGTTCCTGAAGAACCAAACAGCATTCAAGTAAATACAACTAAAGTTCCTGAAGAACCAAACAGCATTCAAGTAAATACAACTAAAGTTCCTGAAGAACCAAACGGCATTCAAGTAAATACAACTAAAGTTCCTGAAGAACCCAACAGCATTCAAGTAAATACAACTAAAGTTCCTGAAGAACCCAACAGCATTCAAGTAAATACAACTAAAGTTCCTGAAGAACCAAACGGCATTCAAGTAAATACAACTAAAGTTCCTGAAGAACCAAACAGCATTCAAGTAAATACAACTAAAGTTCCTGAAGAACCAAACGGCATTCAAGTAAATACAACTAAAGTTCCTGAAGAACCAAACAGCATTCAAGTAAATACAACTAAAGTTCCTGAAGAACCAAACGGCATTCAAGTAAATACAACTAAAGTTCCTGAAGAACCAAACGGCATTCAAGTAAATACAACTAAAGTTCCTGAAGAACCAAACGGCATTCAAGTAAATACAACTAAAGTTCCTGAAGAACCAAACGGCATTCAAGTAAATACAACTAAAGTTCCTGAAGAACCCAACAGCATTCAAGTAAATACAACTAAAGTTCCTGAAGAACTCAACAGCATTCAAGTAAATACAACTAAAGTTCCTGAAGAACCCAACAGCATTCAAGTAAGACCAAATGAACATTCTGAAAAAGAAAAGAACTCTCCTAAAAAAAGTAATAATTCGCTTTATCCTTTATTCTCTTTATTTGCTGTTTTTATTGTTTTTATTGCATCAATCTATTTTCTTTGTTTTAAAAAGAAAAAACCAAAACCAATACCAGTATATAACAACCCTAATATTTTTAGTTTAGACTCTGACAATGACAGTGATGAGATCGAAACTATCAACAATCAAGAAACTGAACTTACTCTTAGATATTGTTTTTTAGATGAATCGGATGAGCAAAATTATTCAGTAGCAACAAATTTCAATCCATCTGGTGATATATGTTCAAACATATGATCAAATAATGTTTTTATTGCTAGATTTATAATATAATCAACACTATATGTTGTCTGAATCACAAAATTTATTAGAATGCTATTTTGGTGTAAAAATACGCATAAGTTACGAATTAGAATTTTACTTGCCAGATTCTAAGTCAAATGCACAATACGTTGACTTTATTAGTGAAGGTATTGGATTACATATAGTTAAAGAGAATGACACAAATCAATATGAAATTATTGGGAATATTCATGAGAAATGTATTGATTGTGTTAAAGAAATAGAAAAAGTAAAACATGCTTTGGGGATATGTGATGCTAATTTTTGTGCAAAACCTTTTTTAAATCGTCCTGGCAATGGATTGCATTTTAATGTTAGTATAGAATCTAATGATGTAATTATGACATATCTATACGCAGTGGGAGGATTATGTCACACTATGATGGATTATATGTGTTATTTTGCTCCAACTTCTTCTTCTTATATTAGATACAAACATTGGGATATCAATACACCAACTACAGTAAGTTGGGGAAACACAAATAACAGGACTGTATCAATTAGGTTTGTAAAAGCAGATGCTAGAATAGAACATAGAGTTCCTTCCCCTGAAGCGATTACTTATTTTTCAATCTATGGAATAGTAAATGGAATTTTTGTTGGAATACAAAATAAAATTTTACCTCCAAATCCTGTTTATGGAAATGCATTTGATGAGAAATATGATTTGATTAAAATACCAGATTCTATAGATAAATGCATTGATATGTATAAATTATGATTTTGAAGCTTTTGTTTGTTTGTTTTATTTGAATTTCCATTGTAAATTATTGTTAATAATGTGGGTATATATTGACCTCATATGATGTTTTTATATATAATAAGAGAATGAATAGGCCTATTTCTCCACACTTACAGATTTATAAATTGCCCATTACTGCAATTTTATCTATTATGCATAGGGCAACTGGTGCATTCCTTTTTTTTGGAACCATTGTTCTTGCTTGGATGTTTGTCTTTATGGAATTGAATTATCAAAATTGCCTTGTAGAATATATTTCTAACCACTTTATATTTTCGATTTTTTTGTTTGCTTGGGCTTCTTGTCTTTCTTATCATTTGTTTAACGGTGTGAGACATTTGCTATGGGATGCATTGTGTTGTTTCAGTTTAAAGGCTACTAGATATTCTAATGCATTTGTTATTGTTGCATCAGTTATTGCTTCTTTTTTAATGTTTGTTAAGGTTTTTGTAAAGTGAGAAATGATTCTGTACATTGGTGGAGACAGAGAGTTTCTTCACTACTTATGTTGCCATTTGCTTTTTTTGCTATTTTTGTTTTTCTTCAAACTTTTATACCATCTGAGGAGTATCAACTTTCTTTTTTTTCGGCTTTTTGTGTTACCATTTTCATTTCTGTATCATTGTACCATGGAACATTGGGAATGAGAGTTATATTTGAGGACTATATATCTTCTCTTGCGATTAGGTATGTTTTAATAATTTTTTGCGATATTTTGTCATTTATAACATCGTTTGCTTTTATATTTTGTGTTTTGTCTGCAGTTTGATTTTCTTTCCTTTTTCACATCACTGTTAAATTTTTATTTTCGCCTATGTGTACTTAATTCAGGATTTCTCATTAGTTCACAACTACATGAGCAAAAATATAGGTAAAATTTATGTTCTTCTTAACTCAATCCATAAGACGAATTTCAGTGTTGACTTTTTTAGCTTTAATGCTTCTGATTTCACCTGTTAATGCAGAATCCTCTTCAGATCTTGAAGCAAAAAATTGCATTGCAGCTGACGATTTTGGTGCGTCAAAAACTGTCAGAGTATCATCGTTTTTTCCGAAAGGTAGTTCTGAATTTATAGCAAATGACAAAGAAAGTTCCGATAAAAAAGATAGTCGACAGGTCATTAGATGGAAGAAAAGTGGTTATATAACAAATGGAGGGCAGATTGTACTTAGAACAACTGGAAAATGGACTGATTGGGAAAATGGTGAGTTTGGAGATAACGAAGAACAAAAAGCGCAACGTATATGCGGCCCATTTTCTAAAGCAAATTTCAAGGCCTGTTCTATAAATGGATCATGTGAGTATATTAGTGCTAATAACCCTAAAGAAGAACCAGAAAAAGGTCAGTACAATGCTCCTTGCTGGTTTAATAATGGTTATGGAGCTTATCTTTTATTGCGTAGACCTCAGGATCCAGATCCTAATTTAACTTTAGAATTAATGAGAAATCCAAAGTCTCCTATTATACACATAGGTTATAAATCTATAGAAGAAGGTGGAGATGGAGTTTTTAGAACAAAAAATGCTAAAGTTTTAGATGAATCATGCAATGAAATCGATATAGGTTATGGTTGGATTATTTATACAAAAATATCTAGTAAATACTATTGGGACAATGAAGGAGGATATAATATAAAATTTCTACAAGGTGCGCAAAAAGAAAATTATAATAAAATTTTTGAAAAGTTAAGAGAAATTATAGACGAGAGACTTGACAAAGCATCAAAAGCTGTTTTCGAAGGTATTCTTGGAAATTCAATGTATGTGCAATTGGTACGTGTTGTCTTGTGCCTATTCGTTATACTTATGGGAATATCTTATATGATGGGGCTTATACAGAGCCATTTTTCTGATTTCATGGTTAGGCTAATAAAAGTTTCGTCCGTTATAACTTTACTATATCCGGACAGTTGGTGGTTTTTGTACAATATTTTTAATGGCATATTTGTGGATATTGTACATTCATTAATAGGCTTGATAAATTCTCATTCTGGTGTTTCATTTAGACCTGAAGCTCCTTTTCAATTTATAGATGAGATATTAGCAATAATTTTTGGTCCTAATACGTTTAAAAAAATAATTGCTTTGATGTGGTCAAGCCCAATTGGTTTTGTGATTGTAGTCTTTTTGGTTTTTGTATTACTTTATTATTTCATCGTAATTGCATTTAGTTTGGTTACGTATTTTACAGCACAAATAGGTATGGCCATTTTGTCAATTATGATCCCATTCATATTTCTATTATTACTTTTTGGCAAGACTAAGGAAATATTCAACAATTGGTTAAAAGTAGCTATTAGTTTTTCCATGCAAGCCATAATTATATTTACTCTTGTATCTTTGTTTTCATCTTTAATAATGCGATATTTTTATAGAACTTTGGGTTTTACTGTATGCGAAAATGAGGTTGTAAGAGTTAGCTTGGGTTGTATTAATGATAAATGCATAATTGATCGCGGTATATATACTTGGTCGCCTGGTCAAAAATTTTCTACTATAGTTATTGGTCAAACTACTACAAAAACCCGTAACAAGGAAGATCAAATGGATGACCTGAAAGAAGAATATTCGTCAAATTCTAGATACCTGTTCACTGGAGGAATAGAGTATATTCCAGTACCTCCAGAATACAAAGTAAATGAATATAGATATGTTGACTTGCCTTTTTTCAGCACTGCAGGTGTTAAGGGAGTTGTTAAAAAAGACAAACATAATTTCGATCATGAGTATTCAGATTTATTAGATTCATTATGGACTGATAGTAATACTCCAAGTTACTTGCTTTATAGAAAAATTGATCAAGCATTAAATCTATCTCAAGGAATTACAGATTCTGATACAAGATATTATTTAAACAATTTATTAGATTATTTACGCAAAGAGGTGGGAAATGATTTGAATTTCGCAAGAAACACAATGAAATCACTGTACACTAATTTATTGAACAACGACTTTAAATTTAACAATTTAGATAAATGTATTATTGACACAATAGTCAATTCAATAACTTATACAACATTTAATCAAAATTGCTATTTAAATGCTCAAATAGCAACTTACAATAACACCTTTGCTAAGCTTGAAAATATATTAAAAAGAAATGATTTGTTTAATCAAACAGAAGAAGAGATTGATAAAATTAAAGAAAAGTTGTTGTCTAATATACAAAGTATAAAAAATAATAACAACATTTATCAAAACAAACAAAATTTGATTGATTTAAAAAATATGTTGGAAAGTTTACATCAAACTGTTGAAAAAAAAGAATTGAAACAAGATATATTTAAAATGATACAAGATATACAAAAAAATGAATCTTTCTATGAATTGGATTCAATTATTAAAACAAATGTTAATGATTCGGAGGTGATAAGAAGAGATGTAAAAAAAATAATTGAATCTGAATGGTATTCTAATAAATCAGACACATCTTTCCTACATGATATTGATGATTCAAGCTTTGATGCATTGCGTTTAAAGCAAATTATGCTAGACAATAACGTGTTTTCTGGACTGACCGCATGGGATGAATTGCTTTTATTGATATTGATCTCATATATTATATGGATGATGAAATTATTCGTACAAAGAGTTGCGGCTTCTATTTCTGGTGGATCACCTTTCTTAAACGTGATTGGAACATCTTTTGCAAATATTTTTACAGATGATGGGAGAAGCCTTTTTGGTAAATTGGGACAATTAGTACAAGGAGTATATCAAACACCATTTCAATTGCCAGCAATGAAAATTTTCAATCCTATATATAATAAGGTAAACAGATCAACACCAAGTGCAATTACTGGAATTATTGATACCATGACTCCTTCTGTGATGAGGCAGAAAAATTATTCCATAGAAGAGTCTATTCATGATCATGAAATGCGTCATCTACGTTTTGGACAAGCTGTTCTTGGTTATCATCTATTAGGAGTTGGGAATACTATTAAATATAGTGGGTTAAACTTGTTGAAAAGCAAAGTATCACATGAATTTGATATGTTAGGTAGAGATAATAAACACAAGATTAGCTACCTGAATTCACAAAAAATCCAATATAATAAAACGATAGGAAATCTCAATGAAATGATGATAGGATACAAACAGCCTAAATCTTACTCCAAAATACCTAAAGAAAATAAATATGATTCAACAATAGATATGCATCAAAAACAGAAAAAATATAATCCATTCTCCAATTACTATAGTCAACCTTACAATATCAATACCAATACCAATACCACAAGCGCTGAACAGATGGATCAACAGGATAACAAAAGAAAAAAAACAACAAGAAGGCGTAAATCCACAAAAGATTAAAAATGATTCGTTAAATTATCGTAATTTTTTTAAAAGACAATTTTGGTGTTTATATGCTTTTTTTTGTGAATATAGGTTTAGGATAAGGTAATTTCCTTTTATTGCCTAAGTTTATATTGTTTGCAAATCTGAACTCTAAAGGTATTGCTAATAAATCTAAAATAATATTTGCGCTTTGAGGCACAATAGGTTGCAACAAAACACCAATAACATAAATACAATAAGTTAATGATACTATAGGCTTTTGTATTGACTCTTCATCCAAAGACCAAAGCTTGATGTTATCTATGTATGCATTAGCAGCAGAAGAAAGCTCTAGGATTAAATTTGTTGTTTGATGTATATTTTTGTTCTGTATTAAAACATATGACTCTTTCAGAGTATGCATTGATAGTTTATAGATTTTCTCTTCTTCTACAATTGCTTCTTGCAAATAACCATCACATTTTTTTTGTATTATTACAAGAACCCTTTGAATCATATTACCTATGTTATTAGCCAATTCAGAGTTATATTTTTCTAACATTAAATTCACGCTAAAATCCCCATCGCTACCAAGAGACATAGCTCTCATCATGAAATATCTCAATGTATCTAATCCATATTGTTCAATAATCTGATTTGGATCAATTGTGTTGCCTATAGATTTTGAGATTTTTTGTTTGTTATTAGTCCACCATCCATGTACAACAAGAGATTTTGGTAATGGTATATCAGCTGACATTAATAATGCAGGCCAATATATAGCGTGAAATCTTAAAATATCTTTACCGATAACATGAATTACATTATTCCATGACTTTAAAAAATTGTTGTTTGGAAAACCAACGCCTGTAAGATAATTTGACAAAGCATCAATCCATACATACATTACATGCCTGTCGTCACCAGGAACTGGTATACCCCATTTACACTTTGTTCTTGAGATGGCAAGATCTTTTAATCCATTTTTTATGAAAGAAATCACTTCATTTGCTCTTGATTTGGGTGTTATGAAATCTGTGTTTTTATCATAAAATTCTAAAAGAGGTTTTTCCCATTTAGATAATTTGAAGAAATAGCATTCTTCTTCAACCCATTCAACAGGGGCACCGGTTGGTGCTAGACCTTCTGAGATTTCTGATTCATCATAAAATGATTCATCTCTTAATGAATACCATCCGGAATACTTGGAAACATAGATGTCGTGTTGTATTTTTAACCATAATTCTTGAGCAGAGATTTTATGTCTATTTTCAGTTGTACGTATGAAATCATGATTGGATAAGTTGATCTTATGTGTAAGATTTCGAAACTTTGCACTAATTAGATCAGTGAAATCAGATGGTGTAACGCTTTGACTCTTTGCAGCAGATTCGACTTTTTGACCGTGTTCATCGGTACCTGTCATAAACAAAGATTGGTGACCATATATAACAGCAAATCTTGATAAAACATCTGCAATAACAGAAGTGTATGCATGACCGATATGGGGAACATCATTAACATAATATATAGGCGTGGTAATAGTGTATTTCATACATAGTTAAAAGAATTATTTAATTTCTATCAAATATTTTTTTGGAATCATAAAGCTGTTTCATGCTTTCACCAATAAGAGCAGGTGTACTGGAAACCATTATTCCAGCTTTTTCCATCGCTTTTATCTTGGAATCAGCAGAGCCTACAGAGCCAGATATTATAGCTCCAGCATGACCCATTCTTTTTCCTGGAGCTGCAGTGACGCCTGCCACAAAACCTACTATTGGCTTTGATGTTTTCGAGCTTTTGACGAAATCTGCTAAATCTTCTTCAGCATTTCCTCCAATTTCTCCTATTACTATTATTCCTTCTGTCTGTGGATCTTCTATGAATTTTTCTACGCAATCTATGAAATTCATTCCATGAATTGGATCACCACCTATACCAATGCAAGTTGACTGACCTAGGCCTGCATGTGTTGTTTGTGCAACTGCTTCATAAGTTAATGTACCAGATCGGGATACAATACCTATTGAGCCAGGTTTGTGTATGTGTCCGGGCATTATTCCAATTTTGCACTCTTCAGGAGTTATTATGCCAGGACAGTTTGGACCTATCAAAGTAGTTTTTGATCCACGCAGAGCAGCTTTGATTTTCATCATGTCATAAACAGGTACTCCCTCTGTGATGCAAACCACAAGTTCAATTTCAGCATCTGCAGCTTCCAAAATTGCATCTAAAACAAATGCAGCAGGTATAAATATAACCGAAGCATTGGCACCAGTATTTTTTTTGGCTTCTAATACAGTGTCAAATACAGGCTTACCTAGATGAATTTGACCACCTTTTCCTGGAGTGACTCCACCAACAAAATTAGTTCCATATTCTATGGCTTGTTGAGAGTGAAAAGTTCCATGCTTTCCAGTAAATCCTTGACATATCACTTTAGTGTTTTTATCGACCATTATAGACATATTTTATTCTCCTACCATTTCAACTATTTTTTTTGCTGCTTCACCAAGATCACTTGAAGTTTGTAGCTTCAAATTTGATTTACTTAATATCTCATTGGCTAAATCAGCATTTGTTCCAGAAAGTCTTACCATTATTGGCAAATCACATCCTATCGACTGTAATGAGTGAACAATAGAGTTTGCCATTATGTCACATTTCATTATTCCGCCAAATATATTTATAAATATTGCTTTGACGTTTTTATCGTTCAGTATTATTTCAAAAGCTGTATTCAACTGCTCTAAGGTTGCACCTCCACCAACATCAAGGAAATTAGCTGGATCTTTGCCATAATACTTGACAATATCCATCGTTGCCATTGCAAGACCGGCTCCATTAACCATACATGCAATTTGTCCATCCATTTTTATATAACTCAAGCCATTGGATGAAGCTATTATCTCTGTAGGCTCAGTCTCAGAGTCATCTTTTAGCTTACTTATTTCCGGGTTGCGATATAAACTGTTGTCGTCAAAGCTTATCTTTGCATCTAGAGGAATAAAATCTCCATTTTGAGTTTTAGCCAAAGGATTGATTTCAACTTGAATTGCATCATTTTCTAAGCAGATAGAATACATGGCGCTCATTAGCTTGTGTATGCTCTTGAATGCATCTTTTGGGACATTCCATGAGCTTGCAAGAATTCGTGAATGGAATGGCTGAAATCCGAAATTTGGATCAATGCTTATTTTGGTTATTGCTGAAGGAGAATTTTTTGCAACTTCTTCTATATCCATTCCTCCATCTGCAGATGCTATAAATGTTATTTGAGAAAGGTTGCGATCAAGTACTGCGCTGATGTAATATTCCTGGGCTATAGAACATGCTTCTTCTATATATACAGATCTGACGGTTTGGCCCGAAGGCCCTGTTTGATGTGTTACAAGCGTTGACATAAGCATTTGTTCTACAACCTTGCTAACATCCTTTCGAGATGACAGTTTTGCGCCTCCAGCTTTTCCTCTGCCACCTGCATGTATTTGAGCTTTTACCATCAGTTTTTCACCATCCAGTCCTTTTATAGCATTATTAGTATCTTCTAATTTAGATACTACTACTCCTTTCGGAACATGAATCCCAAATTTTTTAAACAAATTTTTAGCTTGATATTCGTGTATATCCACCCAAAACTCCTTAAACTCCTATAATTAGGTAGTTTTTTCTCACAAAATCCAAATATTAACATCAAACTTGTAATAGTCAAATGAATAAAGTCTTAACATCTGTGAAAAAACTGAAATTATAACTTAAAAGATTGAAGTGTGAGTTTTATTATTTTACGTGAAAGTTGTTGAAATTGATATTTGAGGGAAATGTATTTTGATGATAGAATCAAGTTTTATTTTCCATGTCAATTTTTTATGCACGATTTGTTTTTTGACTCTCTTTTAAACTGTTCTGATCAGGAACAGAAATCTTTTTTTATAGATAAAAAAATAAAACATGAAGTAAATGTTGGAGGGGTTGTTATAGGTGGTAATAATCCTGTTGTAATACAATCAATGACATCTGGCATCAGGTCAGATCAAACTGATGTTTTGAAAATAGCAGAAGATGAAGCTCGTGAGTCTATAGAATTGGCAGAAGATTCAGAATTGATCAGAATTGCTTTAAACAATGAAAATGCTGCACTTGCAATTCCATATATACGTGAAAAAATGAATGAAGCCGGTTATCATCATGTTCCAATAGTTGGTTGCGGACAATATGAAGTTGCTTCCCTTCTTAGAAAACATCCTGATTGTGCCAAGCACTTAGCAAAGATCAGAATCAATCCAGGAAATATAGAATTTGGTAGAAAAAGAGATAAAAATTTTGAATCAACTATTGAGTTCATACGTGACAATGAATATTACGGTCATGATAATAAATACCCAATGTGCGTTAGAATTGGTGTAAATTGGGGTAGTTTAGATAAAAACGTAGCACAACATTTTATGGATGATAATGCTAAACTTAAAAACCCACAACCCTATGAAATAGTATTGAGAAAAGCGTTGGTATATTCTGCTATTAGCTCTGCTAAAAAAGCAGAAGACTTAGGATTATCTCCTGAAAGAATAATTATTTCTTGTAAAGTAAGTAGAGTACAAGACATGATCGCTGTATACAAACATATATCCGGTATATCTAAATATGCATTACACCTCGGTTTGACAGAAGCTGGACATGGATTAAAAGGCAATGTTTCTACAACTGCTGCATTGTCATATCTTTTGCTTGAAGGAATAGGTGATACAATAAGGGCTTCGCTCACAACAATGCCAGGTCAGCAACGTAAGAACGAAGCATTGCTATGTAAACAGATATTGCAATCATTAGGTCTTCGTAGCTTTGAACCTCAATTAACCTCATGTCCGGGATGCGGACGTACTAAAGGAGATAGATACCAAAAAATGGCATTAGAAATAAGTGAATATCTAAATCACAAGAAAAAGATATGGTGTAATAAAAATCATGGAGTAGAAAACATGCAAGTTGCAGTTATGGGATGCGTAGTAAACGGTCCTGGAGAGAGCAAGCATGCAGATATAGCTATAAGTTTGCCTGGATATGGCGAAAAAGATGTAGCAGCTGTTTTTGTAGAAGGTAAGGTTTTTGGTACCTTGCGTGGTGACAACATAGCTGAAGAGTTCAAAGGTATAATCGACAAATATGTAGAAGATAAATACCCTGCTTGATGTAATTTTTTGTTAACATGATTCAAAAAACGTGATTTGAAATGTTCTTATTTAATGTTATTTAGCTTTGTATTACTTTTATTTAATTTGTATATTATTTGTAATAGTTTGAAATTTTTATTGTAAGTTTTTATCTTTCTGTATAATTATCACGTTATTTGCAAGATACTAGATTTGCTTTTATCATATTTTCAATATTAAATAATAGGTCTATTAATATGTATGATTTTCAGAAGTCAGAAAAAGATTATAAAAATGCTAATTTTAATTATTCTGCACAGTTTCCTTCTTCAAAAAAGAAATATTACGTCTTGGAAATGTTTCCTTATCCATCTGGTAATATACATATGGGACACATACGCAATTATGTAATAGGCGATGTTATTGCAAGATACAAAAGAGCTCAAAATTTTAATGTTTTACACCCAATGGGTTGGGATGCATTTGGTCTTCCAGCAGAAAATGCTGCTATTCAAAATTCTTCTCATCCACGAGAATGGACAGAAAATAATATTGCTAGAATGAAAAATCAATTAAATGATATAGGGTTATCTATTGATTGGTCTAGGGAAATAGCAACATGTGATCCAGAATATTACAAAAACGAACAGAAGTTTTTTCTAGATTTTTTCAAAAAAGGATTGGCCTATAGAAAAGAATCATTCGTTAATTGGGATCCTGTTGATAATACGGTTTTAGCTAATGAACAAGTAGTTGATGGAAGAGGTTGGCGTTCTGGAGCTATTGTAGAAAAAAGAAGTTTGAAGCAATGGTTTTTATCTATTAGTAAATTTTCGGAAGATTTGTTGTCTTCTTTAGAAGAATTATCTGAATGGCCAGATAAGGTTAAAAACATGCAGGAAAAGTGGATAGGAAAATCTGTTGGCGCTGTTTTGGATTTTAAAATAACGTCTATGAATAAAAAAATACAGATTTTCACTACTAGACCTGAGACTATTTTTGGCGCAGCATTTTGTGCTATTTCTATTCATCACCCTATTGCGATTGAAGCAAGCAAATCTAATTCTGTGGTTTCTGAATTCATAAAATATCAAGCTAATTTAGTTAATAAAGCAGAAGATGGTGTTCTAAATAAAGAAGGTTTATTTACCGGATTATATGTTTATCACCCTTTTGTTGAAAGTTGTAAATTGCCAATATACATAGCTAATTTTGTTTTGATGGATTATGGCACTGGTGCCATTTTTGGGTGCCCTAATCACGATGATAGAGACAAAGAATTTGCATTAAAATACGGTATA
The DNA here is from genome assembly GCA_965216745.1 of Anaplasmataceae bacterium. GTDB lineage: Bacteria > Pseudomonadota > Alphaproteobacteria > Rickettsiales > Anaplasmataceae. Next base: position 174,453 of record OZ244191.1, on the reverse strand, counting down.
GTTGGTCAAACGATAATAGATCAAAATGATCGGATTTGTAATTCTGATTTTCTAAATGGCATGTTGATATCTGAAGCAAGGTTATGTATTTTAGATAAAATAGAAAAGTTAAAAATAGGAAAAAGGGAAATTAAATATAAACTAAGAGACTGGGGAGTTTCTAGACAAAGATACTGGGGTTGTCCAATTCCTATAATACACTGTACTAAATGCGGTATAGTTCCTGTTCCAGACAGTGAGCTACCAGTGAAATTGCCTGATAATATAGATCTTGTCGGTACAGGAAACCCATTGGAAAAACATCCTACATGGAAAAATGTACATTGTCCAATTTGTGATTCTATGTCATTACGAGATACTGATACCTTTGATACTTTTTTCGAATCTTCCTGGTATTTCATATCATTTTGCGGTGAAAACAAGGGTATAGATGCAAAGAAAAGCCAACATTTTCTTCCAGTAGATTGTTATATAGGTGGTGTAGAGCATGCAGTTATGCATTTGTTGTATTCTAGGTTTTTCACTAGAGCTCTTACAAAGTGTGGATATATTGACCTTAAAGAGCCATTTGTGAAGCTTGTAACACAGGGAATGGTGTGTCATAAAACCTATAAAGATATTAAAGGAAATTGGGTTACACCAGCTCAGGCCAAAGCTCTTCCTAGTTCTGAAGTTGTTGAAGGCAAATTGGAAAAAATGAGCAAATCAAAGAAAAACATAATAGAGCCAAAAGATATATTAGAAAAATATGGCGCAGACACAGCCCGTTTGTTTGTGCTTTCGGATACACCTCCATCTAAAGATCTTGAATGGTCTTCTGAGGGAATAGAGGGCACCTGGAGATATGTGAATCGTTTGTATAAACTTTTTGACAATAATCGTAATATTTTTCTTCATCCTCTTATAAAGAAAGCTGATGTTGAACAAAGAAGAAAATTACATACCTTTCTTTATCAAATAATCAAAAACATAGAAGATGTTTTGTTAAATAAGGCTATAGCTCAGCTACATAATATAACAAATTTATTATATGAACATGATGATCTGTTGCATGAAGGTCTAAGTATTCTAGTTAGATTACTGGAAGTATTTGTACCATTTTTAGCTAATCACATATGGAAAAATATAATGCAGAAAACTTCACTGTTACATAAAGAACCTTGGCCTTCTCCTGATCTTGCGATACTCGATTCTGATAGTGTGACTATTGCTATACAGATAAATGGAAAATTAAAAGGGACTTTAGAAATGGTTAAGGATTCTGATGATAAAGATGTACAAGAATTAGCCTACCAGTTTCTTGTCATGAAACTTAATAGCGATTTTGTGTTTAGCAAGGTTATAGTTGTGAAAAATAAGATAATAAATTTTGTTGTAAAACAAAATTAGTATAATATGTTATATCGATAATATGGTGGGTTTTTGTTTTGAAAGAAAAAAATAAATATAGTCCTGTATGGATAAATAATACTATTGACAAGATTTCTAATACTATTTATAAGCCCTCAACTCCTCAAGAAGATATTTCTCATAGCACAAGAAAGACTGTCATTGTTGGTGTTTTTATTTTATTTTTATTTTTTGGAGTTTTTGGTATATGGTCTTCAGTTGTTCATTTAGATTCATATGTTGTTGCCAATGGAATGATTCAAATTAAAGGGGAATATGACAATATACAGCACTTGGAAGGAGGAATAATTAATACTATATCTGTGGAACAGGGTGATCATGTAAAAGAGGGACAAATTCTTATGACTCTTGATGATATTAACATCAAAGCTTCTTTGATTAAAGCTCAAGACAGTCTATTTTCTCTTGAGGTTTATGAAGATAGATTGACTGCTGAAAGAGATAAATTAAATTCCTGGTTTTATTTTTCAACCCAAACACACATAAAAGAAGATTTTTTTAAACAAGTTGTTTCAACGCAAATGAGTTTATTCAATTCACGAAAATCATCTTTAGATAATAGAATGATGATTTTAAACAATAGAATTGATCAATATAATACTGAAATATTAGGGTTACAATCTCAGCTTGATGTTACAAATAAGCAAAAAAAGTTAATACAAGAAGAGTTGGGTAATAAGTCTAAGCTTGTTAAAGATGGAGTATATGAGCGTTTGAGTTTGATTCCATTGGAAAAACAGATGCTTTCTACAGAGCTTTCAGAAGCGGATTTACACTCTAACATTGCAAGAATAAAACAAAAAATTCATGAAGTTGATTTAGAAATGCTTAACTTGCGTGAATCTTTTGATAATGAAATTTTAAATGAAATCAAAACCATACAGTTGAATATAAAAGAATTAAAGGAAAACATTTTAACTCTTAAAAATTCTCTGGAGCATACTATAATTTCAGCTCCAAGATCTGGTGTTTTGAATTACCTCTATTACAATACTGTTGGAGGAGTCATATTGCCTGGTTCCCAGGTTGCAACAATAGTCCCAGATGATTATCACCTCGTGATCAAAGCTCAGATTAACCCACAAGATATAGCAGCTTTGTTGAAAGCACAGACATCAAAAGAAAATAAAGCTGAGATAGATGGCGAAACAGGAATAAAATCAAAAATAAGAATAACTGCATTTGGAAATCATAAGTTGGGAATGGTAGATGCTTTATGTACTTATGTTTCTCCCTCTCTGGTTGAAAATTATTATCTGGCAACCTTGATGATCCCAAACGATGATATTTCAGAGCTAGAGAGTCGGGATATTAATTTATATCCAGGAATGCCGGTTAATGTATATATAAGCACAGGATCTAGAACATTTTTATCTTATCTTTTATCCCCTATACTTATGTCTATAAACGATTCTTTCAGAGAAAGTTGAATTAAGTTTTGGATGTAAAAACCAAAATTATTTGATTGTTCTATTCTTGTTTATATCATTTTGGAATGAAATAATGTTTGAAATTTACCAAACATAACATACTAATTAGTCAATTATAAAAAATTATAATATACTAAAAATACAACAAAGTTTTCATATTTGATGATGCTGATGAACTATTTACATATTATATATCATTATGAAATCAAAGATTTTGATTGTGAACTATTAGTTTTTGATAACTAAGATATTTAAGTGTATTTACAAAGATTTATAAAAAAGCAAAGAACTCAATTGTTGGCACTTTGTAGATTTTGACTATCATGAAAATTGATTCCTGAAGAAAATTGAATTAATACATTGCAATGTTTGAAAGATATGCGGGCACGAAATTTCTATTTATAAGACAAAATTCAAGATTAATTGGCAGTCAAAACGCTAACAAGTCATGATGTTTGAATGTAATAAATGGGGTCATAAAAATGATTGAGAAGATTATATAAGGTCTGTGAGATTATATAATTTTGCTTAAAAGTATATTACATGTAAGTCTTTGAAAGACATAAACAAATATATGCATTCTTTTAATAAAAAATGGAATGTTTTTTAGTTGTTGAAAATTAGAGGAGAGTGGTTCCGATTCATTATGAAGTTGATTGAACTAGATGAATTTAATCTTGGACTACAGATATATCAGGGGCATCAATCATTTTCATTCCTATCCCATGATACCCACAGTCTACATGCAGTACTTCTCCAGTTGTTCCAGAAGAAAGGTCGCTTGTCAAAAACAAAGCCGCGTTACCGACATCTTCAATTGTCGTGTTTCTTTTCAATGGTGAATTATATTTATTCCATTTTAATATATATCTCATTCCGCTGATTCCAGAAGAAGCAAGAGTTTTTATCGGTCCAGCAGATATGGCATTAACTCGAATATTTTTAGGTCCTAAATCACAAGATAAATATTGTACGCTACATTCCAAAGCAGCCTTGCATGGACCCATTACGTTATAATGTGGGATAACTTTTTCACTGCCATAATAAGACATGGTTACTAATGATCCTTGTGGATTTAATATCTTAGAAGCTTCTCGAGCAACTTGAGTGAAAGAATAACAAGAAATATGCATGGCATTGAGAAAGTTTTTCAATGATAAATCCATATATGGACCTGAAAGCTCTTTTTTATCTGAAAAGGCTATAGAATGTATTATAAAATCTATACTTTCCCATTCCTTTTTCATGTTAGCAAACATGTTTTCAACAGACGTTTCCTGTGAAACGTCGCAATGTAAAACTAATTCGTGTCCCATAGATTTTGCAAGTGGTATAACCCTTTTTTGAATTATTTCTGAAGGATACGAAAAAGCTAGTTTTGCCCCATTGTCTGATAAAGCTTTAGCAACCCCCCATGCTAATGACCTTTCGTTGGCTAATCCCATAATGAGACCTTTTTTCCCTTTAAGCAAGTTGGACATAGCATGGTTTCAAAAAGAATAAATACCGTATCATGATAATATTATATTTATAATAGTCAAGTATATGGTATCAATTATATGATTTACTTGGTAAGTCAAATTGACAAAAGCGTTCTATTGATTTGAGTGAAATTCTCCGGTCCTTATGAAATTTTTTATTTTCAATGGTATATGTTGTAAGTTTTCTTTTTGTAGAGTGGTTTTGGAAAGAACATAATTTGATACATCTTCTTTGTTTTTTGGTCTTCCTACTCCGATTCTAATTCTCCAGTAGTCATTTCCTATGTGCTTGTCAATTGACCTTATACCATTGTGTCCACCACTTCCACCTCCTTTTTTGATTTTGATTGTACTGATTGATAGATCTATGTCATCATGTATTACAACAATGCATTGAGAAGGTATTTTATAAAAATTAACTAATTGTCGAAGGGATTCTCCAGAATTATTCATAAAGGACATGGGTTTGAATAATATTATATTAACACCCTCAATATAATTTAGAGAGAAAAGACCTCCAAATTTATTTTTGTAATCAAGAAGTTCGAGTTGATTTCTGATGAGGTCGGCGGTGATGAATCCTATGTTGTGGTTAGAGTCTTGTTGACAAGGTGGAGGGTTTCCTAGCCCCACTATGCAAATGCTTTTCACTAAGAAATAATAGCCACTTTATATTGTTCTTTTGATTCGGAAAAGATAGCAGAACCTGAGATTTGATTTGATAGATCTTTTAGAGTCACTATGGCCCCAGATTCTTTTTCAGAAAGATCAACTACTAATCTTTTTGGTATATCATGGGGATAGGCTTTAATATAGACAAACCTCTTTATTATATTCAAAAAAGCACCATACTTTAGGCCTGGAGAGTTTTCTGCATTGATAAAATCTATGGGAATTCTTACTAACACTTTGTTTTCTGGATAAGCATATAAGTAATCTACGTGAATAGGTTTCCCAGTCACATGATGAACTTGGACTTTTTTTAAAATTGCTGGAATTTCATTGGTGTCGAGTTTGATGTTTACGGTTTGAATGTCTAGCAAAGCTGTTGGTATGCTTTTTAATGGAACAAAAAAATGTAAGTTTGATTTTTTAGGGCCATAAATAACTGCAGGGATCATCTTAGATTCGCGCATAGATTTCAAAGAGATATGGCTCTTTTGCACATTCCGTGGCTGAGCTTGAACAATCATATTTTTCTCCTTATTATGGTGTGCTATAATATATCATGTTTTTTCATAAATGCAACTAATCTGATTTTGATCTAAATAGTTTTTTGTAAAGCATTACAAGAGCTGCAGTGGTTAGTGAAATAAGAATAAGTGATGGTGCAGCTGCTTCCCTATATCTTTCTTCTGCTACTAATTCAAATATCCTGGAAGATATTGTGTTGAAACCGAAGGGTCTTAATATTAATGTTATTGCTAATTCCTTTCCAGTGTCAATAAACACTAGAAGGAAAGCAGTAAAAAAACTTTTTCGTATTATAGGTAAGTTAATATATACGAAGTTATAAAAAGAGTTTTTGCCAAAAGTTTCTAAAACCCATCCAATTTCTTGGGGTATTCTTTTAAATTCTTCGCTAAATGCCTTTAATGGTATTGCAGTAAAACGCATAAGATAAGCGACAATCAAGGAATAAGCTGTGCCTAATATCATAAAGTTTCCTTCATAGCCAAGATATATTAAGAATGTGTTTACATATTTTGAAATTAATCCAAAAAAAATTAAAATTCCGATAGAATACACAACTCCTGGAATAGAATAGTGTAAAGATAAAATTTTCAATGGAATTGAAAAGATTTTACTTATATAAACTAAGTAGCATATCAGTAGTCCAAAAATTGTTGCAGCAAATGATGAGTATACACACAAGGTGATTGTACGAAAAAACACATCCGTTGTAGCGAAAAAAGATGATTTTGATGTAAGAGACCAATAAATTAAAACTGAAGTTGGCATTATGAATGCAAAGAATAAAATTAATCCAAATGTCAACATAACAATAAATGAGGTTTTTTTGTTCATGGCCCAAAGCTGACAGTTTTCATTACAAGAAACTGTTATATCTTTTGTTGTTTTGCATGCAACTTTGCTAAGTGATACAAGCAAAGTTGAAAATCCAATTATGATAGCAACAAAAAATCCTGCTTGACTATGATCATTTGAAAAAAGCCAAGAGCGATATACTCCTGTTGCGAGAGTGTCGATGTCTAAATAATATAGACTTCCAAAATCTGACAATACTTCCATCATTACAAGTATTACTGATCCAATTATTGTCGGTGCTACTATGGGAATGGCAACACTTGTTATGCTAGAATAAGCTGATTTATTGAAGGTTTTGCTTACGAGCATTGAGTCACCCAAGTTAGAGAAAGCTGCTTGGGCTATCATATAAACATATGGGTAAAGTGATAAACTCAATATTATAATTGCTCCTGAAATAGATCTCATTTCTGGAAAAATAAAACAACCAAATTTGCTTTTAAGAAAAAGTTGCAAATTAGAAGAGTGTTCCAAGCTATAGGAATATACAAAAGAAGTTATGTGTGATGGAATTGCAAGCGGTAACAAAAGCAGTGCTCTAATGATCTTGCGTCCTGGAAAAGTAAAAAATGAGACTATTGCTGCTGAAAATGTACCTATAACAAAAGATATAAATCCGACTCCTAATACCAATAATACAGTTGTTTGAAGGTATCTATAGTAATTAATAGGTATTTGATTTAGATCTAAAGCTGGTTTTAAGATCAAAGACAAGGGTAAGAGAGATATTAATGTTAATAATACGGCAATGATTCGCAACATTCTCAGTATTATACTACATATAATACATCATTACAATTAACTGCACAAAACCTTCTGATTTGAAATGTCAATCTTATTTTACAATAATTTGACTTAAGCGTGATGTTGACTTATAAAGTATAAGTTGGTTGTTTCACGTGAAACATGCTGTGAAGTTGATATCTATAGTAAATCAAAAAGGTGGTGTAGGAAAAACAACCACAAGCGTAAATCTTGCTACAGCTTTTGCTGCTGTCGGCAATAAAACTCTTTTGATAGATTTAGACCCTCAAGGCAATAGCAGCACAGGTTTAGGTTTAAATTATCAAAATAGAGCCAACAACATTTACGATCTATTGATTGGACGCAGATCTATTTCTGAAATCAAGTGTCCTACTCAAATTCCTTTTTTAGATTTAATACCATCTACTGTGGATTTATCTGCTGCGGATATCGATTTGTCTAAAATGAATAATAGAGAATATATTCTGAAATCTTCACTGAATAAAGAATATATTGACTATGATTATATAATTATAGATTGTCCACCTTCATTGGGATTGTTGACAATTAATGCCTTAGTGGCTTCTAGTTCAGTTATCATTCCGTCTCAATGTGAGTTTTATGCTTTAGAAGGTTTGAGTCATTTGTTAAGAACAATCACTTTGGTGAAAAAGAATTTAAACCCAGAGCTTTATGTTGATGGTATTTTATTGACTATGTACGATGGTAGAAATAGGCTTAGTAAGCAAGTAGAACATGATGTTAGATCTAATTTGAAGGGAATGGTTTATCAAACAGTAATACCAAGAAATGTGAGATTATCTGAATCACCATCTCATGGAATGCCAGCTCTAATGTACGATGTTAATTGTTCTGGATCAAAAGCATATTTGCGCTTGGCAAGAGAAGTCTTAGATATACATAGAGGTGTAGAATAAATGTCTAATAATAGAATTCATAGATTAGGTAGAGGGTTGTCTGAGTTGATACCTGACACTGCAGAGCTACAAAAAAAATCATATAATCCTGATTCAGTTTTTGAGAAAAACACCGATTTCAAACAATTTAATGTGCCAGTTTCATCAATAAAGCCTAGCAAATTTCAGCCTAGAAAAGATTTTGATTCTGAATCACTACAGGAACTTGCTGATTCTATTAAATCAAATGGAATTATACAGCCAATTTTTTTACGTAAAAAATCAGATGATGATTATGAAATTATAGCTGGTGAACGAAGGTGGAGAGCTAGTATCATTGCAAAAATGGATTATATCCCAGCAATAATTAAGGATATAGATGATAAAACTGCGCTTGAGATATCTATTATAGAAAACATACAAAGAGAAGATTTGAATCCTGTAGAAGAAGCGCAATCCTACAAACGTTTGATAGATGAATGTTTCTACACACATGAAAACCTTTCATCTGTCATAGGTAAAAGTAGAAGTCATGTTACAAATATGTTGCGTATACTCAATCTATCAGAACAAATATTGTCTTCATTGCGTAATTCTGAAATTTCTATGGGTCATGCAAGAGCCTTGATTAAAGCTAAAGACCCTAATTATGTTTTGAAATGTATTATTTCCAAATCTTTGAGTGTTAGGCAAACAGAAGAATTGATTAGGTCTAAAAAAGATGTAAAAAGCTCTGTAACTCAAAAACAGAAAAGTCGCAACATTGTGATGCTAGAGAATGCACTTTCTGATAGATTAGGAATGATGGTGAGCGTTGATGAATCAAAAAAAGGTGGAAAAGGAGTTGTAAAAATAAAATTTGATGGTATTGATCAACTGGAAAATATTATGAATTTCCTTAGTGATGTCAGTGAATCCGAAACATAATAAAATGCAATCTAATAGGATATATGCAGATTATAATGCCACATCTCCAATTATTAGAGAACTCTTCAATGTTGATGCTACAAAATATGTTTTTAATCCTTCTTCTGTTCATTTTGAAGGTAGAGAAGCAAATAGTATACTAAATAATAGTAAGAATAAAATATTAGATTCCTTGAATGCTAGCCATATGAATTTGGTTTTCACATCATGCGGTACTGAAGCTAATAATCTGGCATGTAATTCCTTTTCTAACATCACTTGTATTGTGTCGAGTGTTGAACATCCATCTATTCTTAATTCAGCGCGCAATCCAATTAAAGTTTTGGTCAGAAATGATGGGATTATAGATATTAATAACTTGGAATCAATCTTAAAAAATAACACAAATAGTTTTGTTTCTATTATGTTGGCTAATAATGAAACAGGAATTATACAGCCTATAAAAACCATATCAAGCATTGTGCATAAATATGGTTCTGTGCTGCATACTGATGCAACTCAAGGTTTGGGAAGAATAAATATCAATGTAAAAGATTTGCAAGTAGATATGATGACTATTACAGGTCATAAAATAGGTGCTGGTTTTGGAGCAGCAGCATTATTATATGATAATAATATCAGATTGAAACAATTTCTAATGGGAGGCAATCAACAAAATAAAATCAGAGCTGGAACTGAAAATGTCCGTGCTATTATGGATTTTGCAAAATGTGTTGAATATCAATCAAAACTGAAACATGTTGAACTTGTTAATCAAAATAGAGATTTATTAGAATCCTTAATCAATAGAGGGAAAATAATAGGATCTAATTCTCCAAGAATTCCCAATACTACATGTATATTGATGCCTAATGTTGACAGCAATGCACAAGTAATTAATTTTGACATCAATGGAATTGCAATCAGCAATGGCTCTGCTTGTTCTTCAGGTTCTGTGCAAAAGTCACATGTTTTGTCTGCAATGGGGGAAATTAATGGCGATAAAGCTATACGTATCAGCATAGGATTATATAATAAAAAAGAGGAAATCTATAAGATAGCTGAGTGTTGGAACGATTTATACGAGAGAGGCAATTCTCTTGATCTGCACTCAAAGTGATATGACTGAATTTGATTGTTGTTGAAGTTAAAATAATATTTTTACATTACATGTTTGCAATTATCCAGAAATACTTTGTGTCTGTATGTTTGATGAACTCCATCTGATGTGTTTATATGTCTTGAATTTTTTTTGTAATCTAATTTATGGGTATAAAAAGGTATATGTAAAAGTTTCGTGGTAATCTTGATTAGAATTCAACACATATGTACATTAGGATTTTCACAAAAGAATGTTATAAGAGGCCTTGTTTCTTGGCTCCATTTATCTATAGTCTCCACCTAGCATTGGAGATTCGCTGTCAGACATTGACGGAGTTGGATCTGGCGAGAATGACTGCCCTGGGTCAGCTTCTCCCATGCTTCCTTGTAGAACTCCATCCCATGCATTAAGATTAAAAATAGCTTCCTCTGTGAGGTCGTTTTTATCACCCAACAAAGCCTTTGGAATTGAAAAAGGCCCAGAAGAAGTGTTTTTTCCTGATGAAGCAATAGAGCCAGCAGCATTTGTGGTGAATGAACCTATGATGGCTTGGGTTGAATCTAAACAGTTTGCAGTGACAATATTACCTATGCTTGTGTCAAATATTCCACCCGGAGTTATTGCTTGGATTGGTGCTTTGAGATCTCCTGCTTGTTCGTTTTGGGCGCTATAATCCTGCATAGATGCCATTTGTGCTATTTGGGATGGATCCATCTATATTCCTGTATCAAATAATATAATTGTATACTATAATATATGTTTTTTTATTAATCAACTATACCAATGTTATTGATTTAGATGATTTTTTATTTTAGAGCTTATAGTGAATTTAAGACGTTTATGAGTAGGTTTTTTAGATATAATTTGTGTGTGAGGATTCATATAGTTAGTTTCTTTTCTTGTTGTTACAGTGAGAGTGCCAATATTTGGTATACGGAAAGAACCATGTTGCAAAAGAGAGATGTAAATATATTGAAAAAAAGCATCATATATTTTAAGGCAAGTGCGTCTCTTTAAAGAAGGTTCCAATGAAATCATCGTATCTATAATGTCGTCTTTGGTCATCTTTTATGCTATCTAATTTTGGATATCAATTCTCTAGTTGATTGGACTGATTTATCAAGACTAGATTGTTCTTGGGAGTTTAAAGTTAGTTCTATTATTTCTTGACAACCAACTCGATTCAATACAACGGGCAAACCAACGCACACGTCATCTTCAATTCCGTAATGTCCTTTTGCCATGACGCAACAAGGGAATATATGTGATCTATCATATAAGTATGCCTCTAGCATGGAAATAGCACTCGCTGCAGGAGCATAAAAAGCAGAACCAGTGCCCAGCAAATCAACAATCTCAGCTCCCCCTTTCCGGGTTCTTTGAATGATTTTATCAATAGATTCTTTGGATGTTTTTTTCGTTGATATAAAGTAATCAAGAGGAATTCCGGCTACAGTGCAATAACGTATCAATGGAACCATTGTATCGCCGTGACCACCTAAGACCATCGTATTGATTTGACCTCTAGATACCTTTAATTCATCTGACAAGAAAGAAGCAAAACGATTTGAGTCTAACACACCAGCCATTCCTATAACTTTAGAATGGTGAAAGCCTGTGGATTTTATCATTGACCATACCATTGCGTCTAAGGGATTTGTTATTACAATCACAAGAGCATCTTTGTGGGCATATTGTTTTATTTTAGCTCCAATTTCAGATATTATTGTATGATTTCGATTCAAAAGATCGTCTCTGCTCATTCCTGGTTTTCTGGCAAGGCCTGCAGTTACAATTACTGCATTGCATCCAGATAAATTTGAAAAATCCTCTGATCCATTAATAGTTTGAACTGTATTGGTGCAAGATTGAATTAAGTCTAGTGCTTTTCCTTTCCCTAAGCCTGGCATTATATCTATTAATTCAATAGAGCCAAGATTTTTCTGCGCTATAATATTTGCTAGTGTGCCACCAATATTGCCGGCACCAATTAAACCAATTTTATTCATAGTAGTAAGTGATGATATTTTGAATCATAATATCAATATGTTGCATATTAAACAAGCACATAATATATATGTTTTAGATTTTGTTGTTTTGTATGATTGGAATGGATAATGTTTTTATAGAAGGTGTATATTTTCTCCGTAGATCTTTGTTTTTTGTAAGTTTTTGGCTTTTTGCTATTCCATATGGTCTGTTAATAATATTAATTATGATGTTTTTTCAATCTCCTTCATTTTTATATTCAATGTATTTAACAGGATTTGATTTTGTATTGTTTTTATTGAAGATCTTTTATGGAATTGGTTTTAAGGTGAATAAGCCTGAGGGATTTAAAATAATTGCTCCAATTATTGTTGCATCTGAACATCAATCTAACTTCGATCCTATGGTTTTATGTGCGCTTTTAAGGCTTGAGCATTGTATTGCTGTTCAAAAAGATTATGTAAGCAAAATGCCTGTACTGAAACAGTTCTTATATTTTGATTCGATACGCAAGAATTATGATAGACATTGCTTGTCTATCAACCCCAAAAAAATCATTTCTTCTATGAGGAATCTATCACTCAGTCTTAAAAGCATTAAAAATTATTCTATTTTAATATTTCCTGCAGGCACCAGAGTTATACCTGGCTCTGATGTTACTTATAAAACAGGAATATATTCTATATATAAAAGTTTAAAATGCCCAGTTATGCCTGTTTCTTTGAACACCGGAGTTTATTTGGGTAAAGGTTTGTTTGATTTCAAGAAAAGTGGCAATATTACTTTGGAGGTTATGGATCTAATTCCCCCAGGTCTTTCAAGAAATGAATTTATGTCTGTATTATATGATTCTATACATGGTAAAAGTAAGGAATTGATTTATAATTGATATTATTATAAATCATTAATTACAAATATTGTGAAGTGATCGAAGTAGATATATTAATAATAGGCTCTGGAATTGTTGGTCAAATTCTGGCTCGAGCAATTATAAAGCAAGGTTATTCTGTTTTGATAATAGAAAATAGCTTTTTTCAAAGATTGGATACTCGTTATAGCGCTATATCTTATGGTTCTAAAATTTTTTTAGAGCAAATAGACTTGTGGCCTATGCTTGACAAATATTCTTCTCCCATATTGGATATTCATACTTATTATGGTCATGTTTCTATGGGCTATAGTTCTAAAGAAAATATGCCTATGGGTTATCTTGTTCCAAATTCTATTATTCGTAGTTCTTTATCTGAATTGAACAAAGAATTGATTGTTAATCCTTGCACATATAAAGATGTACAATTACAGACTTGTGGAGTTAAAACCACACTTGAAAATGATGTTAAAATTTCTTCTAAGTTGATTGTTTCTGCAGAAGGAAGGAATTCGTCTCTTAGAAAGCGATATATAAAAAAAGTTTTCAGAAGTGAATATAACCAAGTGGCTATGGTTTTTAATGTTGAACACCATGAAGATCATTTTTCTATTGCACAAGAGAGGTTTTTTAAAGATGGACCTTTGGCATTTTTGCCAATGCAAAAAAAAAATCAGAGTGCAGTGATTTGGACTGTGAATGATGATTTATACCATAATTTATCTAAATGTGCTGAGGAGGAATTTATAAATGCTTTAAACTATAGGTCTGATTTGCATGTGAATAAGTTATTGTCTTCAAGGTCTTGTTACTCATTATCTCTTTCATTTGTATTGCAGTATCATGTTGGGAGATTGCTGTTCATGGGAGATGCTTTACATTCTTTGCATCCTGTGGCAGGGCAAGGTCTGAATTTGTCAATACAAGACATTAGAAGCTTAAGTAAATGTTTGCTTCAAGGGTTGTGTAGTGCTACAATGCTGGATAAATTTTCTGAAATACGAAAGAAAGAAAATATTAAAATGATAGCAGCAACAGATTCTCTAGTAAGATTTTTTTCGCATAAATCATTCCTCAGAAGATTAATAGGTGGACTTGGAATAAAAATTATGGATAACAGTCCTTGGATTAAATCCAGAATAGTCGATCATGCTGCAGATTATCTTGGTTCTAGGAGAAAATGATGTCTGTTAGGTTTCCCTTAGAAGATTTAAATATGTCTGGTAAAAATGTTTTGCTTAGGTTGGATTTGAATGTTCCAATGGATTCTAATGCTAGAGTTATTGATGATAATAAGATTATAGCTTCTATACCAACTATTCGTCATTGTTTAAAAAATAATGCCAAATTGATTGTCATTTCCCATTTCGGCAGGCCCAAATCTGGGTACGAAAAAGCTTATTCTTTGTCCAATTTAGTTGATCATTTTTCTAATGTTTTAGGTGTTCGAGTTGTATTTGCTAATTCTATTAAGGATCTAGAAACCAAAATTGATAAATATAGTTTCAAAGACTTGATACTGTTGGAGAATTTAAGGTTTGATCCTGGCGAGTGTTCCAATGATATCTTGTTTGCTAAAAAACTATCTAGCTTTGCAGACATTTATATAAACGATGCTTTTGCTTGTTCTCATAGATCGCATGCTTCTATTTCTTTGCTGCCCAAGATTCTTCCCTGGGCTTATGGCTTTCACATGTCTAAGGAGATGGATTTTATCAATTCGATTGCTGCTAATATGAAAAGACCTTTGGTTTCAATTATGTCTGGTAAAAAGCTTTCTACTAAACTTCCGTTGATAAAAAAATTGTCTATTTGTTCAGATAGTGTTGTATTATCAGGTGGTCTTGCGAATACTATTATGCACGCTTCTGGAATTTGTGTTGGTACATCTTTTTGTGAAAATTCTTATGATTTCGATTTGGAAAAATATAATAATATTGTTTTTCCTCAGGATGTTGTTACCGCTCGAGGTATTGATTGTTCGGAGTCTTTTCACGTATGCGATGTTCGTGCGATTCCTAAGGATGAAATGATTTTAGATATAGGGCCTGCAACAGTTATGCATATAAACAAGCTTTTAAATGAGTCTGCAACAGTTATCTGGAATGGTCCATTAGGAGTATTTGAGGTCGAACCATTCAACAAAGGTACTTTAATGATAGCTTCTCATTTAGCTGATCTCACCTTGCAAAAGAATGTTTTTAGTTTAGTGGGTGGAGGAGATACTGCTGCTTCTGTGAAAGAGTATTTTGATTCTTTTTCTCATGTTTCTACTGGCGGTGGTGCATTTTTGTTTTGGCTGGAAAAAAAAATCAATTTTTAGATTTGTTTTTTTTATTTTTACTGGATTTTATTATATTGCTGTATTGATTGTGTTGCTTCTTCGATGTATAACATTAGTAAGTTATCTCCTTTGGTTTTTTAGCTAAATCTTACATCTATATTTTTCTTTGGTCTATTTTTTGCTGTTCTGAGGTTTGTTTTTACTCTTGCTTTTGAACATTTGCTTGCTATTGACACTTCGACTTGTTTCTTGTATAAATGTTTTATACTTTATTATGGTATTTGCTTTGGAGGTTTTTTATGAGCTTCATGAATAAGTATGTAGGTGTGAAGAAAGAGAATGTATATTATTCGTCTGCTTTACGCTCATTTTTGCTTTCAGTATACAATTATATGTTCTTGGCACTGGCTATAACTGGAATTGTTTCATACGGAGTTTCTTCTTCTGATTATTTGATTGGAGCTATATATGGTACTCCTCTTAGCTGGGTTGTTGCATTTGCTCCTATAATTTTTGTTTTCTTTATCTCATCTCGAATAAACTCAATGACACTTGGCTCTGCTCAGATTTGCCTTGGTATATTTTCCGTCTTGATGGGTTTGTCTTTGTCCTTTATTTTTCTTGTTTATACTGGTTCAAGTATTGTTCGAGTTTTCTTTATATCTGCGGCCATGTTTGGTGCTATGGCTCTTTATGGCAATAATACTAATAGGGATCTCTCGTCCTTAGGCTCGTTGTTGTATATGGGTGTTTTTGGTTTGATAGTTGCATCTTTAGTAAATTTATTTATGCAGAGTTCTGTTTTACAGTTTGCTGTATCCTTTCTTGGTGTTATTATATTTTGTGGACTGACTGCTTATGATATGCAAAAGATAAAACAGCTTTACTATAGCCTTGCTGATTCTGAATCTGTTTCACAAAATGGTTCTGTTTCAATCTTTGTTTCAAAAGTTGCTGTTTTAGGTGCACTTACTCTATATTTAGACTTCATAAACATGTTCACACACTTGCTTCATCTTATGGGTGATAGAAAGTAAGTGTTTTGAGTGTGTTATAGAAGAGGTTGTCTATTTGTTCTATGAAATCCATAAAAACAAAAGTAGATCTTCACCTTCTTTCAGATTCTTCCCCATCTTTATTAGCTTCTGCATCTCGTTTCATTAAATCCAGATTTCCAAATGTTCATTTTTCGGAGTATGTTTGGTCTATCTTAGGAAACGAGAAGCGACTTTCCTATGTGTTGGATGAAATAAGCACAAACTCCTTCTTGATTTATTATTTTGATGATCGCTCTCTTGCTCTTCTGACAAAAAAAAAGTGTGCAGAACTTTCAATCCCTTGTACCCCATTAATAGATCATATCATAAACAAGATGTCTCAATATTTCGAAGAATCTCCACAACAACATTTTGTTCAAGATGTTCCTGGATTAGATAAAAATTACTTCGATATTATGGATGCTATTAATTATGCAATACGTCATGACGATGGACAAAACGTTGAAGAAATACTACATTCTGATATAATTTTAGTTGGTGCTTCCAGGACTTCTAAATCTCCAACTAGTATATATCTTGCTTATAGTAGTGGATATAAAGTTGCAAACATTCCTTTTATTTATGGAATAAATTTACCAAATGAGATAAATTGTCTGAAAAATAATTTAGTCATAGGATTAACAATAAATCCAAATCACTTGTCTAAGATTAGAAAGCGACGCATGCAGATAATACAGCCTGATGATGACAACACTTACTATAACAATAGTTGCGTTGCACGGGAGCTTTCGGCTGCTTTAAAAGTTTTTAATCAAAATGGATGGCCCGTGATAGATGTTACTTTGAGATCAGTAGAAGAAATTGCTGGTACAGTGATACAATATTATAACAAAAATAAATCTGAAAATTAGGTTTCAAATATTAGGATTCATTTGTTTTAAATTCTCTTTGGTTGGGGTCTTATCAGGTCTTAAGTTTTCTTCTTCAGTGTATTCTGGTTTTGATTTATAATGGGCAGGTTTGTTAATCTTATTCCCAGAATCTCTAAGGCATGTTTTGGTTTTTAGATTATCTGAATAATATCCATATGTTAAAGTATTTTCTGGTATATTTTTTTCAATTTTTATGTGTGCGTTTGTCATATCTTTCCCACAATCTTTTATGTGATCTAAAGTTACTCTTGCTTGGTTGAATGTATAGCGTGGTTCTAAAGAAGTCAAAGCTAATATTGGTATATTGGGAGCTGTTAATATTGCTGATCCCAGGTTGCATGTCTGGTTGATTTTAGCTCCTATCATACTTAAACCTTTGCCCAAGAAATTAAGAGTTGTTCCAAGAAATTCTTTTGATGCATCTTTGTAATATTCAGATTTTGTTTGAGTTATAGAGCCATCTTTCTTTGCTTGTTTATATATGTCTTTGGTTAGATATTGTGACGCGGAAGACAATTTTTTGCCTAATAATTGTGAAAAAACACCACCCACTATACTTCCTACAAATCTAAGAGTGAGGGCAATAAGATTCAGTGGGAAGCATGCTATGGTGGGAATTATCATTAGTTCTAAATTGACAGGATTTCTATGTTGGAAGTTTATAGACTTAATGTGCCCGTGGGATCCCTCAAAAATAGTCTGGTTACTAAAATTAACTAAGTCATCGCGGATTATACCATTTGCTGGTATGAATATAGCATATTCTTGGTCTTCTTCTAGAGATTTTTTTCTTATAATATCTGAGGGAATTTTATAAAGTGTACCGTGTTTTGAACTTGTTATATCTCTATCTTGTGATTCTAGCTTGTTTAATGTTACTTTTTTTCCTAAATATTGAATTTGTATTTTATCTTTCTTGTTACTCTCTTGATCTCTTATTATAGAGAAGTGTCTTATAAAATGTGAGTCGGGAGATTTGTATTTAATTGAATTTATGTAAACAGGGCTGCTAACATATGTTTTAACATATTGCTTACTGTCTATAATATCTTTAAATGCATAAAAATCAGTTATGACAGATGTTTTAAAATATGTAAATGCTGAAAGAATACTATCCAATGTACCCAATATTTTATTTTTCATTTCCTAGAACAACCTGAAATATTAAATCAATAACACACATCAATTAAAATATGATCCATATGCATTGATTATACAACATTACGGTAAATTTACTATGAATCAATAGAAATACAGATACAAATCTTTGAACTTATTTTGATTGTTTTACGAAAATTTTTTCTGACAAACGAAGATCTAGTGTGTATGTTGGATTTGTAGAAAATATTTCTTTATTTAATATTACGTACTCCCATGCTTTTTGAAATTCCTCTTGAGGTAATTTTATTATAGTTTTGTTTTCTAATATAATGTTAAATCTTCTATTTCCTATATATTCCACATTGGTTATAGATTTAAACAATTCTTTGTCTTGCTCTAACATTGTTATTATTTGCTTTGTTTTATCTATAGGAGGCTTCCCTGATAATTTGATTAATTTGCTTTTGTTCATTTTTTTAGACTTATGCAAAGGTATAATAAACCCATCGTGATCTATTAATTCTCCATTTTCATGTATAAAAATTGGTTTGTATTCAGTTATTTCTGCATGTAGGGTTTTAGGCAAAATACGCAATATAGTGACTTTTTTGACATAAGTGTGCTGAGAAATTATAGATCCAATTGATTTTATGTTATTTTGATTTTTCATGATTTCTTCTATATCTTCATTTTCAATAATTTGATTGTTCAAAACCTTAAATTTTGTAGGCTTGAAGATTTCTATCTTAGATGCAAGGATGCGAGATAAATCAAGAAATGATGTAGTAAAGAGCAAAGGTATGCAAATAATATTTACAAGTATGAATGTTATTTGTACTGATTTCATGAATCTCTTTTATATTAAATTATACTCAATTATTTGTTTTACAATTTCTTTCATGTTCATGTTTTTATAATGAAAACAAATTTTAGGTAAAAAAGAAGTTTTTGTGAGCCCCGGATGTGTGTTAATTTCTAGCATTTTCAATTCATTCGTTTTATTATTATATCTGAAATCTGATCTGCTAACAGATTTACAACCCAAATGCAAATGTAACAAATAAGCTTGTTGCATTGCTAGATTGATAACATTATTACTCACCCGAGGAGGCATTATAGTAATAGATTTATTCTGAATATATTTATGATTGTAGCTGCAAATCATGCCATCTTGTACAATCTCAATTACACCTATTGCTTCATCATTCAACACTCCTACTTGTAACTCATGTCCTGGTATATATTCTTCTGCTATATAATTTTCTAAAATGTTGTTTTCTGGTAAATTATCGCTTGTGAATATACCTATACTTGAACCACCATCAATTGGTTTTACAACAAAAGGGCCTCGGAAAAATTGTTGCAAATTTCTTCTGTTCGATGAAGTGATTTTATAACTCTTAGGAGTATTAATTCCTATGGACAGCATTATGTTTTTAGCAATAACCTTGTTCATTGCAATTGCACATGCTGCAGGTGGAGAGTGTGTATAAGGAATGTTCATCATACTTAGAGTACTCTGTATTTCTCCGTTTTCTCCTTGTCCTCCATGCAAAGCAATGAAAGCAAAGTCTTTTTCTGGATTCAAAGATGATATATCTTGCAGTGACATAACATCAATAGAGCTATATTTGAAATTAAGTTGTGATAATGCAATTTCAACCTCTTCACCTGAAGATAGTGATACTTCTCTCTCATTGGAAGATCCACCTTTGAGTACTATGATATTTTTCACATTTTCTATTATATTTTGATAAAGTAATGTTATAACATTTTTCAAAAGAATAGCATAACTCAATTTAAATATTTTATATCTATATGTTTTTGTTGAAAATAGAATTTTGTTTTTTAGACCATTTATTAGATTTATTATTGCCCATTTTATTCACCCAGTTAACTGCAATCTTATTTTCTAATGGAGTATTTTGACTGAATGTTCTTACAGCATCGCATATTAGGCCATTGTTCTCTATCTCTTGATAGATTTCACCACAAGCTCCTATAGATTGTTGAAAACATGGTGCCATGTGTTCTATGGGAATGTTATAAGATGATGGGGCAACCTCTCTAGTACATGCAAATACTTCAAAAAATCTTGCAAACAATTCACTGAAATGCTGTTTTGGTTTGTATAAATCAAGCTCTTTGACTAATAATGTCATGGCTAGTTTGCGAATCATCATTGGAAAACGATTTAAATTAAAAAGATCTGATTTCAGTGAATCGACTAATTGTTTGGCTAAATCCCGTTTTGTTACATTTTCTAACAAATGTCCACATTCGTGAATTATTACGTTGGGAGTATTAATTTTTATTGTTATTGTATGTAATTTGTTGTCATCTTCTCTTTTATAATTCCCTTCCTGCGAATCTGAGAATCGTTTGTATTCTAGTATAATTTCTGCTTTTCTAGATTTCAGCATAGAAAGTAATAAGTTGATCAAAGTACGAAAAATTCTTAATTGATACATTATGTTTATATTAAAGACTAATTCATGGGGTATGTATTGATGTAAAAATGACATGTTTCTTTGGTTATGGCCTATTGACAAATACATTTTACCTCATTTTGTATAAAAAAGAATTATTTTGTTAAGCGACAATATATTTTATAAATGTGAAATAGTATTTTTATTTTATGCTACTGAATAACATTTTATAAGGCTTTTATTGTACTAAATATTTGATTTACTTGAAATCAATTTTTTGCTTTATTTGAAAATAAAAATCATTGTTTATATATAAAACTTCTATTCATTAAAATTTAGTAATTCACTGTTGTTGATGTGTTTGTTGAAGATTTTACGTATTACTCTGGGTGTCAAAAAAGACAATCGATTGACATTAACTTTATTAACTCCTTTGTGCCCATGTAGAGTGTATGTTATGCCCAGGATTCCATGCTTATTATTTCCTGATAATATAGTGCCAAGAAAAGGTATTTGTGCACATAATTTGTTCAAAAAATACATAGGAATGATTTCTCCTTTAAGTTCTATTGATTGTTTTTTTATATCCGCATAACCAAGAAAGCTTATTCCTAATGAATCACTTTGCATCCAAGATTCACTTATATATAAAGTATTATCCATGTATTCTAACGGAGAATGTAATTTGTAGAAAGATATTCCTTCTCCGTTCAAAGAATCTGCTATTCCTTTTAATGATGCTAAAGATAGCACTTGTGCGAGTAAGGGTGCCTTTTTTATATAAAAATTATTAATCAACATTTTTCCAATTAGTTTTTCTGTATCTTCTTGTTTTTTCATATAAATCTTTAATCCACCATTTTTCAATGATGTAGTTATGCCAAGAAAATCAACCAACTTCCCAGCATCATCGGAATGTAAATATAATTCATTGTTATGTTTATAATTTATATATAAATGCTTGTTTTCATCAAATTCACCTACCATTTTAAGCCCTAGATCATTATGTGATAATTTAAAATTATGTATTATGGTATCGCTTGAGCTAATAGCTTTCTTTGCTTTGATTTGTATTTCTTGTTTAAATTCCTTAGTACTAGTTGGTACAAAAAATTTATTTACATAAAATTGTTCTCCTTGTAGCTTTAAAAAGCATTTTCGAGCATTTTGATCACATCTATATATTCCCGATAGATCTGTATTGAACCCTTTCAATTTTTCTAAATCTATTACTGTATAATCTTTTGTTATTTCTATTTTTCCTAATATATCAATACCCTGTCCTATTATCTCTATTTTCTCGATATATAAATTTTCAAAATCATTATTGCCTATTATTTTTGCCTCTATAGCTTCCTCAGATCCACTAGACCATCCTAATTGTTCAACAAGTTCTGATTTTTGTGCTTTAAATGTTCCATAAATAGTATTATCTATATAGTTGATGCTAAGATCTGAATCTAGACTTGTAGACACAATCGATTCAGGTATACCAAGTTTATGGTTAGCTATTTTGCCTTTTATATTTATTATATTATTATCTACAAGATTAACGTAAACTCTCTCATTTTCTATGTTTCCACTTCCAGAAAGATATATATTATCATCTTTGATGCTGAGTAATAAATTACCGTTTTTGAAACCTAACAATTTTTGTATTTTTACATTCTTAAGATTGATATCTCCATGTTTTGCTATATTCCCCTTTTGTAAAATAATTGTTAAATCTGATTCAGCTATGCCTTGTACTTCTGTTGGTATTTTTTCATTAAATATGTATGAATATAGATCATCAATAGAGCTTCTAGTTTTGAGTTGTAAATTAATTCTACCATTCTCCGATACTGTACATTTGCTATTATGTATATTAACATTTTCTATGTTTGCGCTTATTTCATTTAAAAAAACTTTAGAATCTTTAATTTTTATTTTTCCATTTATATTATCAATAGTATAATGAGTTTTTGGCAAATTAGATTTTGCATTTAAAATGTTACCTGAAGCTTCAAATTTATAACCTATATTATTGCTACCACTATATTTTATTAATGTATTTTCCAGTGTTCCATTTTTAATGTTAGTTTGATACCAGTCATAAGCTTCCTGCCCCCAGTTCCTATTCCAATATTTTGTTATGATATTGTGATCAAGTTTTTTTATATTGCTTTCAAAATTGAAATACTGCGTGTTATATATGTATGAAATAGATCCTTTCAACTTTTCATCGGAATTTCCAGTAATGTTTAAGTTGCTTATATACACTCCATTTGAATCTATTGTTATGTTTCCTAATATTTCTTTGACTAATTTCGATTTAATATCGAAAATTTCCCCTTGAATTTTATTGTCGTATATGTCGAAATAAGAATAGATAATTGCATCATAAGGTATCCAAGGTATGTTTCTTACAGATAATTGAATTCTATCATTTATTAATTTAAGTTTGAAGGCAAAATCTCGATCGACGTAAATTTCCAAATTCTTTTTGTCTGTATTATAATGTGCTGAATCAAGATGCTGGTCAATAATAGTAATATCATATGCATCAAAGCTTTTTTTTATACTTAAACCTTTTTGTAACATTTCAAAAAACATTGTTTTATCATTAAATTTAGAGAAATTGTTTTTCTCTATTTTTAAACCTTGTATAGTTATATGATTATTGGTACTTATCTGTAATTTGTTTATTGCTATCCTAAAGCCTTGATCGGGTGTGAAAATTTCTAAATCATAAACAATAATACCATTTGTCATGGATAAATCTTTATATAAAAATATAGTATCCTTTTCTAGACCCAAAGATTCTCTTATGGTGTTTGTTAGAAAAGACATTGTATAGTCACTTATGCTTGAGTCATAAGAGAAGTGTATTATTGTGAAAACAAAAAATACAAAAGACAATATCAAAAAAAATCCACGTAAAACAAATCTTATGTGTTTGTTGTTATGGTTTTGAGTCACTATGGTATGGAGGTAATGTTTTATTTCATTGTTTTCTTTATCAACTCAGATTGTGTTTTATTGTGTGTCTGTGTATAACCTGAGGCAGGTGAAGCGCTTGGATTTCTGCCAGAATATACAAATTCAAGATCTAAGCTTACACACAATTCATTCAAAATAGGTTCTATATATGACCATGAACCCATGTTTTTAGGTTCTTCTTGGCACCAGATTATTTTTGCGTCTTTAGGATATTTATTAAGAATTTTCTTTAATTCATTTAGTGGAAATGGGTATATTTGTTCTATTCTAATGATAGAAATGTGTGGTTTTTGTGATTCTAGTAGATCAAAATATATTTTCCCAGTACATAAAACAACTTTTTTGACAGATTTTATTTCTGCTTTAGATTTATTGTCATTTATTATTTCTAGAAATTCTCCTTTAAAATCATCTATTGAAGACACTGCCAGTTTGTGTCTAAGCAGGGATTTGGGAGTAAATATTATCAAAGGTTTTCTGTAATCTAATATCATTTGACGGCGAAGGACGTGAAAATAGTTTGCTGGAGTTGAACAGTTTACTATATACATATTTTGATCTGCGCAGAGCTGCAGAAATCTTTCTGGGCGTCCAGAAGAATGCTCTGAGCCTTGACCTTCATAGCCATGGGGCAGGAGCAAAACAACTCCGTTTGGCTTGATCCACTTTGATTCCCCGGAGGCTATGAATTGATCTATTATGATCTGTGCCCCATTAACAAAATCACCAAACTGGCCTTCCCAAAAAACTAAATTATTTGGATCATCCAGGCTATATCCATATTCAAATCCCATTACTGCATATTCGGATAAAGGGCTATTAATGACTTCAAATGATTTTTGCTTTTTGGAGATATAGTTGAGTGGTATATATTTTTTGTTGTCTTCTTTCTGATCAATCAATACAGATTGTCTGTGAGAAAATGTTCCTCTAGCAGAGTCTTGTCCGGACATTCTTATTTTATATCCTTCTTCTAGTAGAGAGGCAAAAGCAAGGCTTTCTGCTGTTCCCCAATCAAAGTTTTTCCCGGATTCAAACATGTTTTTCTTGTTTTGAAATAATTTTGATAGCTTGGGATGTATATTGAAATCATCAGGGATTGTGGTTAATGTTTTTTGTGCTTTTTGAATGAATTCAGATGACATTTCAGTGTATATTTTTTTATCAGAAAATAGTTTGAAACCAGCCCATTTGCCCTGAAATTCATCAAATGAATCTATTGAATATGTTTCTGAAGCTTGGAATTCTTGTTCAAGATTTTGTTTGCTTTTTTCTTCTAAGTTTTTTATTTCGTTTTCAGTGATCAATCCTTCTTGTATGAGTTTATCACTATAGATTGATACCACGTCTTTTTTCTGTTTGATCTTAGCATAAAGTGATGGTTGCGTATAACTTGGTTCGTCACTTTCGTTATGTCCATATTTTCTGTAGCAAATAACTTCTATTATAATATCTTTATGAAAGATGTTTCTGAATTCAAAAGCACAGTTGGCACAAAATGCGATTGCATCAGGATCATCACCATTGACTAGTAATATTGGTATATTGGACGATTTGCCAATATAACTAGAATGCCTTTCTGTTCGAGATTCGGATGAATCTGCAGTGAATCCAACTTGATTGTTTATGACCACATGTATTACACCTCCTACATCATATCCTTTCAGCCCAGAAAGAAGGATTGACTCGTATACCACTCCTTGTCCAGCAAAAGAGGCGTCGCCATGAAATAGAACTGGAATTACACTGTTTTTGTCGCCATTAAAAGCATCTTGTTTGGACCTTGTTTTACCCATTACAACAGGATTAACAGCCTCCAAATGCGAGGGATTATAACTCAGATCAATGTAAACTTCTCCATATTGCGTGATTCTATTAGATTCGAATCCCATGTGATATTTCACATCACCTTCAAAGTGTGATGGTTCTGAATGTAGGTTTTCTCCTCTAAATTCAGCAAAAACAGCAGAGAAAGGTTTTTTTAATATATTAGTCATAACAGAAAGTCTACCTCGATGAGGCATGCCTAAAGTTATTTCTTTTATCTTATTAGATTTTGAAGCAGATTGAATTATTTCTTCTAATATTAATGCTGATGTCTCAGCTCCTTCGATAGAAAATCTCTTGGATCCTGGTTTTTTCCGATGCAGAAATCTCTCGAAAGATTGTATTGATACAAGATCGCTGAGAATTCTTTTTTTGTGTACATCATTTAAGTCGAAATTATATTTATCTTCCAATTTATCTGCTATCCATTTTCTTTCTTCTTGAGATTCTAAATGCATAAATTCGGCAGACACATTTTTGCAGTAAGAGTCTCGAAGATTTTGGATCAAAAGATTGAAAGAATTTCCAAGTTTATGTGTTATTTCACAATCAAGGTCATCGATCTTATATGAATATGGTTCTAAATGTGTGTTTTTATCATTGTTTTGGAATATAGGGTTCAAATTAGCTGACATATGGCCATATTTTCTATAAGCATCTACTAAAAGATCTGCTTTGATTGAATTGATCTCGAGTTGTTTTAAAGAGCTCACTTCATTCAGCAAAGAATTATTTTGGACTACGTTTTTTTTTGAATTGTTTTGGATGTCCTGCCTGGAATTATGATGTTGTATTCTTTGTCTATCTACATTTGAATGAGAATTATCAATCAATTGAAATGCTTGATACCAGCAATTATCTATTTTTTGCCCTTTTAGATATAATTCATACATGTAATCCAGGTATATAGCATTTGATGCATAAAGATAAGAACTGTCCATCTTGAAACTCATGAAATTTTCTATAATATAGCCAATATAATAAGATTGTGCAAATTGTTTGAGTTGGTTGTATTTATTATATGTTTTTTTCCTTTGCAAATATTAGATTGGGGATTATTACTATTCCTTACCTGCTTTCTATACTTTTTTTGCTTTCTTTGTTTTTCCCTACTATACCATTCCATGGTGCTTCGAGTATTAATCTCGGCTTAGATTTGACTGGAGGGTCTCAAGTCATGTTCAAAGTGGATTTCGAGTCCTGTTTTGGAGATAGATTGTATGAATTAGTCAATAGCTCCAAGTTAAAATCATCTTCTGATTATTTTAAATATTCTATTCTTAGAAAAGGTGATCGTATTTTGATTAAATCTAAAAATGGTGATTTTACCCAGATCATGAAAGCTTTAAAGAGATATGATGATGAAATTTGTATTGAGCAAATTGATAAAAATTCATTGGAAGTTACTTATTCTTCACAAACGATCACATTAATGCGCAAAAAAATTGTGGATGATTCAATCATTAATATAAACAATAGGATAGATCAAATGGGTACAAAGGAGTCTTTGGTGCATGCTCAGGGAGATGATAAAATAGTGGTTCAATTTCCTGGAATATATGATGCAAGTAAAGTGAAGTCTATGGTCGGAAAGACTGCTAAATTATCTTTTTACTTGGTTTCCAGCTCTTCAACAAATGATTCTTTGAATTTATTTGCTGCTAAAGATACATTGGGAAATAAATTTTATTTAAACAAAAGAGATTCAATTGTTGGTGATCATCTTTCAGATGCTAAGGTTGCTTTTAATCAAAATGGAAAACCTGTCATAAGGTTCAGATTCAATTCTCAAGGTGCAAAACGATTTGCTGAATTAACAAGGGAAAACAAAGGTAGTCTGCTCGCAATTGTTTTGGATGGTGTTGTTCTGACTGCTCCAATGATCAAAGAGCCAATTCTTGATGGCAATGGTGAAATTAGCGGCCAGTTTTCATTAGAGTCAGCCAATGATTTAGCTGTTATGCTAAGGTCTGGTTCTTTGCCAGCTACTTTGGAAGTTGTGGAAGAGAAAGTAGTTGGTCCAAGTCTCGGTAGAGATTCTATTTTGGCGGCTAAAAAGTCGGCAATTGTTGCCTTTGCATTGGTTTCAATGCTAATGATATATTCTTATAAGCTTTACGGATTGATTTCCGTTTTTGCTTTATCTCTTAATCTCTGCCTGATGTTTTCTCTGATTTGTTTATTTGGCATAACGTTGACTTTTCCAGGCATTGCTGCAGTTGTGCTCACTATTGGTATGTCTGTTGATACTAATGTTTTAGTTTTTGAGCGCATCAAAGAAGAGCTTGCTTTCGGATGTGATAATAAGCAAGCAGTTATTACAGGCTTCAGGAATGCGATGTCAACTATTACAGATTCTAATCTCACTACTATTATTGCATGCTTGATAATCTTTTTTATTGGTTCTGGGCCTATAAAAGG
Organism: Anaplasmataceae bacterium; assembly: GCA_965216745.1. Classification (GTDB taxonomy): domain Bacteria; phylum Pseudomonadota; class Alphaproteobacteria; order Rickettsiales; family Anaplasmataceae. Next base: position 146,583 of record OZ244191.1, on the reverse strand, counting down.
TTTTTCTATTAATCTGTTGATCGGGGTGTTGACTTCTTTATATTCTTCAATAGCATTAACTCGTAATGTAATGTTAAGATTCTTGGTATAATTTGTCTTGGTTATCGAAGCTAAAGGATGGTTTCAGCTCTACTAAGAGCAAAATATCTTTGGGTTTAAAAAGCTTGTTTTCTCAATCAGGTGATGTTGATTACGATCAGATACAAGAAGTTCTTATATCTGCGGATGTTGGTTTCAGTACTTCTAAATTTTTAACTGATATTTTGAGAGAAAAACAGATTTCTGATTATCATTCTTGTATTTCAGTTCTTCGTTCTACTATTTTAGCAATACTAGATCCAGTTGTTCAAGAAATTCGATTATCTGGTAATCCTCATGTCATTTTGATGTGTGGAGTTAATGGAAATGGCAAGACCACAACTGTTGGCAAGCTTGCCGCACAGTATTCAAAAATTAATAAATCCGTAGTATTGGTGGCTGCAGATACATTTAGAGCAGCAGCAGTAGATCAGTTGCGTGTATGGTCTGAAAGAGTAGGTTGTAGAATTGTTTCAAGCTCTCACAGATCTGATCCAGCAAGTGTTGCTTACAATGGCATGGAGGTTGCTAAGGAAGTTTCAGCTGATGTTGTTATAGTTGATACTGCAGGTAGATTACATACTCAATCTAATTTCATGCAAGAGCTTAGGAAAATATCTATGACTTTGAAAAAGCATGGAGAAGATGTTCCTCAGGAAACTGTTTTAGTGTTAGATGCTACTACTGGTCAAAATGCCATTAATCAAGTAAAATCTTTTAAAGATATTGTTAATATTACTGGTATTATATTAACTAAAATTGACAGCACTGCTAAAGCTGGTGTAATAATAGGAATTGCGCGTGAATATCCAGATATAAAAATAAATGCTTTAGGTTTTGGTGAACAAATAAATGATCTAAGGAGTTTTAAAAATCAGGATTTTGTTGATGCTATTCTGCGCTCAGATTGACTTTTTTTGCTTCTTTTATTGATTCTAAATCCTTCTTGTATATAACGATTGTGTTAGCAATCTTGTCGTGAAAGGTTTGACTTTTTTTATCAAAAATAGACCATAATATTCCAAGCCCTAAAGGCAAAGTTGACAATATAGTAGAAAACAGTCTTTTAAATGATTGCATTTTTTTCGGTGTTTCTAAAGTGTCTTGATCTACAATTATAATGCCAAAGAATATTTTCCCCGGTGTTGCGCCAAATTTGTTCCACATATAGCATATGAGATAAGAAAAAAAACATAACTCAAAAACTTGCAACGAAATTATTTTGGTGGCGTAAACAGAGAATAATTGATGTTCTTCTTCGTTTACTTCTATCCCTAACATGATTTTTTGTAAAACTTCAAATGGTGCATCATCATATGAAACAATGAAGTTAGATAGATAGTTGATAAATTGTAAAATGAACGCAGCAATAACCAAATCTAACATTGTGACGGAAAATCTACGTAAAGCAGACACATATCTGAAACCTAGTGAATTTATTTTGTTCCTCATCCACATATGAACAATACTCCTCTAGTTTTCGAATAAATATTAAAAGTATATGATTCAAGCACATTTTTATTTTCTAGAAGTTTATGTACAAAATCAGTAGAATAACAGTAATAATCTCTAGATTCAACGAAAGACATATCTTTTGAACCTTCTAGAGTTACTAGTATTAGTATTCCCCCTTCAACAAGTTTATTAAAACATTTGTCTATAAGAATCTTTGGTTGATAAGTATAATCTAAAACCTGATTTAATATTATGAGTCCAAACTTTTTTTGCGTTGTATCTATAAATTCACAAGGATGGTAATTCACTATTTGTGAATATACAGGTTTTTGGTTTAACGTACAATTCCGTGATATGTCACACATGTTTGATGAAACTTCAACTCCTGTTATATTGCTTCCTATCCCGCAAGATTTCAGACATTGGCCTACTATTCCAGTGCCACATCCAAGTTCTAGTATTGACATTAGTTGGGGATTGCTCTGCGTGTGGGCTAGTACAGTGTCCTTTATCATTATATGTGCGGAATATTTGTTTTTCACAAGCATATCTACAAATTGAGAAGCTAGGTATTCCCTATGTTCCTTTATTAGTGAAATAGGTATTTCTATCAGAGAATCATTGTTTTTTGCCCTGAGTTCATAATACTTGCACAATGGATCAGATCTAGATCCAAAGAATTTCAATGCTTCTTTATTTTTGCCTAAGAAAAAATTGCATCTTGCTATATTATAAAGCACCAATTCAGAATCTTTTTTGAATTTTTGTATTAATTTAAATCTAAAAAGTGATTCTTTAAACCTACTCCCGTGTAGATGATGCAGTCCCACGTCTATATTTGTTTGAAATAAATTTTGAACTTTATATGCTACGCTTGATATATAGCTATTGATTTTATCTTTATTGATTTGTCGCAAAGTAGATAATAAGCTTTTTAGCATTGAATTAACATGATTACAAAATCGAGAGATAATTTTCAAAACTAAGACCTGAGGAAATTATAATTGAAATTTCGTTTTTTTGAGATCATCAAACACATTTCTGAGAATTGATTCAGTTTGGACACCATGTTGGCAAGTAAATTGTCTTTAAACAAGACATTATATCGATTAAGCTACTTTGAGTAAAGCTTTAAAATACGATTTTTAGAATCAATATAAAAGCTTTGTAATAATATAAGCTTTGTAATAATATATTGTTATATTTTTATTATTACTTACATGCAAAATGATATATTTATTTTTTCACGAAACTCTGAGGAAGCTTTGAAATTATTGTTTATAATTCAGTAAATTTTTTATGCTAAAAGGTGGAATAATTGTCTACAGGCTTTTTATTTTAAATTTTATTATTTTTGTTTTTAACTGTTACAATAACATGTTAAACATGTTTTTGATATCTTTTGATATCTTTTTTAACAATTTTACAAATGACTTAAATCCTGAAACCATAAGTATCTTTAAACGTTTTATTGCTTCTATCAAAGATAATTTCAATATGTTATAGATTATTTTGGGGCTTATTAGAGCAAGGGCTAATTTCAGTAATGACAATAATTCGATTTCATGAATTGAATTATATACCCATTTACAGTAATTATATAAAAACATCAAGCTTTTAAATGGCTGGTTTAGTGCATAAATAAAACTTTCATTTCCTTCAGTGAGTAGTATTAGCAACATACTAGATGCAAATAAATATAAGCAAAATAATGCTACCTTGAAAGCTAAAGAACAAATGATTTGAACTACAGCTGAAAACATTAGCAATGAATATATAGACATTTGTGTTTTTACTAAAATGAGAATATTTGTTGGAAGAGAAAATGATACAATAAGATGAATTGAATTCCTATTCAATGATATTGAGATAAATTAAGGTTATTGTATTTTATCTTTTACTGCTGTTTTTGTTGAAATAATCAAAAAAACCTAACAATGATAAAAAGCTTATAGAGGCATAAATTAATCCTATATCTAACCCATAAGAGATATCTTTTGACCACGACCATAGAATTGATAGACCTATAGACTGTATGCCTAACATATTACATGACAAGATTTTATCTTGTATTTTGCTTGAACGAAAAAAATAAAAACACGTTAAAAACATGCTTGAAATAATGCAAAACAACATTGGATTACCCTGAATTGAATCTTAGTTTATAATAGACGAGGCAATTGCAATTGCAAATAAAGTTAATGGCTTGGGATATATAATCAAAAACATAACAAACGCTATCATCGTCAAGTTTGCATAATCTGAAGAAAGGATTTTTCCCTCAGAGCGCTGATGTTGGCATCTTTCAATTATTTTCCAAGAATAAAGAAATGAAAATATAGAAGAGCAACAGATTGAAAAAAACAGTAAAAATTGCTTCAATTCAAGCGTTGATTGCATTAAAGTCCACTTTCCCACGAAGCCTAAGGTTATTGGTACACCTATAAGACTAAGAGAGCTTATAACTGTTGCGATTTTGGAAATTGTGCTGATTGGTCTTGATGAATTTGCAAATAATGTGATTTTACCTAAAGTGTGGGCTACAAAATGTATCATTGCTCCTGTAACAGATGAATTAGACCACAAAACAAAACCTATAACTACGTAAGAGGTCTGGGAAATGCTTGAATAAGCAAGCAATCTCTTGATGTCTTTTTGAAAGAAAGCATATAAACCGCCAAACAGCATTGATATTGTAAATGTGAATAACAAGATGTTTGTGAATAATGGACCTATACCTACATTATGAAAAAATGAAAAAAATCTGAGAATTAAGTATATGCTCACATTGATTGAAGTCCCAGATAAAAATATTGAAACCACTCTAGACGAACTAGAATAGACTCCTGGAAGCCATGCGTGAACAGGGAGTGTGGCAGATTTGACCGCTAGGCCAATAAATATAAAAACAAAGGCACAGTTTGATAGTTGCGATTGTGTGATTATTTGTGCTGCTTCCGTAATGTTTAGTGTTCCAGATATAAGATAGATGAATCCTACTCCAAGCAAATAAAATGAAATGCCAATTGTGCCTATCATTAGGTAATTAAACGAAGATTTCAAAGATGATAATTTGCGATTTGAAGATATTATAGAATAAGATGCCAATGATGAAATTTCTAGAAAAACGTATATATTAAACAAATCGTTTGATACAACAGCCCCTACTAGTCCGGAATAGCAAATAATCATTAATGGGTATAATGTTGTGCTGTTTTTGCTACTTTCGTTGTCATATAGTAAAGCGAAAAACAAAACTAAATCTAAGGTGAGAAGTATGAGTCCTCCTAGAGGATCTAGTTTGAGCTCTATCCCATAAGGTGGTGTTAATCCTCCCATATAATACGATATCTCTTGACCTGTGTAATATAGATCATTGCATAGAGATATAGACCCAAAGACAAGGAAAGCTGACATACACAGTCCAATGAATCTTCCCAAATTTTGTTGTCGGAAAATATAACATAACAAAGCGCATATAATGGGTAATATTGGATGAGATACAAGATAAATAGCGTTCATAGGATCAAATCATATCACAATTCAAGGCAATTGCTAAACAAACAACCAAGCTTAAGAGTGAAGTTTGGCGTATTTTGGGAATTTTATCACTAAATGGGCTTATGCTTGAGAATATTAAATTCTATATTTAATTGTTTTTTCTATTTATCATGCTTCCTCCAACAGTGATTTCGTCTATTTTGATTGTTGGTTGTCCAACGCATACTGGAATCTGCTGACCGTTTTTGACGCATGTGCCAACTCCTGGGTCCAGTGACATATCGTTTCCAACCATAGATATTGATTTCAATACTTCTAATCCATTGCCAATTAAAGTAGCTCCCTTGACCGGGTGGGATATTTTTCCATCTTTGATCAAATATGCTTCTGAAGATGAAAAAACGAAATCACCAGAAACAGTGTCTACTTGTCCTCCATCAAAACTAACAGCATATATGCCATTTTTTACGCTTTGAATTATTTCTTGTGGTTCTGATGTTCCGGGTTCCATGTAAGTGTTTGTCATTCTAGGCATCACAGAATGAGCGTAGCTTTGTCTTCTGGCGTTGCCTGTAGATCCTGTTTTTAACAATTGTCCATTCATCCTATCATTCATATAAGAAACTAGTTTACCTTTTTCTATTAATACATTGCGTTGAGTGGGCATGCCTTCATCGTCTATATTTAGAGAGCCAATAGTTTTAGGTACAGTTCCATTGTCTACTACTGTTATTAATTCTGGGAATATTTTTTTATTCATCAATGAATGAAAAGATGATGACTTTTTTCTGTTTGCGTCTCCTTCTAATCCATGACCTACAGCTTCGTGCATAATCACTCCTGCCCACCCATTTCCTAACACAACAGGCATTTTACCTGCATCAGCTGGAGCTGCTTCCAAGTTGTTCAATGCTTGGCTTAGGGCTTTGTTTGCAACTTCTTCCCAGCAGTCCAATACCTCCGAACTTCTTGCTCTAAGTCCTTTGGCACTGGTTCCTTGAGCAGACTTTTTGTTGCTTTGTACCACTAATGATATCCTGAGCTGTGTTAATGGTCTATAATCTTGTGCTATGAATCCATTTTTTGTTATAATCGATATTTCGGAATATTTAGTAATTATTGCGATTTGTACTTGTTTGATTCTTTGATCCTTGCTTCTCAAATATGAATCAATTTTAGACAACAAGTCTCGTTTTTCTTGAATATGAAATTCTATAATTGGATTTGATTTTTCGTATAAACAATGTGTTGGTGGATTGATTTCTAAACTAATAGATGAGCTGGAATATGATTTAATGACTTTTGCTGCTTTTTTGATTGAATCTATATTAACTTTGTTTGAATGTACGAATTTAGATATGTTTTCAGAAAAAGCTCTAAAGCCAAATCCTTTTGTGATTTTATGGCTTGGGTTTATAACTTTACCATCCACGTGCTTAATAGTTTCTAATTCAGAGTTTTCTATAAATAATTCTCCACCACAAGAATTCTTGAGAGCATCTGTTACTATGGGTACTAGGTCATTTAAAAATTGAGAATTCATCCATCTACCATATTAATACAACTGTGGGATTGTATCATATAAGTTTATGTTACAAAATATTTATTTGTTGAGACTGAAAAAGATTTTTTATTGTAAATATTTGATTTCAATGTATTGAATTGATAATCAGACCAATTGATTTGTTTCTTAAGTAGCTTCTTTTGTTTGCTTTGATATGAAATTTTGTTTGAATTGATAAAATGAAGTGTATGTTGACAAATTATATCATTTTACATATTCTTGGATGGTGATATTATCTATAGGCAAGCCAACTCCTGGCTTTATTCTCCCTTCTACTTCTGGCGAGAACTTTTGTTTTGATTTGCAAATAAATTATAATTTGGTTATTTATTTTTACCCTCGTGATGATACTTCGGGCTGCACTGTTCAAGCTGTAGATTTCTCTGCCCTTGTAGATCAGTTCAATAAAATCAACGTTAAGGTTGTTGGTATATCTAGAGACACTATTCAATCTCATCAATCCTTTAAATCAAAGTATGACTTGAAAATAGATTTGCTTTCTGATATTGACGCTGTTGTATCTAAAGATTATGGCGCCTATTCTCAAAGAAGCATATTTGGTAAAAAATATATGGGTATAAATCGTTCCACATTTTTGATTGACAAAAAGGGGGTACTTCTGAAGGCGTGGCACAACGTGAAGCCTAAGGGTCACGCAGATGATGTTCTGGTGATTGCTTCTGCTTTATTGGATTTATAGCTTTCAAGCGTTGAAAACAAAAATCAATGTACAATTGAAAATTCCTGTATTGTCTCTTGGCATTCTTTTGTTAATTCAATCAATATAACCTGGTGGCTAAAAGGAATTAATTTTGTAGTTTTTGCTATTCTCCAAGCTTCTATTTTTGTCTCTAATGATATAATTTTGAACCCAGACTCAATGAACAAATTTTTGGCTTCTGTACAACTAAAACTCTTACACTTTTTCTTATATAAATCTATTTGCATACTGGTAGTATATCTGTTTGGTAATATTGCAATCAATCTTCCTCCCGGTGTGATTATTCTATACATTTCTGTGCATAGTTTCTGTATATTATTTGTATATTCCAATTCGTGTATTATGAGGATTTTGTCTATAGAATTATTGCTTATAGGCAACTCATCTTCTGAAAATATGGCTGATGATTTCATTGATCCTTGCATTGAAGATAAAATTTGTGCCGAACTTTGTTTAAAGGATGGAGATGTATAACCGATGCCAAGTATTACATCTAGCTCTTCGTTTATGTTGTTCCAGATTTCATTAACATTGCTACGAACTTCGCGAGCGAATCTTTTTGCTATGGGGTTATTATAGTAATAATCAGATATTTGATATGGCTGAATTGACACAGATTTTATCTTAACATAAGAACAAGCTTATTCGCAGCATATATTTTTTTAGCTAAAAGTCTATTTCTTTGTAATGTTCTGGTGGTAAGAAACCTTCCACAGTATCTATCAGGATTTTTTGGAAAGACTTTCTAGATTTTATTAAAGAATACCAATGCTTAACTTTGATGCTTTGGTTCCAATCTATGTCTCCAAAGTAGTCTAAAACTGATATGTGTGATGCAGCTGATATATCTGATATAGAGAATTTATTGCTTCCTAGGTATTCATTTACATCTAGCAAGGATTCTATATAGATAAAATATTTTTTTATTTTTAATTTTGCGGCCCTTATTAATGATGAATTTGGAGTAGAGCTGGTTGTTATGAATTTCACAAATCTTTCATTTATTATTACATTTGATGTATCTGCAAACAAATGTATATCAAAAAACTCTGCTATAGATCTATCTAGATGTCTTGTTTCTGGGCTGCTACCTATTAGGTTGTCTAGTATTTCTTTGTTTTCGGATATGTATTCGCATATTGACTGACCTCCGTTTACAACCAATGAATTATTTTTTAATGCAGGCATTAGACCTGTTCGACTAATTTTAATTAACTTTTCTTGTTGCTTCCATGGATTGATTTTAACAAGTTCGTGATCGAGTTGGCTTTCTAAAAGGAACATTCTTACTTTTCTACTAAATGGACAAATTGGGAAATGATATAGTGTGAGCATTTTTACGTATAGAGCGTTTATGAGGCTGGGACCGGAATTGAACCGGTCTACAAGGATTTGCAGTCCTCTGCATAACCACTCTGCCACCCAGCCATTGTAACTTACTTTAATCAAAATATTGTCTTTTGTATAGTATTTAGTTTTGCTTTTTGATGTATATAAAATATATGTATGAAATTTGGCTCTGTTGTTCTTGCTTTTTAGATCGTAAATACTAATTTGGATCAAATTTTATTTAGATCGGTGATGTGTTTTCATGCTAATTGCTAATAAGGTATATTTTTTTGTTTAAAAAAAAGTGTTATTGTTTTGTACTTCGTGTTTTCAAACAAAAACATGTTTATTTTTTTAAGTAAAATGAATTTTATTGTTTTTACCTCAATGAGATGGTTGCAAAAACACAGTTATCTGATAAAGTGTCCTAGTATTATATTTGCAGTACAATTTTCAACAATGAATATTGTATCTGTGATCGATATTTTTTAATAAAAGTAGAGGATTAATTATGAAAGATAAAAATAATAATGGTGAAGAAGTTTCAGAAGTAGAATCTTCGGAAAACAAAGAACAATCTGTAACAAACCAATCACAACCAAAATCTGTAGAAGTTTCGGAACAATCAGTAGTGGATAAAAATCAAGAAGATTCTGCCCCATCTCAAAATTCCGAGCAACAAGAAAAGAATAAGCTTGAAGAGCAAATTAATCATCTTGAAAATCAGATTAAAGAAAGAAAACTAAATCTTGAAAATTGTGAAAAGAAACAAAGGAAATCAATAAAAAAACAAATTGAAGAATTGGATAAACAAAAGAAAGAGGTTAAATTACAGCTTGATAAGATTGAAAAATCTCCTTCAGAAGGACACAGCGAAAATCCACAGCATATTAATGCATCAGATAATGCATCAAAGTTTGAATTATTTAAACATAATCTAAAGCATAACTTTTCTCCCCTTCCTTCTAATAGCAATCAGAAGAGAGTTGTATTATTTTTGATTAGACTTGCTTTGCTACCAACCCCCTTAGTATACCTGCTTCTTTGTAGATTCTTTCTCACTCCAAGTGCGTTGAATTATATGTCTCAGTTTGTTGCAAGGATTACTCAATTAACCCAGTCCGCCCAGTTATTTAATTTTGCTTTTATTGCAATTGGTTCAATGAGTTTAATTTGTTTAGCGGGTTGCTTAGCTCCATTGTTGGTCAGGAACCATGTTAATAAAGGAAGACCTCAAGAAAAAGGTTTATTAACTCGTGACAACATTATTGATGCTGCCTCCATCGCTGTAGTTATTATTGGTACTACTTTGTCTGGCTTTGCTGCTATGTCTTTGTATGCATCTTCTGTTATTTCTTTTAATCAGACTCTTATTATCAGTTCAATAGGTGTAGGTTTTTCAACAATCATGTCTGTGTTATATAATATAATTTCAATTGTCATAGATGTTTTAAAAGGAAAAGGAGAAGCAAAACCAATCACTGCCGCCCCATCCCCATCCCCATCCCCATCCCCTGATGTTAATGTTGATAATAAAGAAGCAAAAAAAGAAACACCAGCGCCGAACTCAAAGGCTTTAGAAGCAAAAGATCTTAATGCTTCTCAACAACCAAATCTATCAAGACACCATGCTTCTTCTACTGCTGTGAATCATGAAAAATCAGCTTCCTTTTTGAAAGAATCTGTCTTAACTGACGATGCTATCCAAAAATTAAGTTCTTTGTCTCCTGAAGATTTAAATCAAATTGTTAGCAAAACTAAATCAAAATTATCGCAGTATCTTCAAAATTCTGCACTTGAACATAAGAAAGACCTGCCTTCCTTAGACAACGCTCTGAAATCTTTTGCTAACACAAATATTGTTAACGATATCAAAGAATCTAAATTAAAAAAGGATAACTATATATCTAGAATAAAAGACATAGAAAATGATTTAGCCAATCAATTATTAGAGATTAAACGACTTTCTGATTCAGTTGCTAGTATTGAAAATAAAAAAGATATTTTCCAAAAATCTTCGAAAGAATTGACAGATTTTTTCAAAAATAATCACTGTATGGTTGATTCTGGTTCTTTCCAAAGCCAGGATAATCATTTTATTAATAGTGAGCTTGCATGGCTGATTCTTCTTGATAAAAAGGTTAATGCATCAAATGTTTTTAATGTTTTTGGTGACTTAAACTATCCATTAAATACTCACAACAATACATTCCCTGGAGCTAATCAACCACTTGATATTAGTAGAGAACAGTTTTTTTCATTTCATCAAAATCCTATTCTTTCATCTCCAATCTCTTTGGATCTTACAGATGACTATATAGAATATATGAATCAACAACGGATATATTTTCGAGGACAATTAAATCCAGAAATGCAGGAAAAATGCAATCTAAATGCAAGTATATTGAGATGTTTCAAAAAAGTGGACTATTACCTTCCTAATGAGGTTGAGCAAATGGTTGCAGACAACCGACAGATTCAACAAAATATCCCAAGAACTCCCATGTGTGCTGCTGTGTCTGAGCATGATTGTGATAAAATCAAAATTTTTATTGAAGACCTAAAACTCAACTCTATGACTAAAAATGATTTTTTCGATTTTTGCTCTAATAAACTTCTAAGTCCTGTCAAGGATATTACAAAGTCCAGGCACGCAAGGAGCAGTATTGCAAATTTTTCTAACGAATTGTATGATTGTATTAACCAAAGGGATTATGACCAATTTGGTATAACTCTCGGAAAAGCTTTTAATTTCAAGAATAAGGTCTTACAATTATCTTGTTTCACTGCAGAAGTGATTAACCGCAATCCTCAACAAGACGGACTTCGTGATAGCATTAATCGATTTCATTATCAATCTAAACATACACCAATTTTTGATATTAGTAGAACAGCACTGACAAATCATGACCTTTTGGCATACCAAAATTTTATTCCTAGTCTTCCTCAACAGTATAATTACTTTAGAAATAATGCGCAATTTACAACCCCAGATCAGTGTAAAGTTGCTAATTTTAATCCAGTTGGTATGTCTAGATACCTTGGAGCATCTCATGACCTTCGTAGTCAATTACTTGAACATCATAGTATAGAAGAGCTTATAGATGAAATGACTAATAATCATAGTCCTGAATTCATTGGCCAAATTGATCCTGTTTTATTGAATTTCTTGCGCCATGTTCCATTAAATGATATGTCGGATAAATTTTTAGAATTGATCTCTTGTCAAGCCAATTTAGTGGATTTGAATGAAAAACATCAAATTCTTATAGAGGATTTAAAAAATTCAAAAACATCACATCAAGACCTTGAAAGTGATCTGCTTCAAAAGAAAGAGACATTACGTGTCTATGAAGCTAGGCATGAAAGTATGAATGCTAATTTGAATTGTTCTTCAGAAAATAATGTAAATATTCAAAAAATACTAAAACAGTGTGATTATCTTTTTTCTATATTTGATAATGATAAAGTTCAGAAGTGTTTATCGTCTAAAGATAAAGATGCTTTACATAATTTTTCAACTGTGTTTCAAAACATAGAAAAGAATATTCAAATCTTTGTGAAAAATTCCAATGATTTAATGAAAAGTGTTTCTCAGATTGTCTCACCACAAGATTATGACGTCAAAAATGAATCTATAAAAAAATCATTAGAATTACTAAATAGTAACATTCTTGCGATTGGTAAAGATTTTAATTATGTTTGTACCACAAAGAGTGACATTAAAGATCTTTTGGCATTTAAGTTTGCTCCTCAATTATCCAAAATACTTAAAGCAAGTGCTTTAATCTACCAATGTCGTGATCAATTGGATTTTGATAATCAACAAAAAATTGATCAAATCTTTTATGTCTCAAGATTGCAATATCAAAGATTTTTTCATGAATGTCCTGAGACCAAAGATCTTATACATTTTATGTTTAAAACATATATTGCTTATTCTGACCCTAAAAAAACATTTGATAAATGTCTAGAATCTTTTTCACAACTTATTCCTTTGGAAGATACTTTTACTTACCTAATCCCTTATATTTGTGGATTGCAATTTTCGTCTCATAGCTTATTAGGCATGCATACTAAAATTGCACCCATGATTAAAAAACATTCAAATGTTGATTCGACCCAAGATCCAGAATTATTTGGTAAGATCTATAAATTTGTTATAAAAACTTTGTTAAGTATGCAGGATATAAAACAATTTATCCCCTTAAATAGTCCTGATTGTGCACACATCATTGCTACAAGATTTGCATTCCAAAAGATTGATTGTGCTGATGATAAAGTTTTTGAAGTTAAAGATGAAGAAGAAAAACATTTTGAAAACTTTGTGAAGCTTATAGTTGAAAGTGAAGATTGCAATAAAGTCATTATGGACCATAAAACTCAATCTTCGCCTTTACCAGAAACTGTTACTCAAAATCCTAGAGAACACTTAGTTGTTGCTCAACCACTAGAACAACACTCTTAAATTAGTCTAAAAGTTTGTAGACTAATAATATAAGTCTAACTGATATTTGTTGATATCATCAACCACCCCCTCTTCACAAGGATGGGGTGGTTTTTTTCTTTTTCTTTTTATGTTCTTTTATTGTTTTCAGAGCTTTATTCTTTACATATTTGTGATTATATCCTGCTAATTCGCACACCAATTTAAATTCTTCTCCTTCCTCTTCTATCCAAGCTTTTGCTTTATCCTTTTCTAACTTGTTTTCTGTTCTTTTGTAATCTCCTGTTGCATCGATGATTGCTTGTAATATTACAGCTCTCCACAGTGACCGAATATTAGACTCCATTGTATTATCTTTTTCATTATCCATGATTTTCCTTTAATTTTATTGATGAAATTTTTAGAGAATATTTGGGAATTGGTATAGATTGTTATGTGATTTTTATGAGATTGTGTGACAGAATCTACTCCAATTCCGCCTTTTTGAGATCTTTAATAGTCTCGAATTATAGTAATATTCCTTAATTTATAATTTTGTATTAAACTGCAAATGTTTTATGGCTTTTAATGTAAGTTGTCTTCCTTGAGGACTCCGATTCAAAAAACCAATTTGCATTAAATATGGTTCTATTGTTTCCTCTATGCTATCTCTTTTTTCTGAAAGTGCAGAAGCAATGGTTTGTATTCCCACAGGAGATGTATTATAATTTTTACAGATAAATCTCAAATATAAATAATCTAATTGATTTAGCCCTAAATCATCTAATCCTAATTTTTCTAAGATCGTGCAAGTGAATTTTTTGTCTGCTATTTCAATTTTAGAGATTTGAGCAAAATCTCTTATGCGCTTTACTAATCTCAATGCAATTCTCGGAGTGCCCCGTGAGCGTTGGGCAACTTCTTGTATTGCGTCTGCTGAAAATTTCATTTGCATCAAGATAGAGGCTCTTTCTATTAATTCGCATAAAGAGTTAGTTGAATATACTCCCAACCGACAAGAGATGCCAAATCTATCTCTGAGTGGCTTAGATATTAATCCGTATCTTGTGGTGGCACCTATCAATGTAAATTTTGGTAAATCAATTTTTAATGTCCTAGCGCTAGGGCCATTACCTACTATAATGTCTAAGCAGTAATCCTCCATAGCTGGATATAATATTTCTTCTATTTTTGTGTTCATTCGATGAATTTCATCTATGAATAGTACTTCATGTTTTTTTATGTTTGTTAATATTGAAGCTATATCAGCTGATTTGGTTAGTAATGGGCCAGATGTGGATTTGAATTTTACCATCATTTCATTGGCAATTATTTGTGCCAGAGTAGTTTTTCCCAGTCCAGGGGGGCCATAAAGCAAAACGTGATCAAGAGCTTCTTCTCTTTGTGTTGCAGCTTTTAAAAAAACTGATAAATTTTTGATTATATTTTCCTGCCCGGTAAATTCCGAAATGTTTTTAGGTCGTATGACCGGATCTTCTAAAGATGAAAAAGGAGAAGTTACCACACATATTATTTATACTGCATTCTAAATGTTGTCCATACATTTGCTATAAAATCTATATCTCTATTGCGTTGTGCGTTTAGTTTTATTAGTATCGTGTAGAGGTAATTTTGGCTTTATTGCTTTTCATATATTCTTGCATAACTGCTTATTGTTTTTTTGATGTTTATAGCGTTGAAAATGAATTTTCAGCTCATTATACCATATTGGGCTCTAGTTTTTCTCTGTTTGTTTTATGCTTTTTCTTTAGATCTGTTTTGAAAAACAGATCTTTATTCGCTTATAAAGGATCTATAATACTGTCTCTTTCTATGTTTCTTCTGCTTTCAAGAGAGGTTGGTCCTGTTAATTTTGTGTTATTGAATTTGTTTCTTGCTGCCACTGCAGGTTTCTTCTTAGATAAGAAATTTGTCTTGTTAAATTCTTTGTTGATACTGTTTCAGTCTTGTTTCCTGTTCTATTTTCAATTTTTTGTTGAGTCCCATCAATATTTTGATAGCTTATCGATACCTTTTTTATTGATGACCACATCCCTTATCCCTATATGTATACTTGCTGGTTGGAATAATGATGTTAATTTTTCGTCTTTGTTTCTTGTGTTGGAAGGACTATTGTTGTGCTTCTTTTTATCTGATCAGCTTCTTACATTTTATTTATTTTTCGAAATGTCTTTGATTCCAGTTTTTTTTATAATTGGGCGTTGGGGAGGAGAAAACAAAGTATATGCTGCATTTAAAATGTTTTTATATACATTTGCCGGATCTGTGCCATTTTTTTTCGCAATAATATGTATTTTATCTTGGTATGGGCAGTCTAATATAAATGCTTTGTCTTATTTGCTTCCTGATTCAAGATATGAATATGCTCTTTGGATTGCATTTTTTATTGCATTTGCTGTCAAAATACCTATATGGCCATTACATACCTGGCTTCCTGATGCACACGTTCAGGCTCCTACTTCTGGTTCAGTTGTTCTTGCTGGAATTTTAATAAAAATGGGAGCATATGGATTGCTCAAATTGTCTTTGCCCCTTTTCCCTAATGCTAGTAATTTTTTTGCGCCTTATGTGATAGTTTTAAGTGTTATATCTGTTATTTACGCTTCTTTTGTTGCCTTCGCTCAAGACAATATGAAGAAACTAATTGCGTATTCTTCTGTTGCGCACATGGGTTTTGTAACTGCCGGAATATTTTCTATGACTCCTGAAGGAATAAATGGTGCCATATTCCAAATGATAAGCCATGGTTTTATATCATCAGGTTTATTTTTATGTGTTGCTTATATTTATAGTAGAACCAAAACCATGAGCATCAAAGAATATTCTGGGCTTGCTTCTAGATTCCCTTTGTATTCTTTTGTTTTTGTTTTTCTTTCCTTTGCTTCTGCTGGAGTGCCTGCCACATCAGGATTTGTTGGAGAATTCATGTCTATTCTCGGTACATTTCATTTTAGCCCAATGTTGGCCTGTTTTTTATCTTCAGGCATAATACTAGGAGCTGCTTATATGTTGCGTCTTTGCAAAGATACCATTTGGGGCGATGAATCTGTTATGGTTGCTAGCTTGGAATCATCCGATATTAATTTGATTGAATTTATTACCTTGCTTCCCATACTTGTTTTAGTTTTGCTGTTGGGTATATACCCTAATATGCTTATAACCTTGGTTAGTCCTTATCTAGATTTGGTATTTGGTATATGAGATTTCATGATTTAATATTTTTAACCCCTCAAATATTTTTGATTTTTTCGGGTTTATTAGCGCTGTTTATCAAGCCTAGAAGATTTTTCTTGCCTGTGGTGATAGTTGTATCTACATTTCTATTTCTGAATTTTACTTTTCTCCCATGTTTATGTGATCTTACCCAGATCGAAGTTTGTGAATTTTGCAATTTTGATTTTTATCAATCATTACAGTCACCATTTTTACAATCCTTTATATCTTTTTCTTTTGTATCATTGATTTTAAACTTGTCATTTTTCATTGTTTGTATCATATTCTCTTTGCTCGCCTTGCATGAAAAATCTTGTTCTAAGGAAGTCACATCACTGATGATTTTTTCTATTCTCGGTGGATCATTGATGCTAATCTCATATAACTTCATCTCTTTGTACCTTTCTATCGAAATACTCAGTATTCCAGGATATGTTTTAGTGGCAATGAATTTAGATAAATCTAATAATTCTTATAATGCTGAAGCTTCTATAAAGTATTTTATATTTGGTTCGGTGGCTTCTTGTATTATGTTATACGGAATTTCTATTATTTACGGAATAAACGGAACAATTAGCTTTGTTATACCAAATGGTCAAGATGAATTGTTTTTCATGGGCTTGGTTTTTCTGCTAATAGGTCTTTGTGCCAAAATTGGCATAGCCCCTTTCCATGTATGGGTCCCAGATGTATATCAAGGATCTTCACCCTTCGTTGCTGCTTTCCTTGCTATTATTCCTAAGTTTTCTGTTGCTGTTACAATTGTATATTTAGCGCAGCAATTTTTTTATAACCTGCCTTTAGATAAAGTGTTTGTTTTTATTATACCTTTGTCCGTATGGGTTTCAGCTCTTTGCGCAATACGACAAACCAATTTCAGGCGTATGCTTGGTTATAGCTCTGTAGGAAACATTGCTTATGTGTGTTCAGGAATCTTTTTCAATGATCTTTCATCATTGTCTTATTCTCTTTTTTACATTATATCTTATATAATCGCTACTGTTGGTGTGTTTGCTTTTATTTTACGTTCTAAAGATATGAATTTAGAAGATTTTGCTGGTTTAAGCTCGAAATATCCAATTCACTCTTTCTTTTTAACAATTTTCCTTCTTTCTATGGCTGGCATACCTCCGTTTGCTGGTTTTTTTGCTAAATTGTTTGTTCTTTCTGATTTTGTCTACTCTGAAAATTATATTATACTGGGCTTTATGATATTAAGCAGTGCTGTTTCAGTTTTTTATTATTTAAATATTATTCGGAAAATGTATTTTTGTGATTCTAGTGACAACGTTGTTTCGTTAAAATCTTCACCAGTGCTAACTTTTACATATGTTGCTTGTTTGCTTGGTGTTTTGTTTTCCTTTCCTGCTTACTTATTTATAAAATCATTATGCAATTTTTGATTAAAAATCTTAGGCATAAAATGCTGCAAAAATCCATAAAATCTATTTTGATTAAAACAAGCTATTTTCACATTATTTCTGGAGTTTCTCTATTTTATGATTTCACGGGTTTTACAGGTTCTTATGGCGTTTTATTAATAACTGATTCTGAACTAAAGTTTTATACAGATTCAAGATATCTTTCTCAGGCCAAAACTGAATTGAATGAAGATTATTCTATTTACAATATATCCCAGTTTCATCCTAGAGATATAAAGGGGATAGAGATTCATTATGATCCGAAATCATACTTCATAAGTGAGATAAATGAATATAAAAGTAAAATGATACCTTTGTCTCAAAGTGATTTGGAGCTTTTTTTTGGTTCATGGATTACAGAACATAATTATAAAATTATTGATTATAATTGTGGTGCAACTAGTTTGGAAAAGTGTAAATCTGCTGCAATGGATAAGCCTTTTTTTGTTGCATGTCCCATTTCAGTGGCTTGGTTGATAAATGTGAGAAATATTGAGAATTCATATATCCCAATTATTCCTGAGTGTTATGCTATTTTACATCCTTCTGCATTTTTAGAATGTTTTACTGATCTTGATTTTGATCTTAATGATTTTACTGATCTTAACCACGTACGATTTCATTCTATTGATGATTTATCAGAGCATCTTTCTTCAAATGAGGATATAACTTTTGATCCAGATATAACGTCATGTTGTTTTAAAAAATATATTAATCAAGACAATGAAACTAAGAGTTCTATTGAATATTTGAAATCCATCAAGTCTCCTGATGAGATTGAAGGTTTTATTAATGCTCATTTGGAAGACGGAGCGGCTTTGACAAAGTTCATGCATTGGCTTTACTACAATGAATTTACAGAATATTCTGCTCATCAACAACTTTTATCTTATAGGAAGGAATCTAAATTGTTCTATCAAGAAAGTTTTCATGCAATTTCTGCTTTTGGTCCAAATGCTTCTATTGTTCATTACACTAAAAATACAAAAGAAAAAATAGAAGGTAATAATTTTTATTTGATTGATTCTGGGGGTCATTATTTTGGAGGTACAACAGATGTCACTAGAACTATCCCGATTGGTCAAATAACTAATGAACAAAAAAGAAATTACACTTTGGTTCTTAAAGGTCATATAAATTTAGCAACCGCTTTATTTCCTGAAGGAACTTCTGGTAATTCTCTTGATGTGTTGGCTAGAATTTATCTGTGGAGGTCTGGGTTGAATTATGATCACTCTACAGGACATGGAGTTGGTAATTGTCTTAGTGTGCACGAAGGTCCACATAGTATGAGTTCCTCCTTGCCATTGAAAGAAGGAATGATTATTTCAAATGAGCCAGGTTTTTACAAAGATGACTTTTATGGAATAAGAATAGAGAATTTGATGTATGTGGTGAATAATGGAGATGGCTTTTTGTCTTTCAAGCCTTTAACTATGGTTCCTATTAATTGTGATGCTATCTTGCTAGACATGCTAGATGACAGAGAAAAATCTTGGTTATCAGATTATAATTTGTTAGTATATAACTGCTTGTCTAAAAAGTTGAGCCCAGATGTATGCTCTTGGTATAGTGATAATATTCTTTGTATTTGATTAATCGTTTTTTATGGTTGTTATTAGTAATATAATTAGACCAATTGCATGTATAACGTATGCCGCTAATATATAATTATTCATTAAATACTTCCCCAGAGTCAAATTTTAATTTTTCTCCTTGGGAGTCTATTATTACTAATTGACCAATGTCATCTATGGAGTGGAAGTTTCCTTGATGAAATTTATTTTGTGATTTTATTTTGATATTCCCTGTTAGAGCATTTTTCATCCAGATTTGCTTTATGTAATTAAAGCCATATAGCCCCATTTCTTGCCTATAGCGCGAGAAACTATTTATAAGTTGTATTTCTGGAAAGTCTATTTTTGGTCTATGCTCAAGCAGGCAAGTTGAGCCTTCTATTGGAGCCTTAGATATGTTAAGACCAACTCCGATTAGAGTATATCCAGGAACATTTTGTATTAATATTCCTGCGATTTTTTTTTGATCTATTAATATATCATTTGGCCATTTATATTTGATGTTTTGTAATTCCAAAATAGCTCCAATTGCAACAGTTGTTAAAAACACAAAATGAACTGGGGTCTGGGTCTCTATAATTATTGTAATATAGAGATTACCGTAAGGAGAAGCCCAAACGTTTCGGCTTTTTCCAATTCCATTGGTTTGTTCTATTGCTTTTATAACCATTCCATCATGTTTATGGGATATTTTACGTGCTAAATCAAGTGTGCTTGTTACTTTTTCATAATTGTATATTGAATAACCTTTTGCCAGTTGGTGCATGTTTTATATTATACAGCAGCAAGTTATATATTGATAGTATCTTTGTTCTGGTTTGCAATTTTGAATCCCCACCATGTCATTGTGTCAATTACAAATCCAGCAGTGCTCATTATACCCCATAAAAGCATTCTATTCATAATACAGCTTGGCATTATTGTTTGTGATGTAATATCGGATACTTCGCTAAAGTTATACACTTCAGATCCAAAATTCAAGTTCTTATTGGATTTGATTTCAATCAAAGATACGTCTACTCCCATTCCATGGCAATGAGAAGCTCCTTTTGGGCTTTCTGGATTGACAACATATCTACTATCTTTAATCGTGGTCCACAATTTTCTTTGTTCTTCCTCAGATCTTAGAGCTCCATGTAACTGTATTTTATAACCCATTTCTTTAGATATTCTCATTGCCATATTTAGTGCTTCAAAAGTGGTTTTATGTAAATAAAAATCACCTGATTTAAGAAAAGGATTGTCCTTTGGGCATAAAGCTATTTTTGCTGATTCTTCTATTTTAATTAATGTCATTTCTAAGTTATATGTCTTGCCTACAACGATGTATACGCATTATGGCATAGTTGCTAATCATATTAAAGTATTTTTAACATTATATTATATATGTTTGTGTTGCGATAAATTTTCTTTTTTAGGCGTAATGCTTTTTCCAATTCATTTTTGATTTATTTGATAGATCATAACTTGCATAAATAGAATTATTTTGTTATTTTCGAAAGGTGTTTTCTCTCATTTCTTCCTTATTTAAATCTTTCAATTCACGAATTTTGTCTGGCATGTCAACTTTGACCCAAACAACTATTGATTTTCGTACTCAAGTTCGCAACATGTCTGATGATGAGTTTCCTAAAAAGACTGAAGAGCTTAGATTGGAGATTCAAAGCCATGGTGAAAGTGATAAATTAATAGCCCTATCTTTTGCATTAGTCAGAGAAGCTGCTAGTAGAGTATTGAAAATGGAGCATTTTTTGGTGCAGATCCAGGGTGGACTTGCAATGCATAAAGGCATGATAGTAGAAATGAAAACCGGAGAAGGTAAGACTCTAGTCGCAACACTACCTGCCTATATTAATGCTCTGTACGGCAAAGGAGTACATGTAGTTACAGTGAATGATTACCTTGCGAAGCGTGACTCCGTTTGGATGGGCAAGGTATATAAGTTTTTAGGTCTTACGATTGGTTGTGTTACCTCAGATACAAATATCGCAGACCGTAAAAAGGCTTATGATTGTGACATAACTTATGTTACCAACAATGAGTTGGGTTTTGATTATTTGCGAGATAACATGAGGATGGATAATTCTTCGCTGGTACAAAGAGGCCTCTTTTATGCAATAATAGATGAAATTGATTCAATTTTGATCGATGAAGCTAGAACTCCACTAATAATTTCGGGTGCAGTGGAAGAAAATGTCAGTGTCTTTAAGCATATAAATAGAATTGTTTCTGGTTTGAAGAAAGAGCATGTTGAAATAGATGAGAAGAGTAAATCCGTTTCTTTGACTGATTCTGGAGTTGAAAAACTCGAGATTTTACTTTTGGAAAATGGATTGATCAATGAAAATACTACTTTATATGATGTTGAGAACGTTGATATAGTTGGTCGTGTTGACCAATCCCTGAAAGCCCATTTTTTATTTTCTTTAGATAAAGAGTATATAGTCAAAGATTCTAAAGTTCTTATAGTTGACGAATTTACTGGTAGGGTAATGGAAGGTAGACGTTTTTCTGAAGGTCTCCATCAAGCTCTAGAAGCAAAAGAAGATGTAAGGATAAATAAAGAGAACCATACCCTTGCATCTATTACATTTCAGAATTTATTCCGGATGTATGATAAATTATGCGGAATGACTGGCACAGCAATAACAGAATCTGGTGAGTTTTCTGCTATTTATGGTTTGAAAGTTGTTCAAATTCCTACAAATTTACCTATTCGCAGGGAAGATTACGATGATGAAATATATTCTACTTTTGAAGAAAAAACGAAAGCAATTGTTGAGTTGATAAAAAATTGTAATGAAAATTCTCAACCGGTTCTTGTTGGTACTACAAGTATTTCTAAATCAGAAACATTATCTGTTATTTTAAATAAAATAGGTTTAAAGCATAGGGTGCTCAACGCCAGATACCATGCCCAAGAAGCTTCTATTATAGCTCAGGCTGGAGCCCCGGGAAGCATAACAATTGCCACCAATATGGCCGGGAGGGGCACAGATATTAAATTGGGAGGCACCCCTCTCTCAGAAGAAGATGGTAGTGTTGAGAAAATAGAAGAAAACAGAAGATTGGTTGCTGAAGCCGGAGGTCTTTTTGTTATTGGCACAGAACGTCATGAAAGCAGAAGAATAGACAATCAGCTCAGGGGTAGATCTGGAAGACAAGGTGATCCTGGGGCATCTAAATTTTTTCTATCATTGGACGATGATCTTCTGAGAATTTTCGGTTCTTCTAAAATCAAAGGTATGCTTGCCAAGCTCGGTCTTCAACAAGGAGAGAGTATACACCATCCCTGGATTACCAAGGCAATACAGAGAGCCCAAAGTAAAGTCGAATCTCAAAATTATGAAATTAGAAAATCTCTACTTAGTTTTGATGATGTTATGAATGAACAGCGTAAAATTGTTTTCAAAAAAAGAAATTCTATTATTAATTCTGAGAGTTGCGATATTTCGGATCTGTTGATCAATGTTAATAGAAAAATAGTTTTCTCTTCATCTGATGATAATCAGGTTGTCGATCTTGATCTAATGAAATCAGAAATCAATACAATTTATGGACTAACATTTGATTATTCTGGCGGTATGGATTTTTTACACGATGTTTTGCATAAGCTAGTTCAAAAAGAATTTCAAAAAAAAGAAGAGATTATGACTCCTGAAGTTATGAATTTTGTCAAGAAGCGTATAATGCTTGTTTCCTTGGATTTTCTTTGGAAGGACCATCTTGCATCTCTTGAATACCTAAAAAAAAGTATAACTTTGAGAGCTGTTGCTCAGAAGAATCCTGTAAATGAATTCAAAGAAGAATCTTTTGTTTTGTTGAAATCTCTTATTTACGAATGGGAGGAGATGGTGGTGTCTAGAATTTTCAAGATATCAGTAGAAAAATAGAAAAATTATTTCTATTTTTATCTCTAGTCTTTGACTACTGGAATTTTGAAAACTAACGAATATTTTGTCAGTTTTATGATTTGAATTGATTTTTAAAGTGATGTTGGACAGTTTTTTGTTTCTGAATCAAGTTTCTTTGTTTTCAATCTCTATTTCTTATTTTTCTTTCCATATACCTAATGGCTTTATTGAAGCTTTAAGATTTAATCTTTGATTCAACTTCTTGATCCCAAAAAAGTTTTGTTAGTTTTTTGATTTAAATTGCTTTTTAGAGAATCTTGAGAGATTTTCTCAATATCTAGACAATCAGAAAGCATTTTGATATTCCCTATTTCTAACAAAAGAGAATATACAGCTCTTATATGGGAAATTTTAGCTTCTAAATTAGCGGTTTGAGCTTTCAAAAGATTATTTTGTGCATCTATTACAGCCAATGTGGTAGCTATGCTCATTTCAAATTCTTTC
The DNA here is from genome assembly GCA_965216745.1 of Anaplasmataceae bacterium. Lineage (GTDB taxonomy): Bacteria > Pseudomonadota > Alphaproteobacteria > Rickettsiales > Anaplasmataceae. The sequence continues at coordinate 122,919 of OZ244191.1, read as the reverse complement.
TCTGTTGTATGGAGAGCCATTTCTGCCGAAATAGCTGCCTGATGCGTTGAATGTACAAATGCATTTGATGAGATTAAATTATTCCATTCAGTGGTTATAGCGGTTTCAACGTTTTTTACTGTATGTTGATGATTATGAAGTGCTTGCTTTGAATCAAAATAAGATTTTCTAATTTCAGATAAATTTTGCCCTTTATTGAAAATTGGGAAATACAAATACCCACCGAATGCGTTTTTACTTGTATCATCAAGATGTGTGGTATACTTGACACTTAAAGATGGTAGAGTGTTTGCTAATGCAAGCCTTGATGTTGCTAAAGCTGATTGATTTTGATAAAAAGAAGATATTATTTTTGAGTTATATGTCATAGCTTCATTTAACGCTTCTTTTAAAGATTTTGGGACAATTGGCAGCTTTTTTGGTGTTGTTATTTTGTTTAAATCTGGCTCCATCCCTGATAAAGATAAGAAATTTATTTTGGCAGTACTTAGGTTGCTTTCAGACTTTATAGTATCGGCTACAGAGGCATGCCACCTTGCTTCTGCATTTGCTAAATCGCTTTGAGTGGATTCTCCAAGACTTTTGCGTATCTTGATTGCTTGCAAATGTTTTTCAAGAGACTGCATAATTTTTTTTTTAAGTTTATGATCCTCTGAAGCGAACAATAGGTTTGTGTATACATTCACTGCATTTAATATTATTTCGCTTTCATTTATTTTATGTTGGGACTTGCTTCTGTTGTATTCTGCTGTCCCTATTTGAGATGAAGAAAATGTACGGCCAGAATCAAATATTGTTTGTGATATTTCCAACACAGATTGATTTTGCATTGAGGGAGGTGATTTGCTATCTATTTCAAATGCAAAAGGTCCAGATCTAATGCTGATTTCAGGCATTAAGCCAGAAGAAAGCTTGTATCTATATTCTTCAGATGATTTGAGCATGTACTGAGAAGCTCGCAAAGATTCGCTATTAGATAAAGTTGTTTTAATGAAATCTTTCAAGCTGTCAGAGAATGATTGGCAAGGCAGAAAGATCATAAAAAAAAATAACAACCTAGAAGCAAAAAAAAGAATTAGAGATTTGTTTTTCATTGGTCTTGGGCTGAATATAGGTATTTAATTTACATCCTAAAAGACAATAAAAGGTAAGTCAAATTGTAAAAATGATTGTTTAAGTGCTGTGTGTTTATTTCATCAAAAGTCCACCATTTATATGTAAAGTTTCTCCTGTAATATAACTAGAGGCATCGGAAAGCAAAAAAGCAATAGCATTTGCTATTTCTTGAGGCTGCCCAATTCTTTGCATGGCTATGTTAGATTTTATTCTTTGCAATGAGATTTGACTTACTTTATCAGTCATTGGGCTTTGAATAAATCCTGGGGCAACGCAATTGATTCTAATGTTTTTCTGAGCAAACTCTAATGCCATGGACTTTGTCATTCCTACTAAACCTGCTTTTGATGCTACATAGTTGACCTGACCTGGATTACCGGAAAATGCAACCACAGACGAAACGTTTACTATTGAGCCATGTTTTGCTCTCATCATGAATTTGCAAGCTGCTTTGTTTAAAAAGAATGGAGATGATAAATTGATTTGCAAAACCTCATCCCATTTTTTCTGATTTATTCTAAGAGAAAGAGCGTCTCTTGTGATCCCAGCATTGCAAACTAAGCCATCTATTCCACCCATAGCTTCAGCGGCCTGATCCACGAGCTTGTCTGCAGATTCAGGCTCGCTCATGTCGCACTGTATTGCATGTACTTTTGAACCAAGCTCAGAAGAAATCCTGTCTAAGGCTTCTAATCTTGTGCCTGTTATTGTTATGTGCGCGCCTAGCTGGTGGAGCAAAAAAGATAGAGAGGATCCAATGGCGCCAGTGGCACCTGTTATTAAAACTTTGAAATCTTTAAGTGAGTCAAGCATCGTAAATATGATTATTATTATTGATAATGGATGGAATCAACCTTGTCTAACTTTGAATCTTGGGTTCTTTTTGTCATAGACATAAAGTTTCTTGCCTCTGCGAACAACATAAGAAGTATCCTTGCCTCTAAGTCTAGCAGTTTTGATGGAGCTTTTAACCTTCATGATGATTGAATCGGAGAAATAATAAGTATTATGCATTGTATTACACAAATGTCTCAAAAGTCAACTATTGCGTGCTAATAAATAAAAGTTGTTTTATATGGATTTGTTTTAAATCTTATACCAGTGTATAAACTTTATATACATAGTTATCAATTTATTTACCAGAAGCTTTTATAGCCATTTTAGTGCGAAAAAGCATCAAATTGAGTAAATTTTGCCATAATACACTTATTTAATTGATCAAAATGCTATGCCTTAACATTTATTTATTGTCTAATAAATCTGATTTTCGCTCTGTTTAATAAGTTTGCATATAACGTTTGCGATAAAATGCTTGTCCTTATACTTATATGCATCTAGCAAAATACTTTATTAATGAATTTATCTCAAATTCTTTTTCTGAATAAAAATTATCAAAATCAATTGCTTCTTTGAAGTTTGAGCATATATTATCTTACTATTAATATTTCTTTCTGAAGTTTACAAAGTTCTATTGCTTTGATGAATCATTTTTTACTCATTATGCTTCTTCATTGTTTATGGTTAGTGATTTTGTAACAACTAGTCTTTATATTAGTTTTAGAGGTTTTATAAGTGATTTTTTTTGATTTGATCTTATTCAAGTGTTGTAAGGTGTTAATATGAATTCTGTTGACAATGATTATTGGTATAATGACATAATAAGTTCATTGACTAGGCAAAGAAATATATGTATTGGTTTTGGCTTGATTTTATTAATTGTTCTTGGAATTAGTTTGTTTTCTTTGGTTTCTCTTACAGATTCTCAACGTTTAGAACCATTTGTCATCGAAATTGCAAAAGATAGCGGAAGAGTTTCTATTGTAGATCAAGCTACATTGAAAGAATATTCTGCAAACAAAGCTGTTTCAGAATATTTTCTTGTAAAGTATATAAGGGCTAGAGAGCTTTTCAATCCTAACACTTATAAATATGATTATTATTCTCAGGTTAGAATTTTGTCATCTCAAGATGTATATGACACTTTTAGGTACTCGATTAGATTAAGCAATCAACATAGCCCGCTGAATCTATATTCTAATATTGTTGACTCAACAATGAAAATTCGATCTATTCATCATATTAATGATAATTCTGTACAAATTAGATTTGGATTGGAGTTTAGATTCTCAGACGGACGATCTAAGTATGTGGATAAAATTGCAATTATATCTTATGGCTATCTTCCTATAGAAATGAATGAATTGCAAAGGTATATAAATCCACTGGGTTTTATTATTAAATCTTATAAGTCTGAAGATGAATTCTTATGATTTTTTGTTCTGGTTTTTAGGTTTTACGATTATTTTTAAGTATACAGGTATATAATGATTTTGCGTTATGTTTTATTTTTTTGGGTGTTTCTTGTTTCTGTAGAGCCATTTGACTCTTTTGCTTTTCAACAGCCTATATCAATTGATTCCCGAGTGCGTACTTATGTATACAACCCTAATGAGGTTTTTATATTGCGTGGAAATCATGCTTATCAATCTTATATAGAATTTTTGCCAAACGAAGTTGTTAAAACTATTGCAATTGGAGACTCGGTAAGTTGGAATATTAAGCCTGCTGGTCATAGAATTTTTGTTAGGCCTATAGGATCTGAGGGAAGAACAAATATGGTGATTATAACTAATATGAATACTTATATTTTTGATATGGTCGCGACTTCTTCTGAGGATGATATAGAATACGTTGTTAGATTTTATCATCCATATCTCAATCAGAAAGATTCTGAAAACCAGAAAAACTCTGAAAACCAGAAAAATTCTGAAAACAAAAAACCATCGCTTCAAAACACTGGAGATCAATCATCTGATCGACAATTTTTTGGAATTAATCAGCCTTATTTTTCCAAAGAAGTTAAGCCTAGCCATCCTTTTTTCGATTATTCTCAGCTGGTTGATAAGGTTCATGAAAGCTCACAAAATACTGATACACTAGGTTTGGATGCAAACTATAATTATTCTATGTCAGGTCACTCGGAAATATATCCTTATGAGATTTTTGATAATGGAATTGTTACTCTTATGCGTTTCAAACAAATAGTTCCATCTGTGTTATCTGTTGAAGATGATGGTAGTAGTAAAGAATTAAAGGTTGTTGACTTTCAAGGCTATAAAGTAGTTGACGGAATACATAAAAAATTGATTTTGCGATATAAAAATAATTATCGAGCTATAGTCAATAACATCGATATGGAGTGATATATGCCAGAGGAAAAAGCAAACAAAGAAACTTCTTTGATTGAAAAATTACGACAAAATAAGTTAAGGTTACTTTCATTGATTTTCTTAGCATCTATTGCTATGTACTTCTTGTTTTCAACTTCTTCAGAAGAAGTACAAGAAAAGAATTCTGTTGATGATTTGATTTCAACTAACAATAATGTGAAGGTTGCGGTTGACAATTCTCCAATGCAATCTTTACCCTTAAAGCCTCCAGAAATGCCTGAGCTGGAAGAGCCTTTTTTTACTCCACCAGTGCCCAAGAGTCAATCTGTTCCAGAGCCATCGTTATTAGATTTACCTCTTCCTCCTGTGCTGAAAGAATTTCCTTCCTCTAGGGAACAGCCTCCTGAGCCTGTGATTACTTACGGCTCAAAGCCTGCTTCGCCCAAAGTAGGTCCTCCAGCTTCATTTAACAAGCAAGGGAGAGATGCTCCGGTTCTTATTATCTCGGGTGATTCAGGTCAAATGCCGGAAAATGATTCTGCTACAGACAAAGGAATTGATATAATGGATATAGAGGGTAATTTTTCTAGAATTAAAAAAGTTTTAGAAAACAAGCCAAATATTGATGAGAAATCTCGGCTTTCTAGAACTTCATTTGCTCAAGTTCAGTCTACATATATTGGAATGATGAACCTTGTTGTAGCCCAAGGTAAAATAATAGATGCTGTTTTAGAAAGTGCGGTTAATACAGATTTAAGCGGAATGCTTAGAGGAATAGTGAGTCGAGATGTTTATGCAGAATCTGGGAAAAATGTCTTAATTCCAAAAGGTTCAAGACTAGTTGGAACGTATAAAACAGATGTTAGATATGGTCAGTCAAGGGTTGACATAATTTGGGAGAGGTTGATGCTTCCCAATGGTACAGATATAGCAATTAGCTCACCAGGAACTGATCCATTGGGTAGAACTGGTGTGTCTGGCAATGTTGATAATAAATTCTCTAATATGGTTAATGCTGCATTTTTGATTAGTTCGATTAAAATTGGAGCTGGATATGTAGTAGATAAATTGCTTGGTTCTAATGGATCTGACAAAAAGATCAAAATTGAAATAGAAGGTGAAAAGGAGATTAAAACAGGAGATACTCTTGCCTTAATGGCAGATGATGCCACTAAGGATATAACCACCTCTTTGACTGATATAGTAGAGCAAAGCAAAGATGTTAAACCTTCCATCAAAATTCCTCAGGGTGCTAAGATAAAAGTTTTTGTCAATCGTGATCTTGTTTTTCCAAAATCATCTTTGTCGGGTATTAACTAATTATAATAAGGAATATATTTTATGACTAAAGCAGCATTAGAGACATATCTTCGCCCCTTATATAGTATGTTTGATAAAAAAGATGTAAATGAGATTTCTATAAACAAACCTCAAGAAGCATGGATTGAGAAAGCTGGATCTATAGAGCGTAGAGTTATTGATGAGTTAACATTTGCTCATCTTAAAGGTTTAGCAAAATTGATAGGGCAAGCTACAGATCAATACTTGAGCGAAGAAAAACCACTGCTTTCAGCTACTTTGCCTAATGGTTATCGTATACAAATTGTGTTTCCGCCAGTTTGTGAATCAGATTCTGTGATTATGTCTATAAGGAAGCCGCATGCAATGGTGCTTTCTTTAGAGGATTATAAGAAAATGGGAGCTTTTTCCCAAACTATTGTAGGAGAAAAAATTGATAAAGATGCTATAGAATTACAAAATTTGCTTGATTCGGGAGATATACCCCAATTTATAGAAAAAGCTGTATTATACAAAAAAAATATAATAATTAGCGGAGGAACTTCTACTGGAAAAACTACTTTTACTAATGCATTATTGAAATTAATTCCACAAGAAGAGCGAATTATAACTGCAGAGGATGCTCGTGAAATTGATCTTTCTTCTCATCCTAACAGAGTTCACCTAACTGCTTCCAAAGGAGATCAAGGTCGTGCACAAGTTTCAATTCAAGATCTAATAGAATCTTGTTTGAGATTGAGGCCGGATAGAATTATAGTGGGTGAATTAAGAGGAAAAGAGGCTTTTAGTTTTTTGCGCGCAATTAATACTGGTCATCCAGGTTCAATTTCAACCTTACACGCTGATACCCCTAAAATGGCTATACAGCAGTTGAAACTGATGGTCATGCAGGCTGGTTTGGGAATCCCTCCAGACCAAGTGTTTGAATATATAAATAATGTTGTTGATATTGTAATACAACTAAAGCGAGCACAAGGAGGAGTGAGATATGTATCAGAAATTTTGATGACTAAAGGTAAGCAGAATGTGAAATAAAATTTTTATATTCAATGTATTATTTTTGAGTAATTCTTTATTTGAATATTTGCGTTGTTTCTTTCTTTTTTAGGTATATGTAAGTATTTTCAAATATTTCTTGCCCTTGTATTATTTTATTCTTTTTTCATTTTTTGAGGATCTATATGGAAGAAGGTCGTAGCATAAGAAATATAATAGCTGGTCTAATGTTGTTAGCTTTAACTTTTGGATCATGCTTTTATTTTGGTGCTGCAATTTATATATTGTTTATTGGTGGAGTTGGTGCATTAGACTTTAATTCTCTTAATCCCAGCTTGTCTGATTTTCCATACAGGCTATGGCCTACTATTTTCGATTATATAGCACATTGGTGGGTTAATATAGATTATTATGATTCATTGACATCAATGAAGCTTTTTTTCTCACTTTTGTCCCCTTTTGGTATTGTTGGGGTAATATTTTGGAATATTAGAAAATATTTATTAAAGTGGCGTCCTTTCAAGCAAAAGGAATCTCTACATGGTGATGCTAAATGGGCTGATGAAAAAGAAATAAGGAAAGCTGGATTACGTAGTAAAGCGGGATTATTGCTTGGAAGAGATGATAAAGGTTTTTTGATAGCTTCTGGATATCAACATGCTCTTTTGTTTGCTCCTACAGGCTCAGGTAAAGGTGTGGGATTTGTTATTCCAAATTTATTGTTTTGGGAAGATTCTGTTATTATACATGACATAAAGCTTGAAAACTATGAATTAACCAGTGGATGGAGGCAGAAACACTTAAAACAAGAAGTTTTTTGTTGGTCGCCGGCAAACCCTGAGGGTATAAGCCATTGCTACAATCCAATAGATTGGGTTAGCGAAAAGCCTGGCCAAATGGTTGATGATGTGCAGAAGATAGCAAATCTGTTGATGCCCGAGCAAGACTTCTGGGTAAATGAAGCAAGAAGTTTGTTTTTAGGCATAGTTTTATATTTGCTTGCAGTTCCGGATAAAATCAAATCTTTTGGTGAAGTGGTAAGAACAATGAGAAGCGATGACGTTGTTTATAACCTTGCTGTTGTACTGGATACTATGGGCAAGCAAATTCATCCAGTAGGATATATGAACATAGCTGCGTTTTTGCAGAAAGCTGAAAAAGAGCGTTCTGGTGTCATTTCACATATGAACTCCTCCTTAGAGCTTTGGGCCAACCCATTGATTGATACTGCTACAGCTACTAGTGATTTTAATTTCATGGAGTTTAAAAAGAAAAAAACTACTGTTTATGTTGGTCTTACGCCAGATAATTTAAAACGTATGGAACCTTTAATGCAGGTTTTTTATCAACAAGCTACAGAGTTCTTGTGCAGGCATCTGCCTAGGGACGATGAACCTTATGGTGTTCTTTTTATGATGGATGAGTTTCCTAGCTTGGGTAAAATGGAGCAATTTCAGACTGGTATAGCTTATTTTCGTGGATATAATGTTAGGTTATTCTTGATAATACAAGATACCGAACAGCTCAAAGGTATATACGAAGAAGCAGGAATGAACTCATTTCTATCTAACTCGACCTACAGAATAACATTTGCTGCTAATAATATAGATACTGCGAATCTTATATCACAGCTTATAGGAAATAAAACTGTCAAACAAGAATCGTTGAATAGACCTAAGTTTATGGACTTGAATCCAGGAGCACGATCGCTTCACATTTCAGACACTCAAAGAGCATTACTTCTTCCGCAAGAGGTGATAATGTTGCCTCGAGACGAACAGATTTTACTTATAGAGTCTACTGCACCAATAAAATCGAAAAAAATCAAGTTCTTTGAGGACAAGTCTTTTACAAAAAAAATCATTGACCCAATTTTTATACCAACTCAAGAACCTTTTGATCCCCAAAAATTTGCTGAAGCTAAAAAGCTTGAGAGAAAGCAAAAAGAATTAGAAGAAAACAAGGCCCCTGAAATAGATAATGTTGATTCTGATGCTGACGATGTTTTAGATGAAGATGTTAGTTTGAAAGAATCTGATAAAGAAACAGATGATATATCAGACTATGTCCAGAAAGATAAAGAAAAGGTGTTTGCTGAAGAAGATGACACTGAAGAAGATGATAGTGACTTTGATGAGGATGATGATACTGAAGAAGATGATAGTGACTTTGATGAGGATGATGATACTGAAGAAGATGATAGTGACTTTGATGAGGATGATGATACTGAAGAAGATGATAGTGACTTTGATGAGGATGATGACACTGAAGAAGAAGATGATGATGCATTTGACGATGTAGATGACACTGAAGAAGATGAGTTGGATCAAGAAAAAGATACCTATAAAGAAAAATAATGATTTTCCTTGCATGCAAATATTAGTAATTGTTTGCGTGAATCTTTTTCTGTATTAATTATATTCTAGATTGTTGTTACTTAAAGTGATACAATTTTCTTTTATATTGTAGTGGTGGTGCTATGTCCGTTAGAGACATTATTCGGGAAAAAGGCTTGAGAGAATATAAATATGGTTTTTATACTGACATTGAATCCGAATTACCACCAAAAAAAGGTATAGATGAGGAGATTATAGAATTCATATCTGCTAAAAAAAAAGAACCATCATGGATGCTTGAATATAGAATGAAAGCATATAATGCTTGGAAGTTACAGTCAGAGCCTGATTGGGCCGGTCTTGATTATGATCATATAGATTATTCAGATATTTATTATTATGCTTCACCCAAAAAAAATGATTCTCCCAAGTCTCTAGAAGATGTAGATCCTAAAATACTTGAAGCTTATAAAAAACTAGGAATATCAACTAAGGAGCAAGAAAAGCTTTCCGGTGTCGCTGTTGATTTTGTGTTTGATAGCGTTTCTCTGGGTAGTACTTATAAGGATAAATTAGAAGAAATGGGTGTGATTTTTTGCTCTATATCAGAAGCTATTGTCAAGCATCCAGATTTGGTCAAAAAATATCTAGGTTCAGTAGTTCCTTATACGGATAATTTTTTTGCATCTCTTAATGCTGCTGTCTTTAGCGATGGGTCTTTTGTATATATACCTCCTGGAGTGGAATGCCCTATGGATCTATCTACTTATTTCAGAATCAATGAAATGAACACAGGTCAGTTCGAAAGAACTCTTATAATTGCTGATACAGATAGTTATGTTAGCTACCTTGAGGGATGCACTGCTCCAATGAGAAAAGAGAATCAGCTACATGCAGCAGTTGTTGAGTTAGTTGCTTTGGATAACTCTACAATAAAATATTCTACTGTTCAAAATTGGTATCCTGGAGACAAGGATGGGAATGGTGGTATATATAATTTCGTCACGAAAAGAGCAGCTTGTCGAGGAAAATCTTCTAAGGTTTCTTGGATACAGCTGGAAACAGGATCATCTATTACCTGGAAATATCCAAGCTGCATATTACAAGGAGATAATTCTATAGGAGAATTTTTTTCTGTTGCATTGACAAATAACAAGCAAAAAGCTGATACCGGAACGAAGATGATTCATATTGGAAAAAACACTAAGAGCACGATAATATCGAAAGGCATATCTGCTGGAAAAAGTTCCAATTCTTATAGAGGTCTTGTTAGGGTTCAATCCAATGCCATAAATGCGCGCAATTACACCCAATGTGACTCTCTGCTGATTGGAAAAAGTTCTTGTGCTAGTACTATACCATACATAGAGTCAAAAAATAGTACTGCTTTATTAGAGCATGAAGCTTCAACTTCAAAGGTGAGCGAAGATCAGCTATATTATTGTAAGCAAAGAGGTTTGTCAGAAGAAGATGCTATTGTAGTGATAGTTGCGGGATTTTGCAAAGAAGTCTTAAATAATTTGCCCATGGAATTTGCTGTTGAAGCTCGTGCTCTTTTGGGAATCAGTCTTGAGGGAGAATCTGTTGGATGATTCACTACCTTTGAGGCTATCATTTTTAATTCTGTTGTAATATATTTTACATTTGTGAATCTCTGAGGATTTTTATGTATAAGAGTTTTTGGACTAGGTTTATTATTTTTATAATAATAATTTCTTTTTTGTTTCCTTTCGTAGAATCTATTATTTTCCCAAAAAAAGATCTTGTTGCTAGAGTGGGAAGCATAGATATATCAAAAAAAGAATTTCAGAAAGAGTATGAGCTTGAATTTTATTATATTGCTAATGTTTTAGGTATTTCAATTGATACTGATAATCACAGTGATGCTCTGAAAAAAATTGTATTAGATAAACTTATCTATAAGCGTCTTATGCAAAATTTGTTTCGTGACATGAAACTTGAATCAAATAATGATTTAATTTCGCAAGTTATACGTGGATTAGACGAATTTCAATCTGACGGAAAATTTGATTATGATCAATATCAATTATCATTGAGTAATTCTGGTTTAACTGAGCAAGATTACATTTCAGAGATTAATCATACAATATTATCGGAAAGTATACATAGCTTGTTTACAAAATCTATAGATTTTCCACATAGCCACTTAAATAAATTATTGTTTGATAACAAGTATCATAAGAGAGTTGTTGATTATATAGAATTCTCTAAAGATGATGTTATAGATTTCCCTGATCCCACAAATGAAGATCTACAAGCTATATATGATAATGGAGATTTCTTTTTTCCAGAAGCAAGATATGGCCAATACATTAAAATATGTCCAAGTAACATCTATGTGGATCCAAAATCCTATATTGATGATTTGAAAGTTAAGTCAGAAAAACTATCTATAAAGCTAGATCTTGCTTATCAGGTTTTTAATGATTTCGATTCTGCCCAAAATTGCATTGACAATATGTGTGATCTTGGTTCTAAAATGAATGAAGTTGGATATTACAGCGTGGATAAGATTTTTTTTGATACTATTTTAGGGTTATCGAAAGGAGAGAGGTTTTTGCATAAGTATTCTAATGATGCTTTTTATGTTTTTGAGGTACAGGACAAGAGTTACGATCAGTTGAGTATAGAGCAATACGATTCCTTGAAAAATGATTTTGAACAGATGCAAAGAAACCTGATAATGTCTGGCATGATGGATGACATAGCAAGAGATTTTGCTGTTGGGTCAGATGTTTCGGACATTGCAACTAAATATAATTTAGAAGTTAAAGATCCTGGCATTGTGTACAAAGATTCTGATTCTGATATTGCTATTGCTATATTCAACCCAGATGATTTTGTGCTGATAAATGGTTGTTATTTTTATGCAAATGTTAGCTCCGTGGTTGAGCCTCTAAAAATGACTTTTTCTGAGGCTATATATTCTCTGGAACAAGTCTGGCGGGATAGATATGTTGAGCTTATGATTAAATCCAAAGAACAAGAGCTTCTTAACGCTGATTGGGATGAAATTGATCATAAAACTGCAACTCTTAAGCGCAGTGATGTTGGGGTTTTCGATGAAAGCGTAATTAGAGCAATTTTCTCTGCTCCAACAAACAAGCTCGTTGGCCCAATTAACGACCTTTTTTTGATTGTGCGTGATAGAATCGATCCTGAATTCAATGAACTTGCAGCCAATGATTTGGGTTTTGGTATTAGGCAATCTATTTATGAATCGTTTTTTTCTGATTTTAAGTCATATCTCGAGTCCTTGTATAGGGTCAAGTTTTACTGATTGTTATATTTAGTTTCTGTTTTTGATTTTTATAGATTTATATTATTATTTATAATAATATCTAAGTTCTGCATAGATCTCTAAGAGGTATATTTGTTAACCGAAATTTTCTCAAACAAAAAACCAAGCGACACTACTGTTGTGGTTGCGATGTCGGGAGGTATAGATAGTTCTGTTGTGGCTTCATGCTTGTCTCAGATGGGATATAGAGTTATTGGTATTACTTTGCAGTTATATGATGCTTCTAATGTCTCGAAATCAAAAACCTGTTGTGCTGGAAGAGATATTTATGATGCAAAAAGAATTGCAGAACAATTTGGTTTTCCTCACTATGTATTTAATTATCAAGATGTGTTTGAAAGAGATGTAATATCAAAATTTGCATCTTCTTATGCTGAGGGGAAAACTCCAATCCCTTGCGTTCTGTGCAACCAGACTGTAAAGTTTCGTGATCTCTTGAAGGCTGCTTATGATATAGGGGCAGACGCCCTTGCGACTGGGCATTATGTTCAAAGAGTTGAAATTAATGGAGAGCCCCAAATGCATAGGGCTGTGGATTTATCTAAGGATCAGAGTTATTTTTTATTTACTACAACCAACTCTCAGCTTGATTTCTTGCGCTTTCCTTTGGGTGGGTTAACCAAATCTGAAACTAGGGAGATGGCTAGGAAATTAAATCTTGAAATTGCTGACAAACCCGAAAGTCAGGACATTTGTTTTGTTAATTCTAAATCTTATACAGATATTGTTTCTAAATATTCAAAACAAACTAAGGGGCGCATATTAAACATGGAAGGTGAAGTCATAGGTTCTCATAACGGAATAGCTGGATATACTCTAGGGCAAAGGAAAGGTATAGACGTTAGTTCGCCAGAGCCAATGTACGTGGCTTCGATTAATAGCCTCGACAATACTATAACTGTTGGAAGCAAATCACAGGTAATGATAGATAAGTTGCGTGTTGGTGCGATTAATTGGATTTGCGACCATTTTCCTGCAAATGCTATGGTTAGAACTAGATCTTCTGAATGTCCAGTTGGAGCTAGTTTCATTAAAGATGGTGATGATAATTTGACCGTTGTTTTTGACGAACCCCATAGAATCGTCTCTCCTGGCCAAGCCTGTGTGTTATATCAAGGCAACAGAGTGTTGGGTGGCGGATGGGTTGTCTGACCTTTTTGCGCTATTGAGGGGTTGACATTTATTGTTTTGTGGGTTAGATATAAGAATATTTTTGCTTGGTTTTTTATGATTTGTGAAGTTATTGGTAAAAAAAGAATGTCTGGGAATCGAGTTTCACATTCAAACCGTAAGACGAAGCGTGAGTATAAGCCTAATATAAACAAACATTCTTTTGTTAGCAAAATTCTTGGTTTGACAATTAAGTTAAAAGTTTGTACTTCTGCATTGAGAACAATAACTACTAAGGGTGGAATTGATGAATTCTTGATGAGCATGAAAAGTCGTGAGCTTGCTCCTAAAGCCGTTTCGTTGAGAAAACAAATTATTAAGAAATCTTTATAGATCTTTTTTATGACCGAAACAATAAGAATCAAACCAAAAGTTCGCGCTCCCGGTGGTTATGGTTATGATTCAATGCGTTCTCTTGTTAGGACTCATGGCTTGAACACAGTATGCGAAGAAGCTGCTTGCCCAAACATAGGAGAGTGTTGGAACAAAGGTCACGCATCTGTAATGATATTAGGGTCTATATGTACAAGAGCGTGTAGGTTCTGTAATGTGACTACCGGAAAACCATTGCAGCTAGATCCTCATGAACCCGATAATTTGGCAAAAGCTGTTTCTAAGCTATCTCTCAAACATATAGTGATTACTTCTGTTGACCGTGACGATCTTGACGACGGTGGAGCAAAGCATTTTGCTGAGTGTATAACAAAGATTCGTCTGGTATCTGATGTGACAATAGAGGTACTGACTCCGGATTTTCGAGGCAAAGGAGATTCTTACTTTGATGTCCTAAATGCGTTTCCTGATGTTTTTAATCACAATGTAGAAACCGTACCAAGGCTTTACGCGCATATACGCCCAAAAGCTAGATACTTTCATTCATTATATTTACTTAGATCTGCAAAAGATTTTTCTTCTAGTATTTTTACTAAATCTGGTTTGATGTTGGGGTTGGGTGAAACTAAGGAAGAAGTTTTACAGGTTATGGATGATTTACGCTCAGCTAAAGTTGACTTTATCACAATTGGTCAATACTTGCAGCCAACATCTCGTCACGCCAAGGTTGAAAAATATGTCACTCAGGATGAATTTGATTTTTACAAAAATGCTGCTTACAATAAGGGCTTCAGCATGGTTTCATCCAGTGCTTTAACTCGCTCTTCTTATCATGCAGATGAAGATTTTCTCAAACTTAAGGCTGCTTCTAATGGGAAACGTATCGATTTGTGAATCATTGCCTTTCAAATTGCTGGATTTATATGAATTAATCTTGGATATTAAGTCTTATCCACATTTTTTAAGTTGGTTTAAAGAAGTCTTAATAATAAACTCACATAATCAGAAGTCTCAAGATAGTTATAGTATTGGAACAATAGAAGCAAAAGTCAGGATAGGATTTGGCCCTTTATTCACTACTTATATTTCAAATATAAACCATAGACTTCTTGAAGTGAATGGCGTTTCGAAAGAGGCTAAAGTAACAATCACCTCAAGCTCTAGCATTTTCAAAGAAATGTATAATGAATGGTCTTTGGAGTATGTGGATGACTATTGCACTAAAATTGAGTTTTGTAGTAAAACTGTATTATCTTCAAGAATTTTCTCTCATTTGTTAGAGAAAAAAATCAATGCTCAAAGCATAAAGATACTTAATAAATTCAAAGAAAGGGCTGGCGATTTATTTTCAAAGGAATGAAATAAATTCTTTTCCCACATGTGTGCTAACTTGATATTAAACACAGTCAATGCCGTTTTTAGTATTTATGCAAAAATGTATTATGTAACATTACATTTTAAATGAGACAATATTCTTAAAATTGATTGTGGTTTCAAGAAGTTAAAACAACGCTTAGCTCAAAATCTAACTTTAACATTTTCAAGAACATATTAAATTGTCTTAATAAATTTAAGTTTTGAGACAGGGCCATATTATCTTCAAAAATCTTTTTTTATTTACTAGATAAAGAAACAAAAACTAAAATAAGAACAATCAAAAACTTGCAAATGAAGTTCGAAGAATTTATTTTTAAGCCCATTAATGCATTGTAATGTATTTTATCTAAGATAATCACATCTCTTGATTGTTTTCGCATTATTTGTCTTTTATTTTTAGAGCATCTATGAATACACTAGAAGGTATATTAACTTGACCGATGGATTGCATTCTTTTTTTACCTTTTTTTTGCTTTTCGAGTAGCTTCATTCTACGAGTCACATCTCCTCCGTACAATTTTGCTGTTACATCTTTTCTGTAAGCGCTTATTGTTTCTCTTGCGATTATTTTCGCTCCAATTGAAGCTTGTATAGCTATTTTATATTGTTGTCTGGGTATTAATTCTTTCAGTCTCTCGCAAAGATCTCTACCTCTGCTGTAAGCTTTATCCTTGTGAGTTACAGAGGAAAGTGCTTCAGCGGATTCTCCGTTGATCATTATGCTTAATTTTACAAGATTGCTGTCCTGATACCCATCCATTTCCCAATCAAAACTTGCGTATCCCTTTGAAATTGATTTCAACTTGTCATAAAAATCAAACACTATTTCAGAAAGTGGAATTCTATATGTTAAGATCGATTTTCCTGGCGAATAGTCTATGTTGGATTGTTCCCCTCGCTTTGAATTACATAAAGTTATTATTGGTCCTACATAATCTTGTGGCAGCATTATTGTTGCTTTCACCCATGGTTCTTCCATATATTCTATTTTCGATGGATCAGGCATGTCGGCTGGATTATGCAGATTAATAGAATTCCCGTCTTTCATGTGTATTTTATATAAAACGCTAGGAGCAGTGGTGATTATCTCTAAATCAAATTCTTTAGTGATTCGTTCTTGAATTATTTCTAGATGTAACAAACCCAAGAAACCACACCTAAAACCAAAACCCAAAGCATTAGATGATTCAGTTTCAAACGAAAAGCTGGGGTCATTTAAATGTAGCTTATTCATTGCATCTTTTAAATCTTCGAAGCCATCAGAGTCAACGGAGAATATGCTACAAAAAACAACGTTTTGGATTTTCTTGAATCCTGGCAATGGGCTTTTGCATGGATTTTCTTCTTCGGTTATTGTGTCTCCCACTTTGCATTCGCTTGTGGATTTCATTGATGCAGTAATAAATCCAATTTCTCCGCATTTTAAAGAGTCTATATATTCTTTTTTTGGTTTGAATATTCCTATTTTTTCTATCTGATAAACTTTGTTTGTAGACATTATTTTTATTTTCAGATTTTTTGTTATTGCACCATCCACTACTCTCACCAAAATCACAACTCCGAGGAATTGATCGTACCAACTGTCTACAAGCAGAGCTTTAAGAGGGTCTTTTGGGTTGCCTTGAGGAGGAGGCAACTTATCCACAAGTGATGCAAGCGTTTCTTTCACCCCTAATCCTGTTTTTGCAGATACTTCAATTGCATCTGTTGCATCTAATCCTATTACATCTTGTATTTGCTCTTTTACTTTTTCAACATTTGCTGCTGGAAGGTCTACTTTATTTATAACTAACAATATTTCGTGATTAACTTCTATGGCTTTGTATGCATTTGCCAATGTTTGAGCTTCTACTCCTTGAGTTGAATCTACTACCAATATTGACCCCTCACATGCTGCAAGGCTTCTGCTAACTTCATATGAAAAATCAACATGCCCAGGCGTGTCTATGAAATTCAAGTGATATGTTTCTCCATCAGTATGCTCGAGCTCCAATTTAACTGATTTCGCTTTTATTGTAATTCCTCTTTTGCGTTCAGTATACATTGAATCTAACATTTGTTCGGAAAGATTGCGTTCCTCTACAGCTTTGCATTCTTGCATCAACCTGTCAGATAATGTGGATTTCCCATGGTCTATATGTGCTATTATGGA
This sequence comes from Anaplasmataceae bacterium, assembly GCA_965216745.1. Classification (GTDB taxonomy): domain Bacteria; phylum Pseudomonadota; class Alphaproteobacteria; order Rickettsiales; family Anaplasmataceae. Next base: position 105,648 of record OZ244191.1, on the reverse strand, counting down.
AAAGTTTCTAATGTTTTTCATGGCGTTGATGTATAAATATTTTTTTACAGTTTACCTTCATATGCGTTTATATACAATAAATAGAGAGATTTTGTTTTTTCTCGCATTTGATTTCATTGTATGACATCGCTCGAGTGTGATTTTTTCTTTCTAAAATTAGGGTTTATACATTTTTATTTGATGCTTATATTTTCTAAATCATCTGTAAATATAATGCTTGACACAACTTGAAGATCAATGTTCGGTATGTTGATTAGCTCCATTATAGAAATCCATTTTTTGTGCCAATAATTTACGTTCCCTGAGATTTTACTTATTTCCATCTCTTCTCCTTTGTATATTTCTTGTAGTATGACTCCTGATTTATATTGCATGATTCTGCATATAGCAACTTGAATAAGATAGTAAGACCACTGATATTCAATTTTATTTTTTTCACTTGATAACTTTTTTTGTAGCATTTTTATGTAAGATTTATATATCTCAATAGATTTTGATTCCTTCATTTCTTTGAATTTCCCATATGAGCCCATAGCAAGAGTAGTCAAGCCACTATCTTTCATTTTTATTGGTTTGAAATATATAACATGACATCTTGATATTATTGTTGGCAAAATTTTGTGTATGTAATCTGATACAATAAAAATAAACGTCGTCACTGGAGGCTCTTCGAGAATCTTCAATAGTGCGTTTGAAGCTTCTTCGGTGATCCCGAGAGAGACGTCTAATATAATGATTTTATTTTTAGAATGAAGAGGCGTAGAAATTGCAAATTCAATCAAATTTCGTATGTTTTTTATTTTAATATTGTTGTTTTCTATCACCAATGCATCTCGAGGGTCCACTGTTTTTGTAGCAAAATACTTTAAGGTTGCAAGCTTCCCAATTCCTTTGATTCCATATATTAACCATGCTCCGGATTTTTTATAATTTTCTTCTATATGTTCTAGCTGCTTTGCGTGGTAGTTTATTAACTTTTGCGTTATGGTATCTAATGACATATCAACATTTGATTTTTTATTGCATGTGTTGTCAAGTTCGATCTTGAAAATTAAAGCTTTGATTTTAGTCAGTATTCTCTTTTTTCGAAATAAGGTTCAAGTTTTTAGTTGTGCATCCTTTGATTTTTGCCACATTTCTGTATACGTATAAAAAACAAGGTTGCGTAAAGTTCTCAATGTCCAGTATTTCTTCTCCTTTAAAATAAAGTTTACTACCATCTATTTGAAATTCGTTGCCTTCCTTGTAAAATGTTGTTTGATTTTCTTCATGTTTGATATCTTCTCTGTAATAATTTTTTATTAAAAGCAAATCTTTTTGTCCGTTTTGCAACATCCATGAGTTTGTGATGAAATTTTTTCTTTGTTTGTTGCTTAGAAAATATATCAATCCATCTGAGGATCGAATTGCAGCACATTGTTTATGCATAAAAACATCTGGAATTTTATAATTTGCAGCCAATATTATGCCAATTATCAAAACAGGTAAGCTGGTGGCTTTATACTTATTGCTTGTCAAGCATAATATCAACATTCCTATTGATATAAAAAATAGTGATAGTCCTGAAAAAGAATGATAGTAGACAATTGAATGTGGAAGATTAGCTACGTATTGTGCTGATTCTATTAATATGTTGATTGCATGTTCCATTGCTTTAAATAAAATAGGTTGCGATATTGGAGCTAGTAAAGCAATTATTCCGCATGGTATTATTATGAATGTGGTTAGAGGTATTGCTATGAAGTTCGAGATTAGCCCTCCTAAAGAAAAATAATTAAAATGATATAGTGTATATGGCAAAGTTGCTAGGCTTGCTAAAAGCGAACTAGTAAATATTGCAATTAAATACCTTGCTGACAATGATTTCATTGAAAGTTTTTCATAGAAGCTGCAAAGCGCTATTACTGCCATAAAAGACATTTGAAAACTTGGTTGAGTTGTGGATTCTGGCTTTAGTAACATTATTGTTATTGCTGCTATTGAAATTGATCTTATGGAATTGGTTTGTCTGTTCATTAATATTCCTATAAAAATTATTGTCGACATGATGAATGCTCTTTGAGCGGACACTGGGTATTGAGTTAGAAGCAAATATACACCACTGCCGATTATGCTTATTATTGCTGCGATTTTATTAGTTTCGTATTTTATTGATAATTTTGTGTATCTTAATACAATATAGTTTGTAGAAATGAAAAATAGTGAAGCCACCAATGATATATGCAATCCTGATATTGCAAGTAAATGTGCCAGTCCTGCTTTTCTTATGTTTTCCATTGTATTTTTATCTATTCCCTCTCTTTTTCCCACCATTAGAGCTGATGCTATGCTGCTTGCGGGATATGACATGTTTTGTTTGAATGTTTCGTCGATTCTATGCCTCAAATGCATTATGTTCTCCCTAAATGTATTTTTTCTTCCTCTTATTTGCAGCTTTATAGGTTTGGTTGCGAATCCTATTGCTTCGATGTTTTGAAAATAAGCAAATCTTGCAAAGTCATAGCCATTTTCTGTCACTGGACCGGGGGGAGGGTGTAGTTTCATTGATGTCATTATTATGTCTCCAGGTCTCATTTTTTCGTATGTTTTGGTTCTTACTACTATCCTGACGTTTTTGAATTTTCTAACCTTATCAAGCGTGATTCTGGTATACTGATGCATGTGTTCTATTTTTTTTATTGTTGATATTGCATCTTCTACATATATATCTTGATCCAATTGTTTGTAATTTGGTTTGAGCTCATTGAATTGTGCTGCTAAATAACCCAATACAAGAAAAGTCAGTATATATGATACTATTGATTGAGTTTTTTGGCTGATGGCAGCTAATATTATTACTAAAGATACAAGAAGCTCTAGTGAAAAGTTTTGTGTGAATTGATAATAAAATGATATTCCGCATAGGATTGATATTGGGATTGCAGAGAACCATCTGGATAGAATCATATTATTTGTTGTATTTAATTCGTGATATCCATTTTATCGTACAAATATTATCATAGTAAGTTTGATTTTGCATATATATTACATTTTTTTATCTAGTGTTAATTATTTTTATTTGTTACGATCTTTTTTAATTAGTTGCCAAGCTGTTTTTTTGCTTCGTACAGAGCGACTGTGGCTGCTTGAGCTGCATTGAGGCTTTCTATTTTTATTGGTATCTTTATCAAGAAATCACAGCTGCTTTCATTGTGTTTTCTTATTCCTTTATCTTCTGATCCAATTATTATTGCGGACTTATGTGCAAACTGTGTTTCATGTATTGATTGGGATCCCTTTGCGGATAATCCATAAGTCCAATATCCATTTTTTTTTAGTATCTTTATGGTTTGTGCCAGGTTGACGACTTGCACTATGTTTACTTCTTCTATTGCTCCTGAAGCTATTTTGTGCACAAACGAATTAATTTGTGCTGTTTTATGTGTAGTGATTACAATTGCTTCTATCGCAAAAGCAGCAGATGATCTAATTATTGACCCTATGTTGTGTATATCAGATATCCTGTCCAAGCATAATATTATGGATTTTTTTTTGTTGTATATTATTGGCTCTAGCTGCAATGGATTACTTTGTTCCACGTTAAGTATTATTCCTTGATGGGTTATGTTTGTGCTCCCGAATATTTTTAAAGCAATTTTATTCATTTGCTCTCGAGGCACTATTTTGGTTTTTTTTTCGATTCTAGTTTGTTTTTTACCATGCAATGCATGTTTTCAGTGATTATTGCTTCATGAATTGTTTTTTTTTTGTTTTCTATCGCTGCACCGCATGTGTGTTTTCCGTATATCCATATTTTTGTTTCTTTTTGTTTCTTGCTTTCCTGTTTCATTTTTTTTTGCGTTCCTTTTAAATTGGTTGATGTGCATTAGAAGGTTTTTGTTTGTGTTTTCTATGCTTTTATTATGGGTATGAGATTTTGATTTTTGTGATTTATTTTTGTTTTCTCGTTCTCGCTTTCATTGGCTGGTATTCAATGTATGTGTTTTTTGTATATGATGCTATGGTGAGTGTGGCGTCGTTCAAATTCAGGTCTTTTTGCTTTTTGTTGTAATATTTTGTCATAATTGCGCTACTTATGTTTTTGTAATGCTCTGTTTTTGGCTGTGGCTGTAAATAATACTAATTATGCTCTTTACAAAATGCAATAAAAATATATTATAGTCTTATATAAGGAGGGGTGGTCGAGTGGTTAAAGGCAGCAGACTGTAAATCTGCCCGCGTGAGCGTACGTAGGTTCGAATCCTACCCCCTCCACTCTTAAATTTATTGCGGGTGTAACTCAGTGGTAGAGTACTAGCCTTCCAAGCTGGCAGCGTGGGTTCGATCCCCATCACCCGCTCTTTTTTTGATTTTTTGTAATTTTATATATTTTTTGAGGTTTTTGGGGTTTTATGGCTATTGCTAAACAGACTTTTAATCGCGACAGAGAGCACTTTAACGTGGGCACTATAGGCCACGTAGATCATGGCAAGACTACTTTAACTGCTGCCATATCAACATTCCTTGCTCGTTTGGGTATTCCTGGCAACAAGGCTTTGAATTATGAGGATATAGACAATACTCCTGAAGAAAAGAACAGAGGTATTACTATAAATGCCGCTGTTAAGGAGTATTGCACTGAAAAAAGACATTATGCTCACATTGATGCTCCTGGTCACGCCGACTACGTAAAAAATATGATTACTGGAGCCGCTCAAATGGATGGTGCTATTCTTGTTGTGTCGGCTTCAGATGGGCCAATGACTCAAACTTCTGAACATCTTCTTCTTGCTCAGCAAGTTGGAATTCCTGCCATGTGTGTGTTTATCAATAAATGTGACGTAGTAGACGATGAAGAGTTAATAGAACTTGTGGAAATAGAAACAAGGGAATTATTGAAAAAATATGGTTTTTCTGACCAATCTGTTGTGGTGCACGGTTCGGCTCTTTTTGCCCTTGCCCAAAAAGAAAGCCCTTACGCTGCTGATGCAATGCGTTCACTTGTGAATACTATAGATGAATTCCCAATGCCTCCTCGTCCAATAGACAAAAACTTTGTCATGCCAATAGAAGGAGTTTTCTCTATACCTGGTCGTGGTACTGTGGTAACTGGACGTGTTGAATCCGGTATTATTAAGATTAATGACAAAGTTGAAATTGTTGGTATTAGGCCTAATGCCGAAACTATTTGCACAGGCGTTGAGATGTTTGGTAAAATCCTAGATCAAGGAATGGCTGGAGATAGTATAGGAGTTCTTCTTAGAGGAATCAAACGTGATGAAGTTCAACGTGGTCAAGTTTTGATTACCCCTCCCGGAAGTATGAAGCCTCATAACTCTTTTGAAGCTGAAATATATGTTTTAACACAAGCTGAAGGTGGGAGACATACCTCGTTCTTCTCTCGCTATAAGCCTCAGTTTTACTTTAGAACTACTGACGTCACTGGTACTATAACTTTACCTGAAGGTGTCAAGATGGTTATGCCTGGTGATAATGCTAATGTTAAAGTTGATCTTATCTGTAAGATTGCCATGCATGAAGGTTTGCGTTTTGCTGTCAGAGAAGGTGGTAGAACTGTTGGTGCAGGAATTGTCACTAAAATACTTGATGATTCTGTTTAAAAGCAGCGTATTTATACGCTTTTGACGGGTTTAGGAGTGTAGCTCAATGGTAGAGCGCTGGTCTCCAAAACCAGAGGTTGCGGGTTCAAGTCCTGTCGCTCCTGCTTTTTTGGGTTTTTTCCGTGTTGTCTTTTTTTAAGGATTCTTATAAAGAGCTTTCAAATGTAGAATGGTCTGATTTGCGAAGTTCTTTTTTTGTTTTGTTGTTGGTTTTGGTTTCTGTGTTCCTTGCTGCTTCTTTTTTTGCTTTTATTGATTTTTTGTCTTTTTCTGCTATTGATAAGCTGTGGAGTATCTTGTAGGGTCAGTTGTTGTGAGTGTTTCTGTTTTTGATAATGATTCTATTGGGAGTTGGTACGTTTTGCAGGTTAGAGCTGGGTCTGAAGAATCAATTGCTAAAATGATAACTAGAGATTCTTCTTCTCCAGTTTTAGAAGTTTTTGTTCCTTCAAGTCAATCTTCTTCTGTTTCTCCTTCTTCCTCTAGAGCTAGCAAAAAGAAGCTTTTTCCTGGCTATGTCTTCTTAAGAATGAAAGGATATAATTCTGATTTTGGTAAAGTCTTGTCTGTATCAGCTGACATATACAAGTTCTTATCCAGTGGAGATACTCCTAGAATCATTCTAGATTCTCAAATCGATGAGATGCGTTCTAAGCTTGAGTCTGGAGATATGATGTCAATTGTTGATACCAGTTCTTTGCATGAAGGTGACTCTGTGAAAATAAATGACGACGGAAGTCCTTTTGACTCTTTTGTAGGCCAAATCAAAAGCATTGACCGCGAATCTAAGCGTGCTATTGTTTCTGTAGTTGTCTTTGGTAAAGAAATTTCAGTTGATTTGGATTTATCCAAAGTTCAGGAGTCTTCTTAATTTTTTTAGGTATATATATGTCTTTGTTAATTTCATCGAAAGTAAATCTTAGAGTCCCTGCTGGGAAAGCATCTCCTAGTCCAGGAATAGCTTCTGCTCTTGGTCAGCGTGGTGTCAATATTATGAAATTTTGTCAAGAGTGTAACGCTAAGACTTCTATCTATGAGTCTGGTATTATTGTTAATGTAACTGTTGTTATTTTCTCGAATAAAACTTTTACTTTAAACATAAAAGGACCTTCTGCTTCTTTGTTGATAAAGCGTGCCCTTGGTTTAAAAAAAGCATCTTCTGAACCAGGAAAGAATCATATAGCTGAGATTGATGTTAATCAATTGATGGATATATTCAAGCAAAAAAAAGGCTTTATGAATGTATACGATTCCAACAAAGGTCTTGCTATGCTTTCTGGTACTGCTAGATCAATGGGTATTAAGGTTAAGAGTTAGTTTTTGGTGGTTGTTATATGAGTGATTCTATGTCTCTTAATGATGCTTTTAAGTCAGTAATTGATGATAGTTCTGCAAAATTCACAGAATCTGTAGATCTTTCTATTGTTATTAATCCTGAGTATTATAAAGAAGCCGTTTCTTTGGTTGATCTTCCGTCGGGTCTTGGTTCTATTCCTTCTATTGCTTTATTTGTAGATGAATCTTGTGATTATGATCCTATTTATCATAATGAGGGCGTAGAAAAGATTAATATTGCCGATACTTTGGTTTCTCCTGATCGTTACGATTGGTATTTGTCTACTCCTAGTCTGATGCCTAAAATTGCTTCTCGTTTTGCAAAATTGCTTGGTCCTAGAGGTCTTATGCCTAATCCTAAGTTTGGTACTGTCACTGATGATATTGATGATTTAATTAAAAGGATAAGATCTGGAGTTGTTAGATTTAAAAGCGACAAGCATGGTAATGTTAATCTGAAGATAGGTACTGTTGTTTTGACTGCTCCTCAGCTTTCTGAAAATCTAAAGTCTGTTTTAAAGGCATTATCATTTTGTAAGCCTCAATCTTGTAAGGGAGATTATATTAAAAATATTTTCATTTCCTCTACAATGGGATCTTCTAATCGTTTACATTATTCTTGTTATGCTGATTTTATATAATTTGAGAGGTTTTTATGAATAGAGATAAAAAGTCTGATCTTGTTGATCGTATTAGTCGTAATTTTTCTACTAATACTAGTTTTGTTTTGATTAATTTTTGTGCTAATTCTTGCGAGACTACCACTGCTTTTAGACGTGTTTTGCATCAATCTGATGCCAAATTGATGTTTGTTAAAAACAGTCTTGCTAGAGTTGCTTTAGCTCAAGATGATCTGGAGTATTTATCCAGTGAATTTAGAAAGACTATTGCGGTTGCTTCTTCGAATGATATAGTATCACTATCTAAAGTTGCTTGTTCGTTTTGTGATAGCAGCAATGGCGTTGCTAATGTTGTTTGTGGTGCTAGTAGTCATGATGGATTTCTGCCCTTTGAAAGGTTGAAGTTGTATTCTTCTTTGCCTCCTTTGGGTGACATACAGCTTCAGATACTTAATTCTGTTAATAGTTTTATTTTAAATGATTTACTGGGTGCTATATCTTATGCGCCTCGTTCAATAATTTCGTTGTTGAATGTTAAATGTGAGTCAAATTAGTTAGTTAATTTTTTTTTGAGGAGTCGACATGGTTGATGAAAAAATAAGTGAAAAAATAGGCGATCTTGTTCAAAAAGTCGCATCTTTATCTCTTTTAGAGGCAGTTCAATTTAGGGATGAGTTGCAAAAGTCTCTAGGTATTCCCGATGCTGCTTTATTCGCTGCTCCAGCAGCTGTCCAGACTTCTGCCCCAGGTGCGGCAGAATCTAGTCCTGAATCTGCAAAAGAGATTTTTGATATATTTATTACCAAAATCCAGGAAGATAAGAAGCTTAATATCATTAAAGTTGTTCGTGAGCTTAGCAATACATATGGTTATGGAAATATTGGTATTAAAGATGCTAAAGATATGGTGACTTCTGTATTAGATAATCCTGGCAAGCCTCCTAAGCTTTTTGCAGATCTTCCTAAAGACAAAGTTGATGATTGTATTTCTGCATTGAAGAAGGCAGGAGCAGATGCTGAAGCTAAATAGCATTCTTAATATTCTTTTTTTTTTGGTATAGTGTAAATGTATAGGGGTTCCATTCCTAGGTTATTTGATTTTGATAGTGCTGGTGCTGTTAAATTTCCTGATCTTATCGAGGTTCAGAGGGACTCTTATAATTCTTTTATATCTGAGTCTGGCAGAATAGGTTCTATATTATCTTCTGCTTTCCCTATTACTGATTCTGCTGGTCGTTTTACTCTGGATTTTGTTAGTTACTCTCTGTCTGGACCTAACACTGATAAGTTCGAGTGCATGAGGAGAGGTTGTACTTATTCTGTTGCTCTTATGATGATGCTTAGGCTTGTTATATGGGATTTAGAGGAAGATTTTTCAGGCGATGAAAGCACAGAAGCAAATAATCATCAAGATGTAAAACAAGAAAAGAAAATAAAAGCCATAAAAGAACAAGAAGTTTATGTGGGCGAATTACCTCTGATGACTGAAAATGCAACTTTTATAGTTAATGGCATAGAAAGAGTTGTAGTTTCCCAAATGCATAGATCCCCTGGTGTGTTTTATGATCATGATAGAGGTAAGACCTATGCCTCTGGAAAGCTTATATATTTTGCTAGAATAATACCCTACAGGGGGTCATGGTTAGATTTTGAGTTTGATAATCGTGGTCTGCTCTATTTCAGAATAGACCGAAAACGAAAATTAAATGTTGGCTTCTTGCTTAAATGTTTAGATATGTCTGATGAGAAAATTCTTCATACATTTTATCGTAAAATCTCTTACATTAAGGTAGATGATCATTTTTGGTCTACTGATTTTGTTGTTCAAAGTATGTCTGGTGTGAGGCTAGAGTATGATTTGATTGACAAGTCTGATAGATCTGTCCTAATTAAAGCTGGTTCTAGAATTACACCAGTTCTTGCTCAAACTTTATATTCCAATGGTCTTCGTCACTACCTTGTTCCTAAAGATTTTCTTTTAGGTTGTTTTGCCTATTCTCCAATTGTAGATAAAGATAATGATTCCATATTATTAGGTCTTGGTTCTGAGATAACTTCAGAAATATTGAAAAAAATTGAAATACTTTCTATATCAGAATTAGATGTTTTGGGTTCTATTTCAACATCAACTGATTTTTCTATTCGTAATTCAATCTTTCTATTAGACTCTGTCTCTCCTGAAAATGCTTTAATGGAAGTTTATAGAATAATGCGTCCTGGGGAAGTTCCAACTCCTGAGTCTGCAAGATCTTTGTTTGTTTCAACTTTTTTTGATCAAGATCGTTATGATTTATCTGCAGTGGGCCGTGTAAAAATAAACACAAGGTTCTCACGCTCTATAGAAGACTTGTCTAGTACTATATTGTCTGAACAGGATATAGTAGATGTGATTTCTGAATTGATTCGTCTGCATGCTTCTAATGCGGATGTGGATGACATTGATCATTTGGCTAATCGTAGAGTTAGGTCTGTAGGTGAGTTTATCGAGAATCAATTAAGAATTGGTTTGGTTAGGATGCAGAGGGCTGTTATTGACTATATGTCTATGGTTGATATGGACACTGCCATGCCTTGCGATCTCATTAATTCAAGAATTCTTGTTTCAGTTATAAGAGAATTTTTTTCCTCTTCTCAACTTTCTCAATTCATGGATCAAACTAATCCACTTTCTGAGATTACTCATAAACGCAGATTGTCTGCGCTTGGGCCAGGAGGTCTGGTTAGAGATAGGGCTGGCTTTGAAGTCAGGGATGTACATCCTACTCATTACGGCAGAATATGTCCTATTGAGACTCCAGAAGGTCAAAACATTGGTCTAATTAATAGCTTGTCTACATACGCTAGGATTAATGAATATGGGTTTATAGAAGCTGCTTATAGAAAAGTTAAAGAAGGGTTTGTTACTGATGAAGTTCAATATCTATCTGCAATGGATGAAGAGAATTTCAATATGGCTCAATCAGATGCTAGAATTTCTGATGATGGAGAGCTTTTAGATACAGTCATACGCTGTAGGAGGGGAGTTGGGATTGTTTCAGTAACTAAGGATCAGGTTGATTATATCGATGTATCTCCAAAGCAAGTTGTCTCTATCGCAGCTTCCCTTATTCCTTTTTTAGAAAATGATGATGCTAATAGAGCATTGATGGGTTCTAATATGCAAAGACAAGCTGTCCCACTTCTAAATCCTGAATCTCCACTTGTGGGAACGGGGATGGAATCAGTTGTTGCTAAAAACTCCAGAGTAATGACCACCTGCAAAAGAGATGGAATTGTTTATTATGTTGATTCTGAGCGTATTGTTGTTTGTGCTGAAGATGATTATTATGTGGATATATATTCTTTGCGTAAGTTTCAGCGTTCTAATCACGGAACTTGCATAAATCAAAAACCTCTGCCTGAAATTGTTGTTGGAGCCAAGGTTAAAAAAGGACAAGTTATTACTGACGGGCCATCTACTGATCATGGAGAGTTGGCTTTGGGCAGAAACCTGACTGTGGCATTTATGGTCTGGCGCGGTTATAATTTTGAAGATTCAATAGTAGTATCTGAAGATGTCATCAATCAAGATTTTTTTTCCTCAATACATATAGAGGAGTTTGAATGTGTTGCTCGTGACACTAGATTGGGCCCAGAGGAAATAGTTAGAGATATTACTTCTGCTAATGAAGAACGTTTGTATCATCTTGATGAATTTGGGATTGTTCATTTAGGTGCTGAAGTTGGTCCAGGAGATGTTCTTGTAGGAAAGACTACTCCAAAAAGCGAGTCTCCAATGACAGCTGAGGAAAAGTTACTTAGAGCTATATTTGGAGAAAAAACAGTTGATGTTCGTGATTCGTCTTTATACATGCCTCCAGGTGTTTCTGGAACTGTAGTTGATGTTCGTGTCTTTATAAGGCGAGGTATAGAAAAAGATGGACGTACTCTTCTTGTTGAGCAGCATGGAATACAAATCTTGAAAAAAAAGCGAGAATCTTCTGTTGGTTTAGTTTACAAGTATACTTATGATAAACTTAGTAAATTGATACTTGGCTCTAAGTTGATTAAAGAGTTTTCTGGACTCTCTATAGGTCAAAGCATTGACTTTGAACTTTTGGACTCGATACCTAGATCTAAGTGGTGGTTAATACCTGTTGCAGATCATGAGGCAATTGCACTTGTTAAGTCTAAAATGGAAGATAATATCAAGAAAATTGATCTTGAATTGGAGCAAGATTCAAAGCTTATTACCTCATATTCTGATCTTCCTCAGGGAGTTCTTTGTATAGTAAAAGTATTTGTTGCTGTTAAAAACAGTCTTCAGCCTGGTGACAAAATGTCTGGTAGGCATGGTAATAAAGGTGTTATTTCTAAAATTCTTCCTAGAGAAGACATGCCAAGACTAGCAGATGGTACTCATGTAGATATAATTCTGAATCCATTGGGGATACCTTCGCGAATGAACGCAGGCCAAATTCTTGAGACTCATTTGGGTTGGGCTTCATATAATATAGGTGTGAAGCTTTATAATTTAGCAGAGCAGAATTCTCCTCAAGAAGCTCGTGATTTGTTATTGGAGCTTTATTGTTCTCACAAAGATGTTATACAAAATATATATAATATGTCTGATCAGGATATATTAGATTTATCTAAAACTTTTAAAAAAGGAATTCCTATTGCTGCTCCAGTATTTGAAGCTCCTAAAGATGAGGAAATCACTAGATTGTTAAAAATAGCTGGTGTTGATCCATCCGGACAAGAATATTTGTATGATGGAATTACAGGTGAGCGCTTCGATAGGCCCGTCACTGTAGGAAAAATTTATATGCTTAAATTGCATCATTTGGTTGATGACAAAATACATGCTAGATCTATAGGTCCATATAGTTTGGTAACACAGCAGCCTTTGGGTGGTAAGTCATATTTTGGTGGTCAGAGGTTTGGAGAAATGGAGGCTTGGGCATTACAAGCCTATGGTGCTGCTTATTCATTGCAAGAACTCTTGACAGTGAAATCTGACGATGTTGTGGGTAGAGTCAAGATGTACGAGTCTATAGTAAATGGAGATTGTGGTTTTTCTTGCTGTACTCCAGAATCTTTTAATGTTGTTGTCAATGAATGCAAGGGTTTATGTCTAGATGTTCAGTTGCTTAAGGAAGATGAGGTTGCTCATAAAGATGATCCGAACTTGATTAGTGTTTCTGAATTGGTTGAATAAATATGAGTGTCTTGATTGATTTTTATGGTTGTAAAAATGTTTCTTTGTATTTTGATAAAATAAGAATAAGATTATTTACAGCCAAAAATATAATTTCTAATTCTTGTGGTGAAGTTCTTCGTCCCGAGACTATTAATTACCGTACATTTAAGCCTGAAAGAGATGGATTGTTTTGTCAGAAAATTTATGGTCCCATAAAAAGCTATGAGTGTGGCTGTGGTAAATATAAACGCATGGGCAATAATCGTGGTATTGTTTGTGCGAAATGTGGTGTTGAAGTCACATCTTCAAAGGTTCGTCGTGAAAGGATGGGTCATATACAATTGGCTGCACCTGTTGCACATATATGGTTTTTAAGATCTTTGCCTTCTAGAATTGGCACTCTTCTTGATATTCCTTTAAAATCTATAGAGAAGGTTTTATATTTTGAATCCTATCTTGTTTTAGATCCTGGAAGTACAGGCATACCGTATGGCACCCTTTTGACTGAAGCACAGTATGATGATGCTGTACAAGATGATGATGAAGGAACATTTTCTGCTGGCATGGGTGCTGAAATATTGTCAGAGCTTCTTGGTTCCTTAAACTTAGTAGAACTAGGTGAAAGCTTAAGACAGCAACTTGCTTCTGTTTCTTCTGAAATAAAAAGGAAAAAGCTTGTAAAGAGACTAAGACTTGTTGAGGATTTCATACGTTCCGGCAATGATCCAAAATCTATGATCATTACGGTTTTACCTGTTATCCCTGCTGATCTAAGGCCATTGGTGATGTTGGATGGTGGAAGGTTTGCTACATCTGACATTAATGAATTATATAGAAGAGTAATAAACAGGAATAATAGATTAAGAAATCTTTTAAAATTGGATGCGCCTAAGATCATTATTTATAATGAGAAGCGTATGCTTCAAGAAGCTGTAGATGCTTTGCTTGATAATGGAAGAAGGAGCAGAGCTGTAAAAGGTTCGAACAAACGCCCTTATAAGTCCCTTACTGACATGTTGAAGGGTAAACATGGAAGATTTAGGTTAAATCTTCTTGGCAAGAGAGTTGATTACTCTGGTCGTTCTGTCATAGTTGTTGGTCCTGAGCTTGCTTTACATCAATGCGGACTTCCAAAAACCATGGCTTTAGAATTGTTCAAGCCTTTTATTTATTCTAAGCTTGAAACTTATGGGATAGCGTCTACTTTGAAAGTAGCTAAAATGATGGTTCAATCGGAAGTGCCAGAGGTTTGGGATATACTGGATGAAGTTATAGAAGGTCATCCTGTTTTGCTTAATCGTGCTCCAACGTTACATAGATTGGGTATCCAGGCTTTCCAACCTATAATGACTGAGGGTAAGGCTATACAATTACATCCTTTGGTATGTACTGCTTTTAATGCCGATTTTGATGGTGACACTATGTCTGTGCATCTTCCTTTATCTATAGAAGCTCAAATCGAAGCTCGTTTGTTAATAATGTCCACTAATAACATACTAAGTCCTTCCAACGGTAAGCCTATAATGCTTCCCTCGAAAGATATTGTTTTAGGTCTGTATTATCTTACATTGGTAGGTCCTGACTTTGAATCGATTGATGAAAAAGATCTTAGTTGTTTTGCCTCTATAGATGAAGCTGGACATGCTTTTAATTCTGATTATATAAGTCTTCATCAACCTATTTTATGTAGAATATTTCAAGGCAATGCAAATAGTATAGTTCGTACAACATTTGGCCGTCTTTTATTATATCAGGCATTACCATCCGGTCATAATCTACCTTTTTCATTGGTAAATGTAGTATTTGTTTCTAAGTACATTACATATCTTATTGATTCAGTTTATAGATCTTCTGGAAATCAAGGAACTGTTACTTTATTGAATCGTTTGATGCGACTTGGTTTTGATTACGCTACTAAATCTAGTGTTTCTTTTGGAAAAGAGGATATGGTATCACCAGATACTAAGTCTATGCATGTTGAAAAATCTCTTAAAGAAGTACAAAAATTTTCTCAGCATTATAGAGACGGTTTGATCACTAACAGTGAAAGGTACAATAAAGTTATAGACGTATGGTCTTCTTGTACTGATTCTGTTGCTAAGGATATGATGGATTGTATCTCAAGGCACGATAATGTAGATAATTTGAACTCTATATATATGATGGCTCATTCCGGGGCGAGAGGTTCTCCAGCTCAAATTAAACAGCTTGCTGGAATGCGTGGACTTATGGCTAAGCCTTCAGGCGAAATTATAGAGATGCCTATTATATCTAATTTCAGGGAAGGTTTAAGTGTATCAGAATACTTTAACTCGAGTCATGGAGCAAGAAAAGGTCTTGCTGATATAGCATTAAAGACTGCTAACTCTGGTTATTTAACAAGGCGTTTAGTTGATGTATCTCAAGATTGTGTTGTGACCGAGTTTGATTGCAATAATATCAACGACAATGAAGCCAATGACAATAATCCTTTTGATGGAATACGAGTCAAGCCTAAAGTAGAATCTGGTGTTGTCGTCACAGATATTTATGAATTGGTACTTGGTCGTGTGTTGGCAGAAGATATATGCGATCCTGTTGATGGTTCTGTGCTTTTCTACAAAAACACCCTAATGTCTGAGAAAGATCTTGAAATTTTGGCAACCAAATCTATTGAATCAGTTAAGATACGTTCTGTACTTACTTGCAAGACCAATAATGGAGTATGTTCTATGTGTTATGGGCGTGATCTTTCTACAGGTCGGCTTGTTTCCACTGGTTCTGCTGTGGGAGTGATAGCTGCGCAATCCGTTGGAGAACCAGGTACACAGCTTACTATGAGAACATTTCACATTGGTGGTACAGCTACTGGAAAGTCTGAAGCTTCTAGTGTTATTGCTTCTTGCAGCGGCAAGGTTAAATTTACTAATGCATCAGTTATTACTAATAGAAACCAAGAGATTATTGTAGTCAGCCGCTCTTGTGTAGCTTCTGTTATAGATTCTTCTGGAATTGAAAGAGTTCAAGGAAGGGTTCCTTATGGTTCGGTGTTGTTTGTTAAAGATAAAGATAATGTTCACCTTGGAGACAAGATTGCTGAATGGGATCCTTATTCAACTCCTATCATAACTGAATCTGATGGTATAGTTGAATATTGTGACCTTATAGAAGGAGCTTCTATAAGTGAAGTGACAAATGACTTAACTGGTATGTCTAATAAAATAGTTGTTGATTGGAAATATAAGGGTGCTGATTTTGTTGGTCTAAAACCAAGAATTGCTATATTGGATTCCAATACAGATCAAATAGTTCAGCTTAAAAGAGGAGCAGAATCAGTAAGTTTTGTACCTATTGGATCGGTCTTAAATGTTAGCAATGGCCAGAAAGTTTTTGCAGGTGATGTTTTAGCCAAAGTATCACGTGACTTCGTCAAAACTCGTGATATTACAGGAGGTTTGCCAAGAGTGGTAGAATTATTCGAGGCTAGAAAACCACGAAATCCTGCTATTGTTTCTAGGGTAGAAGGAGTTGTATCTTTCGGTAAAGATTATTATAAATCTAAGCGTAGAATAATAATACGTCCTGTTGATGAGGAATCTTCTCCTATTGAATATTTAGTTCCAAAAGGACGACATGTTCTTGTGAATGAAGGAGACTTTGTTGCTAAAGGTGATTTGATTGTGGATGGTGATCCTGATGCACATGAGATTTTAAATGTTCTTGGTGTAGAGGCTCTTGCTCATTATATGATTAATGAAATACAAAAAGTTTACAGATTGCAGGGTGTAAAAATTGACAACAAGCATTTTGAAGTAATTCTTAAGCAGATGTTGCAGAAAGTTGAAATAACTGATTCAGGTGATACTACTTTATTGATCGGAGAACAAATTGATAAGTCAGACTTGAAAAAGATTAATCACTCTTTGAAGGAAGATGAATTGCCTGCTAAGTACTCCCCTCTGTTATTGGGTATAACAAAAGCTAGTTTACAAACTAAGTCATTCATTTCAGCGGCTTCCTTCCAGGAAACCACTAAAGTTCTTACTGATGCTGCAATTAGAGGAAAGATAGATCATCTATCAGGACTTAAAGAAAACGTCATTGTAGGAAAGTTGTTGCCCGTGGGAACAGGCTTCATTATGAAACAGCTTCTTGCAAATACTAAGAAAAATGATTCTAAACAGTCAATTGCCGATCATGAAAAAGAAGACGATATGACAGAAAATTAAATTTTATTTCCCAATATTGCTTTTATAATCAATATTGGGTTTTGTTTTTTTATTATTTTCTATCAATCTTAGTTATCCATCAACTTCCTATTAATAATATATCTTAATCTTGAATATTATTTCTGATTTTGTTTTTCTTGACTTATTGGTGATTTTTCATTTTATTAGTTATTCTGAAGCCAGTTCAAAATATCATTCATTTGGTGAACTTCTGCCAAAGAAGGAGCATGCGCAACACCTTTGTATTCTATGAATTTGATATATTTCTTAGATTCTATCATTTTATTTGCAACACTTCTTCTCAAAGTATTAGAGTACTCTCCTCTTAGCAATAAGATTGGGCATTTTATTTTTTCCCACATTGAATACATGTAAAAGTCCTTTTCACTAGCATTATACAAGGGCACTGTTATTTCAGGATCATAATGCATTTCATAAGATCCGTTTTCTTTTTTTTTTACGCTATGGTATGCAAAATGTAATTTCACTTTTTCATCTTGTATTCCAATTGGTGATAAGTAAGTCTTCATATACTTCAACATATCTGATTCATTCTTCATTTTTTTTGTCTGAAGACCCTTTATTAATTTTGTTAAAGATCTTGAAGATAAATCTGGTCCTATATCATTTATAACTAGTTTTTTTACATTGTTCTCATCTTTGGAAGCTATATGCATACCCAAAACTCCTCCCATAGAAGTGCCAATGATTGAAAATTCTTCTTTATTTAATTGATTGACTAAGGAATTTATTATTTTTATATAAACGGGATATTTATATTTAGTCTTATCCTCAAGCCATGTACTATCTCCTCGCCCAACGATATCAGGACAAATAACAAAATATTTGTCTTGTAGAGTTGATGCTAGAAAATCAAAATCACGAGAATTTCTATTTATACCATGCAAACAAATCACTAAATGATTTTTTTGATCTCCGAATTGTGTGTAGGCTATTTTACATTGTTGTGAGCCCACAGATGTCTGTATAGATCTAAATTCCATGGATGTAGTATATAACATATCATTTCTAATATTACAATTTTTTGTTCATATAATATTTCTAGTTGAGGTGTTGTGCGTTGTTGAATGTTCTGTTCTTGGTTGTAGAATTGGTTTTAAAAGTAATTTTCGTCTTTAAATGTATCAAACGAGTCAAATTTCTTTGTTTTTATCATTTTTTTCCTCAGAGTTTTGAAGAACATCTATTAAGCTGCTTTCAAATTCAGGGCTTGATATGATCTTTGAATATATATCTAGTGTCAAAAAAGCTGCATCTAAATATTTTATATCAAATATGCTTGCCATATCTGATAATAGCTTTAGTGTTCCGTTAGCTTTTGGATCTATGACAATCAAATCTTTAAAGCTATGATACATTTCTAAGACTTCTTTCCTTTTATTTTCCATCAAATATGCAATGGTACTTTTTAGTATTAATTGTTGTTCGAATGTGGATAAAGTCTGATTTGGATTTTCTCTACATTTTAATTTTGAAGCAGCAAGATCAATCAATAACTTCCAATTCTTTTGACTCCAATATATTTGTGATCTTATAAATTCTGCTTCTTCTGAAAAATCATTTTCAATTAAATTTAATGCTTTTTCATGTTTTCCAAGATTCAACATTGAATAGCTTTTAAAATAATTTATTTTTTTACTATTTATGTCTTTGTTCCGTTCTGCTAAATCTATAATATTCTGGTATTGCTTGTTGTTTAAATATATGCTGAACAACTTCTCAATTTGGTGGGTTTTTTCTTCATGAGGTATTCTATATTCTATGATATGAGCTAAAGCGCTTGCAGCTTGTTCAAGTAAATCTAATTCCACCATTATATCTACAGATTTTAGTACTGATTTCACACCTTCGTCACCAATGGGTATTAACTCTTGAAATTCCGAGAATATTTTCAATGCTGCAAAATATGTAAGTTTGTCTATCTTGTTTTCATTGAATAGTAATTTAAAATACTTTGTCATTTTGATGCTAACATCTATTAGATTTACATCTGAAGGGAAATAATTATATAGATTCCTTAAGATAGTTAGGCCTTTGTAATATTCTTCTCTTTCTAATCTACGATCTGCCAGATATGAAAGAACATCAGATACGAATTTAGGCTCTGTCCATATATATATTATTGAATGTAGTTCGTTCAAAAAAACATCTTCATCAATTTCATCATTTTTTTTCATTAATGAAATTTTCTTATGTATTGCAAATGCTCTATTTTTTATATCATCTACGTCTTCGATGATTTTATCGTATAAACGATAAGCTGTTTGTGTGCTTCCTATGTATTCAAACAGTTCTGCTTGAAGCAAATTGAATTGATTTTGTTCGCGTTGAGAGTAGTTTTGATCATTAATTATTCTCCTTAAATCTGCTATATATAAAGCATCTTGATAGTCTACTGCACTTTTTAGAGCAGAAAATAAGAATTTATTTTTTTGTATTGTTTTGCTTAAATAATTTTCATTATATTTAAAGCCTCTCAATTTATGTCCCATATGTATTTTTGTACTGTTTATCCAAAATTGTATTTCTTCTTTTTGTTGTTGGTTCAAAGATGGTATGTTTATCATATTTAATTTATTAAATGCTTGTTCGTATTTTTCTAGCATATAATAGCACATAGCTTCTAAGGACTTTAAGTTGTAATTTCTTCTGAGTTTTATGTGATGTTTGTTGATATAGTTTAAATATTCAAGACCTTCCTTGTACATATTGTTTGCTATTAATAACTTGGCTATATCTAATTGGGCATCGCTATGGTCTTTCGGTATTGAAGCTGTTGAGATGCGTTTCAATATTGTTTTTTTATGTCCATAAAAGCATTTCGAGTCATTACAGTGCCATTCGTCAAGGTCAAAAATCTTGTCAGGAATATTGTAATAAATTATCTTTTTTTTATCTATTGAAGTTTTTTTTGTGTCTTTGATAATGATTTGTTTGCCAGAGCGTTGAATTTCCAAGCCATCTGATTTGGGCTTTATTACTAAACCTTTAATTGTTTTGATTAAATCATATTTAATATATTTGTGCTCTTTGTTTATTTGGCAATCTGCAAATATTATATTAAGTTCTTCTTGAGTTTCTGGATCTATTACTTTCAACGTTGGTTTGTAATTATCTACATTTATATGCATTCCATCTTCTTTGAAATTGATTTCGGGTGGGGCGCTTGTGAATTCTGTTTTTTGGTTGAATTCAATTGAAATTGAATTATTGATTTGATGTATTTTAGGTGTATGCTCTGTTTTGAATCTTAATACTATTTGATTGTCTTTGGTTTTGACATGTGTCATTGTAGACCAATACTTGCTTTCTAGGTTCTGCACAAGACCATTGGGTGGAGAGTCAAATATAACCCAAAGCCAATCATTCTTTTTGAATGCCGATAAATTGAAATTAGCATTTTTAAAATTGTATATTATCCTGCTGTCATCTTCATTTGAAGAATGATTTGAATTAGTTTTAGAATTATCTTGTTTTGGTTTTGTTTCCTGTTGTATGTTTCTTTTGGGGTTATTTTTTGGTTGTTCTACCTCATTGTTTTTTGTTTGTTTGTTAGGGTTTTTATTGATTTTTTCTTTAGTGCTTTTCACTGATCTGTTTGTAATTTGCTGTTTGAATTGTGTTTCATCCTGTTTCTTATAAGAATTTATATTTTTATATACATCTTCTGTTTTGAGAGAATTTTGTTTTTTATTGTAATCAGATGTACTGGTTTTGTTTAGGTTATGCCCCGGCTGCTCACCTAAGGCCAAATTAGGAGAAATAGATATAAACAAAATCAGGAAATGAACCGCAAAAAAGTTTAGTAGTACGTTTTTCATGTTATTGTTTTAGGTTACCAGATCTATATCTTCTGGCAATACCATATATGAGGGACTTGATTTATTTAATGAAGATATGTGGTTGAACCTTATTTGATTTGTGCTCAAATATAGTGTATTTGAATGTTTATTAATTTTCTGTTCAACATGAATGTTATATTGAACCTAATTACCTTGTTTTTTTTATATAAACCATTCAGTCTCTCCGTTTTCCTTGTCACGTATTTTTATTCCTTGTAGTTCTAAGTCTTCTCTCAATCTATCTGCTAATGAATAATCTTTTTTCATCTTAGCTTTTTTACGCAAGTCTATTATTTCATTGATTTTATTTTGATTTAGTTCTGTGTTTTTTTTACTAGAAAAAGAAAAACCAAGCAAATCTAGAGCGTTTTTTATATATCCTAAAATGGCTGTGGAGTTACTATGATTGAATTCTTTTATCATTTCATGAATTCTGCTTATTGCCTTTGGAGTATTTAGATTATCCAGAATTGCTTTTTTGAATTCTGGATCCGTTTCATTTGTTCTGATGTCCATGTTTTGTAATAAATTTTCTATTTTTTTTGTATTATGTTGAGCGTTCTTTAATGTTTCATTTGTCCAATTCAAAGGTTTTGAATAATGTGTTGATAGATAAAGGTATCTTATTACAGATGGGTCGAACCCTGCGATTATAACATCTTTGATTGTAATTATATTGCCCAATGATTTCGACATTTTTTCCCCATTTACATTAACAAGTCCATTATGAATCCAGTATTTTGCAAATTTTGAGTTTTGATTAGCACATACGCTTTGAGCTATTTCATTTTCATGATGTGGGAATTTCAGATCTACTCCACCTCCATGTATGTCGAAATCCCCCCCCAAGTATTTTGTGCTCATAGCGGAGCATTCTATGTGCCAACCAGGCCTACCCATTCCCCAAGGGCTGTCCCAGCCATCGAAACTAGCGCAAGAAGGCTTCCAAAGCACGAAATCTAGTGGGCTTCGTTTTTGTTCATACTGTTCGACTCTTCCGGACGAGATTAGTTTTTCGGTGTTTTTATTTGATAAACGCCCGTAATCCCTATATGTACTAACATCGAAATACACATGTTTTTCGGATATATAAGCATGTTTGAGTTTTATTAGTGTATCTATCATTTGAATAATAGAACCCATGTTTTGAGACACCTTTGGTTCTATGTCGGGATTAAGGCAGTTGAGCATTTTGCTGTCATTTTTAAAGTGTAAGTAAGCTTCGTCTGTTATATTTTTGATTGTCAGATTCCTTTTTTTCGATTCTTCTATTATTTTGTCATCTATGTCTGTAATATTTCTTACATAAGTCACTTTATTGTATAGAGATTTTAAAGTTCTATACAATACATCGTATACAACAATTGATCTCATGTTTCCAATGTGAGGTTTAGAGTATATTGTTGGCCCGCAAACATAAAGTTTGGTAGTGTCTTTGTTTGTTGGAACAAATCTCTCTAATTGATCAGAAAGAGTATTGTACAACATTAGTGTGTTTTCCATATAGATCCATTATTATATAATCATATGCTGTATGACATGTTAAATTTCAGTAAGGAGCTGTGCGATTGATGTAAAAATCAGGGATCATAAGACAAGAGTTTCCTTTTTAAGCAGTTTTTTGTCTTTGATGTTATTCGAACATAGCATCTATTTCATCTTTTATTTCCTTGGATGGATCTTTTCCCCATCCTGATTTGAGCACTTCCCCATAATCGGCTACATCAAGAGAGCCTTTTTTAATATCAGAAAGAAATTGTTCTTTTAGCTTTTTTTCCACAAGGACATAGTGCCAAGCATCTCTTCCCTTGTCTTTACCTCTTACTAAGAACAAACATTCTTTTCTCCCTCTGCGAATCTTGTCTGCATTGGATAGATCAGATTTTTTCTTTTTATTTTTTATGAGCTTCTTTGTCTTGTCTTCCTTTTTGGGTTTTGTTGACGCAATTTCGGATACTGATTTAGATGATTTTGCGAATTTTGATTTAAAGTCTTTACCTTCAGAGTCTACCTGGCTTCTGTTCTTTTTTATCAATTCTTTGAATCTGGATGCTTTCTGTTCTTGTTTTTGAGGTTCATCTTGATTGTTTGTTTTGGGCTTTGGTTGATTTTTTTTATGAGTTTCTGTCTGGTCTGGCTTTTGATGATTTGTTTCTTTTGCATATGTTTTTCTCTCTCTGTCGCTTGCTTTGATTTCATCTTGAGGTGTTTTTGGTGTAGTTTTATTTGCGGGCGTTTGTGTCTTTTGATTTTTGGTGTCTGGGATTTCAGAGGATGCTTTGTTATTGTTTATAAATAAGCTTTTAATAAAGCTAAATGTTTTTTGAAAAATATTATTGGTTTTTTTTTGTTCTGTTTGTTCGATTTTTTTTTCTTTATGATTTTGTTCGACATCTTTTGGTTTGATTTCTTTTTTTTGATCAGTGTTTACAGAGGAGGATTTGTCAGATTCCGTTCTTTTTTTTTTGTTGAGTTTTTTTTTAGCAAGATTGGATTTGATTTTACTTAGGAGTTCTTGTTTTATTTTGGGGCTTTTAGTCATTTGGCTGTTTGTGAATAATAAATTAAGTTAAAGATCCTATCTTCCCTTCCTTTCCTTTGAAAAGATCGGCGTTTTTCATTGGGTTTTTTATCTTGGTTATATTTGGATGTTTCTTTGATTCATCTTTGTTGAAATGAATCATTTTGAGGGTTTCTAGTTGCTTAGGAGTTAGGTCTTTTGTGTCTGACTTTGATATGTCTTCTACAGACTTTCCGTCTACGTAAGACTCTTCGTTTTGTATTGCGTCAATAGGGCACTCTGGTATGCATACTCCACAGTCTATACATTGATCTGGGTCTATTAGAAGCATCTTTTCGTGTTCGAAGAAGCAATCAACTGGACAGACTTCAACGCAATCTGTATATTTACACATTATACAATTCTGGTTTACAAAATGAGTCATTGTAGGGTCTACATTACTGTATGGAATAATTACGATTAATATAATAGTTTATAGTTAAAAAAACATCAACCCTTTGTCACCTCTTTGATTATTTTTAAGGTGAGTCTCATTTTGATGTTCGTTATCTTAGAGTATTATAGAGCTTTTGTTTTAATATATCACAGAAGCTGGATCTAGTTTAAGTATTATTATGAATCAATCTGATTCAGCCATAGCAGTGATGTTGTAGCAATGACAAAAATGATTTTCTTGAACGTGGTTTTTTAGTTTTTATTCTACTTGTTTTGTGAGTTTGGCGATAGTCGTTTATCATTTAAGCCTGATTACAAAGAAAGAAATTTTGGCTTTTCAAAAAGTTTCAATGAGGAGTTAATGTTTTTATGTATATTTTCTTTGTTTTGTATATATTTTCTTTGCTTTTTTATTCGTATAATGATATAATTAATTATTAATTAATCGTATGGACTCGGACCCATGGGCTTGTTTGAGCTTGATGCCGAGATCTTAATTTGGAGTATACCGATGACAGAATCTAACAATACAAAGACTAATCTTCCTGCTATGCGTAAAAAGCAATCTTCCTTTAGTTATCTTATTTCTAAGCCCACTTTTGCTTTTTATATTGCTTTGAATCTTCCTATTATTGTCTTTAATAGTCTTTTCCGCATTCCTAGGAATATTTTGATTAAACTTATTAAGCTTTTAGGACATTCCAAGAAAGAAGCCCAAGAAGGGAATGCAACATTACCATTAACACTTAAGAAAGACGATTCCACAGATGATGAGCCTAAGCATGTTGGTCAAAAATCAATGTCTACATTAAGATCTATTTTAGTACTACCGCTGTTTTTGCTTCTTTTGCCAATTTCTATAATGGATATATATACTTCTCGCCATCGCACAAGAGACCCTAAAAAGAAGGATTTGTTTTACACTCTTTTCATCACTTTATCTGTTTTTTTTACTTCCATGGGTTTATTGGTGTCTTTGCTTCCTTCTGCGAGTAGACCTTTCTCATGGATGACTTTTCCTAGAACTCTTGGTTGTTTAACTCTTTGTACAATTGTATTATTTTTTTGTTCTATTCGAATTTTCTTTTCTGAATTAACAAATCTACCTGGGGCAGATTTGTTTAAACATGAAATTATGCCAAATGGAAAATTTTCTCAAACTACTTTTTATCATTCTGAAGATTTCTTTGGTTCTGATGTTACATTGCTTGAAGATAAAGAAAGTGATTCCGTTGAGATTTCTAAAATAAGCAATGAGGAATTGATTGGTAAATTAGCAAAAAAGAAGACTCTTATTATAATTGGCGGAAATCTTTCTACTGCTGAAAGTAATGCGTGTTTAGCTAAAGAATTTGATCTCGAAAAATATAACATTATCACAATTCAGAATAAATCTTCTCAAAATGTAATAGAATCTGCTTTGTTTAGTGGTTCTATCCATGAAGATGCAAAAAGCTTGGGTGCTTTCGTTAAATTTTTAAAAGACAATGATATCGATCCAAAAAATATTTCTCTATATGGAGATTCACGCGGAGCTAATGTTATTCAAAACTATCTTACTAACTTTGCATCAGAGAAAGATGTCAAAGATTTGTATGTTGTTACATCTAATATGGGTAACAATAATATGATAGAAGGGTTTTTTGGCAATGTTATTAGATTTATTACAGGTAATAAAGCTGACTCTGACTCAAAGATTTATTCCTTGGCCTTGGCAACTATGTGTGCTTCATTTATTTCAAAGAAATTGTGGTTTAATTCTAAAGATGAGACTCCATGTAAGGTAAGTGATTCAATTTTGAATTTTGCTCCTCCTAAAGAATATACTAATCAAAACGGACTATTATCATCGAGATTTGAACCGGATCTTAAGGTGCCTCAAGAATATCAAAAATGTGATATGAATTATAATTACATTGAAGGTGTTATGAGCCCAGAAAATGCTTTACCATTTCAATTAGGAGCTTCTATAATACGGGATTATGAGAAAAACACAAATACATCGATAAATAAAGCAATTTCTTATTTACGTGATCAACCAGCTTTATATCATAGTTCCGATTATAGTTCCGATTATGATCCTTTACATGATAATAGTATTGATTCAGAAAATCATGATGATGATAATCATACTAGATTTTCTCCCCCTCATGAAAGAAAAAGATCTGGTAGTAGTAGTGGATTTTCTTCCATTCATACTAGAACAGATTTAAATACATCTTCGGAAAGTCAAGATTCTTTTAGCCCATTAAATTATAGTACCGATAATGAAAAAGAAAAATCATCGTCCCCCTCAAGTGCATTAACGGAATCAGTTAATTCTTATAATTCCGATTCCGATTCTGAGCATGAGGGATATTATTTAGTTCGTAATGGTTAATTAAATATTTGTATGAAATACAACAAGGTCCTGGCACTTTATTATTTCTTAATAAGAAGCCAGGATCCTAGTTTTATTTTCAATTCTAATTTTATTTGTTCTTTTTTGTTTGTATATATTTATTCACATTTCATATGTGAATCTTATATCAAACAATATAGTTTACTATTGTATCCATAACGTATTATAATGTTGTCTGTGCTTTGTATAGGTTTAATATGTCTTCAATTTCCAATTTTTCCAAAGATGAGGTTTTAGAATATCATTACAAGAATGGTCAAAATCCTGGTAAGGTTGGTGTTTCTCTTAATGTCCCTTTGCTCAATCAACGTGATTTGTCTATGGCTTATTCTCCAGGAGTTTCTTTACCATGTATGGAAATTTACAAAAGAAATGAAGATGTATACAAGTATACCTCAAAAGGGAACACTGTAGCTGTAATAACAAATGGTACAGCCGTTTTAGGTTTAGGGGACATTGGGCCTGCTGCTTCAAAGCCTGTTATGGAAGGAAAATGTGCTTTGTTTAAAAAATTTGCTGACATTGATGCTGTTGATGTAGAGATAAAAACAAAGGATGTAGATAGTTTTATATCTATAGTCGAAAACATAGGAGATACTTGGGGAGGAATAAATCTTGAAGATATAGCATCCCCAGGTTGCTTTATCATAGAAGAACGTTTAAGAAAATCTATGGACATTCCGGTTTTTCATGATGACCAACACGGTACTGCTATAGTCGTTGCTGCTGCTTTGATGAATGCTCTGGACATTACGGGTAGAAAAATGTCTAATATCAAAGTTGTCGTGAGTGGCGCTGGCGCTGCTGCCATATCATGTATAAATCTTATAAAGTTTCTTGGTGTTCAAGATATAACTGTTTGTGATAAAATTGGAGTTATATATAAAACAAGAATTGAATCCATGAACCCATGGAAAGAATCTCTAGCAGTGGAAACCAAATGTAGGAATATGGAAGATGCACTTCGTGGAGCAGATGTTTTTCTAGGGTTATCAGCAGGTAATATTATGACTGAGAAAATGTTACGTAATATGAATCCTGCTCCTATAGTTTTTGCAATGGCGAATCCAGACCCTGAAGTTGATCCAGCTTTGGTTAGATCTATACATAAAGATTCTATTATTGCTACAGGTCGTTCTGATTATAATAATCAAGTAAACAATGCTATGTGTTTTCCTTATATATTCAGAGGTGCTCTTGATATTAGAGCAAATACTATAAATGAAGAAATGAAAATAGCTGCTGCTTATGCTATAGCGCAATTGGCTAAACAACCGGTTTCAGAGGAGGTTTTATTAGCTTATTCTGGGAAACCTATGTCTTATGGACCAGAGTATATAATTCCTACTTTGTTTGATCCTAGATTGATTACAACCATCCCAGTTGCTGTGGCAAAAGCAGCTTGTGAAACAGGTGTGTCTAAATTACAGTCAGATGAAGCTTATTCTAGTAAGCTAAAAATTCGATCTTACAGCTCTTCTAATGCTATTGTTGATCTTGATAAGTCTTTAAGAAACTCTAAAAAGAAAATTATATTCTCAGAAGGAGAGGAGGAGCAGTCTATACGCTGCGCCATGCAGTGGCGTGAAAATGAGTATGGAGTCCCTGTGCTTGTGGGTGTAGAAAGCAAGATATTGAGCATGATGGATAATATAGGAATCTCTAATAGAGATGGATTGATTATACACAATGCCGCCAAATCCGAGAAAAATGATATTTATGTGGATTTTCTATATAAAGCATTACAAAGAGAGGGTTTTCTTCATAGGAGTTGTGTGAGAAACGTTAAGACTGATCGCAATTCTTTCTCTGCTTGCATGTTAATGTGCGGTGATGGAGATATTATGTTAACTGGATTGACTAGAAATTATTTTGATTCTTTGAATCAAACCAAGAAGATAATAGGTGTTAAAGATGTTATGTTCGGTATTTATATTATATCATCTGGTAAAAAAACAATTTTTCTTGTATATGATAATTCTCAACAAAGAACTTCATCAGAAAAAATTGCTTCAATATCAATTTCAGCTGCTGAACGTATTAAGCGTATGGGACTAAATCCTAATGTTGCTTTTATTTCATCTTCTAGCTTTGGCTCTTTGAGCTGCGGAGATAAAATGCGTGATGCTGTTAATATTCTAAAAAATAGTAATGTTACATTTAATTTTGATGGCGAGATATGCGTGGATGTTGTTTTTAATAATCGTCTTCTTGGATTTTATCCATTTCATAATTTTGGTGATTCTCAACCTAATGTTCTTGTTCTTCCTAACATGGAAAGCGCTAGTATAGCTACTGGTCTTTTGGGTGGATTGTCTGATGTTTCGATTGTGGGACCAATTGTTGCAGGGATGAATAAACCTGCTCAGATACTGGAGATGACTTCTGAAGTTCAAGATATATTGAATATTGCTATGTTTGGTTCTCTGTTGTACTAGTATATTGGTTTATATTTAAAAAGTATGTTTTCCTGTGGCGCTTTTGTTTGAAAAAATATTATTTTATGCTACAAATTTTAAACTCTCTTGGTCTATCATATAAAGATCGAAACGTAATATCATTGTTTTTTGGTTTTTTATTGAGTTTAGTATTCCCTCCGCTGAATATTTTTCCTTTTTTATTTATATCTTTCACAATTTTATATCTTCTTGTTAGTTCCGCCAAGAATGCAAGGGATGCTTTTGTTTTAGGTTGGTGGTTTGGTTGCACTTTTTTTGTTTGTAATTTTTATTGTTTGTCTCATTCTCTATCTGACATTACTTCAAATGTTTTTTTGATTCCATTAATCATACTTTTACTTTCTTTTCTTTTTGCTTTCTATATTGCGATAGCATGTATGATTTTCTTTTTAATACGTGGTAATAATGCTATTGTTAATGTTTGTCATTTTTCTTTTTTAATATTATTCTCCGAATGGGTTAGAGCCAATTCATTTATTGTTTTGCCTTGGAATTTTATTGCCTATTCTTGGTCTATATCAAATACTGTGATGCAATTTGCATCTCTTTTTGGAGTTTATGGTTTAAGTTTTGTAACAATCTTTTGTGCAATGTCCCCTGCTTCTTATGCTGTAGATAAAAATTATTCAATTGCTCCTTTTTGTATGTCTATAGTAATGCTTTTATGTATGTTTTTATATGGGTTGTTTCGTATAGATGTTAATTCTTATATTGATGGTGTGACATTGAGACTGGTAGATAAAAATATAGTCAACAAAGATGTTTCGGATGATCTAATTAATGGAAAATTCACTCATGTTATTTACGCTGGATTTAATGAGACGGTTGTTCATTACCGTTCCTTCAAAGATCGTCATTTAATTTTCGGAGGAATTAGAATAAATGAAAAAACAACGCAAGCATTACAGTCAATGTTTGTTGTTTCTCCGCAAGGGGAAGCTTTGACTTACTATGATAAAAGAAGATATATTCCTTTCTTAGAGGATTTTCCTAATTTTTTAAGCAACCTCTATGCATTTTTTAGTGATACAAAATTAGATCGTTTTGTTAAGGGAAAGTCTGGAGTTCGTACTATAATATTGGATAATACCCCTCCATTCAGCCCCTTAATTTCGTATGAAATTATTTTGCCAAACCAAGTTGCTGATAATTTTGTTAAACCTTACTGGATATTGAATTTAATTAACAAGCCAATCTCAAGCAAATTATTATATGACCAACTTTTGATAGCATCTAGATTTAGGGCTATTGAAGAAGGTATGCCAATTGTTAGAGTCGGTGATATATCTGGAGTGATTGATCCTTATGGAATTATACAACAGAATTATAACTTGAATAACCTAGGTTTTGTTGATGTTGAACTACCATCTAGATTAGATTTCACTTTATATAAAATTTTATATTACTATATAGATATAATAATTATAGCACTAGCTGCTTTATATTTCACAGTGGTTATAAACAAATAATCTTTACATCATAAGGCTTTGAGCTAGTATTGTTGCATTGTCACATTTTAATTTTTTTGAGCATTCTATGGCATTGTTTATATAATCTTTCATTGTTTTGTGAGCGAATTCTTTGCCTTGAGTTTGAACCAATTGACCATCACTATCTTCAAGATCATCCCATATCTGGTAAGCTACCCCAAAACATTCTCCATATTTTCTGGATAGCTCTATATCTTCTTCTGAAGCGTTAGAGAAAATTGCACCTGCAGCACAGGTTGCAGAAAACAATGCGCCTGTCTTCATTTTATACATTTTTATGATATCTGTGATACTAAGCTTGTGGTTTTGTATGTCAATGCATTGGCCAACAATTATCCTTTCTACAGACTGTAGAGACAATTCCAAAATTTTTGGGTTATGTTTACTTAAAATAGAAAATGCAGTATTTAATATAAGATTTCCAGCCAAAATAGCTACAGCTTCTCCAAATACAATATGTGCACTAGGTTTATTTCTCCTAATATGAGAATTATCCATTGAAGGTATATCGTCATGTATTAAAGAATAGGAATGTATGAGTTCAAAGGCGCAGCATATTCTAATAGGGTCTTTCCTTGAATCAAATAGCTTTGCAAATTCAAAAGCTAGAAAACCTCTTATGCATTTTCCAAGGTTCATGGATGAGTATCTTACGCATTCGTGTATTTTTAAACTTTTATCATTTTTGAGTTCAGTTTCTAATGTTTGTGATATTTTTAACTTTATATAGTTGATTCGTTGGCTGAGCTTTTCAAACATGCAGATATTCAGTGAGTTTCCTGAATATAGTTTACATTGTTTGATTTATAACTCAAACATAGCTTCTGGTATAATAACATTAAAATATATTAAATTGCTGATTTATGAATCTTTCTTTCAATGATTCTTGTGAATCAAATAATATAGTTGCATTCTTGGATAAATGCTTTGTTACTGTGATTTTGTGAGGATTAGTATATTCCGTATAATCAGTAGTTACCTTTACTGGTCTATAATCATAATTTATAATTTCTATTTCTATCAAAGAATCAATTGGAAGTACTGCTCCAGCCCACATTCTTGGCTTGAATGGACTTATTGGCGATAGAGACAATAAATTGGATTCAATTGGCAACATAACTCCACCTACTGCAGAATTATAGGCCGTACTTCCTGTTGGCGTTGCTACTAACATTCCATCAGCCGTAAGCTTTTGCACCCTTATTGTATTGTTGACTATTATTTTAAGGAATGCACTATGAGGTGAACTTCTGAGAATTGAAACCTCGTTCACGGCTATAGAGTTTTGAACTTTGTCTTCGTTAAATAATATGTCAACATTAAGAGGTGATATTGAGATTGAATAAGATCTTTTTATGGAATTTCTCAAATTAAAGTCACCGTATGGATAATCATTGAGCAAAAAACCAAGTGTGCCGCAATTTATTCCATAAAACGGAATGTTATAGTCGATATATTTATGAATTGTACGTAATATTAAACCATCTCCACCAAGCACAAGTATCAGATCTAAAGATTCAATATTATCAAAATTGTTTAGATCGATTAAATTATAGTGTGATAAAAGAGATGAAAGAATATAGGAAGCTTTTTGTACGCTAGAAGAAACATAACCAATTTTGATTGAATCAATATCAGAATTCACTAGAAGAACCTTTTACGCTTTCCACTAGGACGTTTTGGAGAATAATCGTCTTCTTGTTCATAACGAGGAGAAGAAGAATCGTTTCCAAAAGATTTGGTTGAATTTGCATTATTTCTAGTGTAGTTACGCTTCTGAGAATAAGGAAGGCTTTTTTTAGCATAAGGTGAAAAAGGTTTTTGATTCAATTTGGTTTTTCTGCTGTTTCCAATATCAGACTCATTTGACTCAACATTGTCAATCTCAATAATAGATCCATCTTCCTGATTTACTCTTTTGGCAGATAGCCTTACTCTGCCACGTTCAAAGTCTAAAACCAAAACTTTTAAAGTTTGACCTTCTTGAAAGAAATCTTTGATTGAATCGATTCGCTCATGTTTGATTTCAGTGATATGCACCAATCCCTGAGATTCTCCAAGAAATTTTACAAACATACCAAAAGATTCGATTTTATTCACAACTGCATCATATACTGCACCTATTTCTGGATCCGATGAAAGCTGTAGTATTTTAGACTTTGCATTTTCAGCGTCCCTCTGACATGATGAATTAATAGAAACCTGGCCATTGTCAGATATTTCAACTTTTGAATTAGTAGATTCAGATATATCTCTTATGGTACGGCCACGTGCCCCAATAATTCTACTCACTTTTGAGGAATCTATTTGGAATCGTAATATTCGAGGAGCGTTATTTTTGATTTCTTGACTGGGTGAATCAATGAAAGAATTTATTTTTTTTAATATATGAAGTCTTGCTTTTTTTGCTTTGGATAAAGCCTCTTTAATTATTTCATGTGTTATAACATTAGATTTTATGTCCATCTGCAATGCTGTTATACCTTCTTCAGTGCCAGCAACTTTAAAATCCATGTCCCCAATCTCATCTTCAGAGCCAAGTATGTCAGTTAAAACTGAATACTTTTCGGGAGTGTGGATCAAGCCCATTGCTACACCAGCAATATTTTTCTTGATAGGCACCCCAGCGCTCATAAGAGCTAAAGATGCGGCGCATACAGTTGCCATTGAAGACGATCCATCAGATTCGGTTATTTCAGACACAACTCGAATAGTATAGGGGAAATCTTCCTGGGAAGGGATTAAGCTTTGAAGAGCTTTATAGGCAAGTTTTCCATGACCTATTTCTCTTCTTCCGGGACCCCTGAAAGGACCTAAGTCCCCAACGGAATAAGGAGGGAAATTGTAGTGCAGCATAAATGACTCCCTTCTGTCGCTATCAATGTCATCTACGATTTGCTCATCTTGTTGTGTGCCCAGTGTTATTGAAGTTAGAGATTGGGTGCCTCCCCTAGTAAAAAGAGCCGATCCATGGGAGTAATTTAATACATCTGTTTCTATGCTAATTTCTCTAACCTCGTCTACAGAACGACCATCAACCCTTTTGTTTTCTTGAATAACCATTTCCACTACTATTTGTTTCTCTAGGTTTTTAAACATTGAATCAAGATCATCCAAGCTAAGATTATTATCTTGGTCGCTTAGAATCTTGTCGGCCACCTCTCTTCTTATTGCCATCAAAACTCTAGGCCGTGAATCCATGCTGACTGTATGATAAGCGTCTCTGAGTCTTTCTATGCACATAGATGATATCTTTTTTTTCAATGCATTGAAATGTTCGTTATCTTTATCTGATATTGGTGATTTCATGGAGTCATCACATGCAAAATCATCTATTAGATCGAACACTGGTGACATTTTCTCATGTGCGAAAGATATAGCATCAGATATAAAATCTTCACTTTTCTCTATAGAGCTGCTTTCTACGGCGGTTATAGACTCTCTGTTCCCTGATACAAAAAGATCCAAATGTTGAGATATTTCTTTTCTGTGGCAATTCAGAAGAAATTGTGAATCTGTGTTGTTGGTCACATGCGCTCCAACCGATAAACCTCGCAATGGCACTTCTGAAGAAGCCAATGCGGCAGAAGCACCTATTATTGCTGGAATCTCAGGAATAACAGATGGGTCGTGATCTATAAGAGAGCATACTATGTTTATTTCTCTTTGAAAGGCTTTTGGAATCAATGGTCTTATTGATCTATCTATCAACCTAGCAGCAAGAGTGTCCCTTTCTCCAGGCTTTCCTTCTCGCTTGAAAAATCCGCCAGGGAATTTGCCCATAGCATAAGCCTTGGATATGAAGAAAACTACTAGACCAACACCATCAGAAAATGGCTTTGGTTTGACAAAGCCAAAATTGTCAGGAGATTCTATTGATACAGTGACTAAAACCGATGTTTTGCCGTAGGAAGCTATTACAGAAGAATGACAATTTCTTGCAATTCTACCGGATTCAATGGATAATTTTTTTTGGCCCCATTCTATGGACCTTGATTTGATAGAAGACATGAAAAACCTAAATATATAAAAGAATCACGACTTTAGGCCGAGCTTGTTTGCAATTTCAATGCACAATTTTGGATTGTTGTTCTTTAGATAATTAAACAGAGATTTTCTGGCTCCTACAAGCTTAAACAAGCCATGCCTAGAATGACAATCCTTGTGATGAGCTTTGAGATGATTAGAAATATTTTTTATTCTCTCTGTTAGAATAGCTATTTGCACAGGCGCTGACCCAGTGTCAGTTTCAGATTTTCCAAAAGATTTTATGATTTCATTTTTTTTTACTGAAGTGATAGACACTTAGTGACCCCATTTAACACAATAATCGAATTAATGCATAATGTATCACGTTAACAGCCGTATTACAAATATTTTTATCATAATTATATCTATTAGATGTAATTTGATTTTTATGTGTTTATAAAATGTGATTTATTTTGTTATGTGAAGATTTTTAATACAGTGAATATAGTTTTGGAATCTTGATATAATAGAATGAATTAAATGAATAGCAGATGAAGAATGGATGAGATTACATATTAAAGATATAATTTATATTTCTGAAGCTTTGACGTTATAAGTTGATTATTTAGAGCATTTCTTCATACATTTGAGTTTTTTGATTCTTGTCGATAATGAAGTGTAATTCCCTTGAAGGTTCGCCTTGATCAAAGTCAGTGATTTTTTCTTTGTTTATATAGTAATTAGTATCAAAATTAAGATAAGTTGAATTACTTTTTGTATCTGTATGGGAATAGTCAAATTTTTCTGAAATGTTAAAAAAGTTGCTATAAACAGTTATGTCTTTGTAAAAGATAAAGCCTACATGTTTCATGCTATCAAAGAATATTTTTTGTTCGTATTTTTTTGTTTTTTCGCTAGTAAAATAAGATAATAAATCAAACAACAATCTTCTTATAAATGCAACGACACAAAATAATGCAACGTCAATAAGTCTTAATATAGAGAGTGTAAAAAACAAAGGGGTTAATATTACTCGAATCAATAGACCCATTTTCTCAGGCTTTTCAATGAGTTCCTTGTTTGATTCTGAAAGTTTTCTGATTTCGATCGGGCTTAAATTTTGAGAGTCTTTGACTTCAGATGCTTTGAAAACAAATGGCGAGTCCACACAGCACTTCACAAGCGTTTTACCTCTGAACTTGAATCTCTTGAGGAATACACACAAAGCGACCATGAAAAAAATCATCATAAGAGCAGAAATCAAAGTTTTATATGCATTGATTTTATTTGACAATATTTTACTTGACAATTTTTTGAAAGCATAATGAGAAGCAATACAAAGAAAAGGCATTAATAATGTGGATTCTAGAATAGGGATCAAGTTTTGCTTAATTATGCCAAAATATTCTTTTCTTAGTTCTTTGTTTTTCCAGTATTTGATCATCAAAACAGAAGATATCAATGAGATTAAAGATCCTCTGTATGGGCAAGTAAAAGATGATCCAATTTGATATGTGAGCGATTGCTTGTTTTGTGCTAAAAGACTTTTTTTGATTGAATTTTTATTTTGATCAATTGTGGTATTTTTACACGGAGATACTTTGTCTTTTTTTGTATTTGTTGTGTTATGCTGATTCATCTTACAAACTCAATTATGGGATTTAACATGACTATTAATAACACGTTTTATGTTCGTTAGCAAATGTATAAAAAATCTAAATGTATATAAATTTAATTTTGGTTTATATATGTTTTGCGAAACAAAAGCGTTTTATGTGTGACTTTTTTTTATCATCTATCTAAATATATGATCTTAGTATTTATATTACTGTTTTCAGACACAAAGATACATTCAATTCCGTGTCATTTGAGATTGAATTTAGGTATCATCTGATTGATGATCTTGCTGATATCATTGATATATGACGTGGCAATTATTCATTTTTATGATTCATATAATAAATAAAACAAACATTTCTGTACTGCAATACGATATCTTATGTAAGATAAATGTCTGATTGTTGCTTTTTTAACTTATCTTTTTGTGTATTGATCTAGTGGTTGTTCCGCGCTGTAGACTATAGGAATTTCACCATGATAGTATATCACTTTCTTTTTACATTACATTTCAAAATCTAACAATTTGTATTCAATTGATAAAAGCTTTGCAAGCGATTCAGAATAATCATAATTGATAGAAAGAGGATTTTTTTGTCATCTGATTGTAGAACTTCAAATGGATTTTTAAATTCTTCTTTGTTGAATTCTATTTTAGGTTTTTAAATAAATCTTCAACTTTGTTTGATTTATTGATTCCATCAATAAATTTGTATATTTAGATTTGGTTAACATTTCTTGAAATTTGACATTCGCTCAAGGAAACTTAGAGATATTAGTGGAGTTACTATTGGTATTGAATGGGTGTAAATAAAATATTCAGACTAATAATTCTGGCATTTATACTTTAAATATATTCTTTTGAAAGATTGAAAGACTAACAGTATAGTAGTGAATTTTTGTTTGTTCAAGCTATAGTAGCAACCATGTGTTTCAATTAATTTTGTAAATGGACTAGTAGAGATGGTTTTAAGTTTGATTTTATTTACTTTGTTGCTTGGTTGACTGCACTTAAGATATTATTTCTTGTATTAGGTTTAGCAATATATTTACAGAGCGAAGGGAAGGTTATTGGACTTTTATACAAGATTACTATTAATAATCCAATATCAGTTTTAGGTTTGTATTGCTCCCAATATATATTGATGGAATTGCAAAAAATCTGTTTTATCATATATTTTGTCAATTGCTTTTATTTTGAATTTTTAATTTCTCAACCTTGTCTATCTGTACTTGCTTGATTTATTACTGTTCATCTCGTTTTATTAATTGTTTTTAAAACATTAATCGTGATTCAATTTAAGTTTATTTATGTTTTTAACTATGAGCATTGAATAAGTTGATTTTATTATTTGTTTTAATCAAGTTTATCTAAGTCCTATCAGATGAGTTTGTTTGCTTATTTCTTCCAACTTCAGTGATTATTTCCAATAATTGTGATATTTTTATATTGTTGCGTTTGTCACAATCAATGATTGATTTCAGTTAGCTCTTTTACACCACAGCTTCATTGTTTTGGTTTCGCATGTAAATATTAACTAAATCAACCGGATGGTTTTATGTTTGTTTCTTCGCAGTTCAAGATTGAGTTATATGCTTGCAAACAACACTATTAATAATGCTTTCGTCCCAGTTATGTAATGATTTGTTTTGGTGTATAAGAAGAAATATTCAATTCAAGGTAGATTGATTCTGTCAACATCGGGGTTTTTGTGCTTGATATATTCATATGTGATATTTATTCATCACTTTGGATTGATTGTGATATTTGTTGACTATTATTTTATTATAAAGATTTTTAGTTTTTTGTTTTTATATATTTCGCACAAATATCACACTTTCATCTTTAAATGTGTAGCCATGTTTTCTCAATTGTTCTTCTACTAAATCTAAATCGGGATTATTGTCATCAAGTCCATTAACTTTGTTTTGCAAAGAATTTAGATTATTGATTAGTTGCTCTAGTCGTTGTTTCTCTGAAATATGCAATTTTTTGACTTCTTTCATGTGCAATAATCCATTATGACCAAAGAAAATTTGAAATCCAAAATTCAATCCTGTGATTATTAATAATGATGTTATTATAGCATTAATTCGTTTTATTTTTCTCATTGATTTACCTCATTGATCATTTGATGTTGAGTTCCTATTGATATGCTGTCTTTAAAACTGTACTTATATGATATGTACGTTATTTATCAAGTGCCATGGAAGTTGTTGTTAGAGATGCTTTAAATAAAGCTTTATTTGAGGAGATGGAAAGAGATGGTTCCGTTTTTATTATTGGAGAAGAAGTTGCTGAATATCAAGGTGCTTATAAAGTTACCCAAGGTCTTTTACAGAAATTTGGGGCTCGTAGAGTTGTTGATACACCAATATCGGAATATGGTTTTTCGGGAGTTGGAGTAGGTTCTGCTTTTGCAGGCTTGAGACCAGTAGTGGAGTTTATGTCTTTTAATTTTTCTATGCAAGCAATAGACCATGTTATAAATTCTGCTGCTAAAACCAATTATATGTCTGATGGACAAGTTAAGTGCCCCATAGTTTTTCGTGGCCCAAACGGAGCCGCTGCAGGAGTTGCTGCTCAACATTCTCAATGTTACGCTTCGTGGTACTCTCACGTGCCTGGGCTTAAAGTTGTAGCTCCTTATTTTGCTGATGATTATAAAGGACTTCTAAAATCTGCAATACGTGATCCTTCTCCTGTGATTTTCTTGGAAAATGAAGTTGCGTATGGATTGTCTCATGAAGTAGAAGAAGAAAAATTTGGTGAGAATTATTTGGTTGAAATTGGAAAAGCTAGGATAGTGAAAAAAGGCAATGACGTTACTTTGATTACCTTTTCTTTGTGTGTCAAACATTCTATTGAGGCTGTTAAGAAATTGGAATCGGAAGGTATAAGTGTAGAGCTAATAGACTTAAGAACATTGAGGCCTATAGATACTGATACAATAATTGCTTCGTTAAAAAAAACAAACAGATTGGTATGTGTTGAAGAGGGATGGCCATTTTGTGGAATAGGCGCTGAAATTTCGGCTATTGTAATGGAAGAAGCTTTTGATTATCTTGATGCTCCTGTCATGAGAGTTACTGCAAAAGATGTTCCTCTACCATATTCTAAGCCACTGGAATCTCTGGCTCTACCCTCAACTGAGGATATAATAGAATGTGTAAAAAGAGTTTGTGACTGACCAGCAAAAAACAGAACAGCCGACCCAGAAGAAAATTGATGAAACTAAAAGTAAGGGAAGTTTCCCGCATTCAAAAGAGTTTCTCAGTTTTATTATGACACTAGCGTATATTATATCTTGCGCCTGGTACATTCCCGATTCTTCTAGGGAAATAGCCTTAAATTTGAAAACAATTTTTGAATCTGCTGGTGATTTAGTCCAAACAAGAGAACTGCTTTATGAAGTTGTTATTTTGTGTGTTAAATTGTTTGCTTTTCCAATTGGTATTACATTTTTATTTTTTGCTATGTTTGGTAATGTGTTACAAACTGGTTTTCATGTTTCAATGACGCCTATCATGCCAAGTGTAAGCAAGATCTCTATTGGTTCTGGGCTAAAGCGATTGTTTTCAACTCAATCTTTAATGGAATTATTAAATTCTGTAATGAAGATATCGATTGTTATGTGTGTGCTATATTTTGTGATTTCTTCAAATTTTAAAATAATATCTAATTCCTACCTTGTTGAGCTATATGACAGTTGTTTGTTTTTTTGGCAATTAATAAAAAGCTTTTTGGTTAAAACGATTATATGTTTATTTTTTGTTGCCGTCTTAGATGTTTTATACAAAAGAATGAGTTTTATCGACAGCCTAAAGATGACCAAAGAAGAAGTAAAACAAGAGTTTAAAGATTCTGAAGGAAACCCTGAGATTAAATCTAAATTGCGCAAACTTCGCACACAAAACCTGATAACAAGTCTTCAAAATGTGGAATCGGCAGATTTTGTTATAGTAAATCCAGACCATTACGCTGTAGCTCTAAAGTATGATTCAAGTATGCCGGCTCCTAAAGTTGTTGGAAAAGGGCAAAATTATTTGGCATTAAAGATAAAGAAAATTGCTTATGAAAATTCTATTTTTGTTGTTCAGAATAAGATTTTGGCTAGAGCTATATATGATGAAGTAAAAATAGGAGCTTATATTCATGAAAAATTCTATAGAGCGGTCGCTGAAATAGTTAGGTACTTATACAATTTACGCAACAAATCTACCAATCAATAGCTTGATTTGCTATCTATTTTCTATCTAGTTTATCATTGCATTTGAAACTTGATTGTTGAGCCATTGAACTCTATGCCAATATCAATATAATGCTATATGTTACAATTATTTGGTTTGCTTCATGGAATTGACTGATATAGCTACATCATCTTCAGAACTAATATACGAAAAAGAGAAAACTAATCAAAATAATCTAGAAATTGGAATATTTGCATTTTTGATTCAAGAGCGCTTACAAGATGAACCTTCAAAGTCTATCAACGAAATAGGAACAGAAAATATTTCTTATATTCCTTCAGAATCTTCAATTACATCAAATCAATTGGGAATCTCAAATGAGAATCTTATTCATGATGGTGTAAGTGATTTGGAATCATATATTACACAAAAACAAGATGAATTTAGTTATGAAAATGTTGGAAGCGAGTCAAAGCAAGTAAATTTTCATTCAAAGGACAACAAATCTTACAACCCTGAGGTTTTGTCTATTTCTTCATTTGGGCGCTTGTTTGAATCTAATATGAATCATGACATTGGTGATATTCCAATTGAAGATAATAAAGGTCAATCTAATAATTACAGCCAATCTGATATTGTACCTACAGCACAAAATAATGATGAGTATTATTTTATATACAAAGATAATTATTATTATGAAAATAATATTATAGTTGAACAAAATTTGCTTACAATAGAATCAAATTTGAAAAACGTAAATTCCACTCTTGATGAATATCAATCAAATGTTGAGAACATATATTCCACTTTTGATCAATATCAAGTTGATTTTCATGATTTATATTCCCTAGAAAATGTGCGAATTGATGTTGATTTAAGATATCCTGAATCAGAGCAATCTGGGGGAATATTGAATCTAAGGTTAAAAAAATCTTTGGGCAGTTCTTATCAAGATACATCTTATAATAAATACGATGATTATGTTATAGATAAGGATTTTCTTTCGTATGATGATACAGGTTATTCTAAATATTACACATCGCTTGTTAAGTTAGATAAATCAAAATATGTTTTTGATCAAAAAATATATGATGATATGCAATTGTTTGAACAACAAGAAAAGGAATTTGTTATTGAGCAGATAGAAGATGCCGCTTTTAAAGATGTTTATATTCCTATTGATGAAAAAACTAATCCTTTAGAGACAAAATTTCAAGCAAACAATGTGATCTCAAGAACAGTTAATTTTGATGCATTAGTGCAAGAGTTTATGGATAGAGTTAAATTTTGTATACGTAATGGAATGATGAATATGTCGGTACACCTTAATTTATTTGAATTAGGTGATTTGAGTTTGAAGCTTAAACTTAAAAGCAATGATGTTGCAGGAGTAGAGATAGATTCTGCTTCTGATGAAATTGCATCAATTGTGGATGTTGATTTAATTAAATCAGAGCTAAGTAATATTGGGTTCACCAATATTGATGTTAGAGTTAGTGTAGATTCTAAATTAGCAAAACAGAGCAATCTTTTAAATTATGTTGTGTGAAGAGATATTATGATTTATACAAAGCTACCTCTACAATTATTGTCTTCTACCAAGATACATAAGTATATGAAGCAAATTTCAGGTGATAGCACTAATATTTCCTCCTCAGACTTGGAAGAAATTATTTCAATCATATCCAAGGGGGGTGCAACTCCTGCGCAGATTGCATGGTTTGTGCATTCTTTTAAAAATTTACCAAATGATATATTAGCAGAATTGATTTGTGGTATTTGCGCTAGAACTAAGCATTGTAATGATGGAATAGATATATGTGTGATGTCTACCCAATCTCATTCGGTTGTTCCTCTTTTGTGTGCTGCAATTATAGTAGCATCTTGTGGTTTCAAAGTGTCTATTAGTTGCTCAAATATTGTATATCCTTTTATTTCTATATGGGACATTGCATACAAAATGAAATTATTAGGAAAATACAATGAATATAAAGATATAAAGTTTGTGTTGCCATCGTTGGTTAATGATTTTGTTAGATGTTCTGCTTTTATTTTTAAGGAGTTTCAGTTTTCAACAATCATGGATTTTGTTGTTCCAATTGTAAACTTTTGTGATTTAAAAATTATAGTTGCAACTGATGACTCTATCTTTCCTATATTAAACAAATATGTGATCAAATTCAAAAGACCTATTAAGGCTATTGTAGGTTCCAGAGTATATTTATTAGATGAATTTGGATCTAAGTTTTTATATTATTGCAACACCTACGCTTCTATAAAACCATCTTCAAATGTAGATTTATATATAAAAAAAGTTTTTGAAGTTTTATCTGGTGACGATTCCGTATATACTAAAGCTTCTTTAGAATATGCTGCACATGCTATCTTAGGAACAAAAGATTGGAGAACGTCATTTGAATTAGTCTCTGATGCTTTGTATTCTGGATCTGCTCTTATGTACTTAAAATAAGCTTGATTCTATTCTTAGATTTAAATCATATTTTTAGGGTTTGTGTTAATGAATATTGTAAGTATAATCTTGAATGTTATTTTGTTTGGTTCAAATAGTTCATGAAGGCTTACGTTTTAATAATTGATTTCGGTTCTCAGTTTACGCAAATAATTGCTCGAAAAATAAGAAAGAGGGAAGTCTCTGCATGCGTCGTTAGTTATTATGATGTGCTTTCGTATGATTTAAGCTCGGTGTCGGCCATAATACTTTCCGGAGGAGATCAGTCTTTAGAAATTTCAGATTGTCTTAGAAATTTCATGCGCGATATAATTGAGCTTGATGTGCCATTGCTATGCATTTGCTATGGACATCAGCTTTTGTGTGAATATTTTGGAGGCGAGATTAAGAAAAATTATAATTCCGAGTTTGGTCAATCTAAAATTAATATAGAATATAGAGATTCGATAGTGGATTCTATAGCAGATAGTAGCATAGTTTGGACAAGTCATAATGATAGCGTTTATAGCATTCCAGATGTTTTTAAAGTGATTGCTTCAAATAACAACAATCAAGGTTGTGAGATAGTGAAGCATAAGGATAAAGCAATATACGGAATCCAGTTCCATCCCGAAGTTTCACATACCTCATGCGGAGATCAAATTTTATTGAATTTTTTAAATATTTCAGGTGTTCCAAGAGATTGGAAAGTGGGTAGTTTCTTGGAATCTGCGCGCTCTGAAATATTAAAATGCGGCTCTGGAAAAAAGATTATCGCAGCAGTCAGCGGCGGAGTTGATTCTACTGTTGCTTCGAAATTGCTAGTTGACACTCTTGGGCCAGATAACATCAAATGTGTGTTTATTGATACAGGTTTAGGCAGAAAAGGAGAAGTTGAACGTGTGCGGAAAGCTTTTGATTCGCTAAATATTCCTTTGGAGATTTTTGATGAATCTGATCGTTTTTTTAACTCTTTACGTGGAATAGAGGAACCTGAATTAAAGCGTAAATTGATTGGTAAGGAATTCATAGAAAGCTTTC
Organism: Anaplasmataceae bacterium; assembly: GCA_965216745.1. GTDB lineage: Bacteria > Pseudomonadota > Alphaproteobacteria > Rickettsiales > Anaplasmataceae. The sequence continues at coordinate 62,268 of OZ244191.1, read as the reverse complement.
AACGAAATTGCTTAGTTTTTGATGCAGATTGTTTGATGCAAGGTACCTTATATTCTGATGTTATAGAATCTGGAAAAACATCTTCTGGGGCAAATATAAAATCTCACCATAATGTTGGTGGTATTCCAGAAAATATGAGTTTATCTTTGATTGAACCTTTGCGTACACTTTTTAAAGACGAAGTTCGTTTGCTTGGAACAGAAATTGGGATTGATTCAGAATTGTTGAATAGACATCCCTTCCCAGGCCCTGGTCTAGCCGTTAGAGTGCTAGGTCCTGTTGATAGGAAATCCGTTGAAATTCTTAGAGAGGCAGATGATATATATATAAATCTTCTTCGGTCTAATGGTTTATATGATAAAATATGGCAAGCATTTACAGTTCTTCTTCCGGTGAAATCTGTGGGAGTGATGGGTGATAAGCGTACTTATGGCCATGTTTGTGCTTTGCGTGCTATATCTTCTGAAGATGGCATGACTGCTGAAGTTTTTCCTTATTCCGATGATGCTTGTAGCAAAGATTTTTGGTATGTTTTGAAAATATCTGCTTCCAGAATAATAAATTCTGTCGAAGGTATTAATAGAGTTGTTTATGATATAACCTCTAAGCCTCCAGGTACTATAGAGTGGTCTTAGATAAAAGATTTCTTATAGATGTGCATTATCAATGATTTTATAGCTTTTTATTCATTCTTTCATACAATGCTTTTGGTATTGACTAAATAGTCATTTGATTCAACAGTGAGATTATCTTTATGTATGGTTTTTTATTATGATTTTTTTACATTATTTGTAACATCGTATGGTTTTGAATTATGATCTATAGATTTTAGTTTAATGTTTTCTTATGATTTTTTTTGTTGTTTAATAAAGCTATTCTTATGATCGTATTTATTTAAAGTTTGATATTTAAATTTATCCTATTATCTCTCTATTGTTTTAAAATTGGTTTTATGAAAACTCTTATTGAGCTATGTATAAACAAACGCAAATCTTCTTTGCTGGTGTTTATTATTGCTATATTTATGTCTTGTATATCTTATGTTAGGATGCCAACTGAACTTAATCCTGATATACAGATACCCACATTGTCAGTTTCTGTTGTAGCACAGGGACTTTCTTCAGTTGATGCCGAGAGATTGGTTGCAGCACCAATGGAAGAAGTGCTGCGTATTATTCCAGGTGTAAAGCAAATGAAATCTATCAGTACATCAAGCCGAGCTTATGTGATGCTTGAGTTTTTAGCCGGATATGATATCAAGGTTGCAAAAGAAGATGTATTTGCAAGAATTGACGATATAGTAGCAAAATTACCTAATCAAGCAGAAAGACCAAAAGTTGAAGAAATAAATATGGCATTATTCCCTGTTATTAGTGTTGCTGTATCTGGTGAAGCCCCTGAGATGTCATTGATCACAATTGCTAAGAAATTAAAAAAAACAATAGAATCTATTCCTGATGTTCTAGAAGTGAAAGCAACAGGATTGCGAAAAAATGTTGTTGATGTTGTTATCGATCCAAATACTTTATTAAGTTACAATTTTGACTTGTTACAAATGATCCAGAAAGTAGAAATGAACAATGTTTTTGTGCGTTCAGGAAATTTGTCTGGCAATTTTGCTTTAGAGGCGAATAGCGTTCCTGCGAATTTAACAGATATAATGAATTTCCCTTTGGTGAATTATCCAGAAGGTGGTGTTTTGACGCTGAGTGAAATAGCTCAGATAAATCAGTCTTTTGAAGATAGCTCTGGATATGCTAGAATTAATGGCAGACCTGCAGTTGTGCTCGACGTTTCTAAGCGTTTAGGTACTAACATAATTGATGTAATTGACCAAGTAAAAAATATAGTATCTTCTCAAGAAGAAATACCAAATGTTTCTGTGGATTGTTTTTTTGATCAATCACAGAAAGTGCGAGACATGCTTAGAGATTTGGAGAATAATATTCTTCTTGCAGTAATAATGGTTGTATTCATTGTAATGGCATATCTAGGTACTTTACCTGGTGTTTTAGTTGCTATTTCAATTCCGACATCATTTCTAATATCTATATTGATATTAAATTTCTTTGATGCAACTTTAAACATAGTAGTGCTTTTTAGCCTAATAATGTCAGTGGGAATATTGGTAGACTCTTCTATAGTGATAAATGAATATGCTGAGCGTAAAATGCAGTTAGGAATGCCAAGATTTGATAGTTACAAACTTGCTGCTATCAAAATGTGTTGGCCGATTATTTCTTCTACTATGACTACTTTGGCTGTGTTTTTACCATTATTGTTCTGGCCTGGTGTTGTCGGTCAGTTTATGAAATATATGCCCATAACCCTTATAACCACTCTTTCTTCCTCATTGTTGGTTTCTTTAGTGCTTGTACCAATTCTTTCTGGTGTTTTTTCGCACTCATCTAAAAATGAAAACCATTTCAAAGAATTTCAGAAACAAGAGTTTTTCACAAAATCAAAATATATACAGTTTTATTCTCGAATATTAAACAATATCGTTCTGGAAAGTCCGAGGAAATTCATATTATGCTCGATTGGATTTTTATTACTAGTAATTTGTGCTTATAAGTTCATGGGAAAAGGATTTGAGTTTTTCCCATCAATAGAGCCAGATAAAGCCATGGTCAAGATATACATGAAAGGTAACATTACAGTTGATGAGCGAACTAAAGTTATGATCGCAGTAGAAGATAAAATAAATCATTTGTCTGATGAAATACAAACCATTTATTCTAAATCTGGTTTTTTTTATGATGATGTAGATGGCTTGATTGCTGTTATAAACCTAGAATTCAAAGATTGGAGATCTAGAAGAAAAGCAAAGTTAATTATTGATGAAATTAGAATTGCAACTAAGGATATCCAGGGTGTCATTATTGGTGTTGAGGAAGAAAAAAAAGGACCTATAGCTTTAAAGCCAATCAAAATAAATTTATACTCAGATTATGAGGATAGGGAGGCTTTATCTCAAGCCACTCAATATTTTGCTAATGAGATAAGTCAGATAAATGGAATCATAGATGTTGAAACAGACATATCCGCGGAAATGAAGTGGTCTTTAGATATAGACAAATATAAAGCGATGCAATTTGATCTCACTGTTGGGTCTATGCGAGATTATATTAGCATGGCTACTGATCGTGGCGCTATAATCACAAAATACAGGCCCGATGGATTTGACGAAGAAGTGGATGTTATAGCCCGTTTTCCAGAAAGCAAACGTAATTTTTCTAGTCTTAGATCTTTGCTAATTAACACAAAACATGGGATTGTCCCAATAGATCACTTTGTGACTTTCTCCCCAAATTACAAAGCAAACAAACTAATCAAAAAAAATGGCAAAATAGTGTCTGAGATTAATGCCGGTATTGTTCCTGGATATATGTTGGATGAGCAATTTAAAAAGATAAAGCTTTGGTTTGAGTCCAACCCTTTCCATGGTATTAGTTTTGATTTTGAAGGGGAAGAGAATGACAAAAATGAAGCCAAACATTTTCTTTTTACAGCTTTTAGCATCGCATTGCTAATGGTAGTATGGATTCTAGTCACACAATTTAATAGCTATTATCACACTTTTGTTGTTATGACTTCAGTAGTTCTTTCTACAGCTGGTACTTTGTTGGGTTTGATTATAACTCAGCAACCTTTTGGGATTGTGATGTGTGGGATAGGGATTATAGCTTTATCTGGAATTGTTATAAACAATAACATTTTGTTGATAGAGGCTTTTTCTTCTATTGTGTGCTCTGAATCGAATTTCAGAAACGCGATACTTGAATCTGCTGTTTCTAGAGTGAGGCCTATATTGATTACTGCTGGTACAACTGTTGCGGGTCTTGTTCCTATGGCTCTTGGGGTGAATATAGATTTTCTAGACAGGGAAATGACTTTTGGCGCTCCAAGCAGCCAATGGTGGACTCAGCTTTCTACTTCTATAGCTTTTGGTTTGTCATTTGCAACTATAATGACTTTATTTTTCACACCAGCTTTATTGATGGTGAAATATGATAAAAAGAAAATCACTAAAAATGATTCCTAAGCTTTGACTTAAATTGTTGCTTAAAGCTTATGCTTTGGTCATCTTTGCATAAAACAAACAATGTCATTCCTGCAAACATGGTCTTTATACAGAGCGAGTTATAATGGAATAGTTATTACATTTCACTGAATGTTTGCATGTTTGTAATTGTTTAATAAACATTCTATAATAGTTTCGTTTTTTTGTTTGCCTTGGACATGGAATTGCATTATTTGATTTTGTTCAATAATCATTTTTCCTTCTTTTATGATATTTCTCGGAAATGGTATGTCTTTTGAGGCTAATGTTATATATCTTTGATTTGAATTTGACGAGAAAACTAATATAAGTTGTTTCTCTTGCGTTATGTTTTTTATGTTATTAATGATAAAATTGGGAGGTATATCTGAAAACTCTTTTACAACCAATAGACCTATGTTAGGAATCTCATGTTCAGATAGATTTGGGGTGATGCAAATTAAATTATTATACATTCTGTTGATTTCTTCTCGATTATCTTTTTTGATTTTTTTTATCTGTATTTTTGTTGCTTCTAATTCATTTTCTAATTGTTTTTTTTGAGATAAAATGAATTGTATAGACTTTGGGCCAGCAACAGCTTTTATTCTTCTGACCCCAGAGCCAATAGATTGTTCTTTTAATATAGCAAAGAATACAATGTCAGAAAGTTGTGATACATGTGTTCCTCCGCATAATTCAATAGATTCTCCAATTGTAACAACTCTTACACGTTCTTGATATTTTTCTCCGAACAATGAGATAGCTCCCTTTTTTTTGGCTTGATCTAGTTCCATTTCTTCTGTGTTAACTTTATGATTACAATCAATTGCATTATTTACTTTTTCCTCAATTTCATTAAGGCATTCTTTAGAGATAGATTTTCCATGGCTGAAGTCAAATCTCAAATGATTTTCATCTACTAAAGATCCTCTTTGCACAACATGATCTCCAAGAATGTCTCTTAGTGTGTTTTGCAATAAATGTGTTGCAGAGTGATGTATAGATAAATTTTTGCGTCTATTTACATCTATTTCACACTGTACTTTTTCTCCAACCTTCAAGATTGTTTCATTAATGCTTCCAGAACAAATATGTAAATGTATGTTTCCTTTTAGTTTTATTGTGTCTTTCACATTAAGGATGCAATCAGAAGAACACTTGATCTGTCCTGTGTCTCCTCTTTGGCCTCCAGATTCTGCGTAAAAAACTGTTTTATCCAATATGAGAGTAAATTCATTTTTTGTAGATATAGAATTGATACTTGTATTCTCATGAATTATTCCCAAAACTGTGCTTTGAAGAAAAAACTGTTCTCGTATAAATTCTGTAGCTGGGAATAGCTCATGTTGTGGCTGGGTTTTGGGGAATTGAGCATTAGAGGCGCTTCTGTTTTTTTGTTCAAGCATACATTTGTTAAAACCATCTTTGTCTAAAGATAAATTTCGTTCCTTCAGTAGTGTTTCAGTCAAGTCGATTGGGAATCCGTATGTGTCATAAAGTTTGAACGCTATTTCTCCAGGGAAAAAATTAGATTTTATTGAAGAGATAAATTGGTTCAAAAGTTCCAAACCATTGTCAATTGTTTCTCTAAACATTGCTTCTTCATTTTTAATAGTGCTTTCGATTAATTTCTCTGCCTCTACAAGTTCTGTATAGTGCCTTCCCATTAATTCTTTTAATTCTTGGCATAATAAATGCATAATTGGTTTTTTTGATATTTGAGTGGAGTATCTAATGGCTCGCCTTAATATTCTACGTAAAACATAACCCCTTCCTTTATTTTCTGGAAAAACACCATCAGCTATAAGGAATGAAGCAGATCTAATATGGTCTGCTATTATCCTGTGCGCAATTTCATTTGTGTTATTTGATGATATTGATTGTGATCTTTTGATTAATTTTGTGAATATATCTAGATTGTAATTATCCCGAACTCCTTGTATTACCGAAGATATTCTTTCTAATCCCATTCCGGTATCAATGCATTTTATTGGCAAATTTATCAGCTTCCCATCATTCATTTTATTGAATTCCATGAACACTAGGTTCCATATCTCAACAATGTGTTGATCGTCATATTTATAGAATATTTCAGAGCAAGGGCCGCATGGTCCGGTATTTCCCATAGACCAAAAATTGTCTTCAGTTTTTATTCTTTGTATTTCATTTATTCCAAGAGACTTCCAGATACCATAGGCTTCATCATCTGTGTGATATACAGTTGTTAATAGCTTTGATTTATCTATATTGAGTTTTTTGGTTAAGAATTCAAATGCATATAATATAGCTTCTTCCTTAAAGTAATCGCCAAAACTGAAATTACCCAGCATTTCGAAAAAAGTATGATGTCTAGTAGTATGCCCGACATTTTCTAGATCATTGTGTTTTCCGCCAGCTCTAACACATTTTTGGCAAGATGTTATGTTATGGTCGTTGCCGTTGATAAAATATTCTTTAAATGGCACCATTCCTGCGTTTATAAAAATTAAGGTTGGATCTTCATTTGGAATTAATGGTGCAGACTTATAAAGAACATGATTTTTTTGTTCAAAAAATGACAGAAATGAATTACGTATTTCATTTGTTGTTTTAACGTTTTGCACTTGTAAATTATAAAAATATGTATATAAAACATTCTATCAAGTTATTGAGATTGTCTCAATAAATATATGTAAAATGAGAAAAGAGTTGGCTTTGAGTTGAGTGGGAATGTGTGAGAACGGCCCAGCTGACTTTAAACAAATCAAACGCCAAAATAAACACTCATTTCATCTATAGAGGGTTGTTTTTCAGGAAGATCTTGGTAGGTTTTGATAGTAAATCAGTGAAGGCCTGATGTAGAGTTGAGGAGGGATTTGAATTTTTGGGTTGGCTATTAGTTTCGTTTGATTTTTTTGTACATAAAGTACCATAGTATGGTTCTTGATGTTGATTTTTAGATGGCTGTGATTTTAGTTTGGAATCTTCTTTGTTCCCTTTAGTGCTATCAAGAGGGCAAAAAAATTGTATAGGTTTTGATAGTAAATCAGTGAAGGCCTGATGTAGAGTTGAGGAGTGATTTGAATTTTTGGGTTGGCTATTAGTTTCGTTTGATTTTTTTGTACATAAAGTACCATAGTATGGTTCTTGATGTTGATTTTTAGATGGCTGTGATTTTAGTTTGGAATCTTCTTTGTTCCCTTTAGTGCTATCAAGAGGGCAAAAAAATTGTATAGGTTTTGATAGTAAATCAGTGAAGGCCTGATGTAGAGTTGAGGAGTGATTTGAATTTTTGGGTTGGCTATTAGTTTGTATTTTCATTGCTTATGTTATGTTAGTTATAGTAATAATTAATTTATAACATTTTGGTGACGTTATGACAAGAAATTAATTCGAGTGAAGCATTTTTATATGTCTTGGAATAGATCAATCATCGTAATATTTGATTATTATGTCACCAGATTTTACATTGGTATTTTCTTGTGCGATGATCTTTTCTATCACACCATGTTTTTTTGCGCAAATAATGTTTTGCATTTTCATTGCTTCAATTGTGAATAATGCATTTCCTTCTTCAACTTTCATTCCTTCTTTAACGGCAATATTAATTATGATACCCGTGATATCAGATCTAACTTCATTGGAGTTATGGGCCTTTGCATTTTTCGGCATAATTTTTAGTAATTCTGCGGCAAATTTTGTATAAATAGAACATTCAGTAGAATGTCCGGCAAAGCTCAAATAAAATGAGTTTACGTTTTGTTTTAAAACTCTTATTTTGTATGTATCGTTTCCAACAATAACATCTGTAATTGTTTCACCTGGTATCCATGAGGTTTTTACAGTAATCTCTTCACTCTGTGAGTATATTTTTACATATCCTTTTGATATTGAATGCACTTTAATGTTCATTGAAGAGCCTTTTTTATGGCTCACGACCCATTCTCCTTTCAATGATGACAATGAAGCCCTATCTTGGGAAAAAGATAAGTAATGTTGTGATTCTTCTATTATGTGCAAGTGCAAAGCACTAAAGGAAAATATTTTCAATATGTCATGCTCTAGCTTAGTTGAGTCAAAATTTTTCGAATAATGATCATTAATGAAGTTGGTGTCAATGTTGCCTGCAATAAAATTAGGATGCTGAAATATTGATTCCAGAAACAGAATGTTTGTTTCTATCCCAAATATACAACAATTGGCTAAAGCTAGGGACATGTTTTTTGCGGCACTGTTTCTGTCAAATCCATATGTACATAATTTTGCTATCATGGGGTCGTAAAACACACTTATGAAATCATTTTTTGTGATTCCGCTGTCTATTCTAACTCCATTTATATTAGTTGGCATTTGATATTCGATAATTCGACCAGAATCTGGAGCGAAATTTCGTTCAGGGCTTTCGCTATATATTCTGCTTTCAAATGCATGACCCTTGATTTCTATATCTTCCTGAACAAAAGCAAGCTTTTCCCCATTAGATATTTTTATCATTTGTTCCACTAAGTCTATCTTGTTTCCTTGAGCTCGTATAACCATTTCGCTAACAGGATGCTCTACTTGTAATCTTGTGTTCATTTCTAGAAAGTAGAATTTACCATCAGAAGAATCTACTGCGAATTCTATTGTCCCAGCGGAATAATATTGAATTTTTTTTGCAAGTTGAGTTGATTGAGAATATAGCTCCTCACGCATGTTTTTATTCACAAATGGGCTTGGGGCTTCTTCTATTATTTTTTGATACCTGCGCTGGATCGAGCATTCCCTTTCTCCAAGACATACTATATTCCCATGTTGGTCCGCTAATATTTGAATTTCTATATGTCTAGATTTAGGTATATAGCGTTCTATAAAAGCATTTCCATTTCCAAAGCTTTTTCTTGCTTCGTCTGAGGCATTTTTGAAGGCCAAGCTGATTTCAGCATCGGAGTGCACTATTCTCATGCCTTTGCCACCCCCACCTGCTGCTGCTTTGATTATTACGGGATATCCTATTTGTTTTGCTATTTCCAGACAATGTTTTTCGTTCTGTATATTTCCAATATAACCTGGTATTACACTAACCCCTGATTGTTCTGCTATTTTTTTTGCTGATATTTTATCTCCCATCAAAGATATGGTTTGGCTTTTTGGTCCTATAAAAGTTATACCATATTGTTCTAGTTTGTTTGCCAATTCAGCATTTTCAGATAGAAAGCCATAGCCAGGATGTAGTGCATCGCAATTAGATTTTTTGGCAGCTTCAAATATTGCTTCAACGTTACAATAACTAGAAGCAGAATCTGCAGGACCAATTCTTATGGATTCATCAGCCATTTTGACATGCTTCATATGTATATCTTGATCGGAATATACAGCTACAGCGCGTATTCCAATTTTTTTCAATGTTTGGATTATTCTACAAGCTATTTCGCCACGATTTGCGATTAAAATTTTATTAATTGTGCGATTCATTGTTCATATTATTGATTTGATGGGCAAAAATTGTTGAAACATCTATTGTATGTAATTTTTTGCATTTTATGCTTTTTTTGTGAATTGAATTTGTAACTGTTATAGAATTTAGCTTGGAATTTTCAATTTTCTCTAGTGCTCCTCCTGAGAAAAGACCATGTGTTACGTAAGCATCTACTGACAATGCACCGGAATCAATTAACATTTCTGCAGCTTTGCAAATAGTGCTTGCTCCATCTACTATATCATCTATTAAAATACATTGTTTATTTTGAATATTATCTCCAAGTATTTGAATTGATTTAACATTTCCGGCTTGATTTCTTGTTTTTTCTATGGTCGAAAACGAAGCGCTAGGAACAAGGTCTGCAAAGTTTCTAGCTCGCTTCACGCCCCCCAAGTCAGGGGAAACAATAGAGCATAAATCTGGTTGTTTTGATTGTGATTTGAAGTGCTCCCAAAAAACAAGTGCAGGCGACAAATCAAATACTGGGATTTTGTAAAAGCCACTTATTTGTGAAGCATGTAAATCCATAGTGATTATATTGTCAGCGCCTGATAATTGTATTATGTCGGCTATAACTCTTGCACTAATTGGAGAATTGTTTGTAACTCTATCTTGTCTAGAATAGCCATGATATGGAATTGCTATTGTGACATTTTTGACTCCCATCCTTTTTATGGAATCTATTATCATTGTTAATTCAATTATATTTTCATCACAGCACAATGATTGTATTATGCAGATGTTGTTTGATGTTATTTTATGCTCAAAAGTAATTCTTGATTCTCCGTCAGGAAATCTGGTCGCAGGTAAAATGAGAGATGAGTGTGGATCAATTCCAAACACCAAAGATTCAGCAAAAGGGATATTGCTGTTTCCAGATATATATTTCATACTACAGCCTCAACAGAATCTATTTCAGGGATATAGTGCTGCAACATATTTTGAATTCCTTCCTTGAGCGTGTATGATGAACTAGGACATCCGGAGCATGCTCCTCTGAGCTGTAGATAAACAACATTATTTTTATATCCTGAGAACTGTATGTCTCCGCCATCCGACATTACTGCAGGCCTAATCTTGGTTTCTATTAAGTTTTTTATCATCTCCACTGTGGCTTTGTCTTTTTCTTCGAACTCTTCTTCTTTTTCTACGAGTTTTTTTTGCCCAGAAATGACTCCGTCTGGTATGCTTGCAAAATATCCACCTATTGCAGCTATTATGTCAACTTTGATTGAGTCCCAACTAGATTCTTCTTTCTTGGTTATAGAAACGAAAGTAGTGGTAAGAAAAACTCTATCAACATTTTCAATAGAGAATAAATGATAAGCTAGATCAGATTCACAGGCCTCATCTTTACTTGTATATTCTTCTATTCCTTCTTTCAGCACTTTGCCTCCTGCTGGAAAGAATTTTATAGTGTTAGGGTTCGGAGTGTCTTCTGTCTGAACAAACCCAGATGGTTTATTGTTAAATTTAGAATCATTGTTTATAACATTATCAGACAAAGCAACCTCCATAATTCTTTTTATTTAAATTCATATATGTTATACTTCCTTTTTAATGCGCGCAAGTCTCGGTTACGGTGTTCTATAGTATTATTATAATATTATTGATAATATTGTTTTTATTCATTCTACTTCCTGCTGGTTTAATCTTTTTTTTGTTCAAGACAAAGAACCCAGAAATACGAAGTATTTTTGATAGGATTCTAGAGAAAGCGATGAATCAAAATGGACAAAGAAGTTCTTTTGATTCTAAACAATCTAATGACTTTGATCAATATAAAATGTCATATTCTGAAGCTATGGAAATTTTAGGTTTAAAGCCAGGGGCTAAAAAATCCGAAATTAACAAATCTTATCACAGGCTTATGCAATCTGTACATCCTGACAAAGGGGGTTCATCTTACTTGGCACAAAAAATAAATCAGGCTAGAAGTGTAGTGCTAAAGAAATAGTTGTTATTCATATACATGAATTATATTATATTATAATTAGAATTATGAATGATTACATTCAATGTTATTGTTTGATTTATTATTTCTTGAATATAGTTTTTTTCTGTCGTTTGTATAAATCATATATTAGTAAGAGATTGTATGTATTACGATTTTATTGTGGACTATGTCGAATTAACGTTTCCATATATTATATATTTAGTGTTGTTTTTTATGGTTGTGCGTTTCAAACGTAGAACACGAAAATATAAAGCACTGTGCATACTTTATAACGGAGTAATTAATGATCTGAATTGTGGTTTTTATTTATGGGATTCTATAAATCGTACTGAAAGGTTTAGCCCTTGTTTAGGGATGGAGCAAATTATATTCTATTCATTTGACAAGTTTGTGTATAATTTTCAGGAGCCTAATCTTCTTAAGCAGAACATAATGCGTTCGAAGAATATAGCTAGCAAATATGAGATATATATTACCTCAATAAGAAAGAATATACGTTATAAATGCACAGGTTCTAGCATATTAGATAAACATGAAAATATAATTGGTGCAATAATGTTTATTGAATTGGATTCTAATAAATCATCAGCATCTTCTTTGAACATTTCTAATGTTGTTGATGAATTGAAAATTAGAAACACCATTCTGAATAATTCCCCCTATTTTGTATGGCATGTTAAAGATGGAAAATGTGCGTATAAAAATAAGCTGTGTAATCAGCTTTTATATAATAACAATTCAGTGTTTTCAAAATTATTATCAATTAATAATTCTGAAGTTAAAAAAATAGAAAATACTCAGCATTTAGTGATAAAAAATGAAAGGAGACTGTTCAGAATCACAAAGATAAAAGATAGTTGCAATGGATTTTATGGATTTGGTCATGATATTACTAATGAAGATTTGTTTCAAAAACAAGCTACTGAAAGCAACGATATGATGACTAAAATTATACATAATATATCAGTAGGAATATCTATTTATGCCCCAGATTCTCGATTGATAACATACAATGTTTCTTTTATGAACCTATGGTCTTTAGAAAGGGATTTTTTGGATACTAAGCCAGGTTATATAGAAGTTATGGATAGTTTGGTTTCTTCTGGTAATATAAACATTTATCAGGGTTTGAATGATTTTACTGCTACCACAACTAGCCATATAATAAATCTTGTGGACGGCAGTATAGTTAATATGATTGCAATTCCGTGCAAAACTGGCGATACTATGTTCTTATATGAAAAAATAATAAAGAGCAATAATTCTTTATTTTGAGATACTTTGAGTGCTTTTTTAGCTAATAAGTTTGTTGAATGTTTTTTTATCTTTTCCCTAACAGAGTCTTGTTAATGGCTGTGATTATTACATTCTTCTTTCTTCTTTATAATTTGATTTATCACTTAACATTGAAACAACATGAAATCCAACGATATTAAGATATCTGATGACATTTATATAAAAGATAAAGTTATACTGGCTCCAATGTGTGGAGTTACGGACGCTCCTTTCAGACGGATTGTTCAAAGCTTTGGTGCTGGCCTTGTTGTTTCTGAAATGATAGCAAGCAAAGCAGTGGTGTTGAAGACGCGAGAAAGTATGCATAAATCTGGTTTATCAATGAAAAATGAATTGACAGCTATACAAATTGCAGGCTGTGAGCCATCTGTTATGAGCGAAGCCGCTAAGCTGTGTTGTGACATGGGAGCTAATATCATAGATATAAATTTTGGCTGTCCTGTGAAGAAAGTTGTCAATGGTTACGCTGGAGCTGCATTAATGAAAGATGAAATTCTTGCTGCCAAGATATTGAAAGCAGTTGTTGATGCTGTTGATATTCCAGTAACATTGAAAATGAGAACTGGTTGGGATGATCAGAATAAAAATGCCCCTAAGATTGCGAAAATAGCTGAGGAAATTGGCATAAAAATGATTGCTGTACATGGTAGAACTAGGTGTCAAATGTACAAAGGTAAATCCGATTGGGCATTTGTTGCCAATGTAAAGCAGAATGTTTCAATCCCAGTAATTGTAAACGGAGATATAAAAACAGGTCAGGAGGCTTTAGAGGCATTAAATGTTTCTGGAGCAGATGGAGTTATGATAGGTCGTGGCGCTTACGGCAAGCCATGGATAATAAAACATATAGCTCATTTTTTAAAACACGGCGTTGAGTTGGAAAGCCCTGATATTGAATCTAAGGCAAATATATCTTTGGATCATTATGATAGAATTATAGATCATTATGGTGAAAAAGTTGGCATCCAGATGGCATGTAAGCATATGGGTTGGTATAGTTCTGGTCTTACTGGATCTGCAGATTTCCGTAGAAAGATAAACACAGACAAAACTTCTTCTGAAGTTCGACAGGTAATTCACGATTTCTTTAATAGTTCTATTTCTTGAATGTGATTTTGTGTGAATTATAAAAGCAAATCAATAGTAGAATTTATAATAAGATAAATGGTAGGAGGCGCATTTGATTTATTGTGCTGGTGTTAGTTCTTGGGTTGACCCCCACAGGTAAAAATGTGGGGGGGGGATGTGTTCTTGTATTTGATTGTTGGTCAATCACTTTTTAATTTTGAGTTTAGAGCTTGGGGCCAGAAGAGTTGGCTTCACAATTAAGTAGAATTTATATCTAAAAATTCAAAATCTTCTTGTGGATTTGTTTTTTGTGTAATCTCTGGATTTGTTGTATGTGTGGATGGCTGTGTTCTTGTATGCTCGGATTCATCTGATTTAAGACTGTCTCTTATTTTGATTAATTGGTTTAAAGTATTTGGATTGCCAGTGGTCAATGCTGAAGAACACAAGATCGTTAAGTTGTGTTTCATTTTTAAAGTAGAAAATATTTTTTTTTCTAAATCTTCAAGAATTTCAGGAATTTGTTTTAACATCTCAGGAGATAAACTATTTCTCAATGAGATAATTTTATTTTTAATTTCAAAAAAACTGCTTGTAAGAACTAAGAAGTTTTTTTTGTCGTATGATGAAGTTGTTTTACACTCAAGGATTATTTCTTTATCTATTTCTTCTATTGTTAAAAGCAAGTATTCTATTTCACACAATAACTCTTCTTTTACTGATAATAATTGGGAGTCTTTTTCATACAATACTTCTTGTTCACTAAATGATTTTTGTTTTATTTGTGATGATTGTAATTTTTTGAGTTCATTGTTTCTTTTTAACAATATTTCTAGTCTTTTATTCTCTAATTCTAATTTTTCATACAATGATTTTTTTTCTTCACTCTCTAATTCTAATTTTTCATACAATGATTTTTTTTCTTCACTCTCTTCTTTTGTTCTTATAGTACGTGATTGTGATTTTTCATGTTTTTGGATTTCTTGAATCACTCTTTGTAGTTTTTCATTCACTGAATCTTGTTTTTTATACGATAATTTTTCTTCTTCATACAATTCTAGTGTTTTTTTAATAGAATTAATTCTTTTAGTAGATTCTTCTGATTCAAGTAATGGAAGAAATTCTATTTTACGCAACAGTTCATCCAATAATTTTTTTATTCTATCATCTGATTCTTTTTTTTTATTATCTAATGCGTGTTTTCTAACCGATGATTTTAGTATTTGTTGCTCTTGATTAGATTCTTCTTGCTTTTGATCTTCTAATTCTAACATTTGGTCTCCATAAATGTTCTAAAAAATTTATTTTACAAATTTGATTTGAAATTCAGTTTTTCTTCTATTTTTTTGGTTGTTTTGAAAAAAAAACTAATATTTCCAATTTCTATCAATAAATGTAAATACTCATAATAATATTTTTTAGAAAAATAAAAAGAGTGATTTATGGTTTTTTCACAATTCTATTGCTTGAATGTGATTTGTGTGAATTATAAGAGCAAATCCATAATCTAATTTTCAATGAGATGAAGGGAAGGGTGATTTATTTGTAGTGGTGTTAGTTCTTGGATATACCCCATAAAAAATTATGGGGTATATTTGTTTTTGATTTTCGATTAATTTTTCTATTTTGAGTTTACATAGTGTTCTGATTGAACGTCCGATGAAGAAGTTTGGGGATTATTAATTGATGAGTTGGGATTATTCTCAGAAAAGTATTTTTGATTAATTCCAAATGTTGTATGGAATGAATTATAGTTAGGTTTATATAGATCTTTTTTACTTTTATGCTCTTTCAATATACTCTCCAAAGAATGTAATTTGCATTCATTTAATCCAATACAAAAGGTCTTAATTGGAAAAAGAATTTTATTTATTTCAAGAATTAATTTTTCTTTGAAAATTTCACACATTGAAATTTCTTCTGTATCTTTAGGTTGAAGTTTCTCTTTATTTTTTATTATTGAGTAAGTTTGTAGAGTTATCTTTCTTATGATATTCTCGAGATTTTTTTTGTCCATATTTGTTTCAAGAATATGTTTGCATTCCTCTTGATAGCTTTTAATTTTGTCTATATTTTTTTGTATTTTATCACTTACGTGTTCCAAATCAGAATTATTTAATTTATTCAAACTAAGATTATTCAATGTATGACTTAATTCATTCGAAACAATACAATTCTGTATAACACTTAATTCCTTTTCCCCCTTGATTTCTTTTAATTTATTTTTGAGATTTGTACATTTATTTTCGAGATTTGTACATTTATTTTTGAGATCTTTACATTTTTCTTGAGAAAGATTAAATTCACAATTGATCAATTTAAAACTATTTTCAATAGAACCGAATAATTGGATAAAATGTGAATGAATCTGGTCTAACCCAATTTTTTTGAGTACATCTTCTTCTACTTGCTCTGAGTATTCTTGAGTATTGTTAGATAGACTGACTATGTCTACTTCTAAGTTTTTTATCATTTTTAAGAATGTTTCAAATTGATCTACTATTGACTTTAATTCTTTCATCGTTTTTTGGTGTGATTCATGTGAGGTTAAACTGTTTAAAATCAAGCAATTAACTTCTTCTTTTATCTTTTTTATTTTTTTGTATAGGTTTTCTTCTGTTTGCTCTGAGTATTCTAAGAATGTTTCAAATTGATCTACTTTTGACTTTTTTATTTTCAGTTCTTGTTGTGCTTCATGTGAAGTGAGAAGAGTTTGTTTTGTTGAGTCAGGTTTTCTTTTTATTGGTTTTTTCATCATGTTTCTTTGATTGCTTAGTAATATATATCTATATTAATGAATTAGCTTCCAAAGGTCAAGTTTTTATGCTTTTTTACGATAAGTTGGGAAAATGCTTTTTTACATATATCTAAATGTAGTGGGTGTAAGTTTTTTAACTATTTTGCAGCTATATTATGATTAAAATCGGTGATTAATCAAGATATAAGTACTCAGAAAATGCATCTGACTATGTATCAAAAGTGATTAGTGTTACTAATATGTAAGTTGAATAGTGATTTTATGTTTTGTTTTATAGTTAAGTTATTAAATATGATTTTGTATGAATTATTAAAAAGCAAATTAATCTGAAAGTTTGCAATGATATGAAAGGAAGCCAATTTAATTTGTTTACTGGTGTTAGTTCTTGGGGTTTAACCCCCAAAGATAAAAATGTGGGGGGGTGTTGTGGGATGCATTTTGGTTTATTTTTAGAGACCGATATATTTTTCTCCTGAGTTAGAATAAGTTCTGCTTGAGATTTATTTGTTAATGTCGGCGTTTCTTTGTCAATAGCGTTCAACCTTGCATGCAATTTTTCTGTATTTTCTGTTTTTTTATTAGACTTAATTCATTGAAAAGACTTTCATGTCTCTTATTTTCAATTATACATTCTATTTTGAATGTGTTATTTACCATAAAGCCGTTATTTGCGTATGATCCGAAGGATATTTATAGCGATCGACTAATTCCAAAATTTCCTTCCAAGATTCTTCTCCCAAAATTTCTCTGATGTAAGATCTTTCAAGATTTTCGGCACTTTAAGATAGTTGCTCCTTAATGGAATTTTCTATTCCTCTGTATAATAGTATAATTTGATCTTCTAGATTATCTTTCAGACAATAGTGATCAATACTATTTTGAGCTGGCATTATTCTTTTAAGATCTTTAATTTCTGGGTCTATTTTTCTCAAATAAAGGCGTCTTTCGCTTTCCTAGGAGTTTTCTCCTTAAAAAAAAAGATTATAATTAGCAGCACTCAATGAGTTTAAGGTTATTCTAAATAATACCAAATCTTTTAAAAGCGTTGTGGCTGATGAGGAAATTGTTTTATTTTCTGATTCTTGGAATATGCGAAAAGATTACAAAACTTTTTCAATCTTTGTATATGATTCTCTATTTGATTGAATTATATTCTTCACTACTGGCCTCATTTCCGATATTCCTTGTGTGTCTGAATTATTTATTTCTTCCATAATTGTAATTTCCTTAATATAAAAACACCAATTTTATCATTATGGGAGTAAGATCAATATTTTTAATATAGTTCAAAGTTGTATTGTAGGAGTTTTGTGTTTTCTCGTAAGTTCTCACCTGATGATATAGATCTATTGATAATGATTGTATGAAATGATTTATATATCTCATATTGATTTCAATATTATCAATAAATACTTCCATTCCTCTCTTTGCTAAGCATGACTTGTTTGTGATTTGGTGAAACTGAAACCCTATGTTAACCCAAACAATTGTTGTATTAGAAAAACTATCATTTGTTTGTTGAATAAATAAAAATGAATTTTGTGATCTTTTTATGAAGAATAACTCAAATAATTGCTACGTTTATTTATATATATTAATTACAAATAAAATGTAAACTCAATGTTCTAACATGCTTCCAATTGCACACATTTATTTGCTTATGAAAAGTATATATATGTGTGTGCTTTTCAGAGAATTCATGTTTTGAATTTTTATTTGAATTAAACCTTATAATGAGAAACGATTTTATCTTTTTTTGGAAATTCATTTATTTTATTTGACTTAATAGAAATCTAACTAGGCGGTAGTGTCACCTTCTTGCTCACACCATTTGAGATTGAGATAGGTAGATTAACATAAGTGTTTGGTTGAGATTTTTTAACAGAAAGATGATTATCGTTTTGTGTATATTGATCAGAGGTCTCTTGAGGACTGCTTTGATTAATAGAACTATAAAGATTTTCAAATTGATCATCATAGGTCTCTTGATGACTGCTTTGATGTTCTTGAATAGAACTATAACTATTAGTGTTATCTGGTGAGACTGGAATTATTAATTCTGGATTTTTAGTCCATGATTTTAGTTTTTGATGTAAATGATTGATATTCAATTCTATTGCTTTCAATTCCTGATTAGTAGTATTGTACAATATTCCAGATTGTTGATTAATAGTCTGGAGTGGTTTTAGGATTTGAAGTAGACTAAATTCATATTCAGGAAAATCTTTCATTCTTGTTAGACGAAAAAATGAATCAATCTTTAAAATGAAGAAATGATATTCATTAGCGATTAATTGAGAGCATTGTAATCTAAGCAACCTCATTTGATTTAATAAATAATAGCTTTTTTCTATATATGATAAGAGGTCATATATTTGATAGGGGGGTAATTGTTTAATATTTGAAAGTTCTTCTTTAATTGAGCCTAATACTGATTCTATAAGAATATTATCTTTTTCAAAAATTCGAATATTTTTACTAAATTTCTTAAAAGATTCTTCTAAAAGATGAAGTTTGTCTAAACAATGAAGTTTGTCTGAACAATATTGTGAATCCATTGCTCGTATGTCTTTTTCCAATTCTAGTGATTCTATAAACAGGGGAATGAGATTTTTATCAAAATTTTCCTTGATTTTTGTGAGTAAATTTGGCATTTGTTTACAGATTTTTTCAGGTGATTTAAGTTCTTGTTTGATTAGTTTGATTTTTTTTTTATTAGTATTGACCATAAATTAACTTTTTTTTTGATTTTCTGTATCATACATATAAAAATATAGTTTGTAAAGATTTTGTTTTAATTCTGTTTTGGAGATATATTATTATTTTTGTGTTTTAGGTCTAAAAAATACAACAAGGGTTTGTTCAATAAAATTCTTATTGAACAAACTCTTATCAACCTGCTGCTAAATTCCAATTATTGATGTGATTACAGAAATGAATTTCGAATTAAGTCTAATTTAGTCCATTTTGGATTGAAAGGATAAATTACTTGCTATTTGATTGATATTGATTATCACAACCTTGAGCAGAATTAATTTTTAGTAAAGATTGTGGGGCTGGATTCAAAGAGTATTGGCTGTTTTGTTCTTGTTCTCCAACGTGTTTGTTTGGAACAAGTGCCATTATATCTGATATCATTTCTATGTCAAACATAACCAATGGGTTTAAGGCTCCAATGTAAGACAATAATTCGAATATAGGAAAGTAAAAAAGTTTAGCATAATCTTGTAATTCTTCGAGAAATATTTTGCACTTATTTAAGTTTTCTATTGTGTCAGAATTTTGTATTTCAATTTTTAGTTTTTCAATTTGTTCTACATTAGTTTGTATTTGAGAAGTATAAAAGATAGAACTTATTAATTGGATGTTGTCAAGAATTTTTTTTAAATCATAATTAGTCTCTATCAATATATTAGGTGTAAGAAATAAAAAATTCCATAATGATGATTGTTTCAATTTTTCTCGTTCTGATTTTTTAAAACAATTATTTAATGTTTTTATATCACCATCATTTATAAGTATATTATTTGACATATCTTGCAGAGTATCTTTCTTAAATTCTTCTGTGAAAATTTTAATTAAATTTGTATGTGCCTTCAATACAATTTCCGATCTCTCAAGTAATTGCTTTTTATTTTGCTGGAAAGGTATAGAGTCATCGAAAATATATTCTTGAAACAGAAATTCAGATTGATTGATAATTGTTTCAGATAAATCTATGAATTTTTTTTGATACTCTTTAATTGTAAAAAATAGTTTTGGTTTAGTACATTTTTTTAATTCCTGAAAACATTTTTTTTCAAAATCATCAAATTGATGAACATCTTTTTGCATGAGAGAAAAAAAATCAAGAGAAAATTCTTTTAGTTTTTGATGTGATTCTCTTATACTTTGATGTGATTCTCTTATACTTTGATGTGATTCTCTTATACTTTGATGTGATTCTCTTATACTTTGATGTGATTCTCTTATAGGATTAACATGTATGGATAGAAGTTCAAATTTATCATTTTCTTTGATTGTCATTTGATTTTGCTTGATATTTATACCAATGGATAATTCCATATGAGCTTTCATATCCTGAAAAATATTTGGTATTTCACAGTCTAATTCTTTGTATTTAGAAATTATATCTTTTACTTCTTGATAGCTTAAGCTTTTAAAAATAGATTTTATGTTTTGTGTTAACACTTTCTTGAGTAATGAGAAAATAAAGGTGTTTAGTATGCAGCCTCTATGAATATTAACTTCAATATGAATATAATTTTTAATCATTGATAATGTAACCAAATCATTTCCTATTGAGTAATCGAATTCTGTATAAAATTTATTTCTTCTAGGTCGAAAATATTCATTTTTTTTAATAAATTTAAGCATTTCTTTTATTGTTTGGTTAAGATATTGAACTAGTTCTCCAGTTTCTGAAAGTTCCTTTGTAATTGAATATAATTTTTGAATTAACTGAGTTTCTTTTTCTAATTCCTCTTGTTTTATTTTAAATGTCTTTAGATTAGTTATTAGTTTTTCATCAATACAATGATTTTTGTTAAGTGATGACGATGCATTACGTGTAATATCTTTAAGTTTTTTTGTCTGTATATACCTTGTATCAATGTATTCTTTAGCTAATCTTTTTATTTGTTGTTCCTCTTTTTCAGAAACTTCAGTTTTAATGCTTTCGAATCTCAGAAACGTTAAGTAATCAATTATTGCTGGATGATTGTGGTTTTTTCCAATTTCTTGGATTTCTTTTTGTAAAGAAAGTGTTTTTTCATGAATACTTTCAAATAAATTCGGTAATACACGAAAATCTTCTTCCAATTTTTTTATGAACTTGTCTATGTGATTAAAAATATCAACAAAGATTTGTGTATTGAATGTTTGTATGGACATTTCGGATGTGCTTTTATCAACTCCTTCAGAATTATCTTTTTCAATCAGTTGATGGCACCCTAAGACCAATGATCCGCTTGCGCTTTGCACAAGCGGAAAGGGATTAGAAGTATTAATAGGGGGGTTTTGGGAACTAGTTTCATTATAGTAGGTTGCTTGTAAATTACTTGTCTTAGTCCATCCATAACTATCTATTTGTATATCATTATTTTCATTATATTTGATTTTTTTGGTAGAATCTTTTTTATATTCTAAGTTTCTCTTCATCTTTATGCCTAAATCTTTAATTTTTCAACAAATGCTTCACTATGTCAAGCGTTTTGTTTGCGATTATATATATATAAATTTATATTCACAAATCTATTTTGCTAGGGATAAATTACTTGCTATTTGGTTGATATTTATTATCACAATTTTGATCATAATCAATTTCTAATAAAGCTTGTGGAGCTGCATTAACACATAATCCATATTTTTGTGCATTATCAGGTACTGTTTCATTGGTAATTAATATGATAGAAACTAGATTCAAACAAGAGAGTACAACATAATGCACTCCTGGTTCTATTAATTCTATTAAAGGTAACATAGCTTCTTTGTTGCTATATTCAGTTGATACATTATTTGCACATGAACGCAACCTTGCTCTAATTGGTTCCATTATTTCTTTCTGAATCAATTCTTTTTCGGATAGCAGCGTGGATAAGTAATTATGCTTAAAAAATAATTGTTGACGTATCAATCCGTCACTTAGTGTGCATATTTTTATTATCTCTTTCATTTGATTTAGCATTTGTGTGATTAAATAACTACAAGCGTGGAGATCTATGATGATTTGACTTTTATGAGCTTCTGAAAAATTAAATGTATCTGTAATTCTAGCTTTGGCAATATATTGCTCTATTTTTTGTACAGATTGCTGCAAGATGTAATCTAACTGATTTGCTAGTCTCATTGCTTGCGAACCATCTTTTACAATTGAAATGTTTATAGTGTGTAGTGAGTATTCGTTTGCTATCTTGCCTAAATGCTCGAACATTTTATCTGGAAATATACTTTCATTAGGTGTTTTTTTCAATATATAGTTGCATACTCTTGAAAGAGGGTCATGCATTTTTTCAATAGCTTTGTCTCTTTTTATTCTTTGTGGATCTGTCGCTTTCTCTAAAAAATCAAAGACTTCTTCGCTGTAAATGGGCTTGGTAGATTTATATGTATCAATAGAGTTTTGCGCTATAACAAGAATAGATTCAATGTTGTCATAAAGATGGTTTGTAGACAAAGTGTTTTTTCTAAGTTTCAGGTTTTCTTGATCAAGATTGTTTTCGAACAATTGACACATTTTTTCTATTAAATTTTTATAATCATTGAATTTTTGTGTTAGAATTTCAGGTTGAATGTACTGTAGAATTTCTTCTAGATTAGATTTCAATGAGTCTGTATGATGTTCAGATATGCATTCTAAGTACTCTTGTTCGACTTCATTATTGACATCTTCTAATGTTTTATCGAGTTCTGAATTAAATGTTGAATTATACTCCCCATAATGGTTTTGAGCTATTATACATTTGTTCAGCAACTTTGATATATTTTGAATAAGTTTTTCACTTGTTTTCTTAGATAGTAAAAAATTCAATACATTTTGTGGTTGAGCTTCAAACAAACTGTTGACTGATAAATGTGGTTTAATTTTCGATGACATTTGATCAAATATATGTTCTACAATTTTATATGACATCTCATTCAGAATGTTTTCTAAATCATTTTGATTTTTCTTATTATATAAATTCTGTGCTCTTTGATATATAACTTCAATATCTTTTGGGAAGTTTTGTAGATTTGGTTGTAAAGAATATGTGTCGCCGGATTTTTTGAAAATTGTTTCGATAATGTTCACGCTTAGAGCGCTTAACATAAATTGAATTTTAGTTTTCTCTCTTAAACCGGCCAACTCATTATGGATTATATGAACCTTCTGTAAGGGATGTATCATATTAGATAATATTTGTGTCAAATCAGAGCGAGTTTCCATATCTATATTATACATTAATGTTGTTAGAATTATGTTTCTTTATCTCTATATCCTTACACTTGATACAATTTATGTCGGTTTGCGAGTTTCTCATGATAGTAATTATATTTAATGAATAAAAGTTTATTATGTTTGATTTTTGTTAATTTTATACTATATTGAAATCCTTGATAACAAAATTATCGAAAATCCATATATCCATAACTAAATATGAAGTATGAGATTTATTTAAACTACTAAGATTTAATTTCGAATTGCTGTGAATGAATTATCATATGTTTTTTTCTGAATTTGACTCAATAGTTGCTTTAACCTCATCTAGTATACTAGAAGGTCCTTTCTTATTAATAGATTCCATAGCTTCAGATTGTCTTGAAGATTCTAATTCCTTTTCTAGAATTTCAGGAGATAATTTTGCAAATTTCAATGATTCTATATCTTTTAAAAGATTTTCTTGAAATTCGATTTTACCCTCAGCTCTACTTAAATCAGAAACTAGTTCTTTTGCTTTCAGCGCTTCATCCATTAAAACTCCTCGTTTAAGTCTTAAAGTACTGGGTTCTTTATGTTTTCTTTGCAAGGCATTAGGAAGGTCATAGCTTGGATCATTTTCATTTTTTGGATACTCATCTGATAAGTATTCATCCAATTGATCCCTAAGAACATCTTTTTCCACATTCGGATCTATTTTACAAATTGATTCAGTGATTTCAAGTTTCGTAGATTCTATCTTACGAACTAATTCTTCACGTATACTATATGAAACTCGGTTATCTTTTTTTAGATTTTCAAGAAGTTTTTCTACAGCGACATGGAATTCTCTGAATACTGATGATTCTATTAGAATGAGTTCTTTTGATTCTGGATCAAAGTTTTCTTCCATTAGAAAGTTTTCTAAAGTGTTTCTATAATCATTTGCAGATATTTTATCAATTAAGAATTCGAAGAAACGTGATCTTTTTTGTAATAAATGACTGTCTGATTCAAAAAGCTTGTTTATATCTTTGATCCCAATTCTTATTTGATCTTCGAGAGTAAAAATGTTCAAGAGCAAATCGATTTTTTTACCCATGGAATCAAACTCTAATGTAAAATCTAATGCTTTACAAGCTATTCTATAGGAGTTATCTATTTTTAACGAGACAGAACTTTTTTTTATATCGTTCAGGCGTTTAATTATTTTTTCAAGATGTTGCTGGCTATTCTTCTTTAAGTCTTGAACTTCTCTATGATAATAAGTTAATGAGGTTAATGTAATATCAGACTCTTTTTCCGAAAGATCTATACTATCTAAATATGAATTTAATTCAACTACTAGATCTCCAAGCTCTATTATATCTTGTTTACTATCTATGTTTCTTAGTAAAGACACTTCGAAATCATTTATTTTGTTTTGCAATTTGTGAAATATTTCTTCCGATTCTACTTGTAATTTTGAAAATGCTCCTGGTCTTTTATTGGTAATAATTTTATCCATAACAAACTCCTTTTAATATTAATTGCTTCAAGTTGTAAATCACGTAGATATGAAGTTTTTCTAGTGATCTAACCCATATATTCGTAAAATTTAACATATATTGTTTAATTTTTCTTTATATATTAATAGCTTTTATATGAAATTCTATTTATACGTGCAAATCATTTTATTCTTTAGGCTTAGTGTTTTTATATTGAATTTTATATCATGTATTATAAAAGATGAGTTTTCATAGCAAATGATGCTTAAGCTTGAGATGCTTGCAAAAGCATACCTCAATATGAGGTATGCAAATGAATCAAATAAAACTAACAATCATGAATATGTATAGTATTGCTTTCTACAAAACTTTCACAAACAACGTCAGTGCTTGGTGTTAGTAATTTGTCTATTTTTTTGCTCATTATATGAATAATATCTGTAATTTCTGTATGTTCTTTAATAAAAGAATATATTTTCATACCAAGTTGTATGTTAATCAGGTGAATAAAATCTTCAGGTATCTCATACTCTACAATAGCTAGTGATTTATTAATAATACTCATAGCATTAATATTTTCTGGTTCTTGTAAGATACTATCAACACAAGTTTCGATCTCATGTAGAGGTATTTTATTAAATGTTTTATTATAGTATCCAGGTAATTCTTTTTGTGTAAATTCAATAATTTTTAATATTATATTTTGACATGAGCGTTTTTTGTTTCTTTCGCATTCCACAATTGTTCCAATAAAGTCATTTATTTTAATTTGTTTGTTACTTTCTAAATCATTTTCCACGTAATTTTTAGATAATTGTGCTTCTGGATTTATATCTGTTACTAGTACTTCAATTGATTGTGCTTCTGAATTTATATTTGGTCCTAGTGATTCAATTGATTGTAATTGTTCTAGATTTGTTTGTTCTCCTGGTGCTTCAATTGGTTTTCTTATGACTTCTACGGTTCCCTCTTCGATTATTTTTTTTTCTTTTTCTTGCAAAGAATATAAAAGATTCCTTTGTTCTTTATTTTTTTTAATAAAAGAATCTATTATTTCATTAAGTCGTGCTCCAATCATGTCAATAAAATCTTCAGATATCTTATCCACTTCAATAACTAGTGATAAAATATCCTTAATAATCTCCACATCCGTAATTTTTTTTGATTCTTCTGAGATAATCTCAGTAAGATTATTGATCTTATCTTGAAATATTTGATCATCAACTTTTTCATTAGAGTGTTGAGAAAATTTTTCTTTTCCCAATCTAATAATTTCATATATTGTGAGTTGAGTTGATTCTTTTACTTTTTCTTGAGTTTTATTAATTTCGTTACACAATTCTTCTAGTTCAACTGATGAATCAATTTTTTCTTGATTTTTGGATGATTGTGCGGATTTTGTTTCTATGTCGATTTCCATTTTCATTGATTCCTCTTGGATTATTTTGTATGCTGTTTCTTCCAAAGAATATATAGTATTCATTCGTTCTTCATTTTTTTTAAGAAAAAGATCTATTTTTTCATAAAGTTCTACTCTAATCCGGTTAAAAAAATCTTCAGGTATCTTATCAATTCCAATAGCTTGTGATAAAATATCAATAATAGTATTAATACAAGTAATTTTTTCTGGTTCTTCTGAGATTTTATTAACAAAATTTTGCATCCTATCTGGAGCTATTTGATTCTTAACTGTTTGATTACAGTGTTGAGAGAATTTTTCTCTTGCCAATTCAATAATTTCATATATTATAGTTTGAGTTGATTTTTTTACTTCTTCTTTAATTTCATCAATTTTGTAATACAAACTTCCTACTTCAACTGATGAATTAATTTTCTCTTGATTTTTGAATGATTGTGCGGATTCTGGATTTATGTGTGCGCTTGATGCTTTAATTGATTCTGGTGCGATTAGTGTGCATTCCTTTTTAAGTGAAGATATACAAATACCTTGCTTTTCAGCAGTTTCGTTAATAAAATCTTCCATCACATATATATAACACTTTATATCTTTATACTGTGGTTCATATTCTGTTTGGGAAAAACTTTTTTTAGTTTTTAAATATAAATCTTGAAGAAATTTTTTATCAAATTTTGTAGTATATTTTTCGTCAAAAATATCTTTAAATTCGTCTTTGTATATTGATATTGTTTTTTGTATGTATTTATACATATCGTGATCATCAAACATAAAACTAGGTAGGTTTTTTTTACAATACGCTATGCTATGTTCTAATTCCAATTTCAAATCTTTTACTGTGGATAACAATCTAATTTGAGATGGATTAGCATCTATCTCATTGAAAAGCTTAATTAAACCTTCTTCTGCCTTTAATAAATTATTATTTAAATTTATAAGATCATTATCTAGTTCTTTGTTTTTTTTAATAAAAGAATCTGTTATTTTCTCAAGTTCTTCTTTAATCAGTTTAATAAAATTTTCAGTTACATTATGCCTTTCAATAGCTAGTGATAAAATATCATTAATAGTATTAGTATAAGTAATTTTTTCTGGTTTTTTTGAGATAATATCAACAAAATTTTCGATCTTATGTTGAGGTATTTGATTATCAACTGTTCGATTACACTGTTGAGAGAATTTTTCTCTTGCCAATATAATAATTTTACATATTATAGTTTGAGTTAATTTTTCTACTTCTTCTTTAATTTTAGTTCTTCGAGAATCAGCTTTTCGCTTTGTACCGGACAAATAATAATAGAGTTCATTTTCTAATTTCATTAGATGTGAAGGAGTTATTTTTTTGTCTGTCATTGCCTCTTCATGAAGGGAAATAACATTATCTATATCAACTTTTTCAATCACAGATGGTTCGTATTCTTTTAATTCAGATAAATATTTTTCTATAGATAATCCGATTTTTTCTTTAATTTCATTGTTAAGAGTATATGTTATGTTTCTTTTTCCAAGAAATGAATTTCTAGTTTCTTGAAATTCTAATACGATTATTTCTTTTTCTTGTGGAAACATATTATAATCCAAACATGAGAATAATTTTCCCATTGCTTCTATAAAATCTTGTATGCCTTGTGTTACGTCTAAATATATGTCTTCATCAGCACAGGCAATCGCCAATAACAATGGCATTTGCGCAAGCTCTTTTCTACCTTCTGTTTCTATAAAAATTTTATATTTTTTGAATGAAATATCATTTTTTAGACTTGATGATACTATTTCTTGGTGTGTTTTATTCATTAAATCCATAATCTGTTTAATTTCTTTTATTTTTGCCTTTATGTCATTTTTTGTTTTTTTATCTAAACCAGAATAGTTATTTTCAAAAACATCTTCTCCTGGAAAAGTTAAAAATTTTTGTTCAAAATTTAAAATTGAATCCATAGTTTCCTGATATTTTTCTTTATCAAAAAACATCATCAAAATTTCTTTTGTTTTTTTTTGAAAAAACTCCATAATTTTTCGATCTTCGCTTTCTAAAGTGCTTCTTAATTTTATTGATATGTATGCGCTTATTTCTTGTAATTTTTCTACTTCTTCTTTATTTTCATTATATACTGTAAAAAGTTCTTCTGAATTCATTGTGTTCCCTTAATTTATTTAAAATCTTACAATAACATTTATTTATACTTCTTTCAATTAATTGATTGTTTAATTTTGTTGTGTTTTTTATACACTGTGCGAGATTATGGACATTTTTGTAGGAGAAGATAAGTTTTCACAATAAATTACACTGAAGAATTTTGATTGGTTATAGCCATATCTGTATGATTGTCAGTATAAATTTTCTTGTTTATCTATAATTAATTTTTCATAATAAAATTATTTTTAATAGTAATAAAAATTCAACGTTGCAAATCCAAACTGTGTGGAAAAAAGATTGTTTTTTAAATCAAACTAATTACTCTGAGCCTGTCTGTACTTCGTGGATCTTTTTTTTATTTAATAATTCATAGTATTCGGCAAATTATGCAACATGGTTAAGAAGTGCGATTTAGAGGCAATTTATATGTAGGGTTTCTTTATATGAGCAGGAGTTACTTGTTCTGGAGTTTGTGTTTTAGAAAAATCACGAAGAGATTCTGTATATGTTACAATAAGTGTTTTTAATTCTAATATTTTTTCTTCTAGAGAATTGACATTATTACTGAAAAATGATTTTTGTATAGAATTATTGTCTTCAATCTCACAAAGCACTGATTTTATTTTCTGTAATAAGTTTTTTGCTTCTGATGGTATTGCTATAAAAATTGTAATAAAATCATATAAGCATTTTTTAATTCTTCATATTGATCTTCTATATCATGAAGACCAGCATATGTTTCATCCTCTTGAAAATATATAAGATAATCCATTTGAGGAATATTATTTAGTTGAAATTCATATGTAAAGTTAATAGTAGGGAGGGATTAATTGAAATTAAGAATTAATTGCGTGAGTATAATATGTAGGTACATTAATATTAAGAATGTACCTACTATCAGAGCAATGGATTTAAAAATTCAACTAAGATGCTTGTATTAATTAGATTTTTATTTCGATTTAGAAGAACAAAGTTGTTGAGCTTCAGCTTCAGCTTCATCAACTTGAGTAGAAGAAAAAATTTCTTTATTTTTTTCTATTCTTTCTATTTGTTGTTTCGTATTCTCATCCCTATATTCCTTTGTCTTTTTAAGACAAAAATCAGCATAAAGTATAAAACTTAAGTGTTCTTGTATTTTATCTATGTCTTCTTCTGAGGTGTCTATTGTTTCCCAATTCTGTACTTCTTCTGAGGTGTTTTCTATTGTTTTCCAATTCTGTTCTTCTTCCAGGTCTTTAGTATTTGTTGAGTTATCAATATTCAGGTTGTATTTTTTGTGTTTGTCTAAAATCGGTATAAATCTCTCTTTAATGATTTCTCTCTCTTCTTCTAGTAGTTTTTGCTTTAGAATAATTTTGAGTATAATGTTGTCTGCTGTATTTTTGTCAATTTCTTTTGATAGTTTGTTACACTCAAAGAATAGTTCTGCAAAGTAATCTTTTTCTTGATCAAGAGATGAATTTTTTTGTTGAGAGCGATCAAGTAGATTTTTGTAATAATGAAAGTGTGATGGACCAAATATGAGCCCTGATTCGTGTAAATCAAGAAGGATATCAATGCTTTTTTGGACCTGAGACGGGAAAGAACTTGTATTTCGTGGATCGTATCCAATGCCAACTTTAGCATAATAGGGAAATCTTGCTGGCTCTTCTTTTTTTTTGGTGTGATCCTCTAGCCTTTTTAAGTAATGACTAAACCTATCTAGGATATCTAGTTCTAGATTGATTGTTGACTTTAATTCGGCTATTTTAGCTGCAATTTTCAAATTGTTTGGTTGTTGCATTTGTTCAGTGATAGTCATTTCACGAGTTTCTTTTTCTAGTTTTTTGATATTATCACTAATTGCGTTTATGTCATCTTTTTTTGTGCTGTCTTTTCCACCCTTATTATTAGTTTGTGGTTTTAAATTTAGTAAATCCTTTTTTTTCTTACACTCATCTTCAAGTTTCTTTCGTTTTCCCGTTAGCTTGCCTGAGGGTTGTTCTAGTTTGTTGAGTTCTTTCTCTTTTTTTCTGATTTCTTCTTTTGTATTACTAATGTAATCCTCAACACATTTAATATATTGTTTTAAATTGTTTGAATCACTTATGATTAAGTCATAATACTCAATGTCTGCAAAATAATCATCCAACCATTTTTTAGCCTCGTTATAATTCCATTCTCCAGAGCATTTATTTTTATAATCTTGAAGTTTTAGTGGAGTCATTACCATAGAATTGGTGTCGTAGAACTTTGAAGCTTTATCCCGACCAACCTCTGGATTATCCTTCATAGACTCTATTTCCTCTTGTGTTAATAAAAACATAATTAATTTCCTTGTATTTAATGTTAAATTATAGTTATATCACGATAATAAACAAAAAAAAACAGCTCATAAATATATTAAGCTATATCTTTGTAGGTTTTTATTTTATAAAAAACTTTAATCATATTTAAATAAAATTCTATATTTTGTTTTTAAACATTAATATTACCCATGCTCTGTATTTCTTAGTATTGAGCTTAATTTGCTTTTGGGTTAATTGTGTATAGTGTTTTGATTCATTGTATATAAATCATTTTTCGGTTGTCTAGCTGAATATAATTTATGTATTTATCATGATTGTTTTTTGTTTTTATTTTTTTTATAGATCCTAAATATGCTTGTTATACTATTTATAGTATAACAAGTTCTTCAATAATTATATTCTTGACATACTTTATTGCTGAATTTTGTGATTATGAAGTTACTATGGATTACTTTGATAGAATCTTTCAGATTCAGATACATTTGAAGCTTCAGCGAGATTCATAGATGTTAATGGTAATTTCACTTTATCATCTTCATGTGAACTAAATGCGACACTTCCTGATGATTGACTTCTTGAATCTTCAAGTTGCGGCTTAAGGTTTTGTGATTGATGTTCAGGGGGGAATGTTTTTTCTAGCAATTCCCGAATATAATTCACTGTTTGACCTTTGTCATCCTTAAATGTTTCTTCAATTAATTTCCCAAGAGTCTCCAGTGATTCTTCGAGCAATTTCCTAAGAGTATCTAGTGATTCTTCCATCAATATATATTCCAATTTGCTATTTTCATTTTCTTCTTCTTCTTTATGTTTTAGATTTTGGGATTTTTTATGATAATTAGATGTTGTTTTTTTGAAATATAGCATTGATTGAATCCAATTTTTTACTTCTTCAAATGTTTGCTGAGGGTTTTTTGGTTGGAAGTTGTTGATCAAGTTCAATGTTTTTTGAATTATTTTTTTTTCTTCTTGTTTCTGTATATTAGTTTTTACAAAATTATCTGATGTTTGAGAATTTTCAAAATTTGGTTCTAATTCTTTTGTAGAATTGTTTTGTGTCTCATGAATTTCGGCAATGCATTCAATTTGATTTTCCTTCGGTGTTGTTGGGGTTTTATAATTTTCACAAGACGAAACAACATCATTATCACAAATTTCAAAATTAGCTGAAGGAATTGATTGTTTAAGAGTACCTTCTTCACAGTCAGATTGTATATCTCGTGACATTTGATCAGTCTTGTCTTGTTTTGGTTCTTCAGTCTCATAAAATTTTTGAAACAATGATTTTGGTGTTATAGTCTCTTTTCCTGAAATCCAATGATCATCGATTTCATCTTCAGTTTTCTTTGTTATATACTCAAGGATAGCTTCTTTTCTATTTTGAGTTTCTATTATCGTATTATGTTTTCTTATAGGAAATAACAGATCAGAAGACGTTAATTCATGCTCACTTTCTAACAATATTAATTTGCATTCATCAGATGTTATTTTAAATGATTCTATGTATATTAGTATAAAGTAGATTACATGTGAAATCTTTTCAATATTGCCATCTATTATTTTTATTTGTTTTTCTGAAAATTTTTTTTTATCTAGTAATAATGATACTTTAATTAAAAATTTTTCTGTAACATCGTTTAACTCTCTTGATTGTCCTATGAATTCATATGTAGTATTAACTACATATTTTAAGACAGAAAGTGTTTTTGATGTTGCTGGGTTTATTATATCCTCTGGAAATTTTCTGTAATAATCTTCTAGGAAGAGAATCTTTTCTTTGAGATGAACACCAATGTCATGTTCTTCTCTGAATCTATTAATAGATTCAAAAAATAAATCAATCTTATCACTTCTTTCTTTTAATTTGAGTTCGTCTTTACAATATAATTTCTGTAAATTATATAGGACTTTGGAATCCTGTATTTGTTTTGTTAGGGATTCTGTGGCTTTGGATACAGATTGTGTCAAGGATGCTATTTGTGGTTTCATATAGACATTATCCTTTTCAAATTTTTTTATCTGTAATTCTAGAAATGGAAAGATTTGATTAAAACAAGGTAACAGAGGGCTGAATATATTTTCAACTTCATTCCAAAATTTACCTAGTAGTTCTAGGATATTAACCTCCCTTGATTGTTTTTCAACTTTCATGATTGGGATTAATTTCTTTTGGATTCTTAAGAATATATCTTGACATTCAACTGGGATGTTATTCTGATTTAGTAAGAAATTTTGAAGCATTAATATATCATTATCTATTGATCGAATTTTTTCATCTAATTCTTCCTGGTTCATTGGTTGAAAAATTCTAATAATTGATAAAAAAGTTTCTGTACCTAATTTTGAAAAATCGAAATCAATGATTTTGTTAAGGGCGATAACTGATTTGATCTCAATCATGTTTTCTTCGCAAAGAGATATTTCCTTATCTAAGAATTGATAAAAAAGTTCGAAATTTTGTTTGAATACATCATCTAGTAGATTTTTTTTGATGTAATTTTTGATATAACCCTTAAGGTCCAATGTATTTTTTTTGTGTTGGTATTGTTTTTCAAATTCTTCTTCAAGAAATTTAAAAATGCTCTTTGAGTCTCGGGGTGATTCATTAAGTTTTTCTTGATAATGAATAGGATTTAAGGTTGTCTCGGAGTTGTGTTTGTTTATATATTTTTCAATCTCATTAATTAATTTCAATTGATTGTTTTTTTTTTTGTATTTTGCTTTTCCTCTTTTTGATGTTTGTATTACGTCTGATGATGTGAATTCTTTAATGTATTGGATGTTGGATTCTTTTGTTTGAGCCGTGAGACGAATTTTGTTTAGTGATTTACGTTCAAAACAATCCCTTTGATCTTTCAATATAGAACCAAGTTGATGTAGAAATATAGTTCGTGCTTCTAGAATTTTTGGGTCTTCATTTTTTCTATCTTCTGCATTTCTGGCATTGATTTTAGATGTTTCGTCAACACATTTGTTCATTATTTGTGAAAATACATTTTCCAAAAAAACATTAGATATATAAATATTGTTATCATTTTTAATATTTTTTTCTATTATTTTAACAACTTCTTCTGAGATTATACATGCTTTTGCCTCAAGATAATTATTCATGTATTCTTCGATTTTTGTTTCTAATTTTTTTTCTAATGATTCCTTAAGACTGTGTAAGCTTGTAATCAATTTCATTGCTTGAGTGTTAGGATTTGAAGATATATGCCGTACAGTATAAATAAAATTTAGAAGAGATTTTTCAATTTCTCGTAATGCATAATGAATTGTTTCCGATATTGATGAGTCTGTGTAAGATTCTTCAAGTTCTCGTAATTTATCATCAATTTCTTCCGATATTGATGATTTTGTGTAAGATTCTTCAAGTTCTCGTAATTTATTATCAATTTCTTCCGATTGATTTGTCTCTAAGGTACCCTCTTCTATATCAGGAACAGGGCATAAATTTTCAATCAATTCTACAATTTCTTGTACTTTATTATCAATTTCTTCCGATAGTGATGAGTTTGTGTGAGATTTTTGAATTTGAGTATTCTTGTGAGATGTTTTTTGTGTGTTTTCGGTTCTTTGATTTGTCTCTAAGGTACCCTCTTCTATATCAGGAACAGGGCATGAATGAATAATTTCTGTTTTAACTTTGGTTGATGTATCTTGGTTTGATTGATGATTTTTTTTTGTCATAAAATGATATAAAATAAAAATTTTTATATCTATTTATGCAATAAATCAATACAAAAGTCAATAAGTATATATTCGAGTGATTTTTTTACTATATCCCATAAATTAATCACAGTGATGAATTTTGTTTAATTGATTATGCTGTGATGGATTTCCGACAACAATATGATCAAGTTTGTCTTTTATAATATTTGTGTTTTTTTTGTTCATACATATCTTGTTAGTGTGATATTATATTAAATTAGTTTTTATTTTGCGTCTTCTTGTGCTGAAAGTTCTTGACATGAGCCGTATACTTGCCCAAGTAGTTATGCTCAATTTCCTTTTTCTTTGCTTTGTTGCTCTGAATTGGTCGTAATATTTGATCAAATCGAATAATTAGTAAAATTCTTAAGTATCTTTGATGTTTTTCTCTTTATTGCTGAATTTTGTGATTATGAAGTTACTATGGATTACTTTGATAGAATCTTTCAGATTCAGATACATTTGAAGCTTCAGCGAGATTCATAGATGTTAATGGTAATTTCACTTTATCATCTTCATGTGAACTAAATGCGACACTTCCTGATGATTGACTTCTTGAATCTTCAAGTTGCGGCTTAAGGTTTTGTGATTGATGTTCAGGGGGGAATGTTTTTTCTAGCAATTCCCGAATATAATTTACTGTTTGACCTTTCTCATCCTTAAATGTTTCTTCAATTAATTTCCCAAGAGTCTCCAGTGATTCTTCGAGCAATTTCCTAAGAGTATCTAGTGATTCTTCCATCAATATATATTCCAATTTGCTATTTTCATTTTCTTCTTCTTCTTTATGTTTTAGATTTTGGGATTTTTTATGATAATTAGATGTTGTTTTTTTGAAATATAGCATTGATTGAATCCAATTTTTTGCTTCTTCAAATGTTTGCTGAGGGTTTTTTGGTTGGAAGTTGTTGATCAAGTTCAATGTTTTTTGAATTATTTTTTTTTCTTCTTTTTTCTGTATATTAGTTTTTACAAAATTATCTGATGTTTGAGAATTTTCAAAATTTGGTTCTAATTCTTTTGTAGAATTGTTTTGTGTCTCATGAATTTCGGCAATGCATTCAATTTGATTTTCCTTCGGTGTTGTTGGGGTTTTATAATTTTCACAAGACGAAACAACATCATTATCACAAATTTCACAATTAGCTGAAGGAATTGATTGTTTAAGAGTACCTTCTTCACAGTCAGATTGTATATCTCGTGACATTTGATCAGTCTTGTCTTGTTTTGGTTCTTCAGTCTCATAAAATTTTTGAAACAATGATTTTGGTGTTATAGTCTCTTTTCCTGAAATCCAATGATCATCGATTTCATCTTCAGTTTTCTTTGTTATATACTCAAGGATAGCTTCTTTTCTATTTTGAGTTTCTATTATCGTATTATGTTTTCTTATAGGAAATAACAGATCAGAAGACGTTAATTCATGCTCACTTTCTAACAATATTAATTTGTATTTATCAGATATAATTTTAAATGATTCTATGTATGTTCGTATAAAATAGATTGCATTTGAAAGATTTTCAATATTGTCATCTATTATTTTTATTTGTTTTTCTGAAAATTTTTTTTTATCTAGTAATAATGATACTTTAATTAAAAATTTTTCTGTAACATCGATTAACTCTCTTGATTCTCCTATGAATTCATATGTAGTATTAACTACATATTTTAAGACAGAAAGTGTTTTTGATGTTGCTGGGTTTATTATATCCTCTGGAAATTTTCTGTAATAATCTTCTAGGAAGAGAATCTTTTCTTTGAGATGAACACCAATGTCATGTTCTTCTCTGAATCTATTAATAGATTCAAAAAATGAATCAATCTTATCACTTCTTTCTTTTAATTTGAGTTCGTCTTTACAATATAATTTCTGTAAATTATATAGGACTTTGGAATCCTGTATTTGTTTTGTTAGGGATTCTGTGGCTTTGGATACAGATTGTGTCAAGGATGCTATTTCTGGTTTCATATAGACAATATCCTTTTCAAATGTTTTTATCTGTTCTTCTAGATATTGAGAGATTTGATTAAAACACAATGACAGAGGGCTTAATATATCTTCAACTTCATTCCGAAATTTATACAGTAGTTCTAGGATATTAACCTCCCTTGATTGTTTTTCAACTTTCATGATTGGGATTAATTTCTTTTGGATTCTTAAGAATATATCTTGACATTCAACTGGGATGTTATTCTGATTTAGTAAGAAATTTTGAAGCATTAATATATCATTATCTATTGATCGAATTTTTTCATCTAATTCTTCCTGGTTCATTGGTTGAAAAATTCTAATAATTGATAAAAAAGTTTCTGTACCTAATTTTGAAAAATCGAAATCAATGATTTTGTTAAGGGCGATAACTGATTTGATCTCAATCATGTTTTCTTCGCAAAGAGATATTTCCTTATCTAAGAATTGATAAAAAAGTTCGAAATTTTGTTTGAATACATCATCTAGTAGATTTTTTTTGATGTAATTTTTGATATAACCCTTAAGGTTCAATGTATTTTTTTTGTGTTGGTATTGTTTTTTAAATTCTTCTTCAAGAAATTTAAAAATGCTCTTTGAGTCTCGGGGTGATTCATTAAGTTTTTCTTGATAATGAATAGGATTTAAGGTTGTCTCGGAGTTGTGTTTGTTTATATATTTTTCAATCTCATTAATTAATTTCAATTGATTGTTTTTTTTTTTGTATTTTGCTTTTCCTCTTTTTGATGTTTGTATTACGTCTGATGATGTGAATTCTTTAATGTATTGGATGTTGGATTCTTTTGTTTGAGCCGTGAGACGAATTTTGTTTAGTGATTTACGTTCAAAACAATCCCTTTGATCTTTCAATATAGAACCAAGTTGATGTAGAAATATAGTTCGTGCTTCTAGAATTTTTGGGTCTTCATTTTTTCTATCTTCTGCATTTCTGGCATTGATTTTAGATGTTTCGTCAACACATTTGTTCATTATTTGTGAAAATACATTTTCCAAAAAAACATTAGATATATAAATATTGTTATCATTTTTAATATTTTTTTCTATTATTTTAACAACTTCTTCTGAGATTATACATGCTTTTGCCTCAAGATAATTATTCATGTATTCTTCGATTTTTGTTTCTAATTTTTCTTCTAATGATTCCTTAAGACTGTATAAGCTTGTAATCAATTTCATTGCTTGAGTGTTAGGATTTGAAGATATATGCCGTACAGTATAAATAAAGTTTAGAAGAGATTTTTCAAGTTCTCGTAATGCATAATGAATTTTTTCCGATATTGATGAGTTTGTGTGAGATTTTTGAATTTGAGTATCATTGTGAGATGTTTTTTGTGTATTTTCGATTCTTTGATTTGTCTCTAAGGTACCCTCTTCTATATCAGGAACAGGGCATGAATGAATAATTTCTGTTTTAACTTTGGTTGATGTATCTTGGTTTGATTGATGATTTTTTTTTGTCATAAAATGATATAAAATAAAAATTTTTATATCTATTTATGCAATAAATCAATACAAAAGTCAATAAGTATATATTCGAGTGATTTTTTTACTATATCCCATAAATTAATCACAGTGATGAATTTTGTTTAATTGATTATGCTGTGATGGATTTCCGACAACAATATGATCAAGTTTGTCTTTTATAATATTTGTGTTTTTTTTGTTCATACATATCTTGTTAGTGTGATATTATATTAAATTAGTTTTTATTTTGCGTCTTCTTGTTCTGAAAGTTCTTGACATGAGCCGTATACTTGCCCAAGTAGTTATGCTCAATTTCCTTTTTCTTTGCTTTGTTGCTCTGAATTGGTCGTAATATTTGATTAAATCGAATAATTAGTAAAATTCTTAAGTATCTTTGATGTTTTTCTAAGTATTTCGGGTATTTGTTTTATTATTTTAAGATCAAAAACTCATCCCATGGACTTGTTGTAATGTTGCTATATTTTTTAGATTCTTTTGAATTACCTGATAGACCGATTGATGAACTTTTTTTTCTGAAGCCTCTGCTTTTTTCAATAAATTTATTATTTTTAAGTTTTTTGCTTTTTGTTGTAGATATTCTTTTTATGAGTTGTGATTGATAGCCCTATTTTGTATCGATGGTTGCAATTATTGAGTTATATTTGATATTTTTTCAATTATTTTTTCTCTTTTTTCATTCTGAAATACTATTCAGTATTGTCAGTATTTTGATATTATTCCTCTTTCTTCTTCAAGAAGTTCTAGATTTTGCTTTAGTCCCAAAGTTGATGATGATTGGGAATATATTTCTGATAATACTTTTTCGTGATATGTAGTTCAAATTCTTTAGTATTCGTTAACGCTATATATTCTGAGTATTTTATTTATTCCTGCCTTACGTCTTTATGTTAAATTATTTTTTCTTTGGCTTGAAGATCTATTAGCGCTTTTACAAGTAGTTTTGTTTTTTATAAATGTTTTTATGTTTTCTCTATTATAGGCCCTAAAGATTGATTTTTTATTATTATTTTTAGTTCTTTTTTGATTAAAATTTTCAATCGAAGGCGCATTTAGATTTGTTTTTTTGTAATGATAGATTTGTTGGAAACTAATAGCATTAGATGTACTACCTTATCGTTATTTATCAAGAACTTTGGGTGTTTTTTGTGATTTAAACACACTATCTTTGTGATGACTGGTGGAAAGTGTTTGGTAATTTAATTGATCACATGTGTATATTTA
This sequence comes from Anaplasmataceae bacterium, assembly GCA_965216745.1. GTDB lineage: Bacteria > Pseudomonadota > Alphaproteobacteria > Rickettsiales > Anaplasmataceae. The sequence goes on along the minus strand of OZ244191.1, from coordinate 23,073 downwards.
ATGAATTAAAAGCTTTTTTATCAGAATCTGATTGGAATGTATCGATTTTAAAACAATTAAATTGCGGAACTGTTTGGTGTAGTGATGTTAAATTTTTATCTTCTTGTGGAAGTTGCATAATTATTGGTTCTGCATTTTTTGTTGTTGTTTGTTTTATAGGTTGAGATGTGTTTTCCAATGTGATGATTGAAAATATTATTTTGGATAGTTCTTCTGCTGTAATTATATTTAATTCATTTTCTGGGAGTTGTCCTAGGGCCTTTTTTATAATTTCTTCTAAATCATAATCTTGCATTAGTTTCTGATATAATAATGATTCTTTTGTTGCTATCAGTGTTTCTTGAGGAATTTGTTTATATATTTCTTCAAGTATCAATTGCATAATTATTGGTTCTGCAGTTTTTGTTGTCGTTTGTTTTATAGGTTGAGCTGTGTTTCCCAATGTGATGATTGAAAATATTATTTTGGATAGTTCTTCTGCTGTCATTATATTTAATTCATTTTCTGTGAGTTGTCCTAGGGCCTTTTTTGTAATTTTTTCTAGATCATGATCTTGCATTAGTTTCTGATATGATGATGAGTCTTTTGTTTCTATCAGTTCTTCTTGAGAAATTTGTTTAGATATTTCTTGAAGTATCAATAATTTAAATTTTTTTATAACTCTGTGTTTTCTTTCTTTCTCTTTTTGATCTTTGGATGATTTTTTATGAGCTAGTGTGTCTAATGGTTGCTTTTTTTTTTGAGTGTTCATGCAGTGTTTTTTGATTCCTTTATAGTAGCTAATAGCATATGTATACTAACTTATTAGTTTTGTCAAGAACTTATGGTATTTATTGTGATTTAAAGCAAACTATCTTTGTGATGATTGTGGTGGAAAGTGTTTAGTAATTTAATTGATTACATGGGGATATCTGATGGATTAAAAGCATTTTCATGAGAGTGTGATTGAAATATATTGATTTTGAGACAATTAGATTGCGGAACTATTTGTTGTGATAGTGTTAAATCTTTATCTTCTTGTGAGGGTTGGTTAATTGTTGGTTGCGCAGTCTTTTTGTTTTTTGTCTTATAGGTTAGTTTTATATTCCTAATATGATGATTGAGAATATCATTTTTGACAGTCATGATGATGTTATATTTTGTTTATCTTTTGAGAATTTTTGTATGATATTGTTTGTGATTCCTTATAGATCATATTTTTGTATCAGTTCTTGATATGATAATGAGTTTTTTGTTTCTAGCAGTGTTTTTTGTGGGATTTTAACTCTGTGTTTCTTTGGATGCTAATGATTTTATTTTTCTTATAATTTTGTGTTTTTTTGTTTTCTTTAATTTGTCTTCGGATGATTTTTTGTGAACTATTATACCTGCTGCTTGCTTGTTTTTATATTCATTTCGTGTTCTTTCTGTGTCTAGTAATTTTTCTTGTGTACTGAGCTTTGATCATGAGTTGGGTAGGGGGTGAATTCTCGAGGGTTAAAAAACAAGTGTTTGAAATAAAGCTATACATTAAATTGTTTTTTTCTACTTAAAGTATGGAAAATGCTTTTTGGGATTTTGATGAAATTTTCACAAACTTGCTGTTTGACAAATGAAATAATAAATCATTGAACACATGCCTTTGTTCGATTGTTCTGTCCTGTTAGGTGTTCTCTATAAGATTTCATGTCTATTATAGTGTTGACGAAGTGTTTTATTGATTTGAATTATTCTAATGAATTTTTATTGTAACGGTGATAAATTCTGTTTTTTCTGATTCAATAGATTTTGATGAGCTGTTCATTGTTGTTGTATGAAAAATGAACTGAATAAAATCATGCATTAATTTAGTTGATTTATCATTTTTATGGTGACTGAATTGTTGCGCAAAGAAATTCAAAACATTTAATTACAAAACGAAAATAAATTTCAGAGATTTTCCTCTGAGAATGATTAAGTTTTTCAAGGTTTGGTGTTGGTCTTAAATTCGGAAAATCATTATCGCGTCCAAAATCTAAGCAAATAGACACTTTATCAAGTAATTTCATATAAGGAAGTACTTATTTGTTATTGTTTGATTCATCTTTTTTTGAAAATTTCTCCGAGCTTTTCAAAGATACATAAAACGTTAAAATGATCAAGATTTTATTATATACTAAAACATTTGTATAAAAGTATTTTTATCATTTAAGCTAACTTCTGTAGTATTTTGTATTGTTAATCTAATACTTATTAGATAATGTTCTTTGCTTCATGCAAACTGTGGTATGTTTGCTTGGTTTTTCTACAAATTGTTGGATAAACAAGAATATGAAATGTGCGATTTTCATTTAGAGTACTCTCCCACAATGTGGGAGAGTACTGTTTTGAAAAGTTTGTTTTAATGTTTTGATGCTTCTTGTTCTTTGTGTTTTATTACTGCATGTTTAAGTTTTGTTGTCGGTTGTACTCCTACTGCTCCTTCTCCTTCTGAAAAGTTATTCTGTTCAGATAATTGTTCTTCTTGAGCTAATTGCATAGATAATTCTATATTCCGTTCAACTGATTCTTTAATCGAAACTCCAGCTTCTTCTTCTAGTTGTCCTCCTACTGCTCCTTGTTCTTCTGAAAAGTTATTCTGTTCATATAATTCTTTAATTTCTTCATTTAATTTTTTATTTTCTTCAGTTGATTTTCTATTTTCTTCAAATGTTTCTTTAACTTCTTCAGTTAATTTTCTATTTTCTTCAATTAATTTTTTATTTTTTTCAATTAATTTTGTATTTTTTTCATCTAATTCTTTATTTGATCTTGCATAAGCTTGAGCTAATTTTCTACTTTCTTCAGTTAATTTTTCATTGTCTTGAGTTAATTTTTCATTGTCTTGAGTTAATTTTTCATTGTCTTGAGTTAATTTTTCATTGTCTTGAGTTAATAGTCCCTTTTCTATATTTGATTTTCTATTTATTTCAGTTAATTCGTTATTTCCGCTATATAAACTTGTATTCCGTTCAGTTAAAGTGTTATTTTTTTGAGTTAATTTTTCATTTTGTCTATTTAATTCGGCAATTTGTTGTTTCAAAAGTGCAATGTTATGGCTATGTGTTTTTGACATATCATGTGATTCTTCTCTCATTCTTTCTATTGCGTTTCGTAATTCTTGCGCTTCAGTTTCAGAAATACTAACAATAACTCCTATTTCTTTATTCATCAGTTCTGTCTGTTGAGACTGCAACTCTAGTTCTTTCTTACGTATTGATGAATCCCTTCTGATGAGATTATCATCTGCTTTCTTTGTTTTTTGTTTGAAATCTTCTTGCTGCTTAATAAGTAATTCATTTTTTTCGTGGAGTTGAAGTAATGATGCATTTAGTGCTTTCTCTCTCTCTTCTAAATCGTATTCTTTGTAAGAATTGGCATCACTCTTTTCCTTTTCAGCTGCGTAGAGACTTTGATATTTTTCTTTCATTGCTGAGGCTTCTTCCAGTGCTTTTATACGATCATTCCTAATACATTCATTGTCTTGTTTTTCTTCATCTGTTCTTTCAATCTCATTCAATGCTTTTTTTAGGACAGCTACAATTTGTTCACCTTCTACATCTTGTAAAAATGATCTTCCATTACGGGAGATTTTTTCAAGCGTTGCATTTAAATTTTCTCGAAGATACTTAGTAATTTCTTCCAAGCCTTGGACTGTATCTGAAATATATGTTATACCACTGTCTGATTTTTGAATTGATTCTCGGATAAGATCAAAAGGGTCATCTTCCATTGCACTTACAAAATGTTTTAGCTGTTCTTTTATTGTTAAATTGCTTTGGAGTGAACTTTCTTCTGTTTCTTCGTCTAAATCAAATGACGTATTAAAATCTTTGCCTTGGGGTATTTCAACTCGTTGTCCTTTCATAGGATAACTTTCATAGGTTGATTGATTTGATTCTTCATCAGACTCCCCATTATATTTCGATCTAGAGGTCTTCTTAGGATCTTCAGTTTCAAGAAGGGACGTTAGATTTTCTTGAGAAGAATCTGATCTGTTAGACTTTTTCAATTCAGAATGTGTAGCTTCTTCTAAACCAGCACTATAAGTTTTTGATTTTTGATGGCCAGGAACATCTGAAAAATGTTTTTTCATAAGTTTATAACTTGAATCACTCATCCTTGGTTTATCATGAAAATCAAATCTTGGTTGTTGATTATGAAGATGAACACTAAGATCTGCAGAAAGATTTATGTTGGCAGTATCCTTTTTTCTTACAGAAGCACTTTCAGTTAGATAACCACTAAGATTTGCAGAAAGATTTCCGTTGGTATTATACTTTTTTCTTACAGAAGGACTTTCAGTTGTTGTAGAAGTTTTTGGCGCTTCTGAAAGCATGGCTGGAAATTGTAGACTAAGATCAAGTGGTTCATTTATAGGTCTATATAATACATTTGTAGAAGTTTGAAACTTAGATTGAGGAGTAGATAGATTAAGTGTTGGACAGTTGCTGCTTGTTGATTGAAGCAAACTCGAGCCAGCATCATAAGGCATCGATGCAGCATTAGATCTTTCTAACGGATTTCTCCTGCGATTGGACTCTATTTGACTATCATCGTTTTTTTTTTCTGTATTTTGATTATTTTTACCATTGGGTTTCATAATAGCTCCATTTTAATTTTTGAATTTAATAAATCACTATACACGCAAGTAAATTATTTTGGATAAAAGAATTTGACCTGGGGGTGTTTGCAAATTAAATTTGACTAAATTCAATCATGCGATTGAATTGCTGTGCAAAATGATAATTAATACAATATACATCTATAGTTGTAAGACATTGATTCTGACAGAGATTTAATTTGGTAAATCTAAACTCTAACCCCTTTTATTATGCGTGATAGATATTATTATTTTACCATTCTTTAACCAATAGTCAATCTAATTTATCTCTCGAACCCTTAGTTATGTTAAAAATTTTTCAACTTTCTTCTGTATATTCGGTGATTTTATTGTTTTTTTTACTTTTTCCCTAGTGGCAATATTTCTCACGGTTTTTTCCATTTTATGTTTAACTAATGTAATTCATGATTGATATTTCGGAAATAAAGATTTGAGCATGTAGTTTTTTTTGTGTATGAAAATTTACTCTTCTCGCTGAGTAGTGCTTTATGGATTATAGCAATTATTGTTTTGATTTTTTGATTAAATTATTTTTAATATTTGGTTGATGTGGTTTAATGTTGATAATATTAATGAGTGTGTTCAAATGGATTGTTGACGTTTTGAGGTTTTTGAAGTATAAGTGGTTTTGTTGTTTGTATCTAGCTATTTATCATGAAGCGTACTTTTCAGCCTAGTAATATTAAACGAAAGCGTAGACATGGCTTTCGATCCAGAATGAGAACTAGAGCAGGTCGTAGTATAATAAACTCTAGGCGTGCTAAATCTCGTTCAGTTTTATGCGCATAAATAATCTGAAAATCATGACTCTAAGATCTGAGTTTCAAAAGCTTAGGTCTAATTCTGTTTCTTGCGCCTCTAGAAATCTTGTTTTACGTGTTTGTTTCTCTTCTGAAAATCACAATCAATTTCCATCCGTTGCTTTTGTTGTGACGAAAAAGCTTGGAAATGCTGTTTTTCGCAATAGAATCAAACGCAGGCTTCGTTCTATTGCTTCTTTAGTGATACCCTGCTTCTCATCGTCAAACTTGTTTAGCCATCTTATAATAGCCAGAACAGGTGCTTTCTCTGCTGATTTTGATAGCCTTTCTAAAGACTTGAATTATTGTGTTAGGCGTTGTTACGATCACGTGTGATATGTTGGTGAATAATTTTTTTATATTGATTGTATATATATATAAGCTCTTTCTATCTCCCATTCTTCCTTCTGTTTGCAGGCATAGTCCTACATGCTCTTCTTATGCAATTTTAGTTCTTAAAAAATATTTCCTTTTAAAATCTATATTTTTGATTTGTATTAGAATCATGAAATGCAACCAGTTTTTTGATCCTGAATGTGATGATGTATGAAAAGACTTAATTTTGTTTGTATATTTTAAAATGTAAAAATAAGTATATTATTGAAGTACTAATGCATGTTTCAAACAATGAAGAAATCTGTATTTTATTGCCAATTATTATTCCTAATATCCATTGAAAAAGCAATGCTATAGCTATATACAACGAAATTGCTAATACATTCAACAAAGGTTTTAGTTGATAATTAAGCGATTTGTACACTAAAAATAAAAACATCATGTAGGTGCAGCAAGTGAGTCCAGCTGTCAGATTATAAACTGAATCAATCAATATAGTTATAAACATCAATGCTGTAAAACTTAAATATTCTCTTTTATACGATACCATTAACGCTAAAACAGCCATTTCGACTTTTGGATGGAAGAAATCAAAGATATTTAATTCATCAAAAACCAAAGTGATTAAAAATGATACGTATAATGCAAACGAATGAAAAAGGCTTTTTTTGCCCTTTTTTAAGATTTCTTTATATGTTCTAGATATGTTTTGAGAGCTCGATTGCAATTTTACATCCATTTTTTATTATTATTGATAATAATGAATAGCCAAATGCATCATGGCCATGATTTTCAATTCCCGTATCTCTATGATCTAATTCTTCTTGTCGGAAAATATCTATTTTTTCTTTTATGCTTGCTAAATCAGGATATTTTTTAAGTTCTTCTAGTTGTTTTATATAGTGCTTATCTATCACTTCCTCTACTGCTATAGTACATGCCATAGCAGTTTTATCGCCAAGAGCAGAGGTGACGAACCCAAGAAAGAAAGCCATAAATTTCCATATGACTAGCAGGGCAGAGGGTCTTACTTTATATTCTTTGATTTTTTCGTCAAAATATCTATAATGTACAACTTCTTCATTTTTCATGTTTTGAATCTCTTCTGAGTGCTTCCATTTCAATTGCCCAGCATATATATACATTGCTGCAAATTCACCTGCATGATCGACCCTCAACATTTGTCTGAGTATAGATTTTTTCCTAGATTGTAAATTATAAGGTATGATTTTGATGTTATGAAATTTTGACATGTTATTTTTTTGTTGTGAAATAAAATCATCTTTCTCTTGCTGTTTATAGTTGTTCATTTTATATCCTGTTTTTGTGTTCTATGTATGATAGAACAATGCTATAATTTTATTATCACATTGCATATCATATTAGTTGAAAAATGTCATTTATTATGTGAATGAAGGTTACATACAAATCTATTTTTAGTATTAGACTTGAATCTTCATAACATAAATTCAGATTTGTAAAACATTATACTCCTGATTTGTGATCATATTTTATATATATGATATATTTTCTCTATGTGTGGTAGAATTTATTATAATGCATGATATGTTATAGACAAAATTATGGATTTTATGTATCACAAGGTTGTTGTTTTTGGCGGGACTGGTTTCATCGGGCGTCAAATAGTTAGTTTACTTGTCAAATCAGGTTTTGTTGTTCGAGTTATAACTCGAAATCCTAGAAAAGCTGAGTTTCTCAAAGTAATGGGAAGCGTTGGTCAAGTGCAAATAGTGAAAGGAAATATTACAAAAGATTGTTCTGCTTATTTAGAAGGCATGGATGTTACAATTAACCTTGTAGGTATATTGCATGATCAGTTGCAAGATTTTTACGATCTACATGTTACTGCTTCGGAGAATTTAGCAAAGACAGCCTATTCACTAAATATCAAGCAATATATACATTTTTCTTCTTTGATTATTAGCGATTCTTCCGATTATGGTAAAACAAAAAAAATAGGAGAATCAAGAGTTATTCAATTTTTTCCTAGCGCTGTAATAATTAGACCCAACATGGTTTATGATAGAGATTATGGATTTTTGAAAGATTTTATCTCTATGCCTCTACCTTTTCTAATATTAGTGGATGGTGGTCAAACTATATTACAGCCAGTGTGGGTACAAGATGTATCTAAATTTATTCTTGAAATTATTAACAAGGAAGTTTCTGGTGGTGTCTATGATCTTATTGGACCACAAGAATTTTCTTTCAAGGATATCATGGAACTATTCTTATTATCTCACAAAAAAAATAAAACTATAATAAGTATTCCCAAGCAACTAGCTTACATTTTTGCCACTATTTTTGAATTCAGAATAATTTCTCTATTTATGAAGCCTATAACTGGCAAATCAGAGCCAATATTCACTCGTGATCAGCTTAAAATGTTAGACAACAGGACTATATTTGAAAGTTCTGCTTTCAGTGATATGGGGTTAGAGCCCTCTAATATCAATAGTGTTTTATTTGATTGAGATAAGCTTTATAACAACATAACTGAAGCTATACTCAATAAAATTGAGAAACCAAGCATGTCTGAAAACGCGCTCGTTACTACAGAAGATGCTAGGGCAGGATCTACACCTATTTTCTTGAGTCCAACAGGAATTGCTGCACCAGTAAACGTTGACATAGTAAGTGATATTATTACAGAACTGGCAAATATAAACGCTAAAGTGATGTTCTGAAACCTAACTAAAACAATCACAAACATTACAACAGATATTATAAATCCATTAACTAAACCTATCCCAATTTCCTTGCACATTAATCTTATCGAGTTAGCTTTTGTGATCTGACCAATAGCAATTGCCCTTACTGCTACAGTAGAAGCTTGCACACCCGAATTTCCACCCATTGCTGCAACAATAGGCATCAAAATTGATATTTGCACTGCGTTGTTTAAAACTTCATCGAACAAACCAATCACTGCTGAGGCTAAATTTATTGCTAGGAAACTCACCAATAGCCAAGGCATCCTTTGAATTATTGTTGTCCACATGCTTGCAGTAACATCGCTTTCCGATACCCCACCCAGATGCATCATGTCTTCTTCTGCTTCCTCTTGCAGAACTTTCATTACGTCATCAACATGTATTATACCAATCATTTTGCCATTCTCATTTGTGACCGGAGCAGAGTGTAAAGAATGTTTGCTAAATAGCATTGCCACTTCCTCTTGATCCATACCACTTTTTATTACTATAATTTCTTTTTGCATGATTTTATGCATGGGGATGTTTTTTCTTGTACATAATAGCTCTAGAAGTTTGACGCTTCCTATTGGACGCATTTTAGAATCTAGAACAAAGACTTGCGAAAGACTTTCCGGTTTCTTTTGATATGTTCTAAGTAAATCCACTGCTTGACCCACCAGCCAATCTTTTGGTATCATGACGTAATCTTTGTTTATTAATCTTCCTGCGCTTTCTTCTGGGTATGAAAGTACCTCTTGAAGTATTTCTCGGACCCTATAAGGCATACTTCTTATAACGAATTGTTGGGTTTTTTTATCTCTGTCAGCAACAAAATTCCATATATCTTCTGCAGGCAAGTTGGCGAGAAGGTTGACACATCCATCTATGCCTATTATATTAATAACTTCCTCTTGTATATGAAAAGGTAATTCTGCAAGTATTTCACTATTAATGTGATGTGAAATAAAATTAGACCTTTGCTCATAACTTGCTACAGAAACAAAATCAGCTATGATATAGGGTTCTAATTTTTCTATTGCTGATTCTATGAATACAAAGTCTTTCTGTTTGAGTGCTTCAATAAAGTCACGTTCTGTCACGTTCTGATTTATATCAATAGACATAGAATTTCTCCTTCATATCACAAACATGAAATTTAATTAAAAAATGTCATATCAATAGATACAATCAATATTGAATGATATCAAATTTAATTGCAAATATTGCAAGCTATAATTATGTGTTATTGTTGTTTTGTAGCTCTAGATTTTTCTTGAAATTTATTCTGAGTGATTCAATTGTGGAATTGTTGTATCCCATAGATTCCAGAGTTTCACTTGCTAGTTCTAGAGCTGTTTCGCAAGTGTCGGAAACCATGTGTGAAGCCCCTAACTCTTTGCATAAGTGTATTTGATTTATGTCATAAACTCTTACTACAATTTTTACATTTGGGAAATTAGACCTTATTACTTTTATACATCTTAGCACAGTCGTTTCATTTTTTATCGCTATTATTATTGCTTTACATCTTTCTAGTCCGACTGATTTCAATGTATCCAATTTGCCAATGTTACCTAAATATACTGTTTTTCCTTCGTCTCTCCCTTTTTGTACATTCTGTGCATCAGTATCTACAGCTATGCAGTTTATTTTCTGCATAGCAAACAATGAAGCAACTATCTTTCCAACTCTTCCAAATCCACCTATTATTATATGGTGATCTAAATCTTTTAGATCGCTATCTTTGGGCAATAAAGTGTCTTTCTCTCCATCTATTTTTACTGCTGCTTTTTGACCTATGCTGTAAAGCAAAGGTGTAACTGCCATTGTTACGGTGACAACAATCATGAATATCTGGGAGTTGTAATCTCCTAAAACTTCTTTGGTCCCTTCCATTCCAAACAATATAAAAGCAAATTCTCCACCCTGAGACAACAATAGGCCTGAATTTATAGCGTCTCCAAGCCTAAATTTAAATATATAACAGAGTAGCACAATTATAGATGATTTGATAATGATTAAAGAAGAAGCCATAACGATTATAGTCGCAAATTCATTGATTAGTATTTTGAGATCTATGGACATCCCTACAGTCATAAAGAATAGACCTAGCAATAAACCTTTAAAAGGTAAAACTACTTGTTCTACTTCGTGTCTATACTCGGTTTCTGCAACCAGAAGACCAGCAACAAAAGCTCCTAATTCCATAGATAAATCCAAAGACTCAGTTGAATATGCTGCTAATAATATTATGAGTAATGTTGTAGCTATGAATAGTTCTCTACTTTTAGTTGAGACAATAGCATTGAAAACTGGTCTAAGAAGAATTCTTCCAGTTATAAATATGACTATTAGAGCAACTGATGCTTTCAATAGAGAGTTTAACAATAGTATCAAAACAGAAGAATCACTGGAAGATCCGGAATCTATTATTTGTACGAATACCAGCAAAGGTACAACTGCAAAATCTTGCAGCAACAATATTGCTATAGCTAGTCTGCCAACCAAGCTTGAGTCTTTATTATTATCCTTTAACACCTGCAAAACTATTGCTGTAGAAGAAAGGGCTAAAGCCCCACCTATTATTGCCGATCCTTTTGGACTTATGCCGTAGGCGTAACATGCACACCAAATTACAATTGATGTAACTATAACCTGTAATGTTCCAAAGCCAAAGACATGAATCCTCATGGCAATCAGTCTTTCGAAAGTAAGCTCCAATCCAATAAGGAATAACAAGAAAACTATTCCGAACTCCGCAAAGGCTTCCATCATGCCATATTCATGTACTATTCCGAGTCCGTGTGAGCCAATTGATGCTCCGGCAACGAAGTATCCCAGAACTGGGCTAATCTTCATTCGTAAGAATAAGGTTACTATAAATACAGCAGTGGATGCTACAATAACTATGTCTGAAATAGAGCTTAAATCTGATTTCATGACTTCCACTTTATTGAACAACCACCAGAGGGGAACTGAGTTTTTGGGCCATCTCCAGTTTGTGCAATAGTGGATGCAGCGTTGAGTAGATCTTTTTGTTTTTTGTCTTCAGAAAGTAACCTACCTCTGTATCTTAATTGAAATTTAGAGTTAAAAACAAATAAATCGGGTGTACAAATAGCTCCGTATGATTTTGCTACTGATTGAGATCTGTCAATCAAATAAGGGAAGTTGATTTTATGCTCAATGGCAAATTCTTTCATTTTTTCAAAAGAATCAGCTGGGTATTTATTATAGTCATTTGGCATTATTGCAACTGATTTTATTTTGAAATCCTGATCTAGTTTTATGCAATGCTTGACTAATTCTTCAATAATTTCCTGAACATATGGGCAGTGATTACATATGAACATCACGAATAGGCCGTTCTTACCCATACATTTTTCTAAGGAGTATTCTACACCTTCTGTAGATTCAAGAATAAATTCAGGGGCAATGAAAGAATCGTCACAAGGCCTGGAGTATAGGAATGGCATTTTAAGCTCGAAGAAATGAGAACTATGATACATATTTATACCATTTTACGAAATACTTCAAATAAACATTACAAATTATCTGACTTATATATAAATATTGATTTTGATTTTCTATAGATTCTTTGAGTTGATTAGTTATAGTTCTAATTGTTTTGAGTATTTTTTATTAGAAATTTCGTTTGTTGAAATATGTATTTAACCAAATTGAAAAAATAATTTCAACAATAAATCAAATATTAAGTTTGTTATTTATAGTTTTAGCTGTCAGCATCAAATTATTACTTTTTATTTAATTGAGTGATTATTTTTTATAATAGACCAATATTTGACTATAAATGCAATATCAATTGGTTGATAGTTGAATTTAGTCGTGTTATGAATTCAGTCAATATAATATTTTATGTTGTTTTTCTATTTTGAAAAATATATGTTTTGTTGAGAAAATTGTTTTGTTTATGCGCCCGTTAATTTTATTTTTATTTATTTTATTTTTTACACCTTTGTATTCGTATGCACATGATGTTTCTATACCTCTTCATAGATCTGAAGTTTTTACTAAAATTCTTGATTCTCATTCAGTTAAATCAGAAGATACTAATATAGCTTCTGCTGTTATGCATAAACAAGGTAGGTTTTCAATAATAGGTAACTCCATAGGCTCAACCAAAGTTTCTGTTTTAGATAAATCTGGTAAAACTATTAAAACTATATCTGTTGTTATATCTGAAGATTTGCCTGGAGTGAGGAGAGCAGTGAGAGAGTTGTTCCCTTCTGAACAATTTATCCGGATTGATCACATGAATGGTAAGATAGCATTATCTGGAAGTGTTTCCACTAGAGATGTATCTGACAAAGTTCATGAAGTTGTATCTGGTTATGCTAAGAACGGAGTTGTAAATCTTATGAAGATATCTGATTCTCAACAAGTTACTTTGGTTGTAAGAGTTGGAGAGGTTCAAAGAAGCGAGTTGAAAAAGCTTGGTATAAGCTTTGATATTGAAAGTCCATCAGGTAATCACTTAAATACAGGTATGTCTGTAAGTGAGATTCCATTTGGTATTGGTGCACTGACTTCTACTTTGTTTTCTAATTCTCTTTCTGCTAAATTAGAAGCTTTAGAAATGAGAGGTGCATATAAAATATTAGCAAGTCCAACACTTACTGCTATCTCTGGACAAACTGCTAGTTTTAGTGCTGGAGGTGAATTTCCAGTAATTATACCTGGATCTTCTGGCTCTCTAGGTGTTGATTATAAACCTTTTGGTGTTTCTGTGAAATTTACTCCAACAGTTCTTTCTGGAGGATTGATTCGTTTGGATGTTGCTCCTGAAGTTTCTGACGTTCAAAACACTGTTAGTGGTTCTACAGCTAGTTTGGGAAAAATAAACATTCCTTCATTTAACGTTAGAAAAGCTTCAACTACTGTTGAATTGATGCCAGGAGAAAGCTTTATGATAGCTGGACTAGTCAAGAATGACACTTCCGTATCTGTTGCTGATTTGCCTGGAATAGCTAAAATACCTCTTCTAGGAGCTTTGTTTAGAAGTTCATCATTCGTTAGTGATGATACCGAGCTTGTTATTTCTGTTACTCCTCACATTGTACATCCCGTACAATCTCGTGAAATAAAGATTCCATCCTGTGAGTTTGACTTTATGCATTCTGTTCTTATGGGTTCAGTTGATTCTTCTGCTGGTAAGCTGGCTTTAGAAGGCGTTTGGGGATATATGGTTGATTGATTATTTTTAGATGTTTTTTTTATGTTGTTTTTACGCTCTTTTTTCGTTGCTTCTGTTTTTCTCTTTAGTCCAATTGCATCTAATGCTAAGATTTTATTGTTTGACCAATTGATTGATGTCAACAATAATACAGTTTCATTTAATGTTGAAAGCCAGGAATCACTTGATGTTTTTCAGGACTGGGTTAGTTACTATGTTCCAGTATCTGTGAAGTTCTTGTGCGAGAGCAAATACTGCGATTCCGCTATAAAATTTGCTTCCAGCTTAAAGGTGCCTGTGGATAGTGCTTTTTTGGTTTCTAGAAATTCTATAGTTCTACATTATTCTCAGAAACTCAGGCATTCATGCCCTAAAAGAGACTATTTGGGTTGTTCTGTGGCGGATAATATGTTAAACACAGCTTCAGATCTAAAACAATACTCTTTGCCTAATCAAGTTAAGAGTGAATCTTCTTTCAAGAGATGATTTTTAGAATTTGTTGATAATTTTTGTTTTGTGAGTTTTTCATGTTGACTAGAACTTTATGTATAATTAAGCCTGATGCAGTTTCCAGAAATATCATCGAAGATATAAATAAATACATTAGAAAATCAGATATATCTATTATAGCTAAGAAGAAACTCCATTTATCTAGACAGCAAGTTGAAGCTTTTTATGCTGTACATTCTCAAATGCCTTTTTTTAAAGATTTATGTGATTTCATGGTTTCTGGACCTGTGTTGGTTCAAGTTTTAGAGGGTCATGATGTTGTTTCTAAGTACCGAGAAATAATGGGTGCTACCGATCCTACTAAAGCTGAAAGTGGAACAATAAGAGCTGATTTTGCTGATTCCATAGATAAAAACTGCGTTCATGGTTCCGACAGTCCACAAAACGCAATTACTGAAATAGAATTTTTCTTCTCTAGATCTGATCTTATTTAGTAAATCGCAAATTGGCTTTCCCTTTTAGCAAGGTATCTTGTGCATGCATAGCATCTATGGTCGTGCTTGGTTTTTTGGTCCATTATTCAGCTTCTGGGGGCAAATTTGATCCATTTGCTTCACATCAGCTTTACATCTTTTTGTTTTTTGCTCCTATGTCCGTAATTATATCTATTGTAGATATAAATTTTTTTCATAGAAACGCATATAAAATATTTGGTTTTTCTTTTTTGTTGCTTTCTATGGCCAATTTGTTTGGGCCTTCAATAACTGGTGTACATCGCTGGATACGTTTTGGGGGATTTAGTTTTCAACCTTCTGAACTAATGAAGCTGTCACTTATTTTAGCTCTTGCGAAATACTTCAGTGGTTGTAGAAGTGATGACTTCTATGGTTTCAAAATTATTATATTGCCAGTTTTAATTTTATTGTTGCCTGTTATGACGATTTTAAAACAGCCTAACTTTGGTACTGCTATAATATTAATTTTGATTGGATTGACGATTTTTTATTTTGTTGGAGTCAGTATAAGGTATTTTATAGTTCTTGGTATAACAACTCTTATCTCTATTCCTATCGCTTGGAATTTTATGTATGAATATCAAAAACGAAGGATATTATCCTTTTTAGAACCTGACTCCGATCCATTGAACTCTGGATATAATACTTTGCAATCCAAAATAGCAATTGGATCAGGTGGGGTATGGGGTAAAGGTTTTCTTTCTGGCACTCAGGCTCAATTGAAGTTTTTGCCTGAAAAACATACAGATTTTGCTTTCACTGTTTTTGCAGAAGAATCTGGTTTTATAGGTGCTTTTTTGCTTATAATAATATATTTTCTATTTATCATTAGGGGTCTTATTATATCAATTCGTGCTCTTCAAAACAATTGTTTTTTTAACGCAATTCTTTGTGTTGGGATATGTTCAATGTATTTTTGGCATGTGGTCATAAATGTTGGCATGGTTATTGGGATGTTTCCTGTTGTGGGTGTGCCTCTACCATTCATTTCGTATGGTGGGAGCATGATGATGACAGCAACTCTTGCATTTGGTCTTTTGATGAACGTACATATGCAAAACTCAAACAGGTCAAAGTCTATTTAATTATTTTTATGAAGAAAACCTTGTCTATATGTCTATAGATACCCCTTGAAAGCTTTTTACTCTTGGATTAATTGAGTTTGTATTTTGTGTGAAATTTAGAAGTTTTTCGCTAGGTTTATAATTTGATGCTTCTTGTAGAATTTCTTTTGCTTCTTCAATTGTTTTTATCTGACAGTATAATATTAAATCTATATTAGCATTATAAGCATGTTGCATTCTATCTTTAATTTTTCCAAACTTTTCAAGTGCAGCCATTCCGATGCAATCTGTAACTATTAATGCTGAGTCGTGTAATGGATGTTGTTCTTGCCAATGATTAGAAAGGCTAGAGGGAAAATTAGAGTCTACAGAATTACAAGTGATATGTGAGTACATTACAGCACATTTTTGAGGATTTCTTTTCAATGTTTCGGTGAAAGGAGACATACTGTATTCTAGTTCTTCAGGATTTTTATCTACAGATGCTTGAGTATGATGAGTGTCTTGCTCAGTAATGCCGTGTCCTGGAAAATGCTTGATAACTGGTGTTATGCCTTTTGACAAGAATTCCTGACAAACAAATGAAGCTAGTTCAATCACTTGTTCTTTATCTGTTCCAAAGCTTCTATCTCCTATAACATTGTTTTGGATATCATTCATATCAACCACGGGCGCAAAATTCATGTTGAATCCCATAAAGTTTAGCTTCGATGCAATATCTTTGTAATTGTTTTCAACAAAAGATCTACGCTCATCATTACTAAGGATTGTATTTCCACATTTTGTATTATAAGTATGATCAATTTTACTGATCATATCACTGCCACATATTGTTTTTAATTCATCTATTGTTATATCATCCTTTTGATATCGTATAATTGAAGCTGCTTTAGAGCTAATGTGTGGGCCATATTCTTTTAATTCTTTAAGTCTATCTACTCGACCTCCTTCTGCATCTATTGATATAATCATTTTATGATCTACTGAACATTTCAAGTCTCGAATCAATAATTTAAGCCACTTTTCAGTAAAAAAACCATTATTCCTTTTTTGGAATTCTTCGTGTGTTTTGTTTGTTCCGCCAGGCCCCATTATGCATACTCCTGCAGGGCTAAAGTCAGATAGTAATTTTTTGTACTCTTTGGTTAAAATCTCTTTGTTTGTACCGCTGGGATCTAATGCGTGTGGTTCTATTGCAAAAACATCCGGGGGTATGTTGATCATTATAGGTGCAATCATTTTGATTTTTTATGTGTTATGGCATACATAGTAAACCCAAAAATTAGCATTGCAATGCTAAAAAACTGTCCAGTGGTTAAAAATGTAGAATTAAAGATGGATTTGTAATTTGGTTCTTTAAAATATTCTAAAATAAACCTAAAAATTCCATAACCAATTATAAATATATATGAAGTTAATCCTTTTTTTTCTCTTATATAGTTAATTTTCCATGAACAATTGACTATTATAAATAATAGAAATCCTTCTGTTAGTGCTTCGTATATTTGAGTAGGATGTCTTGCTAAATTATCTGAACCTGGAAAAATCATTCCCCAGGAAATGTTTGTAGTTTTACCATATAATTCTGCATTAATGAAATTTGCTATTCGCCCAAGAAATATACCAAATGGTATTGAGCAAGAGAATCTGTCTGAGAGATGCAAAAAACTTACTTGGTATTTTTTTGCTGCAATATAGTTTCCAACCGCTCCTCCTATTAATCCTCCATGAAATGACATTCCGCCCTTCCATATTTGGAATATCTCTAAGAAGTTTTGTCTGAAGTACTCAATGTCATATATGATCACATGACCTATTCTTCCTCCAACTACTAAACCTATACATATGTATGTCACGATATCTAGTGTGATTATTTTTTTTTCTAATATAGAATTTGTGTTTTTTGATATAATAGAGGTGTAAAAAATTGCAAAAATTGCAGATACAATGTAGCTTATGCCATACCAATGTATGGAAATTTTTCCTATTTGTAGCATTATTGGGTCAATGTTTGGATATTCTATCATATTAATATAATGTAATCATTTTCATAATTTTATTGTTTTTGATCATTTTATCAACTTATTTGTTTTATTTATCTTTGTGAATTCTGCAATAAATATTGGCTTTAATTTAATGTCATGAGTTATGCTATTGAAAATTTTTATTGGATCTTTGATGCTACTTTCAACATTTTGTATAGATTTTTTATTTGACTGCAAGATATGGTGTAATATACTCATTTTGTTATGAATAAAAAGATTCTCATTATAGTTCTAGGTTTTGTTATATTGAGTGTTTTAGGTGTTGGTGGATTTTTATTTATGTCATCTGCCCCATCTGAAGAATTAGCCATTGTTCCTAAACCTGGTCCTCATTTTTTCGTTTTAGATCCATTTGATGTTCATATAAAGTCTGCTGCTAAAAATGATGACGGTGTTGATAAAGTGCTAAACATTAAAATCGCATTTGAAATTGAATCTAACACTTTAGAGCCCGATATTATTAAATATATGCCTAGGATAAGAGATATATTGAATTCATATATGTATGGAATTAGGGAAGCAGATCTTTCTGATTCTTCCTCTATGTACCATATGCGAGAAGAGTTGCTACTTCGTGTCAACAAGATTGTTCCTGTTGCAGATGTATTGTTCCAAGAAATATCAATTAAGTAAAGTTAAGAATGTCAAGTGCAATTAAAAATAATAAAAAAAAATCTGAATCATCAGATAAAGATTTGATGCAAGAGCTACTTAGAAATAAGTCACTTTCTGTAGCCAGAATGCCTACAATGGCATATGTGTCTGAACTTTTTGTTAAATTTTGTTCCGAAAAAATGCTTTCTATAATGAACGAAGAGATACAAGTATCAATTAAAGAGCTTAAAGAAGTTGTACTTGATGATTTTGTAAAACAAGAAAATGTATTGATTTATAAATTTGGATCTTCGGACTTTCAGAACGATGGTTTGATTGTACTTAATCAAGAAGTTGTCAATTTTGTAGTCAATTCTTTTCTGGGCGCCAATTCTTCTTCTATAGTCCCTATTAAAGGTGATTTGAAGAAAGTTGATGAGTCAATGATTGGTTGTTTTGTTAAAATTATCTGTGATTCTTTTGCTTTGTCTATGCAAAATCTTATTGATGGTGCTGCAATTCATTACAGTAAAATAAATGGTCCTATTGGTCCTTTTAATGAAGATGCTTTTTTATGCGATGTAATTGTTATGGGAGATGCTAGATTCCAATTGTGTTTGCCACATAGTCTTTTGCAAGATTTCCTACAGGAGCTTGGCAAACAACCATTACTTGTTTCTAGAGGTAGTTGGACTCCCCATTTTGATGGTAAAATAAATGAGGCCAAAGTTGAATTGAGTATAGCTTTACAGGACAAGAGTGTTGAATTTGAAACTTTATCTAAATATCTGGAGCTGGGTAATACTATAATGTTTTCTCATAACAAGCAGGTTAATCTTTTAGTTAACGGTGTAACTGTTGGTGTGGGAGAGGTGGGACAAGTTGGTGAAATGTTGGCTGTTCAATTGTTTGATCGTGTTGTGGATGTTTCAGCAATGAAAGATATATCAACAAAGACAAAATCAATTGAATCAGAAACAAATGTTGAAGGTGGTGAAAATGTTTGATGCTATAATAGCTTTATTGCTTTGTATAATAATTTTCTGTTTTTTGAGGTTTATTTATATATTGAAACAAATTCGTGTTAGCTGTGCTGATTTGATTCCTCTGAACAGTAAGCTTGAAAATGTCATAAAAGTTGCCAATCAAGGTGTTTATGATATTAAAGCAATAGTGTGTGATTTAAATGGAGATATTGAGGTCAAGCTTAAACGTGCAACATATCTTTTAGAAGATTTGAAATTCATGTCTGATAGAGCTGAAAAGACAGCAGATTCATTATATAACATTATTGAAATTGATAGAGATCTGAGGTCTAAGATCAATTCAAAATCATCCAATAATTCTGTTAAGTTTGTTGACATGGTCAGTAGTGGTCAAAGAGATTTTTAGAAGAGTTTTGCTGCTTCTATTTCTATTGTACTTGCGTTGATGAATTCTTGTATATAAGGTATTTGGCTTTTAAACACTTGATTACATTCCCCATACCATAATAAATTGCCTTTATAGATCATCATGATTTTGTTTGCTATAGAAAGTGCACATGAGATATTGTGAGTTACAGTTATCCTTGTTGCGTTTTTAAAATTGTCTTTGATTGTTTTATTGACAATGTTTGTAGTAATTGGATCTAATCCAGTGGTTGGTTCATCTAATATTATTATTTTTGGTTTTGTTATTAGTGCTCTGGCTATTGCAACTCGCTTGCGCATTCCACCAGATAGTTCTTCTATGTTTTTATTGCATAGGCTTGGTTCTAAATTTACCATTTCCAAAGCTTTTAATGCACTTTTCTTGGCTGATTTTTTGTTTTTTCTGTATATTTCTGTTAGTTTGAATGCAATGTTTTCCCATACATTTATACTGTCTAAAAGAGCCCCGTTCTGGAACACCATTGCTATGTTGTTTGATTTGCAGTTTTCTTCAACAGAGAGATCTAATATGTTTTTACCACTTATCTCTATTGTTCCATTGGAAGGTTTGAGTAACCCAATTATATTTTTCACTAAAGCCGTTTTTCCGCTACCAGAAGCACCCATAATTGCTATTGAGTCATTTTCTGTAATGTCAAAGCTTATATTTTCAAATATTTTATTTCTACCGAATTCTAGCGATAGGTTTTTTACTTTGATTAATTCCTTCATACAAAAAAAATATAAGTTATCACGTAATTAAAAAATATAATCATTATTGAAGAAGATACAACGGCTTGAGTAGTGGCCATTCCAACTCCTTTTGCTCCATTGCTTGCTTTATATCCGTGATAACATCCCATTGTGGCTATTATAAACCCAAAGAAAGTTGCTTTTACCATTCCTGAAAAGATGTCTGACATTTTTAGGAAATTCACAGAGCTCTGAACATAAAAAGAGCTATCGAAGTGAAATTTATAAGTTGCAACAAGGTAACCACCATATATTCCTATAATGTCAGCTATTAAGACCAGAATAGGCAATGAAATAGAGCTTGCTATTATCCTGGGAGCTATCAAATGCTGGGTTGAATCACAAGACAAAGTAGATAATGCTTCTAATTGTTCTGTGATCTTCATTGTACCTATTTGTGCTGCAATATAAGACCCAACTTTTCCAGATAGAATCAGTCCAACAAGTACTGGTCCTAATTCTCGAGTCATTGACATAACTACAACACTTGCTATAGCATCTTGTCCATTTATTCTTGAAAACCCTACATATGTTTGTAAGGTCAAAACTGCTCCAGTTAAAGATGCAGTTATAGCAACTATAGGGAGAGACTTGATTCCTATTTGGTATATTTGTTCTAATATTCTTGACAAGTGAAAAGGAGTTCTAAATGCAGATATAAGAGACAACATAATAAATCTTGTTGTCTCACCAATATTTGCTGTAGATTTTAGTGCATTTGCCCCAATTTCAGCTATATAATTAAATAGGATCATACCTGTCATTCTATAGCACATGTCGTGGTCAATAGATAGTATCTTGTTTATAACATGCATTTGAATATAACTAATTTTTAATATACATGATTTTGTTTGGATTTATTTTTTAGAGATTTGCTGTTATATATAATTAGATTATTTTTTGTAAATCTTTCACGTGCCTTATTGTCTGAGAGTTGGGAATTTTTTCGTCATGTTTGGAATAAGGTATTATAGACTCATGAAACCCAAGTCTTTTAGCTTCTTTTATTCTTGTTCCCGTAAAATTAACCTTTCTTACTTCTCCCGAAAGTGCAACTTCTCCGAATATTATGCAATTGTTTTTGATTGGTTTGTTTGCAGAGGCAGAAAGCAGAGCGCAAACTACTGCCAAATCAGCAGCTGTATCTTGCACTTTTATTCCTCCTGCTATATTTAAATATATTTCTTTGTCATTTAAGAACACACCATATCTGGTGTTAAGTACTGCTATTATCATTGCTAATCTATTTACGTCCCAACCTACAACAGCTCTTCTTGGAGTTGGCATATGTGTTTTTGATATCAATGCTTGTATTTCTATCAATATTGCTCTTGATCCTTCCATGCCTGCAAAAATTGATATTCCGCTATAAGAATAATCGCTTTCGCTTAGAAAAAAAGATGAGGGATTGTCAACTTCTTGTAATCCTTTTTCGGACATTTGTAATATAGCAGATTCATTTGACATTCCGAATCTATTTTTCACGGCTCTTAATATTCTGAACTGATAATCTTTTTGTCCTTCAAAATATAGAACTACATCAACCATGTGTTCTAAGGTTTTTGGTCCTGCAATTTGCCCATCTTTTGTT
Organism: Anaplasmataceae bacterium; assembly: GCA_965216745.1. Classification (GTDB taxonomy): domain Bacteria; phylum Pseudomonadota; class Alphaproteobacteria; order Rickettsiales; family Anaplasmataceae. The sequence goes on along the minus strand of OZ244191.1, from coordinate 981 downwards.
ATATGTCCTACTATTATAAGTATAATATTGTTTTTTTTTGCAATTTCCATAAGTTCGGATGTACAAACTCTTACCTGGGTTATACTGCCTGGTATTGCGGATGAGTTCTCTTTAGAGAATGTAGTTTGTATTGAATCTATGATCATTAGATTTGTTTTTTTGTGATTTTGAATTGTGTTTTTTATATCTTGAAGAGAATTGGATTCTAGCAATAAAAATCCTGAATTTGATAGTCCAAGCCTTCTAGCTCTCATGGAAATTTGACTAGCTGACTCTTCGCCAGATATATACAAACAATCTTGAGAAAACTTTGAAGCTATTTGCATTAAAAGCGTAGATTTACCTATTCCTGGTTCTCCGCCTATTAAAATCGCTGAACCAGCCACAATGCCACCGCCTAAAACTTTATCTATTTCGCCGATTCCAGTTGAGATTCTTGATGTTTTCTCTATAGAAATATTATGTAATTTTAGGATTTTAGAGTTTTTTGAATACGAAGAGGGATCTGATTCTTCCAATGTTCCCCATTCATTGCATCCCGGGCATTTTCCTGACCACTTAGAGACAGATTTAGAACAGCTTTTACATAAGTACATTCCAACCTCTGTCATCTTGATGATATATCTATTGTTTGATTTGATAATTGTTTGGCTGTTATTTGGTCAATCTTTGAGCTTGGTATTTCTTCTTTGTTCTGACTTTTGTATGACACTGTGTTTGGATTAATAGGTACTCTTGTATTATATACTTTCTCCGGTCCAAATAAAGTTGAAGCAATTTTATTTTCAATTGTGCCAATTGTATTAAAAGCTGTTCTAGTGATTACAGATATAGCATTAATTGTTGTTTTTAATATATTCATCGACATTTCCACTCTGAATTCTGGGATCTGATTATATCTGGGAAAAACATAATTTGTTTGTTTTTTTTCGTTGGTTTGAACATTGGTTTGCTCTTTTGATGATTGGCTATGCTTATGCA